>CAZGWH010000118.1:0-1501 GCA_964529325.1 uncultured bacterium | reverse complement strand
TTAAAATCAATTAAAATCAATTAAAATAAATGAAATTAATATGAAAAAAATAAATTATCTAATTTTTGTAACTTTACTATTAAGTTTTGTTTTTACTTCACCCAAAAACCGTTTTTCAAATCGTAAATCTCAAGTTCCAGCAGTAGAAGAAGTTAGAAATAACCATGTATTTAGAGATGAAACGGAGCTAAATTCTTTTATTGAATCTATCATGGTAAATAATAATCTTCCAGGATTATCAGTCTCTATAGTAAAAAATGGGAGTACTGTTTGGGGAAATACCTATGGCTACGCAAATATAAATGATAGTATTCTTGTTGATCAAAATACATTATTTCTTTTGTCGTCAGTGTCAAAAACTATTACAGCAACAGCACTTATGCAATTATGGGAAAACCAGTATTTTGCATTAGACGATCACATTAATAATTATTTACCATTTATAGTAAATCATCCAGACCATCCCAATACACCAATTACATTTAAAATGCTTCTTACTCATACATCTGGAATTAAAGATAATTGGTCAGTCATGCCTTATTATGATGGTGATCCTGAATTGGAATTAGGGTATTACCTTGAGCAATATTTAACTCCAGCTGGTGAATTTTATAATGCAAATGGGAATTTTACTAATTCTCAACCGAGCACGAATTATGCCTATAGCAATATAGGTGCAGCATTAATTGGTTATTTAGTAGAAGTATTAAGTGAACAACCATTTAATGAATATTGCAATGAACATATTTTTGAACCTCTTGGTATCACAAATGCGGGATGGTTTTTATCTGAAGTAAATATTAATGAAGTTGCTTTACCCTATGAGGTTTCAGGCGGAAATGGAAATACCTGCTATGATATTGGGTGTGGAATATATGATGAAAATAACCCATGTGCATGTGATAGTGAATGTACATATTATGGCGATTGTTGTAATGATTATGAGGAAGTTTGTGGTGAAAATGGTACAGGAAGTGGAGGAGCAACTAATTTTTCTCCTTTAAATCATTATGGATATGGTGATTATCCTTCTGGGCAATTACGAATTTCAGCACATGATCTTTCTAAAATAATGTTGGCTTATATGAACGATGGTCAATCTCAAGGTTTCCAACTATTAGAATCAAATACAATTGAATTAATTAAATCTATACCATATCCCAATGTTGACCCTGTTCAAGGATTAATTTGGTATTATAAAAATGAAAATAATCGTACTTTATTTGGACATAATGGTGGTGATGAAGGTAGCTCTACAGAAATGTTTATTTCTTTATCCGACGATATTGGAGTAATTGTATTATGTAATATTGATAATTATAATGCTGTAATTCAAGTTGAAGATGCTGTCTTTGACTTTGCAGAAGAAACAACTTTTTCTATTCTCGGTGATGTAAATCAGGATAATCTTATAAATGTTTTAGATGTTATTGCGACAGTAAACTTAGTATTAAGTGTAGAATATAATGCCTTAGCTGATTTAAATAATGATTCTCAAATA
>CAZGWH010000117.1:0-1630 GCA_964529325.1 uncultured bacterium | reverse complement strand
CTTCTATATTTCGTGAATAAATTTCATGGAATCCATTTTCATTTAATATAATTGGTTCAACCCAACCTGCATTAATTCGGCTCCATGCTGTAGGAGGGGAAGGTATCACACCTCTTCCATTATTTGATCCCTGATCCATTAACCCAAAAACACCAACACCCGCATCACCTGTTTCAACATTATATAAAGGCGGTAATCCAAGTGCATACCCAACTAAAAAAGAAAAAATTCCAGTCATTCCGATTTGATAATCGCAAAAATCATCTTCTCCGTTAAAAATAGATTCAATAACATCATAATAAATATGATTTTGAACTTCAGGTAATAAAATTCCTCTATTTATTTCTGTTCCTGAAATTGAAGGTAAAACTCTCAACATTGTTTCTTCAATATATGCACTGCTTAAATCATTTGGAGTTGGGTCTAAAAAAGGAACTGCAAAATCTTGACCAATTCCCGCATGAAATAAAACAATCAAAGTTTGTTCTAAACCCGTTTCTAAATCAGAAAAATAATCTAAAACTATGGATTCAATTTCTGAATTAAATCCATTTATTCCTTCAATAAATAAATCACCTAAAGTTGTATCAGAACTTGCGTAATATGCCATACCTTCATTTGCTGTTAAAATATTTTCAGTCATTTCAATATCAAAATTGATATTTCCATTTGAAACAGAATTAAAATAATTATTAACAGCATTCATTTGAGATTGAAAATAAGATTGATTATGTGGAGGTAAATCAACAAAAAAACCATCGCATCTAGATAAAATATTTTCATCAATTTCATTTAAAAAAAATGTTTCATCACCACTTGTACTATTATCAATTTCAGGCTGGGAAAATTGAATTCTTAAACCAATTAAAAGATTAATATCTGTATTTTCAACATTTAATACTGAGTTTACAACAGGTGTAGAAAACAAACCACCCCCGAAAACGAGGGTAGTTAAAATTACAATCTTATAAAAATTAGACAACTTTTGTTTAAAGTTCCATATTTATAGAAAAGAACATTGTATTTGAACGAGGATGACCTTCTGCCCCACCGGTATAACCAAAGTCGAATCCATAACCACCAAAGCGAAGCCCTGCTCCCATTGTGGGTACTTTTATATCACCTTCTTGGTCATGTATATAGCCGGCCCGAACTGCAAAATTTTCACTATACCAATATTCTAATCCAATATTATATACACTTTCCACAAACTCAGTATTAATTGATCGTTCATCACCTTTTCCTTTTTCAACTTGACCAAACTCATTATACTTAGAATCTTCAAATGAGTCCCATTCTCCATTATCATTTAAATCATTTAATAAAACATCAACACCTTCATCATAAATATTATTTTCATTACTATCATAATATGGTTCATGTTCAAAAAGCTCTGGGTAAAAATTTTGTTTCAATTCATCGTCATAAACTTCTGTTACTACATCGTCTAATTCAATATAAGGATCAAATTCTGGTGAATCCGGTTCATTACACATATTATTATTTGATGTAGATATTGATGTGAAATTAGAATTACATTCACCATTAAAAAATTCCCAACCACCAATTTTATGGTCAAGTAATTCTGAGCTTGCACCTTGCCTAATTAAATCTCGATCTCCCCCTAAAA
>CAZGWH010000116.1:0-1638 GCA_964529325.1 uncultured bacterium | reverse complement strand
ATCCAAGGTGTAATAAATAATTCAGGCATTGCACCATTTTCACAGAGCACAATTGGTCCTTTTGAAATAAAAATTTCAAGTAATGTATTTCATAATGAGGAAATACCATTAAATTTACAAATAATGGATGAAAACAATAATATATGGAATTCAACTTATAATTTTAAAATCGAAGGTTATCATCCTCAAATTAGTTTAAATGATAATTTTGCTATATTACACCAAGGAAATTATTTAATAGATTTTAACTTTATTATTGAAAACACAGGAATCCTACCAATTGATAACTTAAAAGCCAAAATATTATATAATGGAAGTGATTTAGGAATTTCAAATTATATTATAAGTTTAGGTGATATTAATCCGAGTGAAATTATTGAATCTTCTCAATTTGAACTATATGTGTCTGAGTTTGTTGAGAATGGTTCTTATTATAATATTCCAGTACGCTTATTTAATGAAGATGGATATAATCAAATTGAATATTTATATATTCAAGTCGGCGAGATTGAATCGACAGATCCTGTAGGACCTGATAATTATGGGTATTATATAATTGGCTCTGAAGATATTGAAAACGAAATAGCACCTGAATATTTATGGCATGAGATAGATCCATATTATGATGGATTAGGTGAAAATTTATTTATTGTTGACAATGGAGATGGAAACCCGTTAACAGGTTCATCATCAATTGTTGAGCTACCATTTTCATTTAAATATTATGGCGAAGATTATGATAAGATAACTGTTAGTTCTAATGGGTGGATATCATTTGGAGAATCAGCTTCAACAAGTTTTAGAAACTATCCAATTCCTGGTCCTGGTGGACCATCGACTATGGTTGCTGGATTTTGGGATGATTTAAAAGCACTAAATAGTGAATGTGAACCTGGATATGTTTATGACTGTTCAAATGATTGGGATTGTTGCCCAATAGAATGGATAGGGGATGGGTGGCCAGATTGTGAAAGCCAAGAATATGGATGCGACTTAACTTGTTTTTTAAATGATTCAGGTGATTGTGATGAAGGACATGAAATCCCAGTTGGAAGTACAAAAAATTTAAATTTATATCAAGAATATATTCGTGATGGATTCGGAGGTGCCGTTTTATCATTTTATGATGAAGGACAAAATAGGTTTATTATTGAATGGTCCGACATGCGGACATTTTTCCAAAATGATGAAGAAGATTTTCAAATAATTTTATATCCTAAGGAAAATAAAGATGGCGAAATATTAATAAATTATAAAACATTTAATAATACAAGTGTAGGAGATTATGAAGCATCTATTCCTCTCCATGGTCAGTATTCAACAATAGGTATAGAAAATAAATTTCAAGATGACGGTATACAATATTCCTATAATAATATTTATGCTCACGGAGCAGAACCAATTGCAAGTGAAACTTCAATATTAATTACTACAGAATACCAACCGAGTATAATTTTAGATGGTGATGTAAATTTTGATAATAATTTAAATGTGGCGGATATTGTAATTTTAGTTTCTGTAATTATGGGAACGATGGAAGCGACAAGTGAAATTAATGATATTGGTGATGTGAATGGAGATATCATCGTAAATGTTAATGATATTGTTCAAATTATATATCAGATAATTTATAATTAA
>CAZGWH010000115.1:0-1681 GCA_964529325.1 uncultured bacterium | reverse complement strand
AGTTTTAATATTTTCCATTGCTTAATTTAGTCCTTTTATAAAAATAGTGGGCCACTATTCATGACCCACTATTCTAAACCAAATAGAAAAACTATATATTCCTTTATGGAGAATATGATATAAATTATTTAATTAAGAGTGCTTTTTGAACCTTAGCAGAAGCCGACTTTCCATTTTCTAATATATTTAATTGGACAAAATAAACACCAGAAGGCAGTTCCGATGCATTCCATTGAACAGCATGTTGACCAATATTCATCATTCCCAATTCAATATTTTGAACAGATTCCCCTAAAATATTAAATATGAATATTTCAACATTTGAAATTTTATTTAATGAGAATTCTATATTGGTCGTTGGGTTAAATGGATTCGGCGAAATCCGATTGAAAGAATAATCTTGCGGAATGTTAAAATCCGATATTTCTAAATCATTAAATGCATTCGGGTTGTCATTTGAGAAAATATAATTACCACAAACTTCATCTTCTTGAAATTCAAGTATTAATTGTGTATCCTCATCATTTGAATTTATTTCACCAAATAGTTCACCACCATCATTTGGCCCTTCATCATAATAAAAATCTAAAAATATAGAATTTTCATTTATAGAAAAATCTCCAATTGTATGAATTCCCGGTCCATAATAAACACCTCCAGCTGATTCACATATAAATTGTACTGCAGGAATATCACAATCGATATCAATTTCCCATTCACCACCTAATGCAGTACAAGTCTCATTATTATTTATTTCACAATCTCCATAATACCAAACTCCTCCTGCAATTTCACAGTCTTCTTGATTTGCCTCTTCATCCCAATTACATTCTGAGTCATCATCATAATTTCCCCCTGCGGATTCGCAGGCTTCTTGGGATGGTATTTCTAAAAAGATGCAATCAGTATCAATGTTACTTTCTCCAAATGTTCCATCATCATAAAAGTATAAATTTGGTCCATTCTGTGAAAGATCAAATAATTCATTAAACTCAACAGAAGAAAGCCAAGTTGTAAAGAGTTGTTCTTCACCTTCAATACATTCACCCACAGGCTCATCATATTCATCAATAGTTTCTTCATATATACCATCTTCCCCACACATACATTCATTGAAGTTTTCAAAATCTAATTCAATAAATGAACCATTATAAAAATCAAATGAATAACATGTATCAAAATACACCCACATTCCTCCTCCAGTGATACACATTTCCTCATTAATTGAAAATTCATTTCCATCATCAAAACAAATTCCCTCTAATGTAGATATTAATTCACCACTACATTCTTGGCCTTCATAAAACCCCATTGAATCAGGATTCATAATTACACACGAATTATCATCATTACCACCACAAACACCAGAACAGTCATACATATTTCCCTCACAATCACATTCATTTCCGGCCATATAAATACATCCATCATCACTATCTGCATCTGAATCATAATTACAGGCATCGGGATCATTACATTCTTCTAAATTGGAAGTATTGATTGGATTATTTCCGTTCTGTATAAATTGTTCTATTGAATTAACTTTATTTAATCCAAATTGATTTTTTGCAATCATAATTGAAAACATTATCATTGTAATTAATAGCACTTTATTCATCATCTCATTTTTCCTTTTTTAATTAAAATAAACATATATACTTTACTTGTCAAGAATAATGCC
>CAZGWH010000114.1:0-1805 GCA_964529325.1 uncultured bacterium | reverse complement strand
GAGTAGCGGGAGCAAGATTTGAACTTGCGACCTTTGGGTTATGAGCCCTCCGAAACCCTATATAAATGAAGCACTTACGAAGGTGTGTACACATAATGTAACCACTGTTTTAACCTATTATTTTAGATTGAATTTTTACTTTAGAATTTTAATCTAAAAAATCTAATTCAAATTATTCGAATATCTTCACAGTATTCATAAACTTTATCATAAATGTTTTCTGCTAACTTAAATTCTAGATTACATAATTTTGCGACTTCTAAAATATCTTTTCGTTCTGCAGTTCCTTTTCCTAGAATTGTTGTTGAATGGTTGCCATTATATCCTACACATGGTACCAAATCATAAGCAGGCGATAAATACCATTGTTTATCCTTCAAGATAAATGAAAAGTTTTTAGCATGATCATCCATATTACCTGTTAGAATATTAAATACCATCAATCTAAATAATTTATAAGATTCGTTTATGTCTTTTGTTAATGCAAATGTCGCTTTTATCAAATCGACATAATCTAACGACGGGATTCGGTGGTCAGCGTAAAGCAACCCAGAAGCAGAATGAGTATGTATTCGTTCACTTCCATTTCTATCAAATCTTTTTACTGCAAAATATTGATTTTCTAATAAGCGAGTTTCAGGCATTTCGATACCACATTTTTTTGCAATAACAGAATATTGATATTCTACCTCTCCAATATTTTTAACATCATGCGATGACCTGAATTTAACAATCCATGGTTCTCCTTTTATGTTAATCATCGCTTTAGGCCTTGCTCCACCAGATGAACCACCCATTGCCATCAATTCATTTAATATCCCCGATTTATAGTCTGTTTCCAGAAGGATCTTTCTAACTTCTGAAGCAAGTAAATTTAAATCATCAATTTGCTGATGTGAAACCAATTTATGTTCAGGTTCATAAGTCAATATTCCCATTCCAGATTTACCTACAATGCTCAACCTATCCAATACGGAAAGTGATTTAGGTGAAATACCTTCACTTACTAAAAATCTATCAATCAGTAGATTTCCCCATCCATCGGGCAGACTATCATTAAACAAACCAAATAATCCATTAAAGGGCTCAATTCGACCTGTGATTGCACCTGCTTGTAAAGGTAAATAAAATGGAGAAAGTGAAAGACCATTTTTTAGATAATCAGGGTCATATTCGAATACACATACCTTTGAGGGAGATAATACCATTCGCCCCATTAGTTGATTATCCGTAGAAATATTGAGCAAATTGACAGGGTCAAACATTTCTTGCTCTTTTACGGGTCTTCACTTCTGTTTGCTTAACAATATCATCAACACTTTGGTATTGATTATTTGGAAACAGATTATGAAATTCATCCAAGCTATTTAACACTAATGCGATATTTAATAGATGTTTTAGTGAAATTTGTGCAGTTTGCTCAAACCTTTTAATACTACCTAAACTTACCCCCGATTTTTCAGATAGTATTTGTTGCGAAATATTTAACAATATCCGTTTTTGTTTCATCCGCTGGGCTAATTTTTCTGCAATTGCCAAGGGATTAAAATTATCTATATGAAATTCTTTATCAGTCATTATATTGCCATTTATATATATTATAATAATTTATTTACTAATATATTAGCTATTATAATATACGCAATATACATGATATTGTAAAATAGTAGATATTTAATGACTGTTCTAAATATAGACCAATTTAATTCTTCAATGTAAATTATATTATAGTTTTTTTACTTCACCAACATTAACTTCTGCGTATCACTAAAACCACTTGCATCCAGTTTAACAAAATATAATCC
>CAZGWH010000113.1:0-1878 GCA_964529325.1 uncultured bacterium | reverse complement strand
GGCATTATTCTTGACAAGTAAAGTATATATGTTTATTTTAATTAAAAAAGGAAAAGAAAATGATGAATAAAGTGCTATTAATTACAATGATAATGTTTTCAATTATGATTGCAGAAAATCCATTTGGGTTAAATAAAATGAATTCAATACAACAAATTCTACAAAATGGAATGAATCCAATTCATGCTTCTAATTTAGAAGAATGTGATGATCCCGATGCCTGTAATTATGATCCAACTGCGGTAAGTGATGATGGTTGTATTTATATGAGGGAAAATGAATGTGATTGCGAAGGAAATATGTATGATTGTTCAGGTGTATGTGGTGGAGCTGATACTGAATCATGCGTAATAATGAACCCTGAAACACTTGGTGTTTATGGAAATAGTGATTGCAGTGGAGAATTTTATACAAATATTGAGGGGATATGTCTTGATGGCGATGGCAGTTTATTAATTTCTGAAGAAATATGTACAAATAACAATGGGATTTGGATGTATTTTGATACTTGCTATACATTTGATTTTTATACTTATTCTGCAGTAGAGATTGACTTTGATAATATTGATGAATGCCTTTGCGGAGAAGGTGGAATTTGGCAAGAAAATACAGATGATAATATCCCAAGTGATGGAGAATGTATTGAAGGTGAAGAGTATTGGGCTTTTTGGTTTTCTTCAGAAGGGCTTGATGAGTTTACAAATAATGGAGAAATTGACTTAACATTTATGTTGCCAAACTTATATTTTTTTGAAGATGGAACATTTGGTGAAAGTGATATGGATGTTGACTGTAATTTTATAAATCCACCAAATCAAGAAGATTGTGAAAATGCGAATGGTGATTTTGATGATAATTCAGATTGCAATTGGAATAGTAATTCCTCTCAGGAAGTATGTGAATACGCTGGTGGTACATGGCATGAAGAAGAAGAAGATTGTAGTTATTCAACTACACAGGAGGACTGTGAAAATGCCGGTGGAATTTGGGCTTTTATTTGGGATAACGAAGAAATTTGTTATTTTAATGAAACTTCAGAAGAAGATTGTGAAAATGCCGGCGGTTATTGGTTTATTGATTGGTATGGAGACGAATATTGTATTTGGTCTTCAGATTTAGGAGATTCACAAAATTGGTGTGAGGAGACTAATGGTGAATGGAATATTAATATTAATTGTAATTTTGGAAACGATTTAAATCAAGGGAATTGTGAATTAGCAGGAGGTATTTATTTTGATTCAGGGGTTCATACAATTGGAGATTTTTCTATAAATGAAAATTATATAATTTTAAATTTTTATTATGATGAAGGGCCTAATGATGGTGGTGAACTATCTGGTGAAATAATTTCAAATGATGATGATACACAATTAATACTTGAATTTCAAGAAGATGAAGTTTGTGGTAATTACATTTTCTCAAATGATAACCCTAATGCATTTAGTGATTTAGAAATATCGGATTTAAATATTCCGCAAGATTATTCTTTTGATCAAATTTCCCCAAATCCATTTAATCCAACGACTAATATTGAATTTTCATTAAATAAAATTGCGGATGTGGAAATATCTATATTTAATATTTTAGGAGAATCCGTTCAAGATATTGAATTGGAAACTATGAATATTGGTCAACATGCGGTTCAATGGAATGCATCGGAACTGCCTTCCGGCGTTTATTTTGTCCAATTGAATGTTATAGAAAATGGGAAATTGGCTTCTGCTCAAGTTCAAAAAGCACTCTTAATAAAATAAATTATAATATATTCTCCCTAAAGGAACGGATAGTTTGTCTATCCGGTTTGGAAAAGTGGGTCACTTATGGTGGCCCACTATTTTTATAAAAGGACTAAATTAAGCAATGGAAAATATTAAAACT
>CAZGWH010000112.1:0-1916 GCA_964529325.1 uncultured bacterium | reverse complement strand
GATATGGTATTGCGACGGAATAAATTATTAAAAAATTTAGACTCAATATTGAATAAAATTAATAATGCCTGTTGAATCTTTAATTAAAAAGAAAGTTCGTATGGAAAAGATAGTAACAAATTTGAAGCTGGAATACCCTGATTCAAAATGTTCTCTCAGATATGAGTCCTCTTTCCAATTATTGACTGCCACAATCTTATCTGCACAATGCACAGATGAAAGAGTGAATAAGGTAACAAAGGGATTATTTGCTAACTATCCAACTCCTCAAGATTTTGTAATGCTTCCTATTGAAACGATAAAAAAGGAGATTTATAGTACCGGGTTTTACAATAACAAAGCTAAGTCAATTAAGGCAATGGCTGAATCAGTTGTAAATGAATATGGTGGTAGTTTACCTAATACGTTGAATGAAATGGTGAAACTGCCCGGTGTAGGGCGAAAAACTGCTAATGTTGTATTGGGTAATATTGAGGGAATTCCTTCTATTGTTGTAGATACCCATGTTACTCGAATAACGAATCTATTAAAATTTGTAAAAACAAAAAATGCAGTTAAAATAGAAACTGAATTATCAAAAATAATAAATAGAAATGATTGGACACTCTTTGCACATTTGCTCATTGACCATGGTCGGGCAGTTTGCATTGCTAATAGACCAAAATGTAATAAATGTGTGATTTCCAATCTGTGTCCATCAAAATTAGGAGAGACTTAATATGGATCAATTTTTTAATAAAACCGAGCTTTATCTTGCATTACAGTCTTGTGGATTAGGAGTAATTGTTGGAGCTCTTTTTGCAATTTTTGGATTTAAACCTCCATCTCCAGATAATATTGTGGGTATAATGGGGGTTGTTGGCATATTCCTTGGCTGGGCAATAATGGGCTATTATTTTAAGTAAACTTCCACAAACTCTCATTGGCTAAATTCATATAGAACCTGTAAATTTTATATTCTGAAAATATTTGCAGGATACAATAAATTAATCAACATTTCTATCATACAAAGAGCAAAATGCCATACATTACTAAACAATATAAATTCTGTGCCGCGCATCGATATTGGAATGAAAAGTGGTCAGAAAAAGAAAACTTTGAAATTTTCGGCGATGATATATATTTACATGGTCATAATTATGATTTAGATATCACCATTTCCGGGAAAATTAATGAAGATTCAGGATTTATTATTAATTTGCATACCTTAAATAAAATTGTTCAAGAGTTAGTGCTTTCAGAAATTGACCACAGCCAAATAGAAAAGGATATTGACTACTTTAAAAATAGACAGCCATCAACGGAGAATATGGTAGTGTATATTTGGGAAAAATTGGTGAATAATATCCCATCTCCTGCCAAACTCTATTCAATAAAACTTCAGGAAACACCCACTATATCAACCATTTATTTTGGACCTAAATAATGACTGAAAAGAATGTATCGAAAATTGAAATGCTTATTAATGAATTACTCATTGAAATTGGGGAAGATCCTAATAGAGAAGGATTAGTAAAAACCCCAGAACGTGTTGCAAAAGCATGGGAATTTTTAGCAAAAGGTTATAAACAAGAATTAAGCACTGTAATTAATGATGCTGTTTTTAAAGAAGAATATGATGAAATGGTTACGGTAAAAGATGTTGATTATTTTAGTTTATGTGAACACCATTTACTCCCATTTTTTGGGAAAGCCCATGTGGCATATATTCCAGATGGAAATATTATCGGACTTTCAAAAATCCCCCGTATTGTTGAAATGTATGGGCGTCGGCTACAGGTTCAGGAACGAATGACCCATCAAATTGCTGAAACTATTAATGATGTCTTATCGCCTAAGGGGGTTGCGGTGGTATTAGAAGGTGAGCATATGTGTATGCAAATGAGAGGCGTAGAAAAACAAAATTCTTATGCTAC
>CAZGWH010000111.1:0-2200 GCA_964529325.1 uncultured bacterium | reverse complement strand
CCAGCGGCATCAAATTTGATGTTCTATTTGGCCCTGCCTATAAAGGAATTCCACTCGTAGCTGCAGCAGCTATTGCGCTTAATGAGAGTTTCAACAGAAATGTTCCCTATAGCTTTAATCGAAAAGAAGCCAAGGATCATGGTGAAGGTGGAAACATTGTCGGTCATCCTCTAGAGAGAGACATTCTCATTATAGATGATGTCATAACTGCAGGAACAGCAATCAGAGAGGCAAAAGACATTATTGAAGCTAATGGCGCCAACACGAAAGGAGTGGTGGTTGCATTGGACCGACAAGAGAAAGGCGAAGGTGAACTCTCAGCCATTCAAGAAGTGGAACAAAATTTTGGTATTGCCGTTGTGAGCATTATTAACTTATCCCATATCGTTGATTACCTTAAAGCCAATGATGATAAAAATATCATCAGCAGGATTGAGAGTTACCGTTCCCAGTATGGTATTTCTTAATTAAATCCATTAGCTACTGGAGAGGGAGGTTAGGACATACCTACTAATAGCTAGTCAATCGGAGAAACTGGGTTGTGAGTGAAATTTGCTACTTCCATCTCTTTTCCCGTTATCATTTGTTTACCAAGCTTATTTGTTTCTCCTATTTTGCTTTTTCTAATAGTGATTATAGAGTTTCTAAATTCAATTGATTTGATTGATCCGTCAATAATTAGTTGTGGTAAATCTTTTGGAAAAAATTGTGATAGATAGGTTTGTAAATTAATTGCATTAGTCCAAAACTCACTATTTATTACATCAATTATTTTTTTAAAAAAATTGATAGCACTATTTTCATTCAATATTCCACCTCCATAATATCCAGTATTATATGAATCGTATGAGCAGTGAAGATCTTCAATGACATATATTCCACCCGGTTTTACCATTGGAAAATATTTAATAAATGAAGTTATAATTTCTGAAGAAATATGTGATCCATCATCAATTAATATATCAAATTGGTTTTTTAGAGATGATATTTTTCCATGAGTTTCATTTGAATTTATGTTGCCAATAACAACTTGAATTCTTTTATCATCATAATCTAAATTACGGCAATTATCGTCAATGTCGCATCCAATAATTATTTCTGCATTTTTAAAAAAATTTAAATATATTTGAAGAGATCCTCCATTCTGTATACCAATTTCTAATAAGGAAATATCCTTATCTTTTAATGGTGTAAATATCTCATTATAATAATCAAGATAAGACTCCCATTTATCACTTACTTTTCCTGTATTACTTAAATGTAAGTATTTCAATTCATTTTTTTTCATTTCATTTAATTAAATTAATTTTTATATAATAAATAATTTTATTTAGATCAATTAGTTCATATCGAACAACACCCTTGGCATCTACATATTTTTTATTCAATTGAGTAATGTGAATTTCAGAATTGGTTTGTAAAATAACCCATTATTATAGTTTGTGACAGCGTCGATCGAAGCACAAAATACGCCTTTAATATTTGCATAAATTAAATCCATATTAGATATTATCTAAAATTTTATAGATTGAATTTTTAAATGAGTTATAACCATCTTTTTTTTCAAAATTAGATAATTTTATTTTTGATTGATTTTCAAATTCTACTTTATTATTAATTAAATTAATAAATTCTGAAATAAAATTTTTTTTCTTAATAAAAAATATAGAATCTTGATAGTAATTATCTTTTTTATGAAAATTTACTTCTTCAGATATTACTGGAACTTGATTTATTAGTGGATAAAAACATCTGACACTTTCAAAATAATCTACTTCTTCACTTTTATGTAAATTTATAATTGCACAAGCCTCCATCATTAATTTATCTCTGTAGAAACCATAATCACTTCCTGTTTCTGTATTTATAGTTCTAAGGTCAATTTTTTCAGAAAGTTGTAGAAGTATTTTTTTTCTATAGTTCGTTAAGGCACCAACAAATAAAAAATATTGTTTATTTGTTCTTAAAAAATTCGTATTTAATGCTTCACAAAACAAAAGTGGTAAGTAAATTTTGTTTTGATTATTTATTTTATCTAAATTATGATAACTCCAATCTATTACAGGAAATTTTTCCAATAGATCGAAATAATATTTCCCCCGATCCTCTTCAAACACCCAGGCTGTAGTCTTGTTCAAATCCTCACTATTGAAAATAATAGTATTTTTTGGTATATCAAAATCAAATGGAAGATAAAAAG
>CAZGWH010000110.1:0-2310 GCA_964529325.1 uncultured bacterium | reverse complement strand
TTTCACCTAAATCCCATGCTTACTCATTTATTGCCACAGCAGTAGAAAATAGTGAACATCGTGTAAAAAAATCTTTTATGAAATATTTTAATAATAACCCACAATGTGAGATACATTTTCAAACTGCTGAGAATGAATCAGGTGGACTCTTTTCTATGGGGGATGTATATATTTATCCCACAATTAAAGAGGGGGTGGGATTAACTATTACGGAAGCCATGTGTACGGGTATGCCCGTCGTTACAACTGACTATCCAACCATGAATGAGTGGATAGATGATAATATTGAGGGAAGGTTAATTAAACCCAAAAAGGTCAAAAAAGGGTCAATGCCTATGGATAAAGTAATTATTGACCCATCTCATTTGGCTGAGATAATGATTTATTATATTGATAATCCCCACAAGGTAACTGAACATTCACACACCGCACGCCAGCGCATTGAAAAGGATTACAATTGGGATCATAGAGATGAAGAAATATTAAGGATTTTGCAATGATAAGTAAACCACGGATTGGAATTATTATTCCTATAATTCAAAAAAAATATATTAAAAATATTATTTCATTAATTTTCAAAACAAACAATAGAAAAGATTTATTAGTATGTGTAGTGAATGATGGAAATCGCAAAATAAATAATTATGTAAATAAATTGCGGGCTCATAATATTGAAATAATCAATTTAAAAAATAATTCTTGCTTTGCAGGTGCCAATAATGCTGGTTGGAAATATTTGATTAATAAATTTTCTTCTATTGATTACTTGGGATCAATAAATGATGATACAATTCCAAATAATAACTGGCTGAATGAACTAGTACTATGTTTAGATAAAAATGAATCTGTTGGAGCTTGCGGACCAATTATGCAAAGTAGATCAGGATTTTTAAAAAAAAATATCACCAATTCTGCGACTTGGAAATTGAATAACATTGAACAACCAATGGTAATTGAACATAATAAAATAACCGCAGATAAATTTGTTTCAGTGTTAGGAGGGTTTTGCTTTTTAGCAAAAAAAAATGCACTTGAACAAATTGATTTTTTCGATGAAGGATTTAAGAATTCATGTGAAGATATTGACTTAAGCCTTAAATTATTGAAAGTTGGATGGAATATAAAAGTTTGTTCCAAATCAATTGTCTATCATAAATGTGGAAAATCAAGGTTTAAGTCTAATACTAATACTAATATAAAATTCTCAAGACAACTTTTAGCTGAAAAATGGGGAAGAGATTTAACTAAATATAATTTAAAATGAAAATTCTTTACATCGGCGTCCACTCACATATTGGTTGGGGAGCTGAATATTGGTTAGCAAAAGCATTCCAAGATTTACAAATACATTTAGAAATGATAGATTATCGCTCAATTCGAAAAAATGAGGGCACTGATTCATTAAAAAGAAAAATTCAAGAAAAAAGCCGTGAAAATCAACTAATATTCCTACAGCGTGGGGAACACCTTCCCCCTACAATTTTCGAAGAGTGTAATATCCCGATTATATTTTGGAGCACTGAGCCTCTTCAATTAAAAACTGATGTGGATCAACTCCTTAATAGTGATATTTTTTCATGGATTTTTGTTCACTCATACTCTTGCATGAAAAGAATTATCGTTGAATTTCCACATATAAAAAATAAAACAATGGTAATGCATAATGCTGCACCAAAAGAAATTATTACAACAGAAACTGATAAAAAACGGTTTGCCATATTTAATAGAAATCTTTCTTTGAGAAGAAGATGGTGGTTATTCCCATCGAGAAAATTATATGATGGAATAAATGGAAAGTATGGTGACGACTATTTCAAAGACTTAAGGGAGTCTCAGATTTCTATAAATATCCATTATTCAAATAAAAATTTAGATGATTTTGAATCAGGAATATTTGAAGCTATGGCATCTGGTTGTGCCATTATTTCTGAAAGATTACACAACAAAACATTAATAGATTTACGTATACAAGATGCTATTATTCAAATAGATAGCCCAATAGAATTAAAACAAAAATTGCTAGAATTCAAAACCAACAAAAAGAATCTTGAAAATTATCAAGAAAAATCATTACTAGCGATTGAACACAATACTTGGGAAAATCGAGCCAAATTATTTATTAATAAATTCCAGGAGATTTGTCATAAATAAAATACTTATCACTTACGGAACCCGACCTGAAATAATTAAACTGAGCCCCGTTATTCAAGAAATGGACAAGAGGGATATTCCCTTTAAAACCATCTTTACTGGACAACATCGAGAACTTTATAAGGATGTAAAAGATTTAGTTCCCACCCCTGATTACCA
>CAZGWH010000109.1:0-2337 GCA_964529325.1 uncultured bacterium | reverse complement strand
TGATAATTGAAATGCTAAAAGGGAAAATTCACCGTGCTACTGTTACGGGGGCAGATTTAAATTATATTGGATCTATCACCCTTGATGAAAATTTGATGGATGCTGCAGGATTTATTGAATATGAAAAAGTGCAGGTATTGGATATAACTAATGGAAATCGAATTGATACTTACATTATTAGTGGTGAAAAAAATTCTAATGAAGTATGTATTAATGGTGCTGCAGCACATTTAATCCATAAGAACGATTTGGTAATAATTGTTTCATATTGCAAATTATCTAAAGTAGAAGCTCAAAACCATAAACCAATTATTGTTCATGTAAATTCTTTAAATCAGGTGACTTCAACAAGTAATGAAGAATCGTTAATGGTTTGATTATTATTAATCCCCCCTAACTCTGCTCCTGCTCTGCCCTAATATCCGAACCCTGTATTAAATTATAGTATCAAATAAGGGGATAATAATGAAGAAATTAATACTAATTATTTCAATTATATGCATTTCAAACTGTCATAAAAAAGCAAGTGAAACAGATTTACTTAATAAAGCCAATCCAGAAGGTAAGTATGGGACAGAAATTTCACTTATGGAAAATGAGGAGATTAGTACATTATTAAATATGCCTAATCAATACTTGGGTAAGGATGTTTTAGTTTCTGGAACAATAACTGAAGTATGTCCAATGCGAGGATGTTGGATAGATGTTAAGGATGTTAATACAGATTCACATATTAGGATTAAAGTAACAGATGGACAAATTGTATTTCCACTTTCAGCAAAGGGAAAATATGTAGATGTGCAGGGGGAATTTACAAAACTAAATTTTACGGAAGAACAGGCTATTAATTGGAAAATTCATTTAGCTGAGGAACAGGGTGTTAAGTTGAATTATGATGATGTTAAAATAACTCCTGACGATTTAGTAGAATACAGAATTAATGGTACAGGAGCAAATATTTACACTTATGGATGTAAATGAATACAAATTACCCTCTATAACAATAATATTCTCAAGCCCTCGATAATCTCGAGGGCTTTTTTATTTCCAACCTCTTTACGGGGTGTTAAACTCCGCCTAGCCGCAAGGCTAGAACGGTACAAAAAGGGGTACACTCATTCCAACGTCAAATCTCCCGATTTGACTACAATATTTTTTTGGAAAAAATGAAAGATAATAAAAATGGAATAGCAAAAACCCTATTGCAGAGGGGCTGGTCAGGGTTAGAAAAGATGGGGAGGACTTGACTTTTTACAGCGTAAGAGTGGGTAATTAGACAAGCCCTCCTCCGATACCAGACTTAGATAGTATTACCACCACCCCTTACGGGAACTGTGATAATTTTCGCCTGGCAATTCTAATTAAAAACCTTTGGGGATAGCTAGCCGTATTTCATACCATATATTTCTTTCTTTACTCCAAGCATATACTTTACCTGTCCTAGTATCCAATAGTGCGTTACCGTTATCGGTATGTTCTCCAGGGATAGTGACATATCTACCACCATCATTGTGTGATTCATATACCAGGGCTGCCAGCAGTACCACAGCTACAAACAGTAAAAGTTCCAATATCTTGAATTTCCCCATATAAAAATGATTATCTGTAAGTACCTGTAATATAATTCTCAAGCTGTTGAATAGTATTTTCTTGTTCAGAAAAAATACCTACAAGCTTTTTTTCTTCCAACACAAGCAATGCACCAATTTCTTTGTCAGACATTATTTTTAAAGCTTCAAATATTGATGTTTTCGGTTCAACCGACCAAATTTGATTATCTTTATTGTTCAACAATTGTTTTATTGTAATCATAATTTGTTCATTAGATACAGAATTGTATTGATACACTAATTTATTAATAATATTACAACAACTTTTTACATATTACAAGATATTAAGATAGTATTATCTTAATAATGCTTGATTAGTGCTAATATTATAGTTACTTTATCTCTACGGATGAGGAGAAAATATCCGTAAAACATCAAACCAACATAAGGAGAAACAATAATGTATACATATTTCTATTTTGGGAAATATCAAAATGGTAGTGCAAAAAATGCATGTTCAGATAGAACTAATGCCTGTAAAGAAATCACAACAAAATACGGAGGCAAGTTCTTAAATTCCTGGGCGCTGATGGGTGAATGGGATGTTCTTTGTCATGTAGATTTTCCTGATAATGAAACTGCTATGAAATGTGCCGTAGCATGGAATAAATGCACTGGTATGGATTGGACAACATGTCCTGCTGTTGATGTAAACACATATGACAACTTTACTAATGAAGTATGGCATGAAGAATCAATACCTCCTTACTACAACGTAAATTAATTC
>CAZGWH010000108.1:0-2345 GCA_964529325.1 uncultured bacterium | reverse complement strand
AAAAAGATTTCTTGACTTGGGATGATTATTACTTCCAGTATCAAAAAAATCTAGCAAGAGAATATTATATTCCATTATTAAAAAACTGGGGAGTTGATATTAATGGTAAAAGAATACTTGATATTGGTTGTGGTAGCGGAGGCTTCATTACTGCATTTTCAGAGAATAATTGTTCATGTACTGGCATTGAAATAAATAACTTTAATTGGAAAATAGAAGATTCCGTTGATTTTCTTGTTGGTGATATAACAGATTCAAGTTTTAATAAGTATATTTCTAAAAATTATCATTTAATAATCCTTCGTGATGTAATTGAACATATTCCGTTGGATAATAAAACTATATTTTTGGAATCTGTTTTATCACTTATGTCTAAACAAACAAAACTATTGGTTACATTCCCGCCTTTTTACTCTGCTTTTGGATTACATCAACAAACAATTTTGAAATCAAAATTAAAATATTTTCCATTTTTATCCTTATTTCCACATTCATTAATAAAAATAATATTGGGTAAATCTCAAGATAAGGATTCAATTTCAAAATTGAAGGAAATACAAAATAGTCGCATGACAATAAATCATTTCAGGAATCTTATATTTGAATTAGGATTAGAAATATTAAACAGTGAAAAATATTTTGTTAGACCAAGTCACGAGATCCGTTATGGTTTAAAAATGCGGAAAATTAAAAAATTAGATATTTCTATTTTAAATGAATTTCTAATTTCCGGATGTACTTATTTATTAAGAGGAAATATATCTGAATAATATTTTTTTGTAGCAGTAATAAATAAGTTAAAGTGCTTGGTTATAGTGAAATTCAGTAAACCTGTAAATAAAAGGTATTTTATCCTAAATTGTCAAAGATAAGGTACTTATTTATCAATTAAATACAGAAACATAAAATTAATGGATAATAAATATTTTACTAGACATGGTGCATGATTTAATATGAAAGTTCTACTGATAAACAATGGTGAGCAGGAAATTAAGTATCCTTCATGGGTTCCAAATCATCCAAAGTTTAGAAAATGGTATGGGCTCCGCAAGGGCCAATTTAGTATGTCTGAGAAACGGTTTCCAATAGGACTAGGATATCTTTCAGCAATGTTAAAACAAAATAGCCATGAAGTACATTTACTGGATAGATATGCAGACCCTGGAATATGGACTGATAATCTTGACGATTATGAGTTTATTGGAATTTATGCTTCCACTCCACTTTTTGCGGATACAATAAAAATCTTGGACTTGCTTAAAAATCGAAGCAATGGCCAAAAAATCGCTGTTGGCGGCCCTCATGCGACTGTATTTCCTCATACAATCCCCGATTGGGTTGATTATGTGGTACAGGGTGAAGCAGAGTATGTTATAAATGGACTAGTTGAGGGGGAATGGCCTTCCGGGACTTTGCTTAAAACCCCACGAATTAAGGATTTAGATCATTTGCCACGAGCAGATTATAATTTATTTATGGATAGTCCACGTTCTTACAAATGGAACATTCCTTTTACTGATCATGAGCCAATATTTCTTATGAATACATCGCGGAGTTGTCCTTATAGATGTTCATTTTGTGATGTTCGAGATATATGGGGAAAGTTATGGACAAAGCAAAGTCCGGAACGGGTAGTAGAGGATATTGAATATCTTAAAAATACATACGACATAGCTGGAGTCTATTTTCGAGAGGATATTTTTACGGCGGATAAGCAACGTGTTAAAGAAATATGTGAATTACTTATTAAAAAGGATTTAAGTATTGTTTGGGCATGCGAAACGAGAGTCGACTGTGGAGCTTACCCCGGCATGCTTGAACTTATGTCAAAAGCCGGTTGCAGGGGAATTTACGTAGGAGCAGAACATTTCAGTCAAAAAATGCTTAATGTATTTAATAAGGATATAAAAGTTGAACAGATAATAAAAACATGTGAAAATGCAAAAAAACACAATGTTGTGGTCGCCATGAGTCTTATAATTAATCATCCGGAAGAGACATCATCCGATCGCAAGGAAATGAAACGTGGGTTAAAAATTACAAAGCCTGAAATTGTTTGGAAGAACAAATACAGGAGTGAATTTCGGACTGACAGCAACACAAAATTTCAATCCTTTCCACCAAGGGATGTTACAGTTATAGATGATATACCTGGAGTTTGGTATGGCCAAAAAGATAGGGTTTGAGGATGAATTATATGGGATTGTTCAGCACTTCAATATATTTTATTTAATTCTATAATTTTACCATCACAGATTATACTAGAGCAGTGAGGATCTGTGTATATGGATATATTTTTTCATTAATTAATGGAAGTCTTGTTCCATTATTAGATAATTTATTTT
>CAZGWH010000107.1:0-2378 GCA_964529325.1 uncultured bacterium | reverse complement strand
CAATGGTTTACATATTTTTACAAGTGGATTATTAATTCAGAAAGAGTAAATCCACAACAGATATTAATGGCAGGGATAAGTTATGGTGGTGGACTAATGTTGCGAATGCTCCAAGAGATAAACGGTAGGATTCCACCGCCCAAATCTATAATGACATTTGGTACCTACTCTGACGTTCAATCATTATTGCAATATTTTTTGACAGGAAATTTATCTGTAAACGGAAAGCGAATACATATCCCCCCCAACGAATGGGGATTAGTAGTCCTTTTTCAAAATTATTTAAAAAATTTAAAGACAAATTGGGATTCCTCTGAACTTCAAAAAGCAATTCAGTTAACAATTGAAGATAATAACAATGAATGCGAAATTCAAATTGCTAAGCTCCCTAATTTTCAAAAAGATATTTTTAATTCAATTATTAGTGGAAAAGCAACTTCTGAAGTAAGAAAATTGGCACAGGAAATTTTTAAAAATGAAGAGGAGTCACTAAAAAAACTATCGCCGAAATATTGGTCTAAAGAGATATCTGGGAAAGTATTTATTTTACATGGCGCACATGATTCAATGGTGCCATTTACAGAATCCGTTCAACTTGCTGAATATTTACAAAATTCTGAACTGCCTATTTCTTATTTATACAAACATAAGGAAATTTTTTCTAATGGTGGATTAATTTTCAGATTTGGAGAATTATTAAAACTATTACAATTTTATTCAAAATTATTTTATCATTATGAAAATTAAATCGTTTATAGGTGGTTTTGATAAAAATATCAGTTATTTAATTTGGTGTGAATCTACCAGAAGAGCTGGTATTGTTGATGCAGCCGTAGATATATCTGAAATTCTCGAATTTATTGAATCAAGGAACCTCATTCTTGAAAAATTGTTTATTACCCATTCGCATTTTGATCATATCAAATATATTGAAGATTTAAAAGATCAGTTCCCCCAATTACAGCTATGTGGCTATTATTTGCAAGAAGAAGATTTTGGAGTTAATCATAGAGGATTAACCCACCATGAAATTATCCCCATTGGGAAAGAAATACTAACAGTTTTGCATACTCCTGGCCACTACCCAGATAGTATTTGTCTTTGGAATAAAAAAGACAACAGTGTATTCACTGGTGATACAATGTTTGTAGGTAGAACAGGGCGGACCATTGGGGCCAAAAGTAATATTTCACACCTCTATAACAGTATTTATGAAATATTATTGATATTACCTCCTCAGACTATTATATACTCTGGACATCATTATGGGTTTAAAAAATCAATCTCTTTGAGGGAAAACGTAAGATTATCCTCCTTTTTTCAGTGTACTTCTGAGGAGGAATTTATGAAAGTTATGGAACAATTCGAAAAAAACCGCCGAATTTAACCTTAATGCAAAATATCGAGCGATACATCCAAAGAAGGAAAATGAAAATAATCCCCAATTTTAGTAATTTTTTTTAATTTTCCAGTGAATAGAGCAATTTTCACACCTCCAGAAGGAAGAATAGCCACAAAAAATACCACCAAAAGTCGAATTTATACCATAATTTTAAAATAACTCTTGATATTATAGAGGAGAAAGTCATATAATTGACCGTCGATTGTAAGAAAAACAAACAACTATATTGAATAAGGAGAGTTAATTATGGCAGAAAAAGTCAAATCAACTGGCGTAACTAAGGAATCTGGATTTTTATATTATTTAGATAAAAATGGTAATGTTTCCAGAACTAAAATGGCTCGTGGTTCAAACAAAGGTGGCAATGCTGAAGTTGTTGCTAATGCTGGCGTAAATCGCGAATCTGGTTGGCTTTATTTCATTGATAAGGACGGCGATGTTTCACGTGCAAAAATGGCAAGAGGCCGTTAGTAAAACCCAGTTAAAAGCTATTAAAAGCCCCGATCATTAAATTGATTGGGGCTTTTAGTTTATATTGAATCCCCCCTAATGAATCTTCAATCCTTTCTTTTTCTACTTTTTATTAATTCAATTTGTTTTGCAACTCAAATATTGAATGTAAAAATTATAGGTAATAAGAATACTAGAAATGAAATTATTCTAAGAGAAATTAATCATCCTTACCCTGCAGAATTTGATTCTTCAATGGCAAAAGAAGATAGAAATCGTATTTATAATTTAGGTTTATTTTCCACTGTTCATATTCAGCAGATTGATTCCTTTTATACAGTAACTTTAGTAGAAACCTTCCGTTTTTTCCCTATTCCCATTGCAGATTATAATGAATCAAAAGGATGGTCTTATGGGGGGGGAATTGCATTTTTAAATTTCAATGGAAAGAATCAAAAACTAATTTTTGGTGGAATTGGAGGAGAAGAAACAACTTATTTTCTTGATTTTAATGATCCATGGATAG
>CAZGWH010000106.1:0-2429 GCA_964529325.1 uncultured bacterium | reverse complement strand
TATGTCACAAATTCAACCAATTTTATATCAAAATTGTACATCATGTCATGGTGCTTCTGGAGGATTAAATCTAAATTCATATAATGCTTTAATGAATGGCGGTAATAGTGGTGATGTTGTTATTCCATCAAATCCTTCTTCCAGTATTTTTTGGCAACGCATAAATAATGGATCAATGCCTCCAGGGAATAATCCAAATTTAACCTCTAATCAAATAAATATGATTGCACAATGGATTGATGAAGGTGCATTATATGAACCATTTGAAAGTATAGATTATGAATCTCAAGTACAATCTATATTTAATCAATTTTGTACATCATGTCATGGTGGATCTGGTGGATTAAATTTATCTTCATATAATTCGGCGATGGATGGTGGTAATAGTGGTGATATTATAACACCATCAAATAATTTAACAAGTATTCTTTGGCAACGCATAAACAATGGTTCTATGCCTCCCGGGAATAACCCTGAATTATCAGAAACTCAACAAAATCTAATTGCTCAATGGATTAATGAAGGTGCTTTAGCAGAACCATTTACATGTGGAATTAATGGAGACTACAATTTTGATGGATTTATTAATGTTACAGATATTATCGCATCGGTAAATATCATTATTGGTGTTTATGAATATAGTGAATGTATGGATATGAATGGAGATGGAACTGTTAATATTCTAGATATATTAAATATGGTTAATCATATTTTAGATAATTAATTTGACAATATTAAATTAATCAATAATACAATATCTAAAATATTTATTTGTAAGTCTTGATTTACATCAGAAATTATGAATTGTTCATCTGTTAATTCTATGCTTTCTAAGATTTGATTAACAAGCAAAACAATATCAACAATATTAATTTCCAAATCATTATTTATATCTCCAATTAATAGTTGGTCCTCTAGGATAATATTTATCGGTATTTCTTGACTTTCGCCTCCTGTATATCCTGAAGTGATAATTAGAACGAAATTATTAATTTCACCGTTATAATCAAATTCTGCATGAGGAGTTGACATATCAATATCAAAAACATTATATGATTCATTTGTAATTTCTATATACTGAGCTATTAATATTCCTGCAACGCTTGAATTAATTTGAACATGTTTATTTTCATTGGGTAATTCTATAAAATATGCAGAACCCATTTCACTCAAAGCCATTAAAAATTCATTCATTGAAGTTATTTTTGAAGTGCAATAATTATTCCCTTCAAGAAAATGTTCACTATTCAAATTTCTATCACCTGTAAAATATCGCCAAACGCCATAATCTTGAATTGCTTTATTTAGGTTTATCTCTTCATTTGTCGCAATTTCAACACTATGGTTATAAATTGGATATATTGAAACAGGATTGCCAGTTACCATTTCCAAACCATAGTTTTCCCATTGATATCGAACAATTGCTGAATCATTAAAGTTTTCAACTAAAAACTTTTGCCATAATGCAGATCGATATGGGTAAATTTCCGTGGGGTAGCTAATGTAATATTCTGGATATGTTAATGGAGTAACCACATTACAATTACCCAACATTGTTCTTAAATGAATACTTTCAGGGAAAATAACATTTTCCATATAAGTTGCCGTTTGTTCAAAAAACCATCCATTGTGAGCATAATCCCCAGGTGTTCCAGAAACTGAATAACCATATCTCAATTGAATTGCATGGTGAAGTTCATGTGCAATAACATGATGACTCCAATATGGATATTCATCATATTCATTTACAAGACTTGAAATATGCATATAACTAGTCATCCCACCTGTGTATGGTTCCACAGGATAACTTGATTCAGGTACGACCATCCCAACACCTTCATTTGAAATATAGACATCATACTTTGCATTTCCACCAAAATGAATACAATGGTTAGATAAATTTATATCATCAATAGATTCATCACAGTCAGGAGGTGGCATTTCCCAAC
Source organism: uncultured bacterium (assembly GCA_964529325.1). Lineage (GTDB taxonomy): Bacteria > Fidelibacterota > Marinisomatia > SCGC-AAA003-L08. The sequence continues at coordinate 480 of CAZGWH010000106.1, read as the reverse complement.
CTTGATTTAAATAAGTTTCTAATGTAGGTTCTAATAAATCAGAAATGGACTGAGCATAACTTATACTTACATTAGGACTATCCCATACCCCATTTATTAGTTGTGTGTCTAATTCTGATTGTGTAAAATGAATTATAAAATGTTCACTTTCAATTATTTCAGGAAATAAAAATTCAATTCGATGTACTCGATTAATATCAACAATACATAAATTATCTAAAATTTCATTTGTAAATAAAATCGAAAATGATAAAATGATGATTAAATATTTCATATTTTTCTTCTAAACGTTATTGATAAACTAGGGATATAAAATTATATTGACAAATAGTTTAAAAGTCATATAAAATTTACAGGGCTTTTTATGATAATTATTAATTATGCAATTTTCTGGCGGGAACGTTAATTTAATTATCAGAACTTACTTTTATATCTTGAATTCAACTACTAAGTGCAACTCAAGTGTTTTGTTAAAGGGTG
>CAZGWH010000105.1:0-2589 GCA_964529325.1 uncultured bacterium | reverse complement strand
AAATTAAATATTAACTTTCCACCAGTTGTATTATTTCTATTAAAAACACCATCTAAAATTTTACCATTCTCACCATCAATAAATGGATCCATAAGCCAAAATTCTAGATATTGAATATTTGTTTTATCAAAATCAGTATCATTTGAAATACTTTTAGTAATAGCACCAAAATTTGACTGTGGATTATTGAGAAGACCTGACTGTAATAAATTCGGATTATAGTTATATTGTCCTCTCTCACTAGGAAAATAAGCAATATCAAAAATAGGTAGATTAGTATTAATTAATTGTCTGTCCTGTTGTCTAAAAATATCCTGAGGTGATATTGACTTCACGTAATTATTTTGAAGATCTTCTAAACTAATATTAGAAGGTTTATTAATACCACCATTTAAATAAAAAATATTATCAATCCTATACCAAGAAATTTTGGCTCTCTTATATGCATAACCCAAATTAGTAACAGTAGAATTACTCAAATCAAATCTATTATCATTTGTTTCAGGTGTAGATCCTAATTTCCATGAAAGAGGAGAGCTTCCTAAAGAAAGGGGAGTTACAGAATTTTCAAAATCATCAATATAAGTTGTGCCTTCACCATTTATAACATTGGAAGTTCCAGGAATAAGTTGAGCAAATTCAGAACTAAAATTAATATTTGACTTTTCTCTAGTACCAAGCAATGGAATAATATTTATGATTTTTGTTATTAATTCACTTTCTTTATTAACATTAAAATCAAATCCATACTTTGTGTTTTTTATCGGTTCATTTCCAACACTAAATCTAGTTATCCCTCCTGGTCTCTCATTCAAATGAAAAACTGTAAATCCAATATTAGTATTTTTATCAAAACTATATTCTGCTCTTGCACCAGATAACCACTTGGTTTGAAAATTAAATAAATCTGCTTTTTCAAATGATATTGTTATTTCTTGACCAGATGTTAATATTGCAGGATTTAATATTCTTACATTACCCAAATTATAATTTACCGTATAATCAGACCCTTCTTTCAATTGAATATTTCCCGCCATGACAACAACTGAATTCTCTGAAATATCAAGACCTGGTAAATTAATTTCACTTCCTGATCCAGACGAAACATTTCCAATTATAAAAAATTTATTCTTTGATAATATTTTTTCAGCATCACTTTTTGTAGTTGAATATAATTCTTCAAAAACATATTTTTCAGATAAATTAGTTTCATTGCTTTCCAAAAAATAAGAGTTTAGTGTAAAACCAAATGGTTCTAATACTGGAAAAATTATATTTCCTTTTTTTGAATCTATTGTAAATCCTTCTACAAAATCAAAATTCCCATCGTATTGTGGATCATTATTATAATTAAGTCTATCTAATCCTAATAAACGAATTAAAGGTTTATCTCGAGTAAGAATTCCCTCATTAATGCTTGGATTATTAAAACCAATTGCATCATCTCTATAATAAATTTTTAAATCAAAATTTTCATTTTCAATCTGAGTTGCATTTAAATTATAAATGTTTTTCATCATCAAATCCCATGTAAAAATTTTTGTATTAATATTAGATGGTCTTAATAATTTTAATATAATAATTTCATCATCTGATTTATTTTGATAATCTTCTGACAATTCACCTACTTTGTACACATTCCCATTAAATGTGTACTCATATGAAACAGCTAATACTTCATCATTTTGTAATCTTCTTAAAAGAGAAATATACCCAAGTGCATTATTAATAATATACTCATCATTATCTAACTTTCTTGCTGAAGTTACCTTTTCAAAATCTGTCGTTTTTGATAAACCAAATTGATTAATAAGTACATCATTTACTAAATCGACATTTCTTATGCTAGTATTATCTAGAAGATTTTGAAATAGACTATTAGAAGAATTATCATTTGGTCCAAAAATACCTGACCCAATAAATGGATTACCACTAGCTAGAATTTTTGTTCCTTCTGCTAAATCAGTTAACCCTATAAAATTTCTTAAAGATTCGGAATTATTTGTTCTATTTAATACATAAACTTCAACTCTATTAACATTCACGCCTGAACTTACTAATGGCAAAGATTTTAACCATTTCTCATAATTATCTCTAAAGTAATGTCCTAAAAAGAAATGTCTATTTTCATCGTAATCTGAAGCTATAATTTCAAATTCTCGTCCTTGAAATCCATTTTCAACTTTAATAGATTCACTTTTTCCTTGTTGCCTTGATAGAATACCTGTTAAACTTAACCTACCAAATTGCAATTGAGTTTTAAATCCAAAAAGACTTTGTCCACCTCTAAGTAAACTATTACGTACAGGCATACTAACATTACCAACCTCTATTTTTTTTATTATATCTTCATCATAACCAGTATACTCAAGTTTTAAATTATTTTGAAAATCAAAAGTATTATTATTATCAAAATTTGCAGTAATTTTTAATTTTTCACCTACTTTTCCATCTATACTTAAATTTATTTGTTGATCATAATTGAATCCACCATTTTTTTGCTGACGAATTGGTATAGATGGATTTTCTATTCTTTGAAATCTCCCTCCAAAATCTAAATTTACAAATCCATTTACCTGTAAGTCAATA
>CAZGWH010000104.1:0-2610 GCA_964529325.1 uncultured bacterium | reverse complement strand
AGTATGAAGAGCAATGCCATTTTGATTTAAACAATTTAATTGGTTTTTAAATGACTTAATCAACTCATTTTTTGAGAATAAATGAAGCACTTTATTAGAATATATAATATCAAATTTTTGAATTGTATTTATGGTAATTGCATCTAACAATAATAATTTAGCATTAGGGCTTTTCTTTTTATAAATATCCAAAAAAGCTTGAGAATAATCAGAACCTGTTACATGATAAAATTCAGAAAATAAATCTATATCTGTTCCTGGGCCCATTCCTAATTCTAATAATGTTGCACTAATATTCATATATTTCTGAAGAATTGGAATGAATATTTTACCATCATACCCCTCAGCTCTTTTTATATATTCTATTGCATTTTTTAAATCTTGATAATATGTCATATTAATTTATTTGTAATTTTTTAAAGCTACAAAAGACAAAATTTTGAATAGTATTAAACGGTGTTACATGATCAATAGTTTTACATTTTATTTTTTCAAAAAATGTTTTTAATTGCTTTGTCATTGTAGACTCTGAATACTGTTTTATTTCGATACCACTACATTCCTTGGGACCATTTTTAGAAAATGTACCAATAACCATAATACCTGTTGGGTTTATATTTTGTTGAGCTGTTTCTAAATACCTTGAAATATCTTGATTGTCTGTAAAAAAATGGAATGTTGCCCTATCATGCCAAAAATCATATTTTTCTGTCGGCATAAAAGTAGATGCATCAGAAATAATCCATTTAACTTGATTTTCTCTATTTCCAAGTCGATGTTTCGCTCTGTTTATTGCAGATTCAGAAATATCAAGAACTGTAATATCTTTGAAACCCATATCAAGTAAATAATCTACTAAATAACTATCACCACCACCCACATCAATAATTTTTGCAGTTTTTGAAACATTAAATTCTTTGAAAAAATTTACCGACGTTTTAGGGTTTGGTTGAAACCAACTTACATTTTCAAGATCTTTAGTTTGATATATATTTTCCCAATGATTTTTTCGATTAAATTTTTCCATCTGTTATTTCCTTTTTCAATCAAATTGTACATGAAATAATTATACTTAATTTATTATTATTTTTATATAAACTTTTCTCAACTATACTAAAAAATACCAACAGCAAGTTCTGCCCAAATAATTAAAAACCCCACTAAAATAGACAAACAAAGAATAATTCTATATTTTATAATTGGTACTTTTCTAAATATTAACTCACATAAAAACCCCACACTACATAATAGTAAACCCATTACAATAAAATCAAATATTGTCCAATTTACTACATTTGAAAATTGCATTGTGACAAATGGAATTAGTAATAAAATTACTATTACTTTTAAAATGGTTTTATGCCTTTTAGTTATCATAATTATTTTAATACCATATTATTTAAACCCATCGTCTTACACTTTTTTTATATTCTAAATATTCATCACCAAATAAATTTTCTAAATATTTTTCTTCTTTTTTAATAGCAATATGATAGAGGGAATATCCTGCAGGAAGAAAGCTTAACAATACCCATGGATTATCGTAAAAAATTCCTAATCCAATTGAAAAAAAATTGAACGCTAAATATATTGGATTTCGGGAATAAGCATAAATTCCAGATGTTATAATATTTGTAGTGGGTTTCCATGGTTTAATATTTGTTTTGGCATTTTTAAACTTTTGATGGATGTGTAATAATAAGCTAATTCCAATGCCTATAATTGGAAGGCCCAAGTATTGCACTATTTGATTTAAACCTAAATTTATTGGATAGTACTTTTGAATTGTAAATCCAATTATAATCCAAATTAATTGCACAATCGGCGGAGGGAATTTTACACCTGCACCTTTATTATTATTATTTTCCGTCATCGTTGCTCTAAATTATTAATTCTTTTTTTACTCCACAATGAAATTTTCCACAATTTATTACTCTTGCTTCAATTCTCCATTTAACTACACCTAAAGTGAAAATGACAAAAAAAATCATTATAATTATTTTGATCTAATCCAAATACATTTCATGATACCTGAGGCTCTTCTTTATACACTTCAAAATTAATATCTTCCATTTGAATATTTCGAAAACTAACGATAGCAATTAATTGGAAATAGATACTCATAAAAATAGATTCCAAATACCGTAATTCGTATGCATGAGCCACAATCGAGAATGTAGTATAAAGAATCATACCAATACTAATAAATGCTAATTGATTTACAATTAGCGATATCTGCCTTCTTCGATCTTTAAAAGATTGAAATGGGTCTAATTTTTTTCCATAAATATTCCAGACGGCTATAACTATGAAAAGTATATAAGCTCCCGTGCTAATTATGATATTCATATTTCCACCAAACCAAGAATAATTAAATCGTTTAAAATAGAGAATAAAAATAATAAATGCAACATACACAAAAATTACAATACCCAAAAGGATGGGTGAAATAAAATCAAACAATCGCCGAGGTTGTAATTCTGCTTTTCGTATCGAGCGAGAATCAGTTTTACGCATTTGCCTGAAAATATTGAATGAAGATATTTCTAAAAACAATATAGGAAAAAACTGCACCATAAAAAAAGCAAATACAATAACTTGATCCCATCG
>CAZGWH010000103.1:0-2665 GCA_964529325.1 uncultured bacterium | reverse complement strand
AATACAAATTACTTATTTTACTATCATTTTTTATCTGCGAAAATCTGCGTCCTTCTTTTTAATTCTTAATTCTTAATTGTTTTGCTCCAGAGGAGTATTATATTTGTAATAAAAAATAATCGAATAAAAAAAATAGCCACTAATATATTAGATTAATAGATAAGACGGTAATAATATAGTAATTTACCAATTGAGATAATGATGAAAATTAAGGGATTTAATGTTTAGAAACGCAATAATAATATTTTTTGCTTTGAGTATAATGTTTGGAGTCGAAAAATATTCATTGGTAATAATACCAGAAATCACACAAAATAAAATGACAATCCTTGCTCAATATGGGTTTGATTTAGATCATGGAATTAATTTTAGAGAGAATCAAATTGAACTTGTCGTTACACGGACAGAAATACAAGAATTAACAAAACTTGAAATTGATTATACTATTCAACATGATGATCTAGAGGCTTTTTATGCATCTCGATTAACCACTGATATAACTCGTGAATTTGAAAATGGATCAATGGGGGGATATTATACATTTTCTGAAGTAGAACAACATTTAGACCAACTCACTACTGAATGTTCAAATATTATTTCAGAAAAAATATCAATTGGGCAATCATTGGAGGGAAGAGATATATGGATGGTTCGGTTGAGTGATAACCCTAATAATGATGAAAGTGAACCTGAAGTTCTTTATACAGGATTACACCATGCAAGAGAACCAATGAGTTATATGAATTTATTTTACTTTATGAATTATTTATGTGAAAATTATGATTTTGATGTAGAAATTAGGAATTTAGTAAATAATAGAGAATTATATTTCATCCCCGTTGTAAACCCTGATGGATTAGTATATAATGAACTAATAGAACCAAATGGAGGTGGATTACAGCGAAAAAATTCATTAGAAACATGTAGCAATAATAATGATGATAACCGGTGGGACGGTATAGATTTGAATAGAAATTATGGTTTAAATTGGGGGTATGATGATCAAGGTTCAAGTCCCGATGGCTGTGACCAAACCTATCGAGGTTCTGGCCCATTTTCAGAACCTGAGACAAATGCGATAAAAAATTTTGTTGAAGAACATGATTTTAAAATTGCTTTAAATTATCATAGTTATAGTAATATTTTAATTTATCCTTTTGGGTGGGAATATAATTTATATCCTGTTGAAGAAGATATGGAGATTTTTACTGAATTCGGAACTGAAATGACACAATATAATGGTTATGAAATGGGGACAGCTCCTGAATTACTTTACCCTGTAAATGGTGAAGCATGTGACTGGATGTATGGTGAGCATGGAATAATTGCTTATACACCAGAAATTGGCTCTTATTTGGATGGATTTTGGCCTGCAACGGATAGAATTGTACCATTAGCGGAGGATAATTTATATGCAAATAAATTTATTGCAATTGCATCAGGGCCATTCTATGAATCATTATCAACTATCGCATCTGGACCCTATATTACAGGTGAAGAATATTCAGTTGATGTAAGCATAAAAAATAAAGGTTTGACTAATTCTTCAGGTGATTTAATTTTAAATATAGAAACATCTTGGGAATTACAAGTAGAACTGAATGAGATTAATTTAAATTCATTAAATAGTAGAGATGAAATACATCTTGATCAATTATTTATATTTACTGTTTCTGAAAATGTAATTGAGGGTACGCTTGCAAATTTATCATTGATTTTACATGATGATGAGGGAATAGAATTTAAACAATCATTTGATATTTTAATTGGAGTTCCTCAAGTAATCGATTCTGAAGAATTTGAAGATGATGAAAATATGAATTGGTTTGTTGGCCAATTTAATGATGATGCGGTTTCTGGTATTTGGGAAATGGGAATTCCGAATGGAACCGAATTAAACGGTGTAACTATTCAACCTTATTCTGACCATTCAATAATTGGGAATTCATGTTTTGTAACTGGAAATGGAGTTGGAGGTTCAAATCCGGGCTATGATGATGTCGATGGTGGTAGGACAACATTATATTCACCCGTTTATAATTTGAGTGATTATTCAGTTGCATTTATTAGCTATTGGAGATGGTTTAATAATGATATGAGTGATAATCCTGGGAATGATAGATGGATTGTTGAAGTTTCAAATGATGGGGGTGGTTCATGGAGTGAATTGGAAAGTACCACGGAATCAATTCATGAATGGATAAATAAACAATTTGTATTAACATTACCTGAATTTGAGTTAACTTCAATTGTCCAATTTAGATTTATTGCAGAAGATATTTTTCATCAAGGTGATAATGGAAGTGGAGGATCATTGGTAGAAGGAGCACTCGATGATTTTGAAATTTCGGTATTTTCAGATTCACCTATTATGTTAGGAGATGTAAATGGAGATCAACTTATAAATATTGTAGATGTTATTTCAGTTGTAAATTTTATACTTAATTCTTCAATTCCAACAGAAACTCAAGAATATGTTGCAGATTTTAATCAAAGTGGTGAAATAAATATTTTGGATGTAGTCGCAATAGTTAATTTGATTCTTGGGATTTAATAAAATTTCAAATGAATTTACATTTAAAGCCGAATTTATTATTCGGCTTTTTTATTATAAAAATTAAATTTCAACTCCAAATAAGAAATAATATTGTTTAATTTATGATAT
>CAZGWH010000102.1:0-2690 GCA_964529325.1 uncultured bacterium | reverse complement strand
ATTAAGAATTATGAATTATGAATTAAACCAGTAGGGTCAAGGCATGCCTTGACTTAAAAATTAAACCCTGCGGAATATAAAAACAGATTCCATGGATCAAGAAATTATGAATTAAAAAGAAGGACGCAGATTTTCGCAGATAAAAAATGATGGTAAAATAAGTAATTTACATTTTTAATTAACCTCGGAGAGGTGACCTATTTATAACACACATTGAACCAAACAAATAGTTCGCTCCGATGGAGCTTTTTTTTATTCGATTATTTTTTATTACAAATAGATTACTCCTCTGGAGTATAAAAAATTTATATCGAAAAACATTCATACAATTATTAAGCACCATTGTTTTATTTTTACCCCTTAAATTTTAAGATAAAATGATGCGAAGCAAAGAAAAATATCAAATTGCAATAATATGGGTGACCATATTTTTAGACCTCATGGGTGTTACACTCATTATTCCATTTATTAATGAATTTGTTGAACAATTAGGTGGAGATGAACGACATGCAGGATTTCTTCTTGCAAGCTATGCATTAATGCAATTTATATTTGCTCCAATATTGGGAAAAATCAGCGATAAGTATGGTCGGCGACCTATTTTATTATTTGGAATGATTGGTGCTTTTTTTGCTTTTTTAATTTTTGGTTTTGCAACTCAATTATGGCTTTTATTCGCGTCTCGAATGCTTGCAGGAATTTCAAATGCAAATATTTCTGTTGCCCAAGCCTATATTGCAGATATTACGACTCGAAAAGAACGAGCAAGTAAAATGGGGATTATTCAAGCTGCATTTAGTTTAGGATTTATCGTCGGATTTCCAATTGGTGGAATTTTAGCAGAGCAATTTTCGCTTGCAACTCCATCCTTATTGGCAGCGGGATTATCTCTTACAAATGGATTTTTTGCCTATTTCTTTTTGCCTGAATCACTATCAATAGAAAAAAGAATCACTGAAAAATTATCATTTAATCCAATTTCAATTTCTAAACATTCATTTAAAAACATAATAAACTATTTCAAAATACCAAAATTCAAACCATTATTAATTATTTTCCTTTTATATTCATTTGCATTTAGTATTTTACATGTAACCTTTGTGGAATTTGATCGAGATTATCTAAAAATGAATCCCCAACAAATTGGATTTATTTTCATGTATATTGGAATTGTTGGATTTGTAATACAAATGATTGCTATAAAACCAATGGTGAAATATTTTGGTGAAGAAAAGGTCATGGTGATGGGATTTCTTTGCATGGCAACAGGATTAACAATTACACCCATGGTTGATCATATGAATTGGCTATTTTTAACAAGTTTATTTGTAGCAGGTGGAAATAGTCTCTTAGCTCCTACTGCAACTGCAATTATTTCTCAACATGCTAAAGAAAATGAACAGGGTGCAATTTTAGGGGTTACTCAAGGATTGGGAAGTTTAGGACGAATATTTGGTCCTCCCTATGGTGGAATGACCTACCATAGCATTCACATGATGTTTCCGTTTATTTCTTCAGCAATTATTTTAATTGGTGCAGTTATGTATTATTTTTCTTCACGAAAATAATTATTGGAATTGATATTATAATTTGTTGTAACTTTAGTTAGTGAGTATTAACAAACAAATTAATAATTTAATCAAATGAACGATTTTACAGCTAGGCAAAAACAGATTATTCAAAAATCAATCCAATTGATTGCGGATAAGGGTATCCAAGGATTGACTATTAAAAATATTTCTAAGTCTATCGGAATATCTGAACCAGCTATTTATCGTCATTTTGAAAATAAAAATGATATCATTTTGGGAATCATCTCAACCATGCAGTCTGCACATGATGATAACGAAAGTGAGTCTGTAATTGAAGCAAATGAAACAATTGGAAAAATAAAGTCTATGTTTTTGCGACATACCAATCGATTTGTTAAAAATCCATCTTTAACCGCTATCGTTTTTTCAGAAGAAATATTTAATAATAACAGTATCCTCGCCATCCCTATTCGGGCATTAATGAAAAAGAATCAAAGTCGATTAATTACCCTTTTAGAAAAAGGTCAAGCTAGTGGAGATATTCGAGTGGATATCGATGCAGAACAAATATCTCTGATGGTTATTGGAAGTTTTCGGTTTTTGGTGAGCAAATGGCATATTATGAAATTTGATTTTGATTTGAAGGTTGAAGTGGACAAAATATTAAATGCTATTGAAAAGGTGCTTACACCTTAAATTTTTTTTATATGAAAGTGTTAGTGAATATTAACTATTAATTAATAAAGGAAAAGAAAATGAATACAATATTAGAAAAAATATTAAAACAACCCATTCTGGTTCTGATTATTTTTGTCGGGATTTCAGTATTCTTCGTTGCAGAAATGAAAGACAATACACGAATGGAAACGGATTTAGATAAATATATGCCCCAGGACCATCCTGCGTTTGTCTATAGCGATCAAGCATCCGAATGGTTTGATATTAAAGACGGAATCATTATTGCCATTGAAAATGTAGATGGTATCTATAATACAGGTACTCTGTCCAAAATTAAAAAGCTCACAAAAGATTTACAAAAGATGAATGAAATTGAGAAGCAAGATGTAACATCTCTATATACAGCTGATAATATTGTGGGCACAGAAGATGGGATGGATGTGAAAGCATTCTTTAAACGCGTTCCAAAAACACAAGAAA
>CAZGWH010000101.1:0-2806 GCA_964529325.1 uncultured bacterium | reverse complement strand
TTAAAAATATTCCCCCTTATCCCCAAATAACTATTTTTATACTCATTATATTCTTTTTTCTTTTCAACTCCAAGGGCAAAACCATTAAAACTATGTTGATATGTAGTTGTTCCTCCGCCACAACCTTCAACGCTATAGCTTAATGACCCTAATCCTAAAACACCATAATATTGAATTTTTGAAATGGGAGCCAATTTAATTTCACTAAATATAAGTGAATCAGATATTGATTGATTTGAAAATAAATTTAGGTTTTCTTTTTTCATTTTAAATTCTGAATAGGATAAATCTTCATTTCCGATTCTAATTAATTTATTATTATTTTCGTTAATAATATAAATCCAGGATTTGTGGTTTTTTTTAAAAGTTTCAAAGAAAGTGGGATTTAAAATCCTATTTTCAATCTGACCAAAAATTGGAGTGACAAAAATTAATAGTATAATCGTTGCAATCGTATATACAGGGTAAGGGCTGAAAATGAATTTATTCTTTAATTTATAGCAATAATTAAGAATAGAAAATGGGATTAAAATACTAAGTTGGATTAAATAAATTGTTTGAAATTGATTTTTTAATATTGTTGTAATTAAAAGTGTCATTCCAATTAATATTAATTCATTATATATAAAAATTGGTTCTTCTTTTTTCTTTAAATATTTTTTATTTCTCGCTTCTAATTTTATACTAAAAAATATAAAACCTACGCCTATTACCAATAAAAACCATTGAAGTAATGTAAAAGGACCAACATTAATCTCACCCCACCATATATTGTTCATATCTCTAATATATTCAAGGAATATTCTGAAAATCAAATACGAACCAAAAAACAAAGAAAGAATGGTGTCTTTATTTCGAAACTTATAGTTAAACTTAAATATTAAAACGACAAATGAAAGTAAAAATATAATTTCATATAATTGAATAGGATGAATAAAAGCACTAATAGAATGAGTATGATCTATTGTACCAGAAAATAAATGCAACCAATGTGCGGGTGTACCAATAGGATATGAAATTCCAAAGGAGCTATCAGTCGGCGAACCAAAACAACATCCATTTAATAAACATCCAATTCTTCCAATTGCAAGAACAATAGCAATATAAATTGTTAATATGTCGCCCGTTTCGTGATTAAATTTTAATAATTTTTTACCAATAAAAAAGAATCCAATAAAACCCAATAACACACCAATTACACTTGAGAATAAAATTGCCCCCAGTGATGCTCCTAATGTAGAAAATAAAATTAAAGTTAACCATTTTGAAAAATCCCACTCTTTTTTATATCCCAAATAAATAATAATAGTTTTTCCTAATATTATATTAATCCATCCAAAAATAAACCATGTGGGAATATATAAATTAAAAACCTGAAAATGAGGTAGATAGACAGAACTATAAGATAAAATCTCTTTATTAAAAAAAAACTCTAATCCTGCTAATATTGACAAAATAAAAACAAAAATTATAAGTTTAATTTTCATTGAAAATCCTTTAATTTATTTTTTTAATTTTTGAAAAAGTTCAAAAGGAAGATTAGCAATTTCTATGTTATTTTCTTCAAATTGATGTTTTATTTTTAAATTAACTTCATTTTTTACAATATGTCTATTTTTAAATTCAGTAACATTATAAACATATTGAATTACAAATGCAATATCATCAAAACATTTAAATATTACTCTGTCTAATTTATTAATATTATTGTGGTTATTAATTATGTTTCTAATTAAATCAATTGCTTTCTCAATTTGTTTAGAATCATTATTTAAAGAAAGCTTAACCTCCTCATAGTGGAGCTTCCCAGCCCAATCAGAAATATTTTCAACAACAGAATCTATTAATAAATTGTTGGGGATCATTTGTGTTGTATTGGTAATAAAATCTTCAACTTTTGTACAACGAAGACCTATTGTTCTTACAAATGCAGGATTGTGTTCTTTTATTTTAATAAGGTCTCCAACTTTAAATGGTTTAAACAGCATAATATTAATTCCACCAATCATATTACTAATTGTATCTTTTGTTGCCATTGCTACTGCAATTCCGCTAATTCCAAAGCCAGCCAAAATTGTACCAATATTGTAACCCGCATTATCAAGGGCAATTACAATCGCGATAAACCACACACCTATTCGTAGAGACCTCCTAATTAATGGCAATAATATATCATCTAAATCCGGATTTAGATTTATTAACCAATGGTACCAAATAATGTTCAACTAAAGCGTCTGTTGTTCTTGTTATTAACCAAGTAACGCTCATAATTATTAAAAAGTAAAATGATTTTTTAATATAAAGAAAAGTATCTGGTTCAATTGTTAATATAGACAAACTATAACGAATACAAAACAATACTCCTATAATTACAGCAGGCTCTTCTATCATATCTATCAAAATATCATCTAACATTGTATCTGTTTTTTCTGCAAGCTTTTTAAATATTTTATTTGATATCCAATAAAATATTCTTCCCACTAATACAGAAATTAATATGAGGGAAAATGTTAACGCCCACTGCCCAATTGTACTGCCATAAAATGTTTTATTTAAAAATATATCCAAAATATTCAGTAATCCTTATAAATAATAGCAAATTAATACCCCTTTGTGAATATAATTAATTTTTTTACCACTTATATATTGAGGTATTATTATTAATAATGATAAATTTAATTATATTATATCTATTTTTAGTCTTTAAAATTATAATAAACTTCAATTATCTTACAATATTTAAAAAACCCTAATAAAAATGCAAGAAAACGAAGAGTGGTTGCGTCAAAGGTTGTGAGATGAGTTA
>CAZGWH010000100.1:0-2867 GCA_964529325.1 uncultured bacterium | reverse complement strand
TTAAAGTATCACTTTAATTTATCTCTTGGTTTTAATATAAAAAATATCTTAAAATATACTATTATTAAATATGTATGATTTAAATTAATCAAAATTATATAATTATTTTAAAAAAAGATCAGGGGAATTTCCTCAGATATTTTAGCCTCATTAATTGATATTATGACAACTGAGTATAATATCAATTAACAACCCCCAAAAAATTAATCAATTTTTTTTAATAGAAAAAAAGGAAACACACAATGAGAATAGTTAAGAACATAATAATGTTATTAATGTTAGGAATAGTATTAGCAAGTCAGGAGAGGGTAGATGCATTAGGCGGAAACGCAGCATTCTGGTCTGGTGATGAAGCTAATATTTCGTTATTTCCACAGAAAATCAATAATTTCAATTTAGCCAACACTGATGGAGAAAATTTCTTTGTTAGTTGGGGTGATGATATGAAATTTGGTTTTTCTGGCGGAACAGAAACTGACTTCCTTAATTTATCCTGGGGTATGAACAATATGGGATTAAATTTTGGACTTAATCAGGTAGCTGCTATAGAGGCTGATACAGCGGCGGGGATAGTTGCTGAAGCAGTAAATGTAATTAACGCTTCATTTGGTATGGATATGGATTTTGGAGATGTAGGTGCATATTTTAATAATGCTGGTGGTGGTACAAATCTTGGAGTTAAATTAAGAAGGGCTCAAGATTTATGGTTATTTTCAAATGCACTTGTCTCTTTTGATATGAATTCTCCTGAAGAAGATGATGCTGTAATGACTTTAGGTGCTGATTTATACACACACTTAGACATGGGTGAAAATACAACTGGACTATTTGCTTTAGGTTTTGGTTGGACAAATGAAGGTGATGGTGATGGTGATATTACTTTTCCAGAAATGACTTTTGCAGTTGAATCTGGATGGACTGACTGGGCAACAGTTAGAGCTGGTTTCACTAAAGACTGGAGCTTAACAAATACAGAAAGTGACGGGGTTATGCCAAGCTTTGGATTAGGATTTAATATGGATAATTTTGAACTTGATATGAATGTAAGTGCAGATTTATTTACAAATCCTGTCCAAAAGATAACTGGATTTAGCAGTTTAGGTGCAACTGGATTTAATTTAACATATAAATGGTAAATTCTTAACTTATAAAATGTAATATATAAAGGGTGCAATATTGCACCCTTTATTTTTTATCCAAAATTTATAAATAAAAAAAATGACAAAATTAAAATTACATTGGCAAATATTAATCGCAATGATAATCGGTATTGGAATTGGCCTTTATTTTCAAAATACTGAATTTAATTCGAATAAATTATATGGACTAATTACTTCTTTTGGAACGATATTCGTTCGTTTATTAAAAATGATCATTGTTCCATTAATTTTCACATCAATCATTACTGGTGTTGCATCCATAAAAGATAGTAGTCGTTTAGGTAGGCTAGGAATAAAAACTTTATTATACTACACAATGACAAGCCTTTTTGCAATAATTATTGGTTTAACATTAACAAATATAATTCAGCCAGGCATAGGAGTTGAATTAGGATCAAATAGTAATTTTGATGCATCAAAATTAAAGACTCCAGGTTCACCAGCAGAAATTTTAATCCGAATGGTACCTTTAAATCCATTTCACGCAGCTTCAAGTGGGGATATGTTAGGAATTATCTTTTTTGCTATTTTTCTTGGAATTTCAATTTCTAGGTTAAAGAATCAACAACAATCAACATTATCCAATTTTTTTGAATCAATGTTTCAGGCAATTATGAAAATGACAGAAACAATCATAAAATTTGCCCCTATTGGTGTTTTGGGATTAATAACAAAAGCTGTTGCCAATTCAGGATTTGAAATTTTTACAGCGGTAGGAAAATATATGATTACAATAGCTTTTGGCTTGTCAATTCATATTTTCTTTGTGTTACCATTGTTTTTCTTCCTTATGACAAAAACTAATCCAATAAAACATTTTAAAGCAATTTCTTCTGCAATGGCAACTGCATTTTCCACAAGCTCCTCAAGTGCAACACTCCCCGTAACAATGAGATGTGTTAAAGAAAATGCGGGGGTATCTAATGAAACAACGAGCTTTGTTTTGCCAATGGGTGCGACGGTAAATATGGATGGTACCGCATTATATGAATGTGCAGGTGTAATTTTTATAAGCCAAGTATTAGGGATTGATTTGAGTATTTCTCAACAGTTTACCGTTGTAATTACTGCATTATTGGCTTCAATCGGTGCAGCAGGAATTCCTAGTGCAGGATTAGTAATGATCTTTATTGTAACTCAAGCCGTTGGATTTAGAGATGAAGATGTCGCTTTAATTATAGGAACAATGCTTGCAGTAGACAGACCTTTAGATATGTTTAGAACAATGGTAAATATTACAAGTGATAGTATTGGTGCAGCTATTATTGCAAATTCTGAAGGTGAAAAATTATATCCGAATAATCCAGCAAATATTTCAAATGAGGGTGCTAGTAGAATCAAATGGTTATGTCTTTTTATACCTTTAGTAGGACTTATATTATATTTAATATGGAAGTCTAAAAAACCTATTGTAGCAAATGAGTGTGGAAAATTTGCACTTATTGGTGTAGCTATTAGTATTGGTTTATATATAATCATATCTATTGCTACTATAGCAATTATTAATTTAGGGTTTTATTAATAATAAATGAATATAAAGATATAACAGTAAATGAATTAATAAATTAATTTATTAAAACAATCTTTCCAAATTTAGTTCATAATTTGAATAGAATAATTAACTATAAACGAATTTACGTTATATTTTAATCCTTAGATTCAATTAGCAAGTGCAACATTTAATACTTCCTTTTCGTTACCAAAAAA
>CAZGWH010000099.1:0-2876 GCA_964529325.1 uncultured bacterium | reverse complement strand
AGCCGATGTTACCCTGAGCGAAGACGAAGGGAGGCTCAGGATCGATTTTTGAAAAACATTGTCTGAATTGGGATTTATAGGATGAACAGATTGAAAGATTAAAATAATCCAATCATCCATAAATCGAAGGAATCCAAATTCTGACGAATAAAAAGTATAAGTAAGAGATTATGGTAGAGACATAGCGCGCTATGTCTCTACAGAAAGAAATGAACAACATGAAGAAAATAATAATATTAATAAACTTTACATTTTTAATTGCACAAGACCCAATAACTTATATTGGAGAATCAATTGAAATTATACTTGATAGTAAACCACCAGAAATTACTATAATATCTCCTAATGAAGGCGATATCTTTATATCTAATCAATTAATTAATATTGAATGGAATACATTTGAAGATTTGTCAGCAACAAACCCAATTGGTATTTGGCTATCTACAATTGAAAATGGAGCATTTTTATCAATCGAAAGTAATTTAGAAAATAATGGAAATTATAGTATAGAACTTCCAAATGAAATTACAAGTGAGGCAATCGTAAAAATAACTGCAAATGATTTTTATGGTAATGTTGGAGAGAAAATATCTGGTAGTTTTAGTATTATTGTTGAACCAGTATATGGATGCATGGATGAATTAGCCTGTAATTATAATATTGAAGCAAATACAGATGATAACAGTTGTATTTATTCAGAGGAAAACTTTGATTGCAATGGGAATTGTACAGAAGAATTAGATTGTGCAGGCGTATGTGCAGGGAGTTCATTAATTGATGAATGTGGTGTATGTAATGGGCTAGGAGCAGAGTTTGAATGTTGGGATTCTCAAATTGTTTGTGAAGAATATGAATGTCTATCTCAACCTATACAATATATTTCTGAATCACCTAATTTAATATTAGATAGTAAACCACCTACAATCAATTTCATCTATCCTGCTGGTGATGAAATATTTTATCCCGATAGTATAATAAATGTTAATTGGATAACAATTGATGATACTCCTTTAAATGATAATTCAACTCTCCAATTAATAAACCCTTTAGGAGAAAGTATAATATCTCTAAATGGTGAATCAGGTTTAAATGTTACAATACCCGAATCAATGGGAAGTCATTCATTTACATTAACAGAAATAGATTTATTTGGAAATTTAGGCATTGCAAATTCTCCTACTTTTAGTATTATTGTTGAACCAGTATATGGATGCATGGATGAATTAGCCTGTAATTATAATATTGAAGCAAATACAGATGATAACAGTTGTATTTATTCAGAGGAAAACTTTGATTGCAATGGGAATTGTACAGAAGAATTAGATTGTGCAGGCGTATGTGCAGGGAGTTCATTAATTGATGAATGTGGTGTATGTAATGGGCTAGGAGCAGAGTTTGAATGTTGGGATTCTCAAATTGTTTGTGAAGAAGCAAATTGTACACCTCAACCATTACTTTTTGTTTTCGAAACGGATATAATTATATTAGATGGAATTTCTCCTACTGTTGAATGGTTATCCCCTAATAATGGCGGTATTTTACCCAGTGGAGAAAATATACAAGCCGAATGGCTTGCAACGGATGACAGTTTTAATGAAACTCCTGTAACCGTTGATATTAATGAAAACGGTAATAGTATATCTACATTTTCAAATCAAACAACATCAGGATTACAAGATTTGACTTTACCTGAAATAGTCTCAGAAAATATATCATTTAAAATAACAGCTACAGATAATTTTGGAAATACTTCTTTTGATGAAAGTGACAGTACATTTTCATTAAAGAAATTTGGATGTACGGATGCTACTGCAAATAATTATAATGTAGAAGCCGAAATTGATGATGATAGCTGTTTTTATACAGCGACATTAAGTATAACAGGTGGGAATAATTTAATAAGTTTACCTGGACCTTTATTTGATGATAATACTCAAACCTTTATACAAGCAATAGAACAAGAATGTGGAAATGAAATTCATTTTATATTAAGTCAAGGTCTTGGACTATTTAACACCGATGCCGGTTGGAGCGGTAATTTAAATAATGTAGATAATTTATCAGGATACTGGATTAATGCAAGTACTGGTTGTGATTTTGAATTTGAGATAAATAAATTCTCAGATGAATGTTTGGCTTATAACTTGGGTAACGGTAATAATTTAGTATCTTATGCAGGTGTACATAATGCCATTACTATTGATGCTCTTGGAGGTGAAGTTTTTTCAGGATTATATAGTTTCATATTAGGTCAGGGTTTGGGTTTATTTAATACTGACAATGGTTGGAGTGGTAATCTTAATAATTTAGAGCATAAGCGAGGATACTGGTTAAATTCTCATTCAGCAAATCCGTCATTCCAATGGGGCAGTGATTGTGAAAGCGTAGAACCTGTAGCTAAAGAAATTACAGAGAATAAACTTCCAGAAGAATACCAGTTTATACAATCCACTAACCAAGCATTTTACTTGATAGATGAAATAACCATAGACGGTAAACAGCCAGAAGACGATGATTTAATCTTAGCTTACAATAATGATATACTAGTGGGATCTGCATTTTACAATTCAGAACTAACAGTTTTACCCGTAATGGGAAGAGATGTAAGTGAACAAACAGTAGGATTTTTAGAAGACGATGAAATTCCAACTTTGAGATTGGTAAAAACTTCGGGTGAATCTATACCACTTGAAGCCAACCTTGACGGATTTAGAAACTTACTCGTTTCAGAAGTAGCATCTGTTACTGGAAGTACAATTGTTATTCCGACAGAGTATGCGTTACATCCTGCATACCCCAACCCTTTTAACCCAGCAACTAATATTAAATTTGGTGTTCCTGCAGTAGAGTCGTTACGCGTAACGACTCTACAAATA
>CAZGWH010000098.1:0-2894 GCA_964529325.1 uncultured bacterium | reverse complement strand
AACACCAAACCAAGTATTTTTTGGTAACGAAAAGGAAGTATTAAATGTTGCACTTACTAATTGAATCTAAGATGTCTTAAATTATCAATAATGCTTTTATTAAATTTTATAATATCAATTAGTTTATTATTCCACCCGTTTTTGGAGAAGCAGAATTACGATATTGCTATAATTAACAAAGGTAATATTTCATTTTCCAATTTATGTTGTAACTCAGATTCAAACTCAAATATCTGCTGTATTAAAAAGAAAATTAATTGTAAATGTCAATTTTCAAAATCTAATCACGATCTCTTACAAAAAATTGACTTATCTAATTCATTTAATTTTAAGCATAAAAATGACATAATCGAACAATCAATTCCTCTTTTCTTAAATACTTCAAGTTTTGATTTCTTTTCGTTTATAAATTTTAATAAAGATCAAAATTTTACTATAAATAGGAACCTACCTCTTCTTACCTAAAATCTCCTTTTAGCTTAAAAATTTATAAATATTTAAACTTATTAGGAGAAAATCATGAAATTACAATATACATTTTCAAGAATTGTAATAATTCTTGTTCTATCAATTTTTACAAACTTACTCTTTGCTGCAAAAATTAGTGGCAGAGTAAAACAACATGGGGCTATGAGTCCTGTACAATTTGCAACCGTAACTCTTATTCGAACTGCCGATGAATATATTGAAATGGGACAATTAACAGGAAGTGAAGGTAATTTTACTTTTTTAAATGTCCCTAAGGGTAAATATCGAATTGAAGTGAAATTTATTGGTTTCGATACATATTGGAGTTCACCATTTAAAATAGATGACCATCTAAATAAAGAAAAATCTTTTGGTGATATTTTTATTGAACAAGGTAGTATTGAGGGTGAAGCAATTAATGTTACGGCTGAGAAAAAAATGATGGAAATAAAAGCCGATAAAAAAGTTTTCAATATAGATAATTTAAAGTCAACTTCTGGAGGTACTTGTTGTGATGTAATAAAAAAAGTTCCTGGAGTAGAAGTTGCAGCAGATGGTACAATTTCACTTCGTGGGTCATCAAATGTTTCAGTTTTAGTAAATGAAAAACGTGCTGGAATATTGGGAACAGACAGAACCACCAATGCAGTTGCAGTACCAATTCCAGCATCCATGATTGAGCGAGTTGAAATAATAACAAACCCCTCTTCAAAGTATGATCCTGATGGAATGACGGGAATTGTCAATTTCGTATTAAAGGATGAAGTAATAAGTGGTTATAATGGTGAAGTTACAGTTAATGCTGGTGATACTGATAAATTGAACATCGGAACTACTTTTAGTTACAGATTTCCAAATACTACTTTATTTACAAAAACTAACTATGAATCTGCAGAACATTTAGGAGAATCAAAAAACGAGGTAATTACTTTTCAAAATGAAGAAGAAATTAATCGAATAATGCAAAATGGTTCCAATCAACGGTTTGCTGAATTAAAGTATGTTAATGGTGGAATTAAACATTCATTTACAGAAAATAATTTAATTTCTACTGAAGCTAGCCTTATTAAGAAAAATGGTAGCATAGATAAGCAAGTTAGATTTAATCAAAATGAAGATGATTCATTGTGGAATAGTAACAGCAATTTCACCAATAATATTGATGCCTATGTTTTTGGATTAGGTTCTTTTAATTCCATTGGTGAAAATAGTGAATTAGATGTCGAATATTTTCAAGATACTCAAAAGGAGAAACAGGATAAAATCCTTAATGATTTAAGCAAAGTACAAGAATCTATTTCACAAGATAGAAAAATTCTGACAATTGATTATCAAAATAAATTTAATATTTTTCATATTGAAAGTGGGTATAAAGGAAGATTTAATACTTTTGATAAAAAACAAAGTAATGACTATACCGTAAATACATTCTTCAATAATGAGAATATCAACTCACTCTATGGCCTGACTTCATTTAAGTTTAATGAAAATTTTCATTCAAAGATTGGTTTACGGTTTGAATGGGTTGAAACAGACATAGGTAGTGCGAGAAGTGAAAATCTCAATACTTATTCACGATTATATCCTTCAGCACATTTTACGTATTCCTATGGTCCATTTACTCAATTAAGGGCAAGTTATAGCTCTCGCATTAACAGACCAAGCCCAAGACAATTGGATCCATTTCCACGAAGTGAAAGTTTTTCCCAAATTGATACCATCGGAAATTCAAATTTGAAACCTGAATATATTAATTTGTTAGAATTTGGATTTTCAAAAATATTTAATAAGGTAAAAGTAGATTTCAATTCATATAATCACTTCATTGATAATCCAATTCATTGGATTGAAAAAAATGAAAATAACTCGAATATATACTATTCATTTGAAAACTCAGGTTCAGGAATTTTAAATGGAATCGAGGGATTAGTTAAATTCGAGCCTATTAATGATTTAGAATTAAGGTTTACTGGAAATTATTTTACTTTGAATACCATTGGAGCAATCAATTCACAATTAAATGGTGTAACTAAGGGTGGATATGGTAGATTTATTGCATCTTATAAAACGCATGGGTTCGGTGAATTTGAAGTAAATGGTACATATAAAACTAGAAGAGATTCACCACAGGGCTACCAATGGGAAAATGGAAAATTTGTTTTAGATTTTGCATATCAACTTTCTGTACTTGATGACCATTTAAGAATTACAATTAAAGGTGCTGATTTATTGGACAATGATATCTTTGAATCAAATTTTATGAATTTTTCAAATGGAATTGAGACACAAAATTATAACTATGAAAAGCAAGATAGTCGAACATTTTATTTATCTTTAATTTATAAACTTGGAAATCTTTAAATTTAAATGATTCTTCACAATAATTAGTACTTTTTAGGATTTGAGTAAAAAAGAAACAGACATTC
>CAZGWH010000097.1:0-2913 GCA_964529325.1 uncultured bacterium | reverse complement strand
TACCAATAAAACTCAAATTAGGAATTCAACAAGTGGGCATGTTAATGTTACTTTCACTAATGGTTCTAGTAATATATAATGATATTGCTCGGTTGTTAAATTAAGGGATATACTCTTTTAGCTCCATAACCATCGTCCCAATATTGGTAATTTGTTCTATTTTTATGGGTATCATTTTTTTATCATTTGTAAACCAAACTTTCATTTGACCATTATTTTTTAATATTTTTTTTGAATTTGTTGAATATGGAGAAATAATTAAACATTCAAATTCACCAAATGGGACTTTAATTTTTTCTATCTGTTCTATTTTAAATAATACATTTTTAATTTTACCCATATCGTAAATAGTAACTTCTTTGGGGAAATGTTGAGTATTAAAATTGGTTCTTAATTTATAAATCATTGATAACGGGTCAAATACAATTGACTGAATATTTAATTTTTTATTGTCATAACTAATTATGTTTGATAAATAATCAATTTCTGCTCTATGTTTTTTTTTATATTTCCCTTCGGATATATTTTTTTCTACCTTTTTAAGTGAAAAATCAAGTGGATTTATCCATGTTTTAATATTGTCTCTAATTCTATAAAATCGATCTAAAAATGAATTTGTTTTAATATCTGCATTTATAAAATAAACAGAATCTCCTACAAGAGTATCCCAATCGAATGAAATTATTGCCTCTCCAGCAGAAAAAAATCGAAATCCTGCTTGGTATTTTAAAACTTCACCAATAAATTTTTCAGTTCCAAAAATACTACTACATAGGAAAATAATAATTAATTTAAGTCTCATCTAAAATTCCATTTAAAATTGAATTAATATCACATGCATTATCTTTTACAAATGATTTTAATTTTCCTTTTGTTTCATTGAATTCAATTTCATTATGTAATAATTTTAAAAATGTATAAAATTCATTTGTATTATTCACAAT
The DNA here is from genome assembly GCA_964529325.1 of uncultured bacterium. Classification (GTDB taxonomy): domain Bacteria; phylum Fidelibacterota; class Marinisomatia; order SCGC-AAA003-L08. Next base: position 1,969 of record CAZGWH010000097.1, on the reverse strand, counting down.
GGTTCCAAGTCCAAGATAAACCATTTCAATCGCTTCATCTAATATATGAATATGAGGTCCAAAGGATACTGCACAACCATAAACGGCAGGCTCTAATACATTATGTACACCTGCACCAAACCCAGCCCCAATATATGAAACATTGCCATATTTATATAGATCAGCTAAAATACCGACGGTATCTATAATGATTGTACTATTATTGAATGGTTCGTTTATTTTTTCAATTTTTGAGTAAAGTTGGAAATTTATTTTATGTTGTATTAATTTTTTTTCTAATTTAGAAATTGTATTTAGATCAACTTCATGGGGTGTAATAATCAATCCAATGTTTTGTTCAATAAAATCGTTTTCACCATTTGGGAATTTTTTAAGTATTCCATCAAAAACAATCTCAAAATCAGATTCAATAATACTTCCTAATATAATATTTTTGGAGTGATTAAATTTTTCAGGTAATAGCGGTGTTGTATTATTTTTCATTCGGTTCATTACTCTATTAAACCGGGTATCACCTGTTACGGTTATTTTATCTTCATTTACAAATTGTGAAATTGATGATTTTAATCGCTTTGTCCCAGTATATATTTCATCAAATTTATTAAAAATCATTTTATTAAATGGTTTAAATACCCACCAAAATCGGGCTGATTTTAAATGTATATTAAAATTTATTATTGCAATTTTTACATTATGTTTATGTGCAAAATAAATATGGTGTGGCCAAATATCATGTCGATTTAAAATATAATAATTCGGTTTGAAATCTTTTATAAATTTCTTTGCTGACCAATAAAAATCAAGTGGATGATAAATAACAGCATCGGCTAATGGTGTATTTTTTTGAACTTCAAATATTGTCGGTGACATAAATGATAATAAAATAAAATATTTAGTCCGATTAATTTTTTCTAGAATTGGGACAACTTGTTCAAATTCTCCCCCTGAAGCTGCATGAATCCAAATGATTTTTTTCTGATTTGATTTTACAATGTTAAGAGCATTTACATATTGAATTCGTTCTATTGCATTTCTTTTATTTAATTTAGAATTAAATAATGAGAGTAAAAATAAAAAGGGGTATAAAACTGAAGTCAGTACAAAATAAAGAAAAAATGTCATTAATTTAGTGGTGCACCTGCAATTATCCAAGATTCTATATAATTAATTTTATCTTGAGATAATTTGGGTCTATTCTTTGGCATAAACCAATTTTGATCTATATTTGAATTTGAAATAGCTAAAAAGATATGTGATAAATACGGATAATTAGGATAAATATATTTGTATTCATTCCACTCTACATCTTTATCAACAATATTCTGATAACTAATTCCTGCATCTAAATATGGTTTTTGATTTCCAGTAACATTATGGCATTCAACACAATTCATATCAAAAATTCCTTGAATGCAATCATAGGAGATTGGATCATTTTTATAATCACAAATATCTATCGATTCTGTTGTGCATGAAATACAAAATAATCCAAAAGTAAAACAGAGCATTAAATTAAATTTTCTAAACATCGTAACAATTCCATTTTTTTGTGGTGGTAATATTAACGCTAATACTATTTAGACTAAAATTAGATATATGTTATATTTCTAATTTTTTTTTTAATTCATAGGTTCCTTTAATGAATTAATTCTACTTCATTAATATTACTTTTTGAGATTGCATAAAACCCTGTCCTGAGTTTATCGAAGGATCACCTGAAACCATTTTTATAAAATAAACTCCACTTGGGTTACCCTCAGCATTCCAATTAATTGAATGCAAACCCGATTCAATTTGACCATTAATTAATGTTTCAATTAATCGACCATTAATATCATATATTTGTAGAGTCGTTACGCGTAACGACTCTACTGCAGGAACACCAAATTTAATAGTCGTTACAGGGTTAAATGGATTTGGGTAAGCTGGATGAAGTGCATAATCTGTCGGGATTATAGCTGTACTTCCT
>CAZGWH010000096.1:0-3273 GCA_964529325.1 uncultured bacterium | reverse complement strand
AAAGACTAAATAAAACATCTCCATTTTTATTAACATCTGGCATAAATGCACCACCTAAAACATTTGAGATATAATTTTTATTATCATTAAACTCACATATTAAATTATATATTCCCGATTTATCTTCAGAATAACATAATTGACCGTTTTGGTAATTTGGGTTTCGTGAATCCCAATTTGAATTTGTAATTTTTTCTAATTTATAATTTTCCATATCTAATGAATATAACTGCCGACCATGTAGTGAATTTCCATCTAAAATTAAGATATTTTCATTGGAATTATAAGTTGCTGAAAAAAGTACAGTCCCATCATCAATATTTGTAATTTGCTGTAAATCTACATGATTTATATCGCTTAAATACACATTTGTTGAACCATCAATTGTCTTAAATGCAATAAATTTATTTTTACCCTCAAGCACTAATGGACTTGTAAATCGTCCACTAATTGTTAATTGGGTTTCTTTTTTTAAATTTAAATCATATTTGTATAAATCAAAAAATGTTGACCCATTTTCGTTCTTCTTAGACCTACGAGAATACAAAATATGACTATTATTAATCCAAGTAGGTTTGGATTCCACTCTACCTGCAATTTTTTTAGCTTTACCACTTTCAAAATCATGCACATATAAATTAGTTTGTGAAAAATAATCATGTCCTCGATTACTTAAGAATGCGAATTTTTCCGCATTTGGATTCCAAGTAGGATATAAATTAACGCCACCTTCCTCTTCAATAATTTCACCTGTAATTTCATCTACAATATGACTTGTTTTAGATATATAATCTAAAGATAAATCCTCAGCCCATTGATTATATAAATCTTTACCAGAAATTCCGGTCACTTTTTTTAACGCATTAGAAATTGAAAATTGATATGGCTTTGAAATTTCTTTTGAAATTCTTTTGTTAATGTCATTTCCATAATTTTTTGCTAACCAAACTATAAACGAAAATCCTTGGTTATAAGTCGATTCGTTACCGATTCCTTTTTTGCCAAATGAATTCATCTCTGCAAATGAAAGCAAATTATTATTTAAAACTCTATCTCTAATAATCATATCTCTATGAGAATCTAAAAAATCAAAGTTAGCTCCGGGGTACATAAATTGAGCTGTTCCTTCAGCCAACCAAGGTGGAATAATAATTCCGGGTAAGGGGTATGATACTATTCGGTCAGGATACCCATATAATACATCATCTCTTTTTTCTTTTTCATAACCGATAAATTGAAAAAAACCACCTGGTACATTTAATGAAAATTTAATGGATGATTGAATTTGAATAATATGAGTAAATTCATGAGTAATTACATTTTGTAACCATCGATGAGCACCTCTTAAATCAAAGGCAAGTGGAGTTGCCCAAATTTCAATTTTATTATCAAACGAATATGCAGCTCCATTCGCATAATCATCTGTGTCTTTAATAATTATTTGTGTCTTTTCAGGTGGCTCATAGTCATATAATTCTGTTATAGGTCCATAAATGTATTCCGCGACTGTTGCTGCTTCTCGTGCAGTATTTTCTGTCTCTTCATGATAATGAATTATAAAATGTTCGGTCTCAAATGTAAACCATTCTAACTCTGGATGATTGTATAATGATTGCCCTATTACTAAAGAAAAAAATGAAAATATATAAATAAATAAATTTTTCATTATTTACTCAAAACCATTACATGAACTATTTTTGCTTCACCAATATTTGGTTTAACTTCTGCTAAATAAATTCCTGCATTAATTTTTCCCGGTTGCCATTCTATTTCGTTGTATTCATTGTGAGTTAAATTATTAGCAGAAATAGATTCTATAAATTGCCCAGCAGAATTAATAATTTTTATATCGACTGAATTAGCATTATAATTAAAAAATCTAAATTTTGTAGAACCATTTTTAACAGGATTTGGGTAATTATAAACTTTTTCTAAATCAAATCCATTCATACTTTTATTTTGTATAAAATGGTTTCCGGAAGAAATAGGCTCACCATTTAGTTGTCCAAATTTAGAGGGCCAATATAAATGATCTAAATCTTTTTCAAAAAGAAATATTTGATTCCCATCCACTAATCCTGAATGATTCTCATCCCAATTTGGAATAATTATTGGCATTAAACTATTGGATGAAATTTCTTCAATTAATTTTGATCCATCATGAGCAATTATTTTTAACGAAAAATCATCTTTCAAAATAATTTCTGGATAATTATCATTCATTATATTTGAAATTAGTAAATTACTTGAATTTCCACTTTCAATCGGGAAGCCATTGCAAAAAGTACTATTCCCATTTTCACAATATAATTTATTATCCTTAAAATAGAATTTTTCATCCAAACCATCTAAATCTATATCACCTACCGCATTTGCACTTTCAATCTCTTCCGGATTTTCTCCAGAAGAAATAAAACCAAATATAGAGTCAGGTTGAGAAATACACCAATCATATCCGAATTCATTATAAATTAATTGTTCATTTGCTTCCGGTGGAAAACAATTTAATCCATTAGTGTCAGGAAAATAAACAATTGTGTCCATTGAACTAACTTCAATCAAATATCCATTTGAAAATAAATATACACTTTGATCTGTTCCGCCTATTGGATATGAGTCATCAACATATATTTTTTTCCATTGCAATTCAGATTCTTTTTCAAAATCAAAAGTAAAAATTGAATCATTAATTTCAATATTGTAAATCCGAATATTCGTTTTTACTCCAGAATTAGTTTTTGTATTTGGCAATGTTAAATCACTAAATTCAATTTCATCAAGATTTTGATTTGCTAATTCCCATTGTGAATTTCGTGGAAACCACATATCTGCACCCCATCCTGTAATATGGTCATTAAAAAAGGGATTAAAACTTTCATAACCAATATCAATCGCACCATCCGCTTCTTCTAAATGAACGAATCTATTTTCAGGGTTATTATTTATATTTTCCAAGGATTGTGGCTCTTTAATATGCCAAATTAATGTACCCGTTTCTGGTAAACCTAAATCATAATTAGAAATAGATTCAATAACTCCCGTTTCTGTTAAATTAATTAATTCAGGCAATGAATCAGTTAACACATCAAACCAATGTAAATATGATAAATCCTCTTGAAATCTAATTTCTTCTATGTTATCACTTTCAACAGCTAAGTTATTTCTAAATTCTAATAAAAAATATTCATCATTCGAAATAGGTATTTTCATGATTTTATCTTCTATATTTCGTGAATAAATTTCATGGAATCCATTTTCATTTAATATAATTGG
>CAZGWH010000095.1:0-3422 GCA_964529325.1 uncultured bacterium | reverse complement strand
CACAGAATGAATTTCCTGTGGATGCGGTATTTGTAACGCATGAACATAGCGACCATTTAAAAGGGGTGGGTGTTATTGGGAGATATTCAGGAGCACCAATCTATATTGAAGAAAAAGCCTATTTACTTAAAAAGGATTCATTTAATTTTAAAAACTGTACTTTAAAATTTATATCTGCGGGGGATAAAATTGAAATTGGTGATGTTATAGTTGAAGCCCATAAAACGAGCCATGATTCCATTGAAGGATTATTTTTTATTGTGGAAGAGAAAAAGACAAAATTGCGTTATGGACATTTGACAGATACAGGAAAAATCACACCAAAAATGACCACTGCACTACAAAGTTGTGATGGACTTTTATTAGAATCAAATCATGATATTGATTTACTTATGGATTACCCACTTTACCCCGATATTACAAAGAATCGGATTAAAAGCAATTTGGGACATTTATCAAATAAACAGACCATGGAATTTATTAGAGATAATTTAGATTATAACAAGCTACAATGGATTGTATTTGGTCATTTAAGTAAAAATTCAAATTCACCAGAAATGGTATTGGAAGCGAAAAATGAAATAATACCAGAGTTTAAAAAGGTGTATTTTACACCCAAAAAAATAAAATTAAAAATGGAAGGGAATAAAACATTGAAGGAGAAAAATACATTAACTATAAATGAAATATGGGATATGTTTAAAAATGGAGAGTTTGGCATACCATATTTTCAAAGAGGGTTAGTGTGGGATGAACCACAGGTAGAAATGCTATTTGAATCCCTTTATCATGGTTACCCCATTAGTAGTATTGTACTTTGGGAATTAAATAAAAATGAGAACGAAAAATATGTTAAACAATTAAATCCAAAAAAAGATGTTAGTGATGTAAAATATGCGATAATTGATGGGCAGCAAAGAATCCGAAGTATTTGTGAAGAATTAGCACCAATATTTGATTGTGAGAATCATCCAAATGAAAAAAGAAATATTTGGTGTTTGGATTTATCAAGAGTTTATCAGGGAAATGAAGAATATAAAATAATATTTGAAAAACTTAATAAAAAAAGAACAAATAATAATTTGATTAAAAAAATCGTTTCGCCCAATATTCAAAAGGATAATTACGATTCAAAAGGCAAAAAAATAAATAATACTCCACAGATTCCAATCCACTTAAAATATATGCTTCCAATTGGGAATATTACCAAAACCCACAATATTTCAAAATTAAACGAATTAAACGAATTAGGCCTATATTTTAATGATTTTGAGAAAATAAGTCAAGAAGATAAAAAACTATTAAAAAATGAAGAAATTGTTAATAACATTAAAAAACAAGAAACATTTGTTAATTATATTGAACCGAATAAAGATTTTGCAGAGGTAATAAAAATCTACAATCAAATTAATTCAGGTGGTATGAGGGTCGAGAATGAAGAATTGGCTTATTCTAAACTAATTCTAGAAGAGCATAAACTTAAGTTAGATAATCACATTAAAAATATATTTGATGAAATTCATCCTGATGAACCAACCGATTTAGGAATCAATTATTATTTAAATCGCCAGAGAGAAAACCAATTTGGATTTAAATTTTATATTCGAGTGTTTATTATGGTTACAAACTATCATTTTGGACGCTCTCATGGTAAAAGTTCATTTAATTTTGATTTTATAAATAATGGTGGTTTTAGTGAAATTATTAATAATAACGAAATGGATAAAGGAAAGAGCCTTAATGATTTATGGAAAAGAACTCAAATCATTATATTTGCATTACATAAACTAATAAAAGGTGGACTATTCTGTGACGATTACAGGTTTTTACCAAGTACTGTTTCCTTATATCCAATTATTCAACTTTTAATTCAATTTCCTGAATTAATTATTTTAGATGAAAAGAATACTTTATGTAGATTAATATTCCAGTTTCAATTTGCTGGATACTCAACAAAAGAAATATTAAATCTTGTGTATTCAATTAATCAATTAAGATACAATTTTGGTGAAACAATAAGATTCATGGATAATTTTCTTTCAAAAAAAAACAAATATAGTGATTTTATTTTTGATATTGATTCAAATGGTGAATGGGTATTTGGGGACAACACAGAATGGAATGATGCTAAATCAGTCAACCATCGATATGTACAATTAATGTATTGGGTTCAGAGAAAAATGAAGGCCAAAGATTTCAACTATAAAGAGAATAGTTTTTCTGAAATTTCAGATTTCGAAGAAGCATTCACAATAGAATATGATAATAAAAATTATAATGGGTATTATAACAATGGTTTACCTATTGAAAAAAGATTTAACCCTCAAAGGGAACATTTAATTCCATATTCTAAATTAAAAGAAATTTTAAATATTGGAGAAACAGGTAGAGTATCAACACATAAAGCAAATGATATTGGGAATTTAACTTTTATTTCTAGCCTATTAAACTCAATGTATCATGGCAAAGGTGATAAAATAATGAATTTTGAAAAAGTGGATGAGAACTTAAAGGCACATTTTATTAATAATGATATACAGGTTCCTTTTAATAAATTAAAAAACAATATGGAAAAAGAAAAAGAGGGGTGTTATGATGACTTCATTACTCAAAGAAGAAAACTAATTAAACAAGGATTTATAGATTTGATTAATAGTTTTAATGAAGATTTAGGAGAGATGAAAATGATAGATTATGAAATTCAAAAATATCATACCGATTATCTAAATTTATGTAATGATTATAAGAAATATAAAGAAATAGCAGATTTAATTTGGCGTGTATTCCATAATTACAAAGAAAAAAAAGAAGGTTCTAATGAATTTAATTATATTTTTAAAAAAATGAGAGAAATCAAAAAGGGAATAGATAATAAATATTTAATTTTAGACGATTCTGAAAATAATAAAAGAATATTTTATATTTCACTAAATAATGAATATAAAATTTCTATAAAATGGGAAAAGAAGGAGAAGAAGATAAAAATGTGTGCTTTTATAAAATTTTTAGATAACCTTAATAATTTAGAAGGTAATCAAAAATATGATCGGGAATCATTAGAAAAAAAAATTAAAGTAATATTTAAATTATAAAAAATGATAATGAATAGTATTGTCATCGACAACCGAACCATGGACCATTTTGTAAATCACTGAGGAATAATTTTTTATCCTCATTCTCTTTAATTTTATTCCCAGCATCTTCTGCTTTTTTATACCATTCTTGACATTCATCATTATTTTTCAAGGATGCATTTGCCCGCGCCATAGCTTCATAGGCATAGGCTAAATCAAAGTCATCAAATTTATGTTCGTCTGTTAATCGCATCGTTTCTTGTGCATAACCAATCGCTTTTTCACCCATATCCAAATTTGTATAGGCATTTGCAATCATCCATTGACCGCGTTGTTCATTAATGGGTT
>CAZGWH010000094.1:0-3489 GCA_964529325.1 uncultured bacterium | reverse complement strand
TGGGCATTGTTTGATCAAACCGGTTCAACATGGGTTTTACAAGCAGAAAACCTAAATAGACATTGGCTTGGAATGGATTGGCTCCCTTCTCAAATTCAAGCAATCAATCCTATTATGATATTAATTTTAATCCCAATATTCACTTATGTTATTTATCCCGGATTAAATAAAATCATGGATTTAACACCAATTAAAAAAATCAACATTGGTTTATTCCTTGCTGTTCCATCATTTGTAATTATTGGTTTGGTACAATCATGGATTGATGCTGGACAAACACCAAGCATTGGATGGCAGATTTCAGCTTATGCAATTTTAACTGCAGCTGAAGTATTAATTTCAATCACATGTTTGGAATTTTCATATACTCAAGCACCAAACTCAATGAAATCCTTAATTATGGGATTTTTCTTACTTTCTGTTTCTTTAGGGAATATATTTACTGCAGGCGTCAATGCATTTATTCAGAATGCTGATGGAACTTCAAAACTCGCTGGGGCATCCTACTTTTACTTTTTTGCGGGACTTATGTTAGCAACTGCGATTTTATTTATTTTCGTTACTATTTTTTATAAACCGAAAGTCTATTTCCAAGATGAAATTGATGTATAATTAGTAAATAATTGAATGATTCATTATAAACTTTCGGGATCTATATTTTCTAACCATTTATAAACATGTTCAGAAACAGATTTAAGTGTTCCATCAGTAAATGGAGATTTAATATTTGCTAAATCTGTAAGTTCTGTAAAAGGCATACTTCCGCCTACTTTGCACAATCGAAGATAATCCTCCCATGCAGATTCCATATTTTCTTGGGATTTAATCCAAAATTGGAATGCACATGTTTGAGCCAATGTATAATCAATATAATAAAATGGCATTTGATAAATATGTAGCTGTCCTTGCCAAATTCCACCTGATTTAGGAAATGCTAAATCATCATAATCTCTATCAGGTAAATATATTGATTCAAGCTCAGACCATTTATTTTTTCTTTCTTTTGGTGTTGCTTCAGGGTTTTCAAATACCCAATGCTGAAAATGATCAACACAAGCACCATAGGGTAAAAATGAAAGTGAATCGACAATATGCATATATTTAAATTTTTCGGACTTATCTTTAAAAAAGAGTTTCATCCATGGCCACGTAAGAAATTCCATACTCATCGAATGTATTTCACATGCTTCTAGCGTAGGCCATAAATATTCAACTAACGGTTGTTTACGGCTAGAATAGCACTGAAATGCATGCCCTGCTTCATGTGTTAAAACAGTTACATCATGTGCAGTACCATTAAAATTAGAAAATATATATGGTCTATCGTATGTAGGGAAAGATGTACAAAATCCTCCACCCATTTTCCCATCTCTATTTACTAAATCAATTAAACTTTCATTGACCATCATTTCAAAAAACTCACCTGTTTCTGGTGATAGTTCATTGTACATTTTTTTTGCATATTCAACTAAATCATTTGGCATCCCTTGAGGTTTTGGGTTTCCATCTTTAAATAAAATTGGGTCATAAAAATATAGATTATCTAGACCTAATACTTCTTTTTTCTTTTTATTTAATTTTTGAACAAGTGGTACGATATAATCTACTATCTGTTTACGAAATCCTGCAACTTCATTTGCCCCATAATCTGTACGCCCTAAACGAGCATACCCAAGTTCAATATAATTATTGAATCCTAATTTTTTTGCAATTTTAGTTCTTAATTTGACCATTTTATCATATAAATCATCTAATTCATTTGCATTTTCTTCAAAAAAAGAAAACCGAGCCTCATAAGAACTTTTTCTTACTTCTCTATCCGCATCAGAATGGAATGGTCCTAATCCAGATAAATTATAAGTTTCACCTTTATAATTAATTTTAGCACTTGCAATTATTTGAGTATATTCATTTTCTAATTTTGTTTCTTCTTTTAACATTTCCATTATATCGGGGTGAAATGTTTTTTGTTCTGTTTTTTTAATATTAAAATAATGATTACCAAATTTTAATTTAAGGTCAGGTAAAAATGGTGATTTTAATACTGCTTTAGAAAATCGATTAATTAAATCTTTAAATGTTGGAGATAATTCATCATAGTAATTTTTTTCTAGTTTAAATGGTTTAGAATTAATATTTCGTGCATAATTCAATTCTACCATTGCCTCGTAACTATGATGTTCAGCTATAAAAGTATTCATTTTAAACATAATATCAATTTGATGTTTAGCATTTGAACTTGTATTAAATTGTTCAATTAAATCATTAACAATATTAATCGATTCCTGTTTATCTAATCGCTTATATGGATATTCTTCGTATTTCATTTTTGCCTTTATATTATAAATGATGGAGTTAATAGTTAATGTTACTAACGATTAGTATAAGAATAGTAGCCGATTGCGGAAGTAGGATTTTTCAATTTACTACTAAATTTTATGCGGGCTACAATGTTCATATTTACTACCATTTCAGCTATTATTTTTATACTTTGTTACCTGCTGGCATTAATTATTGTTTATTTCTAATTTGTTCAATAAATCTATCATTCATAATTTCAAATAACTCATTATCATATTCCGCAGAATGTTTTTTTACAACTCTTTTAAATTCCTTAAAATGTAAACTCATTTTTCGATTTTCAATAATCTCGTAAATTTTAGAGTATTTAATTTCTGTGTATCTATTTCCTTCATTGAACACTGTATAATCTTCATTATTATAATCAGGTCTTAATACATAAAAATAGAGTGTATGATTCTTGTTTTTAAGGTATTCACTTGCGACACCTACATATTTTTCTAACTGTGAATAACCGTTGTTTTTTTGACCATTTATTCCAGATTTTATTTTGTTTTCAATTATGATAACACATCCCTCCACTTCTATTAATAAGTCAATATTACCTATTGACTCTCTTGTTATTTTAGGTTTGCCATTGATTACATTCTCATTTGAGATCCCTAATACTTTTTCGACAAAATCTGACCAAAATATTCTGTCCTTTTCAAGGAAATAGGCTAATAAATTTGAGTTAACTAATTCATCATTCTCTTTTTTAATTATTGACAGAAAACTTTCAGCACTTTGAGCACTTTCAGATAAATTTACTTTATTTACCTTTCCTTTTTCCCAGAAATTAAGGTTTTGAATGACTTTTTCTAATGTTTCATAATTTACGCTACCAGGCTCAATATATAATTTTTGAGATTGATTATTTATTCTTCCAATGTTTTCTAAAACAAATGTACTATTAGTCGGGGAATGTTGATTTTCATCGATTGTCAAATAAATATCTGTATTGGCTTTATAAATACCTTCTGCCTCAAATGTCACAAAGTAATTTGACCAAGACCCTAATTCATAGATTTTGACATTGCCATAAGTAATATTGTTTCTGTCTATATATTGTTTTTGGTAATCATCTATTCCAGTTGATCTTCCTACAAAAAAACGGACACCAAAAGAAGTCATACAGCCCATCTGTAA
>CAZGWH010000093.1:0-3622 GCA_964529325.1 uncultured bacterium | reverse complement strand
CCTCCATCCTTAATTAATAAATTTTATTTAATTGTGTAATTTATTTTTGTTAAATTATAGTTATGAATTATCCAAACATCCGTCGAGAATCCGTATTAAATCCACTTTTAGAATTAGTAAAAGATTGTATAAAATCAAACCACTCTGGAATATTTGAATTATATGGAAATGCAGGTTGTGGGAAAACAACAGTTCTAAATCAAATTGAAGAATATTTTTCTTATTATGCTATTTTCCCACACATTAATCAAACAATTGGATATGAACAATTTTCGTTAATTTCATATTTATCTTCATTAAATAATACCCAATTCAAACCTAATTTTAATGATGATGAATTATTTTCACACTTTGGTGAACTTTTACTTCAATCACGGAATTTTCAAAAAGATATTCAAATATTTATAATTGATGATTCTCATCTATTGTCTGTTGAGGTTATTAAGCAACTAAAACTTTTATTTAATAAGTATAGTGGATTTTCAAATTATTTTTTAATTTTATCTGGTAGAGAGAAGAAACTAAATAATAATAGTATTGAGATTGGTCGTTTTTCAAAAAATGAAATTGATCATATATTCCAATTATTTCTTAATAAAAAATGGGTGGATTTAAATACTGATGTTTATAATTGGATTATAAAATTAACAGATGCTTGGCCTTTTTATTTAAATTTATTTTTAGAATGGGGGCTGAAAATTGGTACTCTCTCCAAAAAAATACAAAAACCTTTAGACCAAATCAAATCAAGGCAATTGCCTGAGAATTTACTGCAATGTGTGAACCAAAGATATAATCTTTCACTTTTATCTGACAGACAAAAAGAAATTATTGAGTATATTTCTTTCTCAACAAAACAGTTAACATTTTTAGAATTAGCAGCATTAATTTCAATTCCAATTGAAGAGATTAATAATAATTGTAAACAACTTGAAGGTGCCGGTTGGATTAATAAAGATAATCAATTATATCATCCATTAATTAGTGAAATGGTAATTGAAAATTGTAAGAATATTCAAAATATTAATGAAAATTTTATTTCAAAATTAGAATTACCCTTACACAAACAAGCATCGCACATTTTGAAATTAAATAATTTGTCAAAAAGCCATAAGTTAATTCTTGAAGAATATGCAGATGAAATTGAATCGGAAGGTCTTTTTTATTCTGCAATAAAAACATTTGAAAAGATAGATCCCAAAAAACAATTAAATCAAATTCAGTTTAAAATTGCAATAAATTTATATCGAATTGGAAAAAATGATCAAAGTAAGGAAATACTTGAAAATTTAATTAAGGATAATCATTTTAAAATTAATTATAAGGTTTATTATTATTTGGGTAATATTTTTTATTATCAAAATGAACTTGAAAAAGCAGTTGAGATTATAAAGATTGGTATTAGTAATATTATAGAAAAATCATTTATTTATAAATTGAAAATTTTACTAGCAAAGATTTATGTAGATATTGGTACTAAAAATGATATTAATGAATTATTAGATGAGTTAAAACCCAATAAAAACACTCCTGAAATAGAAAAATTAGAATACTATATACTTGTTTCATCTATACATTATAAAGCAAGTTTAAATATTAATTTGAAAAAAAATAATGAAAATGGAATTAAATTAGCAAAAAAGTTAAATAATAATTCATCACTTGCATCATTTTATTGTGGGTTAACTACTTTCTTTGAAATGGCAGATAAAATAGAAAAAGCTATATTCTATTGTGAGAAAGCATTAATAAAGGCAAAACTAACTTATAATTTTAGATTAATCAATAGAGTAATTCAAGATAGAGGTCAACTTTTTATTAGAAGTGGCAAGATTGGAAGTGGAATAAAGGACTTAGATTCAACAATTAAGATGAATGAATACTATGATTTGAAAATAAATTTATTAAATCCAAACCATGCAATGGCAGCTGCATTAAAAACTATTGGACATATCCCGAAATATACTAAAGCATATAATGATATTGCCATATTACTAAATTGTAATAATAATTTTGGTGCAAGCTTAATGTTAGGATTATTTTATCAAGGAAATAAAAGTTTTAATAAAGCATATAAAATTTATCAGGAACTTATCGCTAAAATTGATAAATTGAATAATGACAATGTTAAAGCATATATAATGTCAATTTATTATCCTTCAATTTATAATGTAGATGAGGAATTTGCTGAAGAAAGTTTTTCCAAAGGAATAAATAAATTAGTAGATTTGGGAACAATAGTTTATATACATGCTCCATTTCATGTAAAAGGATGGACATTATTAAGAAATAACCAAGAAAAAAAATTAGATAATCATTTATTATATTGGTTAGATATCGTAAAAAGTGAAGAGACAATACCACTAGATTATTATCAACCGTTAATGATTATTAATGAAATAATTAAAGGTGAAAAACAAAATGCACTTCATCGGTTACGACGATTTGAATCTCGATTTGAAGGTGCAAATATTCTTCAATATAAAAATCTTTATGATTGGTTAATTAAAGAAAATACATATCCAAAATTCACGAACAGATATAAGGTTTTGTCAGAGCTTATAAACTCAATTACACATGTTGATAAAAAATTAAATAAGATATCAGTTAATAAATCAGATAAGTTTTTAGATTTTTTAATTGAATGGCAGAGATGTATTCATGTAGAGAAAGATTTTGAAAAATCAATTTTATATCGATTTGCACAAAATGATAGGCAAAAAGAGTGTTTATTAGATTCTTTAATTGTGTGGGATATTTCAATGTCTAAATTTGAAGAAAATGAAATATCTCAATCAAAAATAATTTCAATCCAATTATTAGGCCAGCCAAATGTAAGTATAGAAAAAGTATTAATTAATAAAAATCTAAAGGGTATAAGCAAACCAATTGAATTATTTATTTATCTAATTTTAAAAGGATGGAAATTTAATAAGCAATTATCAAAAGAGCAAATTGCATCACAATTATGGGAATTTAATGAAGAAGATATTGATAGTAAAGTCGGGAAATTAAATATTACACTTTCTCGATTAAGAAAATCTTTAAATAATAAAGATAATAGCTATATATTAAATGAACTTAACTCTATTGGATTTAATTGGGACTATTCTAATTACCGATTAGATATAGATGATTTTTATCAATCATATAATCTTGGTAAAGACGCATTTAATAATAAAGAATTGGAAAAAGGAATTTCATATTTAAAACATGCAATAAATGTATATGCTGGATATTTATGCAATAAAGTAAAATCTGAATGGATTGATGAAATGAGAGCAACTTTTCATAATTATTACTTGGATTGTCTTACACTATTATTTGATAATCTATCGGATAAAGAAAAACAAAAATTATTATTTTCTGAACAATTAAAATTTCCAGATGAACAAATTGAAGAATATTTTAATTAAAGTTTAATTACTTGACCCGTGGAATCTGTTTTTTTTATTCCGCTGGGTTTGCACTTCCTACATTTTATCGGACACCCCAAGAGAGGTAAATTACCAATCAAGAAAGGTGTAGTAAATGGGGCCAAGAAAACGACGACAATTCACCAAGGATTTTAAAATAGAGTCTGTTGAGTTGTCAAAACGGAGTAATAAAACCGTAGTAGAGA
>CAZGWH010000092.1:0-3742 GCA_964529325.1 uncultured bacterium | reverse complement strand
CTTCCACGACCAGGACATGCTGATTTAGCAGGATTATTAAAGTATGATCATGATGATATTCGAAATATTTTAGAAAGAGCATCAGCTAGAGAAACCGCAATGCGAGTTGCATTAGGTACAGTGTGTCGAAAATTATTAAATGAAATTGGTATTACGGTTGGGTCTAGAGTAACTCAAATTCATGATATTATTGATGACTCAATTATTCCATCAGAATTAACACCTGAACAATTAAATCAAAAAGTCGATTCTTCACCTGTTAGATGTTTAAATCGTAAGGTTGAAAAAAAAATGATGAATATAATTGATAAAGCAAAAGCTGATGGCGATTCTGTCGGAGGAGTTTTTGAAATTATTGCAATAGGATTACCTTATGGTTTAGGGTCTTACACACAGTGGGATAAAAAGCTTCATGCTCGAATTTCAGAATCAATTATGTCTATTAATGCTTTCAAGGGTATTGAAATAGGCACAGGATTTACTCAGGCAGGAAAATTCGGGAGTGAAGTTCATGATGAAATTGGTTGGAATGGAAATAAATTTACAAGATATACAAATAACTCTGGTGGCATAGAAGGTGGTATGAGTACTGCTCAACCATTATTAATAAAGGCAATTATGAAGCCAATTCCAACATTAATTAAGCCTTTGCGATCTGTAGATTTTAATACTAAAAAAGAAGAAAATGCACATAAAGAACGAACCGATTCATGTGCTGTTCCTGCAGCATCAATTGTTGCTGAAAGTATGGTATGCTTTGTTCTTGCCGATGCAGTATTAGAAAAGTTTGGTGGTGATTCAATAAATCAATTAAAAGCTCATATTAACATTAGTGCTAAGTATTAAGTTTTTTATTAACTATTTTTTTGAAATATATTTACAATATTAATTTTAACCTATGAAAAACAATACAATTGTAATTGCTACACATAATAAAAATAAACTTTCTGAAATGAAATTTATTTTAAAGCCACTTGGAATGAAAATTAAATCACTATTTGACTTTCCTGAAATTGGTGACATTCCTGAAATCGGAAATTCATTGGAAGAAAATGCTTTAATTAAAGCAAGAGCTGTTTTTGAATTGACCGGGCTTTCTGCTCTTTCTGATGATACTGGATTAGAAGTAGATGCATTAAATGGTGAACCTGGAGTATATTCGGCAAGATGGGCTGGGGAAAATTGTTCATATTTAGATAATGTAAAAAAACTAATAAATAAAATAAAATCAATTCCATTAGATAAAAGGAATGCTCAATTTAGAACTGTTATGGCATTTGTGAATAAAAATGTGGAACACACAGAAGAAGGCATCATAAAAGGACTGATTTTAGATACTGCAAAAGGGGTTGGTGGATTTGGCTATGACCCCGTATTTTATATACCTTTGAAAAGAAAAACTTTTGCAGAAATGTCACTCGATGAAAAAGGAAAAATATCACATAGAGGGCTTGCACTAAATAATATGTTAATTTATTTAAAAACAAATTTTGTATAAAAATTATACTCTCAATAATAAAAACCGGAGAAACCGCCTAGCGATAAATTGTTAACGCTTTGACGGATATAAACTTTAAAATTAATATTAATAATCGCAATATTGTGAAGAGGGTGTTTTACGCCCTTTTTATGCTAATTATGAGTAGTGCAATATTTTCTGCTGACAAGCCTTTTACACACCCTATTATACCACAAAAAAAACTTATATATTTTCTTGATGCATTTCCTGAAATAAAAAAAACGATGGTTAGATCAGATATTGATAGTACATGGAATTATCATTTTGTTGATCCTAATAATAATAAAAAAGCAGAAGTATTAGTTAAAAAAGTAACAATCGTAACTGAAGATGCTTTAATTGAAAATGGTTATATTGTGAGAATGCTTCACATGAATAAGGATTTAATTCCACCCACAGTATTCAGTTTAAAATGGTATAAAAAACAATCTTTTTGGTTAAATACAGAAAAGAAATTTAGAAAAAAAGTAATTGAGCGATTTACAAAAAAGAATAAAAGAAAGAAAAGAGGGAGGAGTAGCGGATTTAATATTGATGTTGTAAAGGTTGGCGATACGCAGGTGAGTTTAAATATAAGTGGTCGAATTAGTATAAATGGAGATTTAGTATTTAAAGAGCAGGACTTACAATATAGTTCTCAATATCAAAGTAATAATGACTGGGATTTAGAAATTGAACAAACTCAAAATTTTACAATTAATGGAAAAATTGGTGATAAATTTAATATTAAAATAAAACAGGATTCAGAAGCTGATTTTGATTTTGAGAATGATATGTCCATTACTTATCATGCAGATGAAGATGATATTCTACAAAATTTTGAAGCAGGAAATATTGGTTTTAGTTTTCAAGATGGAGCAACATTAATTAATAAAGGGGGAGGATCGAGTAATAATGGATTATTTGGATTTAAAATGGGGCATCAGTTTGGTCCTTTAAAAGTAAATACAATACTTGCTGAAGAAAATTCTCAAAAGCAAGTAAAAACAATCTCAGGTTCTGAACAGGCTCAAGAAGTACTTTTTAATGATTATGATTTTGTAAAAGATAGATTATTTTTTATTGATGAAATTTATCGTTTTAATTTTTACCCATTAGATTCAAATTTAAATTTTTCTTATTTTCAAGAATTAGAAATTGATAAGATTCAAGTTTATAAAACAACCAACACTGTTGAAGGAAGTGTTGTAAATGCAACAGCATATTATAATATGGAAACAGAGGACCCAATTCAATCTGAATCTGGAATCTGGGTGAGGATGGAACAAGGGAGAGATTTTAATTATTCGCCACGAATGGGGTATTTACAACTACAGTCAACAATTTCAAACGAAGCAATTGCCGTAACTTATATTACAGTTTCAGGAGATACCATCGGAAATTATTTAAGTGATATTGCACCTACAGATTCAGAAATCAAACTTCGGCTTATAAAATCAAGAGGACGGTCAGATCCGTCAAAAGTAACATGGCCATTAATGATGAAAAATGCATATTATATTGGTGGTAGTGGTACAGATTATTCTCAAATTGAAGTTGATGTATTATGGGTGAATGGAGAAACAGGGCTAGATCCAAGTCCAACAGGAAGCAGTAGTAGGTTTTTAAATTTATTCGGATTAGACACACGAACATATCAAAATGGTGGTTTTGCATTAGGAACCGATAATATAATTGACAACTACCCAAGCATAATCGATACGCTAAATGGTATTTTAATGTTTCCTACGCATTTACCATTTGCATACCATGAAGGGTCGAAATTTTATATTGATAGTGATGGATATCATTTTTACCCCTTAGATGAAAACCTTGAAATTCCAGATACATTAACATTTGGTACAAGTGATAATGAATTAAAAGAAATTTTACCAAAATTAAATGATTTTGATGGCGATTATAAATGCAGTGATGAATTTGAAATATGTGGTCCTGCGATGTATTTTTCAAGTAATATGAGTGATATTATTTCTGAGCATGAATTTATTATTAAAGTGGTTAAAAAAGAACAATCAACATCTATTAATTTAGGATTTATGATTGTAGAAGGTAGTGATGAAGTAACGGTTAATGGTAAAAGAATGAATCGTGGCCAAGATTATGAAATTGACAGTTTTAGTAATGAAATTAGGTTTATTGGTGATGCAAAAAATATTGTTATGGATCCCAATGTTGAAATAGTTATTTCTTATGAAGATCATAATTTATTTAATTTTGATAATC
>CAZGWH010000091.1:0-4571 GCA_964529325.1 uncultured bacterium | reverse complement strand
CTTTCGAGCAACAATCCGAATAACAACAGGGTCAGAGTTTTTATAAACGGCTAACCCTTGTTCTTCCACAACATCGTCAATAACGAAACCTATATTTTGTAAGTCATTTAATATTTCTTTTTTTTCTAGGAATCTTCGTTGATGATCTGTTTTGTAAATTCGGTTTTCTACTTGTTGTCCGTCTCCAAATATGGGGTCTTTAATTGATCTACTTTCAGAGAAAAATAATCCGCCAGATTCTAAATGATTAAATGTCCAAATAAGTGCATTATTGGCCTCTTCTTTACTGAGGGCATGCAGGACAAATCGAGCATAGATCACATCAAAAATATTTTCAATTTTTGTTTCTAATTGATTTATATCCGCAGTTATAAAATGAGGATTATCACCATCTTTTTCATTTAAGGAATTAATAATAATATCGGACTGGTCACATGCAATTATTGAATGACCTTCACTTGCAAAATAAAATGAATCTCGACCATTTCCACATCCAAGTTCCATGAATTTACATTTTTCAGGAAGTTGATTTATTATACTTTTTGCAAAGCTTGATGGTTTTGCAATATTATTATGTTTTTGATAATACGAGTTCCAATAATTCTTATCCAAATTTTGATATCCTTTTTAATCTAAGTTTAAATCGCTGTTGAAAATTAATTAATAAAATTATAAAGTGAAACCATACACCCCACTCCGGTTTCCCAATCAGAATGGATAGACTAATCCAAAAATAAAAATCGATATGGCGAAATTTAAATATGAGTTTTTGCCCATTAAGAATAATTTTCCATGTTGGAATATGAGTTAAATTTGATTCGATTGCACCCGGATTTAGATTTATTGATTCACCTTTATTTTTTAATTCATAATATGCATACGACCAATAAATATAGCAGATTAACAAATAAAATACACCTGCAGTTGATGCTAAAAATAACATATATTGTGGTGAACCCTGTCTAACCGCCAGCCAACCTAATGCCGAAAGAATAAAATAAAATACAATTCCATCAAAAATGCGATCTATAAATCCACCCGTAATACTAGTGATTTTACGATATCGAGCTAAATTTCCATCCATGTGGTCCATTATCATTCCAAATTGGATTAACGAAACACCCCAAATTAGATCCATTCCATTTCCAAATGCAATCACACCAGCACCACCTAAACGAATAATTAATGATAAATAGGTTAAACCATTGGGTGTAATCCATTTCCAATCACCAATAATAGATAGAAATAACCAACTCATTGGATCACCAAAACTAGCTGTCCACCAATCCTTAGCCTGACGCGTTTTCATCGCCCTATATCTATTTTTTATATTCTCCACCTCTATTAATTTACCATATCAAAAAGCCTCTGAAAAAGAGAGATTGTATTAGAATTATTGAATAATAATTTTTATTTTTATCAACTTATTTGTTTAATTAATATTTTTATATTATAGAAAATACCAAAAAACTTTAATAATAATTTTTATAATAAAGAAAATGTATAAAAATCTTTAATATAAAATTGTAAATTAAAGGTATGGACACATTTAAATCAGGTAAATTTTATCAACAAAATGGATATAAATCTTTTCTTCCAGCAAAAATTAATAAACAGTGGATAATTTCGAACCCTGAAATTCAGACGCTTTTAGAGAAAGCAAATTGTGAGTTAGGTAAGTTAGATATGTTTAGTGAATATCTGCCTAATGTTGATTTATTTATATATTTACATACCGTAAAAGAGGCAACATTATCCTCAAAAATTGAAGGGACAAAAACTCAAGCTGAAGAGTTGTTTATTAAAAATTATAACACAAACCCTGAAAAGCGATTAGATAAAATTGAAGTTCAAAATTACATTAATGCATTAAATGAAGGAAATAAACAGCTCTCTCATTTACCACTTTCAACGAGGTTAATAAAAAAATTACATAGAACACTTATGCAAGGAGTGCGAGGAGAAAATAAAACGCCTGGAGAATTTCGGAGAAGTCAAAATTGGATTGGTGGAGCAACCTTAAAAGATGCAATTTTTGTTCCACCTCCACATTATGAGTTAAATAGTTTATTAAGTGACTTAGAAAATTTTATCTATAATGATGAAATCCAAGTTCCACATTTAATTAAAATTGCGATTATTCATTATCAATTTGAGACAATTCATCCATTTTTAGATGGGAACGGTAGAGTGGGACGGTTAATAATTCCTTTATATCTTGCTGAAAATAATTTTCTTAAAAAACCAGTACTATATTTATCTGATTATTTAGAAAAACATCGCCTACTATATTATGACCATTTAATGAATACTCGAATAAAATCTGATTTTACTGATTGGTTTAAATTTTTTTTAGTGGGTATAATTGAGACAACTCATAATGGGATAAAAACATTTAATTCAATTATAGAATTACAAAAACAAATTGAAATTAAAATATCAACTTTAGGTAAGCGGAAATTATTTGCACAAAAATTAATTGATTACTTATATCAAAATCCATATATAAATGGTTTAAACACTGTAAAAGTACTAAAAACGACAATGCCAACAGCAAATAAGTTATTATCAGACATGGAAAAATTAAATATACTTATTGAGGTAACCGGAAAAAGACGAAATCGATTATATGTGTTTTCCGATTATATGAAATGTTTTTTTAATGATTTTTTAATTTCATTCAAATAATAATTTTTTTGTCATTTATAAAAAACTAATTAAACCAACATCCAAATCCCTTTTTGCGTAATTGGTGTGCCACATATTCTTCAAGTTCTTCTGCATCTTTACGAGTGGGTATTGGATTATATTTTTCATAAAATTCTGGAACTAAATGTAATCCAAACCGCCTTGCAAATGAATTAGATTTATATCCATCCTTGTGTTGTTTAAATCTCAACATAGGTGCTTTTACTGATTGACCCACATAAAAACATCTACTTCCAAATACTAAATAAGGGTTTTGTTTTTTAAACTTTTTAGATTTCCCAACACAATTATCTAACTCAATTACATATATATAGTATTTCACAGGTTATAATTTACAATTAAAAATAATATCTTAATTTTAAATGAATAAACTATTTGATGTTAAGATGATTAAAATTCTAATAATTATAGTTTTGAAACCTATAATTGAGATAATTTAAGCAAATGTTTTAGAACTGCATAAAAAATACACTTAATTAAAAGAAGAGAAAAACATGAAAAAAATATTAGTGACAGGTGCATCGGGATATATTGGCAAACATTGTATCGCAGAATTAATAAACGAAGGATTCCAAGTAAAAGGCACTGTTAGAAATTTATCTCAAGGGGAACAAATAAAATCAGATATTGAAGGTTTTTTAAAAAAGGAAATCAATTTAAGTTTTATAGAAACATCTTTAAATCATAATAGTGGATGGGATGAAGCTGTTAAAGATTGTGATGGTATTTTACATGTTGCGAGTCCATTTCCGAGTGGTCATGTTAAAAATGAAAATGACCTCATTCTTCCTGCAAAAGAGGGGACATTGCGTGTTTTAAATGCAGCGAAAACATTTGGAGTTGAAAGAATTATTATGACTTCTTCTAATGCGGCTATATCTAACGGCCATGTTGGTATTGATACTTTT
Organism: uncultured bacterium; assembly: GCA_964529325.1. Lineage (GTDB taxonomy): Bacteria > Fidelibacterota > Marinisomatia > SCGC-AAA003-L08. The sequence goes on along the minus strand of CAZGWH010000091.1, from coordinate 954 downwards.
GATGAATCGTATTGGACGAATATTGAGGGTAAGGGAATAACAGCTTACACTAAAAGTAAAACTCTTGCTGAAAAAGTTGCTTGGGAATTTGTAACTAAGAATCCTGAAATTAAATTAACAACTATAAATCCTGTTTTAGTGTGGGGTCCTGGAATTGGTAATCATTTAAATTCTGCTTCTTTAGCTATATTTAAAATGTTATATAAAAAAGAACAACCAATGTTACCAAAAATTATTATTCCAGTTGTTGATGTTAGGGATGTTGCAAAAATGCATATTAATGCATTGAAAAATGATAATTCGATAGGAAAAAGATTTTTATTATCAGAAAATACATACTGGATGAAAGAATTAAGCAATTGCTTGATTCAGCTTGGATATAATGCACCATCTATTGAAGCTCCTGATTTTCTAATCCGAATTTTAGCCATTTTTGATAAAAATATAAAACAAGCAATCCCTTATTTAGGGTTCAAATTTTCTCTCAATACAGACCGTGCTAAAAATATTCTAGGGTTTAATCCATTACCTCTTAAAGAAACATGTAAAGATACAGCAGAATATTTCAACAAATTATTATAAACTTATAAATTAAAAATTTCCAATGAAAAAATCAAAATATACATGTAGTGATTGTGGTAATACTTTTGTTGGCCCTAAATACGGTGCAACTTGCCCACAATGTGATTCAAGTTTATTCTCTACCATTGTAGAACTTGGAATGTGGTATATGTTGGGTGATTGGCTAGAATTTTGGGGAAATGAAGATGAAATGCCAAACTCAACAACTCCATTAACTGAAGATAATGAATTATTTAACGACGACCTTGAAGAAGATTTTAATGAATTAGATGAAACTGATGAATTTGAGGACGGAGATAATGGTTTTAACGATTTTGATTTAAATGATGATGATAACGAATTTGACGATGAATTTAATAATTTTGATGATGA
>CAZGWH010000090.1:0-4943 GCA_964529325.1 uncultured bacterium | reverse complement strand
ATTTTGATGTTTGCCACTTATACCCGAGAGGCGTTGAACAGAGTTTTGTATCAAAATTATCATGAGGTGAATCAAGACAATCAATTTATCAAAGGTCGCCTCGATATAAACGGCTATATAAAAAATAATATCACCACGGGAAATTGGCAGCGTGTCACCTGTGACTATGATTCATTTGATATTGATAACCGCTTTAATCGAATTATTAAATATGTGTCTAAAATGCTCTTACCACATACTCAAAATGATGCAAGTCAGACTCTACTCGGCGAAATTATATTTTTACTGGATGATGTGGAAGATGCCCCCATGACAATTGATGAATGTGATAAAGTAAATTTGAATCCGTTTTACAAAGAGTTAAATATGGTGCTGGACTACTGCAAATTATTTTTGTCTAACAGTATGATATATTCAACAAATGATAATTTTGAGGTGTTCGCCTTTTTACTCCCCATGGAAAAGATATTTGAAGATTTTGTGGGTGGATTTTTAGAAGAAAAATTCAACGATTATAAAATTAAATTACAAAAATCAGATATACATTTGGCAAAAAATAATGATAATGATGTTTTTCAATTGAAGCCTGATATTTATATTGAATCTAAAAACATGATAATCGATACAAAATATAAAGTTCTGGATTTTATAGATAGTGATAAGAAAAAGGGCGTTTCTCAATCTGATATGTATCAAATGGTATCTTATGCCATTCGCTATAAAGTGAATAATTTTGTTTTACTCTACCCTGAATTTAAAGACGATAAAAATCAAAATATAGATTTACCAGAATTTGTAGTTAAAGATAAATTTGCACCAGAAACTCATGAAATAAAAATTAGAATCCACAAGCTCCCCATTATTGCAAAAAATTACACACTAGGTTCGTATTCCGATTTAAAGAATAAGCTCGATGGGAAAATTTCAGATAGTTTTAAAGAAATACTTAATCAAAATTAATTAATATCCGTGTAATTTTTGATGATTTTATTTATATTAAATCCAGAAAATCTGCGTTTTCAGCACTTTATTTTTTTACTCTAATAATTATTATCACCCATTAACTATCACCATAATAATATTGGTAATAATTATAATAATATCCTTTACCATAGGAATTTGATTCATCTACATCATTCATAACAACTCCAGAGAAATTTACACCCACTTGCTTCATTTGATCTAATGCTCTATCCAATCCACCTTTCTCTGTTTGCCCTGCACGAATTACTAAAATAAATTGGTCAGCAAATTTTGTAATTACAAATGAATCGGTAACGGCTAATAATGGAGGGGAGTCAATTAAAATAATATCAAAATCAATTTTTAATTTTTCCATTAATTTTTCCATTTGATTAGATGCTAATATTTCTGATGGATTTGGAGGTACAATCCCACAGGTAATCATTGATAAATTATCGACCTCTGTTTTATTAATAATTTCACTAATATTATCTGAATTCCCACTCAAATATTTTGTAATTCCAGGGTCTCGTTCTAAATTGAAAATTTTATGAGTAACAGGTTTTCTTAAATCGCAATCAATAAGAATAGTCTTTTTACCAAGATTTGCATAAGTTATAGCAAGGTTTACAATTGTTGTTGTTTTACCCTCTCCAGGGCCTGGAGAACTCACTAAAATTACATTACCCATATCTTGTTTTATATGAGAATACATTAAGCTTGTTCTCAAACTTCTATACGCTTCAGATATGGGTGATTTGGGATTTTCATGCGTAATTAATCGGCGTTGAATTTTCTCTACATTTCCTAATTTCTTCTGATATTTTTGTGTTTTTTTCTTTTTATCAGAGTATCCTCTTCCAATAGATGGAATAAGTGCAAGAATGGATAAATTCCGTCTATCTACTTCATCAATTGACTTTATGGAATTATCCATATATTCAAGAGCAAATGCAATACTCACTCCTAATCCTAATCCTAAAATCAAGCCAATGATTAAATTTATTTTCTTTTTAGGTTTTATTCTCTCATTATTGGGAAATGCTCTATCAATTACTCTCACCTTGCCAATTTGGGATGCTTCATTTATCCGAGCTTCTTCTAATTTTTGTCTCATTAGTGAATAAGTTTCAGCATGAATATTTAAATTTCGCTCTAATCGGGTATAGTCTAAAACTTTTTCTGGTAATTCGCCTAATTGACTCTCATATTCAAAAACTAATTTATTAAATTCATTAATCTTGGATTCATACCCAGCAGATACCGCGGTAATACTTATAACTGAATCCATTAATGCTTGACGAAATCGAATAGGATCTGCAACCGAAATTCCCTGAGAAATTAATTGTCGTGTTTCTTTTTCTAGATTATTCTTTAAGCGATCAAGTTTTTCTCTCAATGTTTTTACAATATTATGGCTTTCACCCTGCTGAGCAATGGCGGAAACAAGTTCAGTTTCTTTCATGGCCACTTCTCTTTTTAATGCAAAAAGGCGATCATTAATTGTATTTAATACTCGATCCGTTAACTTCATTTCCTCATCAGTTAATTGACTTTTTATATATTTTATTCGTTCAAGTAGAATATTTCGTTCTGCTCTAGATTTATACAATTGCGATTCAGCATTTATTAAATTTTCAAGTAAAAACTTTGAATTTTCATCAACTCCAAAAATTTTCTCATTTTGTTGGAATTGTTTTAATAAATTTTCTGTTTCTGTTAATTCAATTTCTTTTTTATCTAATTGTTCTAAAAGGAATGATTTCAAATGAGACATTTCGCCCTTCGCCCATTCCAAATCAATATATTGATATACATCAATTACCGTATTAACTAATAATGCAGCTTCTACAGGATCAATACTTTTCATCGAAACACTCAACACATCTGTATTTCGTGTATTCGAAATTACAAGTTCCTCCATAAATAATTTAGTAAATTCAGCAAATAATGAGTCACTAATCGATGAATTTAACGTTCTCTCATCTTCAATTTTATCAATTAATCCAAAGGTTAATATATTTCGAATTGCATTATTTAACCCTTTGGGGGAATATGTTCGTGTACCAAAGAAAAATAAATTATTTCGATGGTTTGAATTTAATAATTTTTTTATTGTTAATTCCGCAGTTGTTCTAGATTTTAGTATTTCTATTTCATTTTCAAGATAATTTTTACCTGTACCCATTCCCATATCAAAAATATCTAATGCTGACGATGAATCTTCTATTAAAATCATACCTGTAGATTGATAAACAGGCTTTACCCAAAATGTATATAGAAATGTAAAAAAGAATACAACTATCGTTGTCCAAAAAATTTTTCGTTGATGTCTTTTAAAAATAAAGACAATATCTATTAATGATATTTCATCTTCTTCAAAATTTGATAATTGCTGTGGGTTATTATTTGAATTCATTAATTCGTTCTTAATATTGTGAGAAAGATATTTAATACCTGTAATGTTGAGTTTATTATACTTGAATTGGAAAATAAATATGAACCTAATGATTGTTCAATATAAATAGTATTATGCGGATATAAAATAAAGTCTATGTCTTTACCTGTTTCTAAGTAGTTATGAAGGTTTAATAAAGTTACTTCATTATTATTGAACTGCCGTACATTTTTTAATTTTGCACCGGGTAATGGACCACCTGCTAAAGCCAATATTGAAAGAATATCAATTCCTTCATAAACTAAATATGTACCTGGTTTTTTTACATGACCAATAATATTGACATACATTCTCACGATTCCATCATCACCAGTTACATAGGGTTCACTGCTAAATGATAATTGGTTTGGAATCTGTCCCGATCTGTTTACAAGATTGGATTGTGAAATCAGTATTGAAATAAATATTATTCCAATGATAAAAATTTTATTTTTCATTTTTATTTACGAATTTTTTAAAATAATTAATTGTTTTTACTAATCCTGTATGTAAATCTACAATGGGTTCCCAATGAAGTATTGTTTTTGCAATATCTATATTTGGTTTTCTACGGACAGGATCTCCTTCAGGCAATGGTAAATATTTAGTTTTTGAATTATTATAAGTTAATTTACAAATCTCATCAGCTAAATATTTAATATTTACCTCCTGAGGATTACCTAAATTTACAGGATTAACCCTATTTGAATTAAACATCAATTTTACTAATCCATTTATCAAATCATCAATAAAACAAAATGATCTTGTTTGTGATCCATCACCATAAATTGTAATTGAATTTCCTTTAATTGCTTGTACTATAAAATTAGAAATTACTCGACCATCATCTATAGCCATATTAGGGCCGTAAGTATTAAAAATTCGTGCAACACGAATATCTAATCCATATTGTCGATGAAAATCATAGAATAAAGTTTCTCCTGCCCGCTTACCTTCATCGTAACAAGCCCTAATTCCAATAGGGTTTACATTGCCCCAATAAGATTCTTTTTGAGGATGCTCTAATGGGTCGCCATATATTTCAGAAGTTGATGCCTGTAAAATTCTTGCATTATATTTTTTAGCAAGTTCAAGGATATTTAAAGTCCCTAATACATTTGTTTTAATGGTTTCTACTGGGTTCAATTGGTAATGAATTGGGCTTGCTGGACATGCCAAATTAAAAATAAAATCGACCTCTACATCAAATGGTATATTTATATTTTGTTTAATAAATGTAAATGATTTATTCTTTTTCAAATGTTGAATATTATTAATTGAACCTGTGAATAAATTATCAACACAAAATACTTCATAGTTCAAGGTTAATAATTTTTCACATAAATGTGAACCAATGAACCCTGCTCCACCGGTAACTAATACTTTCAATAGTAAATATTCCCTGTTAATTGTGGAAAGTTAATTGTAAATGGTTTATCGGTGATAGTTCAATCATTTCTTTAATTTTTTTATTGCCCAGATTAAAGCATTAAGCGTTTTTCTAATTCTCATAAAATTCTCTAATTTCAACTATAAAACATCT
>CAZGWH010000089.1:0-5056 GCA_964529325.1 uncultured bacterium | reverse complement strand
GAACAGAAAAGAATTAACATAAAGAAACCGTTTTAACGGTTTAAATAGAAAAGAGAACAATATGAAGAAAATAATAATATTAATAAACTTTACATTTTTAATAGCTCAAGACCCTATTTCCCTACTTGGTGAAATTACAGGTATTAGTCTAGATTCAAAACCGCCTATACTATCGTGGACTTACCCAAATAGTGGAGAGTATTTTGATTCTGGAGAGAGTATTAATGCTCAATGGTCTTTAGAAGAAGATAGTCCACAAATAGATGGATTAATTTTAAGTCTATATAATAATGATAATACATTATTAGAAGAATATATTTTAAATGATGAGACAAGTTATTTATTTAACTTACCTCAAGTGGAATTTACAACGGCTTATTTTACATTATCGCTAACTGATGATTTTGGTTATACAGCAATGACACAATCTGAAGTATTTTATATAGGCTTTTTAGATCCTATTTCCATAACGGGAGAAGTAACGGGTTTTACTTTAGATAGTAAATCTCCAGTCGTCTTTGTAATCACACCCAATGGAGGAGAAAGTTATACTATTGATGAACAGCTTCCTGTTTTATGGACGGTAAGTGATGAAGAACTTGAAAGTAATGATATCCATATTTTAATTTCTACCGATGCAGGTAATAGTTTTAATGAATTAAGCCAAGTCGAAAATACAGGTTCTAGTACTATCGAAATCCCAAATGAAATATCAGAAGATGTACTAATTAAAATAACGGCTATGGATTTTTATGGAAATGTAGGAGAAGATGTATCTGATAATGTTTTTGAATTATTACCCATTGAAGATATACAGTTTCAGGGCGACTTAGCTTTTCTATATTTAGATAGTAAATCACCTACTGTTGAATGGTTCTCACCAAATGATGGAGGTATTTTACCAAGTGGTGAAATTATTCAAGCTGAATGGCTTGCAACGGATGATAGCTTTAATGAAACTCCTGTAACCATCAATATTAATGAAAATGGTACTAGTGTTACTACACTTTCAAATCAAACAACATCAGGGTTACAAAATATGACTTTACCTGAAATAGTATCAGAAAATATATCATTTAAAATAACAGCTACAGATAATTTTGGAAATACTTCTTTTGATGAAAGTGACAGTACATTTTCATTAAAGAAATTTGGATGTACGGATGCTACTGCAAATAATTATAATGTAGAAGCCGAAATTGATGATGATAGCTGTTTTTATACAGCGACATTAAGTATAACAGGTGGGAATAATTTAATAAGTTTACCTGGACCTTTATTTGATGATAATACTCAAACCTTTATTAATGCAATAGAACAAGAATGTGGAAATGAAATATATTTTATATTAGGTCAAGGTCTTGGACTATTTAATACCGAAGATGGATGGAGTGGTAATTTAAATAATGTAGATAATTTATCAGGATATTGGATTAATGCAAGTAGTAGCTGTGACTTTGAATTTGAGATAAATAAATTCTCCGATGAATGTTTGGCTTATAATTTGGGTAACGGTAATAATTTAATTTCTTATGCAGGAGAAGATAATGCTCTTACGATTGATGCTCTTGGAGGTGAAGTATTATCAGGATTATATAGTTTTATATTAGGCCAAGGCCAGGGATTGTTTTTGATGGATGCTGGTTGGTCGGGTAATTTAACTACATTAGAAAAGAAAAAAGGGTATTGGCTAAATGCAAATGTAGCGAACTCTGCTTTTCAATGGGGCAGTGATTGTGAAAGTGTAGAACCTATATCTAAAGAAATTACAGAGAATAAACTTCCAGAAGAATACCAGTTTAACCAATCCACTAACCAAGCATTTTACTTGATAGATGAAATAACCATAGACGGTAAACAGCCAGAAGACGATGATTTAATCTTAGCTTACAATAATGATATACTAGTCGGCTCAGCAGTGTATAATCCTGAAATGACTGTATTACCCGTAATGGGAAGAGATATCAGTGAACAAACGATTGGCTTTTTAGAAGAAGGTGAAATTCCAGCATTGAGACTGGTAAAAACTTCGGGAGAATCTATTCCACTCAATGCTAACCTTGACGGCTTTAGAAACCTTTTAGTTTCAGAAGTAGCAACTGTTACAGGTAACACAATTGTTATCCCGACAGATTATGCCTTACATCCAGCATACCCCAACCCTTTTAACCCAGTAACGACGATTAAATTTGGTATTCCTGCAGTAGAGTCGTTACGCGTAACGACTCTACAAATATATAACATCAATGGTCGATTAATTGAAACTTTAATCGATGGTCAAATTGAGTCTGGATTTCATTCTGTTCAATGGTCTGCCGAAGGATTTCCAAGTGGATTATATTTTGTGAAGTTAGATGCAGGTATGTTTACACAAACTCAGAAATTGATGTTGGTTAAATAGATCTATTAAAAAAATTGACCCAATAGAATTAACTTAATATATTTTTAAGTTAAGATAATTCATTCTCAAAATTATAACATCATAATTTTTACTCAAATCAATTAATTTTTAATTTTTCTAAAGTTTCTCATTTGTCTAAGTGTTAATAGAATTATAAATTTCATGCCCTAAATTTTCCATAAATGAACGATTTACAACTGATTATATTATGTGGTGGGAATTCTTCTGAAAGAGAAGTTTCATTATCAACGGGTAAGGCAATTTACGACTGTTTAAAGGCATCATTAAATGTTGAATTACTTCAATATGAAAATAATATTGAAGATTATATTCCGCAATTAAAAAAAACAGATTTAGTTTTTATTGCACTTCATGGTGGCGAGGGTGAAAATGGTGAAATTCAATCACTGTTTGAAAAAAATGGAATTCAATATACAGGTTCAGATTCAAAGTCTTCAGCATTGGCAATGGATAAAAATGCGACTAAAATTATTGGAGAAAAATTAAATATTTCGACTCCAAATTGGTTGATGTATAATAAAAATGAAAATATTGAAAAGCTAAAGATTGATATTGCACAACTTGGGTATCCAATTGTCGTGAAACCTTCCAATGAGGGCTCAACGGTTGGATTATCAATTGTAAAAACTGAAAATGAATGCGAGCAAGCATTAAAATTTGCACTTCAATATTCAGATGAAATTATGGTTGAAGCATTTATACCTGGAAGAGAATTAACTGTAGGAATTTTAGGAAATGATTATTTACCTATTGTTGAAATTATTCCAGAGCATGATTTATATGATTATGATTGCAAGTATAAATTAGGGATGAGTGAATATATATGTCCTGCTAAAATTGATAATGTGCTTGCTGAAAAAATGCAAAAAGATGCATTAAAACTTCATAAGGGATTGAGTTGTAGACATTATTCTCGAATTGATTATCGATTAAATGAAAAAGGTGAATATTATATGTTGGAAATAAATACACTCCCAGGGATGACGAGTACAAGTTTAATTCCGAAAGCAGGCAAAGCAAATAATATTTCATTTGAAAAATTACTTAAAAAAATTATAAGGTTGGCAATTTAGATGATAACTTTTTACAATACATTGAACCGAAAAAAAGAAGAATTTATATCTCTTGAAAAGGGAAAGGTTGGTTTATATACATGTGGACCAACTGTTTATAATTATGCTCATGTTGGAAATTTTAGAGCATATATGTTTGAAGATTTATTGCGTCGGTTTTTAGAGTTTTCAGGGTTTGATGTTCACCATGTAATGAATATTACCGATATTGATGATAAAACAATTCGTAGAGCAAATGAAGAAAAGGTTTCACTTAATGAAGTAACCGATAAATACACTGCTATTTTCCATGATGATATTCGTACTTTGAAAATTTTACCGGCACATAATTATCCTCGTGCAACAGATTATGTGAAAAAAATGATTAATTTAATTCAGGTTTTGGAGAAAAAAGGTGTAGCCTATAAAACAGGAGATGGATCTGTTTTTTTTAAAATATCAGAATATCCAGAATATGGAAAATTGGCAAACTTAGATCCTGATAGTCAAAAAGTTGGTAAACGAGTTGAAAACGATGAATATGGAAAAGAAGAAGCCCGAGATTTTGCTTTATGGAAGGCGAAAAAAAAAGAAGATGGTAATATATTTTGGAATTCACCATGGGGAGAAGGTCGCCCGGGTTGGCATTTAGAATGTTCCGTAATGTCAATGGATTTATTGGGAGAGCATTTTGATATTCATTGTGGTGGTGTAGATAATATTTTTCCTCATCATGAAAATGAAATAGCTCAAAGTTGTGCTGCAACAAATAGTGCTTTTGTGAATGTATGGCTACATAACAAACACTTATTAGTGAATGGTGATAAAATGAGTAAATCATTGGGCAATTTTTATAAGATTCCAGAGTTAATCGAAAAAGGGTATTCAGCAGAATCAATTCGTTATACGCTTCTTTCAACGCATTATCGACAAGAATTAAATTTTACATTTGAAAAATTAAAAGCATCTCAAAAAGCAATTAATAGATTGCGTGAATTAAGAAGAAGATTACTTTGTGTAGATTTGGAATCTAATGGAAGTGTAGAAGAAAAATGTAATAAAATGATTGCTGATTTTAGAAAAACATTAGGTGAAGATTTAAATATTTCAGGTGCTTTAGGTGTTTTATTTATTTGGGTAAATGAAGTCTTTTTATTATTAGATAATAATAAAATTTCAAGGAAATCTGCTGAGTGTGCAATAAATACACTGTGTACAATAGACTCAATATTAAATGTAGTTGAATGTCCTGAAGAAATTTTAGATTGTAATATAGATGAATTAATTCAACAGCGAGTGGATGCCCGTGCAAATAAAGATTGGGCAAAAGCTGATGAAATAAGGGTTGAATTAGATGCTTTAGGGGTCGTTTTGGAGGATACTTCAAATGGTACAATTTGGAAGCGAAAATAGGATTTGAAAATAAAATTGTTTTTTTAGAAATATTTTAAAAACAAGTTTGGTTTATATTTTCTTTTTATCCTAATTTGCGAAGCTCTGCTACACCACGGATTTAGATAGTTGATAAGCCATTGTAGCTCAGTTGGCCAGAGCGGCTGATTTGTAATCAGCGGGTCGGGGG
>CAZGWH010000088.1:0-5114 GCA_964529325.1 uncultured bacterium | reverse complement strand
AAATAAATAAAAATTAATTCAAACAAAATAGAACTTATAGGGAATACATTAAATCCAAACATAGTAATTATTTTCACAAACCAATCATTGTCATAAACCAAATAAACCCAACAATTAAATTGATTTAACATTTTCCTGCCGATTGTATTTTTTCGATTGAATCTTCTTCAGGTTCTCCGGGTAGGCCTATATTTTGATTTTCAGTCAAAACTATTTTAGATTAATTGAATCTATTTTATTTCTAATAATTTTATTTTTTATCTGAGTATGTAATTGAAGGTAATCTACAAAATGCAATTCTTCAAATTCTAAACCAATTTGTGAGAGTACTTTTTTATCAATTATAGGCTGTTTTTTATTATACTTAATAATTTCATCTAATTGATTTAATATTTCCCGAAGATATATATAATATTCAGGATGTACCATTAATAGTTCATGATTATTAAATTGGGATTTATTTTTTATTAAATATTGATGGAGTTCATGTATTTGTTCATCATCCATTGATTTAACTCTTATGGGTTCAACTGGTTTTTTTGGTTCATTAATTTGACATTGTATAATTGATCCAAAAAATGAAATATAAATTAAACTCAGATTAATAAAATTTCGTTGGCTAAACATAAAGTAATTTACCCCGAATTTATATATCATGAAAATGATTGAAATTATTCAATTTAAATATAATTTTTTAACTAAACACAGGATTAATATATGAAAAAACTAATTATCATATCTATTATTTACATTGCATTTACAGGATGTAAACTCCAAACAAGAGCATTTTCCCGATTAACAGGGTCTGCATTACAGCTACAATTACCAACAGATTTTGCAAAGCCAATTTCATTTGCAAGTGGCAGAAAAGGTGAAAAAGATCTATTTTATTGGACAACCAATAATGAAATGAAAGTAAAAACCTATACAGATTATGGTGTTTTAGAATCTGAAATTGTATTTGTAAATAAATAATTGAAGTTTTTTATAATATTTTCATCGGTTTTATTTCTACTGTATTTTTATACAGGATGGAAATATATTTACCCAAATTACCATTCTAATATTCAAAACATTGCTTTATGGTTAATATGCCTATTGTTTTATTTATTACCCATATCTACTTTTTATTTTAGTTTAAATAAAATTGAAAATCCTATTATTGATTATTATACATGGTTAGGCTATTTATCATTAGGAATTTGTAGTATTTTATTTTTTACATTTTTATTATTAGATATTTTCACCTTTTCAACTAAACTTATTCCTTTTAAATCTAATTTTGATCCACACCGCAAAGCATTTTTGGGCTTATCAATTAAAACTGTATTTGCAGGGTTTGGCGGAATTTTCTCAATATATGGAATATTGAATGGTATTCGGAATCCTGAAGTAATACATCAAAAAATTAAATTTGATAATCTACATTCAGAATTAGATCAATTTAAAATTGCACATATTTCAGATTTACATGTTGGAAGCCAAATTAAATCTGATATGGTGACTACTGTTGTAAAGAAAATAAACAAAATAAAACCAGATATTATTGTGTTTACAGGAGATGCCGCAGACGGTAACGTTGAATCCTATGGGAAGGAATTAAACCCATTAAAAAATTTAAAATCAAAGTATGGTAATTATTTTGTAACAGGAAATCATGAATACTACTCAGACTTAAAAGGATGGTTAAATAAAATAGAAAATGTGGGATTTAAAATTTTACTCAATGAAAGTAATATAATTCATATAGGTAAAATTAAATTACTTATTTCAGGGATACCAGATAGATCTGCAGGACATTATGTTAAATCTCATCGTACAAATATGAAAAAAACATTGGGTGAAAATACAAATATAGACTTTAAAATTTTATTAGCTCATCAGCCCAAAGATATTGAACATGCGATTAAATATAAATATGATTTGCAACTTTCTGGGCATACACACGGTGGTCAATATTATCCATTTAGTTTTTTAGTCCAATTAGTTCATCCATTTTTAAAAGGGTTACACAAAAAAGGAAATACTCAAATTTATATAAATCAAGGTACTGGATACTGGGGACCATCAATTAGAATAGGCACTGTCCCTGAAATTACAGAAATTGTTTTAACAAAAGCTTAATGTCTCAAGCAAAATCATTATAAATAATCCTTAATATTAATTGCAAATTAGTATTAATATTATAAATGTCAATTAAACCAAAAGTAGAACGCAAACTCGCCGCAATAGTCTTCACCGATATTGTCGGGTTCACAAAACTTTCTGCTGAAAATGAGCCAGAAGCACTTCAATTATTAAATACTCAACGAGATTTACTAAAACCAATTGTAAGTAAATTTAAAGGAAAATGGTTAAAAGAAATTGGAGATGGTTTATTATTATCCTTTGAAACGATAAGAGATGCTGTAAACTGTGCAATTGCAATACAAGAACGAATAATATCAATACCAAATTTAAATCTTAGAATTGCAGTTCATGAAGGAGAAGTCGTTTTTCAAGGAAATGATGTCGTTGGTGATGATGTCAATATTGCCTCTAGAATAGAACCATTTGCACCCATAGGTGGTATAGCAGTTTCTGATAGGGTAAACTCTTCATTAGTAAGAGATCCAGAGTTTAAAACAAAATTAATTGGTACTCCAAAACTTAAGGGCGTTTTAAGAAAAATTGATGTTTATTGCATAATTTCTCATAATTTGCCTTCTCCTCAAAGAAAAAAAATAAATGCAAAATTAGATTCTAATAAAATTAATTGGGGGATTTATAGTATATCAGGTGCAATTTTATCAATTATTGGATTCTTGTTTTGGGTTAATATTTCATTTGTAGGATTAGGAATTGCAACTGAAATTGAAGTTCCTTCTGTAGGAATTTTATTAATGGACAATTTAGGTGATGATGATGACTTATTCTGGGCAAGAGGTATAACTGAAGATCTAATTATAAAAATTGCAGGTGCGGGTCTTATTCGGGTTTCACCCATGAAAGATATTAAAAATATAGATATGTCCGATGAGTTTATCGAGATTGGAAAACAATTAAGAGTTAAATATTTACTAACATCTAGTATTTATAAATATGAAAATGGATTTGACCTTCGTTGTCAATTAATTGAAGCAGAAACTGGTTTAAGTAAATATGCAAATAAATGGAGCGAACCATTAGAAAGCTCACCAACAATAGTTGGAAATCTCGCGACAAATATTATTAATGCATTAAATGTTAAAACAAATCAAGACTTAACTATTTCATCTGTAAAAAATTCGGATGCATACGAATATTATTTAAAAGCCAAATATAAATGGGATATTAGAGAAACCGCTGAAGATATTGAAATTGTTAGAGGGTTATTATTAAAAGCAATAGAATTATCTCCTGATTTATTGATGGCAAATAATTTGTTGGGCGAAACTTATTCTGGGTGGGGATCAAGTGAATTTGAAAAAGCATTGGAAATTTATAATATTTCAATAAATGCACCAAGTAATAAAGAAAACCTATCTGAAATAGCAAATGCATATCAGGATATCGCTACTATTTATTTAAGAAAAGGTGATTTTGACCAATCCTTAATTAAATATTTTGAAGCATTTGAAATTTTTAAAAATCAAAATAATAAACTTGGACAATCAAGTATATTAAATGATATATCACAAGTATATGAGCGTCAAAATAATATTGACAAATCATTAGACTTTTTGAACCAGTCTCTCGAAATTGCTATAGAATTAGACGACAAATTAACCATTGGTAAAGCAACAACTAATATTGGTCTAATTTATATTAAAAAAGGCTTATATGAATTAGCTTTAAATTATTTTAAAAAATCATACGAAATAATTAGTGAACTTAAAATTAAATTTGGTGAAGCAATTTTAATGATTAATATTGGAAATTCTCACAGCCGAATGGGAGATTACGAAAATGGATTAAAATTTTCCCTAGACTCCTATTCAATGAGTGAACAACTTGGATTTAAATATGTTATGGTTTATTCGGGGTTTGCTATTGGAAAGATGTATGCAGACCATGGAAATTTTGAAGATGCTCTACCTTATTTGCTAAAAGTAAAAGCTATTTTAGATGAAACCTCTATGAAAGACCTTTTATTAGAAAATACTATTTATTTAAATTTAGTTCAAAAAAAATTAAATATGAGTTATGAAGAAAAAGATATTCCACAATTATTAGAATATATTTATTACCCATCCTTTGAAGTTTATTTTGCACTTTATAACTTAACTGAAAATATTGATTATCTTAAAACTTCATTTAATTCACTTAATGAAACTGCAGGAAAATTAGATAATGATCAGAAAAAAAAATTCCTCAATTACCCAATTCCAAAACAAATTATTGAAGAATATAATAAGATAAACGCGTAAGTCATTGAAATTCCTTATCCCTCCAAGTGAAGGGAAATCTGTTTTAAATTCTACAGATATCCTATTCAAAGAAACAGATTTTGTATTTAAAAAACATGTTAATCAAATTCACAAAAAATTAAAATTATTAAGGGTGAACGATTATAAAAAAGTATATGGTGTTGAGGGTGAAAAGGCAAAATTAATCCATAAACAAAATTTAAATATAAAAAAATCCTTATGCTCAACTGCAATTGAACGATACACAGGAACCGTTTTTTCAAATATTGGGTTTGATACTTTTAATCAAACAGAAAAAGAATTTTTTAACGAACATTTTCTTATTTTTAGTGGATTATTTGGAATGGTTTCGCCAATGACATTAATTCCAAATTACAAATTAAAAATGAATGTTTTACAATTGCATAAAATATGGAATCCCATATTAACAAAAGAATTAGAACAAGAAAATATCATTTTTGATTTACTGCCTCAAATTCATAAAAAAGCATATCATAATGATAAATCTCAAAATATTGATTTTGTTATTTTAAAAAATGGTAATAAAATCCATGCAGGTCATTTTGGTAAAATGGTCAAAGGCAAGTTCATTCATTTTGTTTGCAAAAATAAATTTACATCATTTGAGGATTTTATCCATTTTGAAGAAGATGGTTTTAAATGGGATGGCAAGGTATTCATAAAAAAGAATATTTAATAAAAACCTTATTTATTATAATAAGTCTA
>CAZGWH010000087.1:0-5148 GCA_964529325.1 uncultured bacterium | reverse complement strand
TGTTAACAAAATCGCTCAGAGAAAAATCAGGCAAAGGACAACATACGACCAGTCATCGCGAATTATTTATTTTACCTAATTCAGGAATATTGATTGATACGCCTGGAATGCGTGAATTAGGTATTACTGAAAGCGATACAAGTCTAAAATCAACTTTTAAAACCATTTATGAAATGGCAATAAATTGTAAGTTTTCCGATTGTAAACATATTAATGAACCCTCTTGTGCAGTTATCGATGCTTTAGAAAATGGAGATTTAGATAGGTCTTTTTACAATAATTTTCAAAAGATGAAACAAGAACAAAAACAGTTTAATCTCTCGAAAAAAGGACTAAAAGATAAGGAGATGATAAAAGCAATTAAAGTTACATCAACATACAAAAAAAAATCTATAAAAAAATAATTTCATTCATAAATTTTTTGTCATTTTATACTTTAAAATAATCAATTTAATTAATGAAATTTACAAATAAAATTAAACAAATATTATTTCTCGGAATTTGTATTATTATCTTTTCATGTTCCAAATTATTTTTAACAGAAATAGAACTATCTGAAACTGATTGCCTTATTGAAAATATTGAATGTACATATTCAGAACATGTAAAACCTATTTTTGATGCAAATTGTATTTCTTGTCATGAAAGTGCAAATAATTCCAATGGAAATTTAAGCTTATCGTCTTATGCAAATACAACTGAAGCTAGTTATATTATTAATAATAATTTAGAGAATAATCTTCTTTATCAAAAAATTACAGGCAATCAAGAAACTAACACCCAACCAATGCCACCCTCTGGTTTAATGACACAAAATGATATTGATGTAATTGGGAAATGGATTATAGAGGGTGCTATTGAATAAATTAATACTTACTTTAATCCTTTTGTCTTTATCTATTTTATATTCTCAACAATCATTTGGAGAAAAAGATTCTGTATCATTAAGCATTCCTTTTTCAAAAAAAATTCTTTGGGGAGAAAATGGTATAATTAGAAAACTAGATTGTGCGCCCCAAACCAAAATGGAAGAAATGAAACTCAGACATAAGATGTTAAAAACGCATCAAAAAATGGGATTATTTACTCTTGGGTTAATGGCATATCAATCTTATTTAGGAATGGAAATGGTTGATAATGGTAAATATTCAGAATATTCGGATAGACATCAAATTTTAGGATATTCAACATTTGCTTCATATATGACAACGGCTTCATTATCTATAGGTGCCCCTCCCTCATTCCGTTATTCAAAAGGTGTTTCATCGATTAAAATACATCGGTATTTATCCTATATACATTTTGCAGGAATGATATCAATGCCTTATTTAGGTTATTTAACTGCAGGAAACAAAGATACTGAAACTGAAAATTATTCAATTAAGGCTAAAAAAGCACATCGATTTGTTGGTAATATTACTTTTGCTACATTTTCACTCGCTTTTTTAACCACTCTATTACCATGAAAAATTTATTAATTATTTTATTAATTTCATCACTATTTTCACAATCAAATGTTAAAATAACTGAAGCTAAAATATCATATACAGGTAATCACCCTTTCCATAGTTGGACTGGAATTTCAAGTGATTTATCATTAGAATTAAATTGCAAAGATAAAGATGAATCTTGTGATTATTTATTTTCAATACCGTGGATGAGTTTTAATAGTGGAAATGATAATAGAGATAATAATATGCTCTATTATGTTAATGCGTATGAATTTAAAAATATCGATTTTACTTTTAAAAATATTAAAAATATATCCATTCTACAAAGTAATGCAGTACCAATTATTTTAGAAGGAACACTTTCTCTCGCTGGAAAAAATAATAAAATTTCAATTCCATTAAATATAAATATTAATAGCATTAATTTTAATATAAAATCGGAGTTTACAATAAAATTATCAGACTATCAGATTGAAAGACCCCGTTTATTAATGATTCCGATTAAGGATGAAATAATAATAAATATATCTTTAAAAGGTATAATCACTAATTAACCAACAAATATTAAATTTATTAATAAACCACATAAGTAATAATTAATATTAATTATTCTTATTAAATTATATGATTCAATTTTAGATAACTTTATCTATTTATAATTATTTAACAAGGATTTTATAATGAAATATCTTATTTATTTACTTACAATTTTATTAATTCCAACTTTATTATTAAGCTCTCCAGATAATAAAAATTATTCAAAAGGGAAATGTGTAACTTGTCATAAAGAAAAAGACCCTGGCATATATTCTCAATGGCGACAATCATCTCACGGAAAATCAAATGTATCTTGCCTTGATTGTCATAAAGCAAATGATGCTGATTTAGATGCTTTTGAACATGAAGGTGCTTTAATTGCAACATTAGTTACTCCAAAAGATTGTTCCAACTGTCATCAGAAAGAAGCGGAAGAAGTTGGAAAATCATATCATGCAACAGCGGGAGAAATATTAGATTCAAAAGATGCATACCTTGCCCATGTTGCAGGTGGACATCCAGCAGTAATTATGGGATGTGAAAATTGTCATGGTTCAAAAGTAGAAATTGACCCAAATTCTCCAAATATGTTATCATCTAAATCATGGCCAAATAGTGGAATAGGACGATTAAATCCTGATGGTTCTAAAGGTGCGTGTTCTGCTTGTCATACACGACATAGTTTTTCAAAAGCACAGGCACGCCAGCCGGAAGCTTGTTCTAAATGCCATTTAGGTCCAGATCATCCACAAAAAGAAATTTATGAAGAATCCAAACATGGGAATACTTATTATACAAATATAGATAAAATGAATCTTGACTCAGATAGTTGGGTTGTAGGTGAAGATTATTCTGTTGCACCTACTTGTGCAACTTGCCATATTTCTGCCACAACACAATCTCCTGTGACCCATGATGTAGGTTCCAGATTAACTTGGACACTTCGACCACCTGTAAGTAAACGAATGAAAAATTGGAAAGAGAAAAAAGAAAACATGACTGAAGTTTGTCAAAGTTGTCACCAAGATGTTTTTGTAGATAATTTTTACACTCAATATGATGCATTAATCAAATTATATAATGATAAATTTGCTATTCCTGCAACAGCATTAATGAAAAAAATAAAAGAAAAAGGTCTGATGAAAAACAAGGCTGCTTTCTCAAATAAAATTGAATGGGTGTATTGGGAACTTTGGCATCACGAAGGTCGAAGAGCAAGACATGGTGCTGCAATGGGTGGACCAGATTATACATGGTGGCATGGAATTTATGATGTTGCAAAGAACTTTTATTTTGAATTTTTACCTGAAGTTCAGCATTTAAATGACCCTGAATTAAATAAAATAGTGGATGATATGCTCGCTAATAATCCAATGCATAATTGGATGAATCAACCAACAAAAGTATTAAAAGAAGGAATTAGGGAAGGAACAATTCAAAAAACTTATGAATATATGTTCGATGAAGATAAATAAATAAGTTCATGAGACGAATTTATTTAAATCTCCTTCGTACTTTATCTCTACATTGGCTCGGGAAAACAGGCGTTGTATTAACAACTTCTAGTTTTTTCACATTCTTAATATTAGAATTATTAAGTTTTGCTGGAGTATATACGAATGCATATATGGGGTTAATCACTTATTTACTTTTCCCCTCAATATTTTTTATTGGTTTGATTTTTATTCCTTTAGGTTGGCTAAAAAGTTTAAAAATCACTGGGAAAACAAGTAATGAATTAATTTTTAAACAATTTGATAAAACTGAAGCTCAACCTAAATTGTTTGGTTCAAAAGTATTTTTACTTCTACTTGGTCTAACAGCAATAAATGTTGTGTTTATGCTCGGAGCAAGTACACGAACACTACATTTCATGGAATCTGCTGAATTTTGTGGCACAGCATGCCACGATGTGATGAGTCCAGAATATATAGCATATAAAGACTCACCTCATGCAAATATTCAATGCGTAGAATGCCATGTTGGTGATGGGGTAGGGGCACTTATAGAAACAAAAATGTCAGGTGCACGAATGATGTTTAAAGCAATCACAAATACATATTCAAAACCAATTCCAACACCTGTACATAATTTACGACCAGCAAAAGCCACTTGTGAAAAATGTCATTGGCCTGAAAAAAAATATAACACAAGACTAAAGCAAATTGTTCATTATAAAAATGACGAAAATAATACTCCGCTATATACGACTTTAAATTTAAAAATTGATGGAAAGAACAGCGGGGTTCATTGGCATATTAATCCAGAAAATAAAATCAAATTTACATCAAAAAATAATGATCGTGATGTTATGATTTGGGTAGATCAACTGCAAGATGACGGCTCTTGGATCCGTTATGAAAATAAAAAGGAAGATATTAATCCTAAATTTGATTACCATATTAGAGAAATGGATTGTGTAGATTGCCATAATAGAGTTGCACATATTTTTGAAAGTCCAGAAAAATCTATTGAAAAATTATTATCAAATGGTAAAATAAGCTCTACACTTCCATTTATCAGGAAAGAAGCAGTAGATGCAATAACAGGGTTTACTCATGACAATAATTTAGGGTTTACTCAAATCGAAAATCATTTACAAAGTTATTATAATGAAAATCATCCTAATTTTTCAGAACATAAATTAGGTCAAGCAATTATGGGAATTCAAAAGGTTTTTAGTAAAAATATCCATTCTCAAATGAATGTGAATTGGAATACATACCCAAACCATTTAGGGCATCAAGAAACCGATGGATGTTTTAGATGTCATAACAATAATATGATTAATAAACAGGGTGAACATATCCGCTCCGATTGCACAATGTGCCATTCAATTTTAGCAGATAATTCTGAAAAACCATTTCAATATTTATATCCTGTAAAAGAAAATAATCCTGAAAAAGATATGCATGAATTTTTAAGAGATGAATTTATTTCTTCATTTTAATTATTAAATTACCAATCTATTGATAATCTTTAATCTGGAATAAAATTCCATGTTACGATTTCAGGTAACAATAAATTATGCAGGAAGTGTCCTTTTTCTCCTCTAACCCAATTTGCTTGAACATCTATTAATATTTTTCCATTATAAAACCCTTCCCATTTAACAATTCCACCATCATATTCTAGCGGTGTTTGGGCAGTGAACTTAACC
>CAZGWH010000086.1:0-5156 GCA_964529325.1 uncultured bacterium | reverse complement strand
ATTGAAGATTTAATAATAAATTGATAAAACATATAAAAAATCTACTTACTATATTTTTTCTGTTAATTATTTATTCATGTAGCGGAATTGGTAGTGAATGTGGAGAGGGTTGCCAAAGTAGTATTTATAATAATTTAGTTTTAGACCATTGTGAACAAATTGATTATAATTTTGGAAGTAATTATTCAGAGGCTGATATAAATGTATTACAATTTATGATATTATTGGGCGATGAGCTTAATATGGACCTTGATTGTGACTCAAGTGGAGTAATTGAACCGCAAGAATTTGGAAAACAGACATGGGAAAATGAAAAATTAGTTGCTTTAAATTTAAATCCACAATTTCCAGATTTTAAATATTTAAAGACACTCGTTCTCCCCGAAAATATTAATGATTTAACAGAATTAAGAATATTAAAAATAAATAGTACAAATTTAAATTCTATTCCTAATAGTTTTGGTAATTTAAATAAACTTGAACAATTTTCTTTTAGTGCAAATCAAATTTCTGTATTGCCGAATACAATTGGGAATTTAACAAACTTAAATACCATTGATGGCCGTGAAAATCAAATTACAATATTTCCAGAAAATTTTTGGAGTTTAATTAATTTAACTTATATAAATTTCAATAATAATCTAATAAGTACAATTTCTGAAGGTATAGGTAGTTTAACCCAATTGAATGATTTAGTTTTAGCATTTAATCAAATTTCAACAATCCCTGAATCTATTGGTTATTTAAATAATTTAGAAAGTTTATATTTAGGTCATAATTTACTTTATACTATACCAGATGAAATTACTTATCTATCAAATTTAAAATATTTATATATCAATAATAATCAACTTGAATTACTTCCTCAACATATTGGTGATTTAATTCAATTAATAACTTTAGATATTGGTCAGAACCAGATTATAAGTTTGCCAGAAAGCATTGGGGAGCTCCAAAATTTATCCTCATTATATTCTTGGTATAACAAATTAACTACTTTACCCTCTAGTATATGTGATTTACCTGAAAACTGTAATATCTCCCTAGGGCATAACGAAATATGCCCACCATTTACATTTGAATGTATTGAAGATGAAATTATTAACCAATCTTGTGATGAATGAATAAATTTAATAAAAAAATATTGTCTCTAAAAAATATATATTAGTAATATATGCTTGGTTAACTTAACAATAATTAACAGAAAGGGGGGTATATATTGAAAAACGACAAACGAAGTCGGGAAGTTACCTCTATAGGTGAAAGATAACCTTTTGAGGTATAATCTCAATGGGCTTCCAGTCATCGGGTACCGGGTTACTCAAACCCCAGACCCATTAAAATAAAAAGGGACAGTTAAACTGTCCCTTTTTTATTATCTATCTATTCTATTTTTTAACAGAATCTTGTGTTATTTTTTTTCGATTTGGGGTTATTTCTTTTTTGTTATTTATTGTAAAAGAATTAAATGGAAAATATTTTATACTCATTATTGCAATAAATATACTTACTAAAAAAATTATGATGATAAATGATACCATTTAAATATTAATCTAATTTAGCTGTTAATTCTCGTTTTAGTTTTTTGGAAATTTTATTTGATAATTCAGTTATCATCGACCCTTTAGATGGTGCAGTTTCAGCTTCTTTTCTAATTAAACTTTTAAGTTGATAGCTTAAAGCTCTTTTATCTCCAGTATAAGTTGCCCACTCATATTCAAATTTATATTCTTCTCTAATTGAATTACTGTATAAGATTTTTGCTGATTCAATATCTAAAAGCGTTGCAGAAACAGACATATTTGCAGTTCGAGTGATTTTATATATTTTGGCTTTAGCCTTTACATCTCCTTTGATTGCACGCTTTTTTTGTTTACCATTATCATCTGTATAATATTCATAATCAACGGTAACTCGTTTCTTAAACGATTCATTTTTGGTAACTTCATCGATATTAGAAACTTGTATTCGAGAAACTTTTCCTGTTATCATTTCCTGAACTCCTAATATTTTCCCTAAGTCAATCGTATGTTCATATTCCACAATTCCAGACTGAGATAATTTTTGTTCATTAATAATTTGATTTATTTGGTCTCTGCTTATAATTTCGACATATTCCATTAAATTACTATCTCTTAGCATTTTAGAAATAATGGCATCACTGACTTCTTCACCAATCGCACCAAATTCAGTATTACCTGATTTATTTTCAAATGCCATTATTGCAATTCGTTTTATTGCTTTTTGTCTACAGAAATTATATAATTCAATAGAATCTTTGTAATCACTAATATATGTTTGAGATTTTTTAAAAGCCTGAGCCGATTTTTTATAGTCTTCTTGATTATCTTTAGACATTAACATTACAGCATGATTATAATAAAATGATGCCGCATTTTCTTTCGTTTCTACTAACTCTAATTCATAGTCTCTTAAATCAGAAGAATTAAACCAAATTTCTTGTCTTAATAAATTTAACCTTTCAACAGAATCGATCATATAGATTATTTCTTGGTAGGATTTAATTATCATATCCCAATTTTTATTCCCCTTTTTCAAATATCTATCTAATTTTTGATTATATGATTTTATTGCAAGAGGAAATACAATATCCATGAGTAATAATGGTTTTTCATAATCATGATTTATTTTTAGGGATTCTACACATTCTAGGACAGCTTTATAATAATCACCACTTCTTTCAGCTTTTTCTGCACGATTAAATGCTCTTCCATGAGAAGTAAAAATACTACACCCTGAAAAAATTATAATAATAAATAAGGAAATAGCTAATTTTGAGTTTTTAAACATACTGAATATTATCATTATTAACCCATTTATTCACAGTGGAAAGTCTGTATCAAAATATAACAACTGTAGTTATTAAACTCTATTTAATAATAAATTTATTAAACTATTTTGAGTGCAATCTGTGAAACAAACACATTTTAACATTTATCTCTAATGCCAAAATTTAGGAATTATTTAGAGTATAATAAATTTTCTGAAAATGAAATGCTTTCAAAAAGCCAAGAATTTTTAAATAATATTTCAAATCGGCGAAGTGTAAGAGAATTTTCAAATGAAAATGTACCAAGAGTAATAATTGAAAATTGTATAAAATCCGCAGGAACAGCTCCAAGCGGTGCAAACTTACAACCATGGCATTTCGTTTCAATCAATGATGTTGATACAAAGAAAAAAATACGAGAAAAGGCAGAAATTGAAGAACATGAATTTTATAATCATCGTGCCCCGCAGGATTGGCTAGAAGCAGTTGAACCATTTGGAACAGAAGCAGAAAAACCATTTTTAGAAAATGCACCTTGGTTAATTTCAATTTTTGTACAAAAATATGGAATTGAAAAATCAGGAGCAAAATTAAAGCATTATTATGCGATGGAATCCGTTGGGATTGCAACGGGGATTTTAATAAATGCTTTACATTGTTCTGGATTATCTACATTGACACATACACCTAGCCCTATGCATTTTTTAAATGAAATTTTAGACCGTCCTGATAATGAAAAACCATTTTTATTATTAGTTGTTGGCTACCCTAAAGAACACATACAAATACCCAATATACAAAAAAAATCATTCAGCAAAATTGCAACATTTATTTAAACAATAATTAGGAAACATTAAAGATATATTTTATGAATACAAATTATTTTACAATTATGATATTATCATTATTATTTATTCATTGTGGATCAAATGAAAAGGTTCATCCCGCTTTTGGTGTAATTCATGAAGTTTTTTCTGATCATCAGGAAATGTTGATTCATCATGATGAAATCCCAGGGTTTATGATGGCAATGACAATGAGATTAAAGGTTGATAAGTCGATTCAGCTTGAAGAGTGGTCTCGAGGTGATAGTATAAAATTTGAAATTGTTATTGCTGAAAATAGTGGGTTTATTCGTTCATTCACACGGTTAGGTAAAGTAGAAATTCCCGAAGTAGAAGATGATTTTTGGGAAGACGAAGATTCACCAACAGCAATAGGTGGAATTCTACCAGATGCTACCTTTTTAAAATTAGATAGTACTGAAATTTCATTATCAAAAAATAATGGAAAATATAGATTTATATCTTTTGTATTTAGTCGATGCCCTATGCCAAATATGTGCCCAGCATTAATGATGAAATATCGATATCTTGCATCAGAATTAAAATCTATTGAAAATTTAGAATTTATTACAATTAGTTTTGATTATATCTATGATAACCCATCAACATTAATAAAACATTACAGCAGTATTATTGAACCATTTCCAAACTGGAATTTATGGTCAAGTTTTGATCACTCATCTGATATGACATCCCTTGCTCATTATAGTCAATTTGCTTTTTGGGGGGTTGAAGATAATGATATTGGTCATTCAATGAGGTCAATATTGATTTCTCCCGATTTAAAATTACTTAAAGCATGGGATGGCACTGATTGGAAAGCAGTAACTGTTAAAAAAGATATTGAAAAAATATTGCCCTTATATCAATAATTAATTTTTTAAATATATTTCAGGATTATTCAAAATTTCTTGAAAGTGATTAAAGTATTTTGATACATGCAGTCCATCAACGAGTGAATGATGCACTTCAATAGAGACAGGCATCATCAGTTTCCCACCTTTTTTAGTATATTTTCCCATGGTTATAATAGGAACGGAGTTATATGTTTTCCAATTTCTAGCATGTGAAATACTTGAAAATGAAATCCATGGTAAAATTGAATAATGAATTAGATTATCTCGATTATCCTGAGGGTCAAAATTATTATCTTTTAATTTAAAATCATTTAATGATTTTTTTGAATTCTCATTAAATTGATTAAAAGATTCTGAATAATTAAAATAACAAAACCCAAATGTTTCATCATTTTTTATTATGGTAGATCCTGCATCGACAATTTCATGTAAAATTACTTCATCTTTTCTTATCCGATATTTTAATTCCTCAACTAAGTTTACCGCTTTAGTAGAAGCAAATAATGAAGCAATAAAAAAAGAGATTGAGCTTAGATTTGTAAAATTATAAAACTCTGAAATATCTAATTCAGTACAAATATTAAAATAGGGGTTATCATATTCCTTATAGAAATTGAATTGATTTTTTCGTTTCCACGATTCTATATTTATGATTTTATACAT
>CAZGWH010000085.1:0-5229 GCA_964529325.1 uncultured bacterium | reverse complement strand
ATTGTGAAATACAAGGTACGAGGAGCATCAAAATCGAAGATTTTATTCCACAGGGTGGGGAATTAATGTCTTGACCCCGTGGAATCCAGCTATGCTGGACGGCTTTGCCGTATTCCACAGGGGTTGACTATCCCGATATGCTTTGCCATCGGGATGAGCGAAGCTCATTTGACCCTTTATCCTGAGCCAACCCTTCGGCATACTCAGGGTAAGCAAAGGCTCAGGATCGATTTTTGAAATATAACAACATTATAAGGCGAAGCCTTATCGACGATAAATTTTGAAATATAAGGTAGTTAGAAAGTAGTATAGTAGAAAGTAGAATGTGAAGATAATTAGATTTGAAGAAATATCAAAATTATTATCAGGATTTATCAAAACTTTATGAACTTGATAACTTTTCACTTGACTACTTTATGAACTTAATATGAATTACAACGAATTACCAGTATATAAGGCAACATACGATTTATTTTTAGAGATTTTTAGATTTACTAAAAACTTTAATAAAGAATATAAATATACGGTAGGTGAAAGTATTAAAAATGAAACATTAGATTTAATAATGCTCATTTACAGAGCAAATAGCAAACGAAATAGAAAGGAAATTATTATAGAGGCACGAGAGAAAGTTGAAGTTATACGGCTTTATATTCGTTTAATGAAGGATTTACAGCAAATAAGTATAAAACGATTTGTACAGGTCAATATTCAGCTTGAAAATGTATCTAAACAATTAACGGGGTGGCAGAAAAGTGCAAAGTAGAAATAGATTGTTTTTCATTTTATGAACAATTTAACAAATAATGTAATTAAGGCTGAATTCATAAACGGCTATATATATATAAATATGAATAGTGGTGTAGAAATAAAATTC
Source organism: uncultured bacterium (assembly GCA_964529325.1). Lineage (GTDB taxonomy): Bacteria > Fidelibacterota > Marinisomatia > SCGC-AAA003-L08. Next base: position 4,352 of record CAZGWH010000085.1, on the reverse strand, counting down.
CCAATTAAAAACAATAAACGGCTATCTCAAGCTTCTGACCAACAGCTTAGTAAAATAGAAATATCTCCCTTTGGAATACATTTTACGGAATTAGATGAAGATTTATCCTTTAGAGGATTATTAAAAGGAGAATATGGTCAGCAGCACAAAAATAATCCTCAGCATGCGTAAAACTGTAAATTATATGAACTTTTATATTTTAATTATGAAAAATTTACCAACTGTTTGCCAGCGTTGTTTTTTGCTACGGCATAAACAAGAGAGCTTTTTAAATTCGGCAATCCCCTTGTAATGAATTGCGAGGTATCAATCTTCATATTGTCTGAAAATGGTAATATGATTAATCCAGTGATTGCTATTGCAGGTCTTCCTTCTGGTTACCGTAACAACAATAATGGTAATTACAACAATATAGGAAACAACGGCTACTTTTGGTCTTCTAGCGAGAACAATAGTAACAATGCATGGAACCGGAAACTGAACTACAATAACACAAATGTTAACCGGAACAACAACAATAAGCAAAACGGCTTTTCTGTTCGTTGCGTAAGGAATTTAAAGCAGTTGGTATAATTTTATGATAAAAATTAAATAGAAAATGCAACTTACATTACCAAATAAAGAGAAATTACTAACCGATTTATTTCAGGCATACTTTGATGCGCGTCAAAATAAACGCAACACTATAAATGCTTTAGCATTTGAGAAGCATTTTGAATCTAATATTTTTAAATTATATGATGAAATTGCAAATTATAATTACACACCAAAAAGAAGTATTTGCTTTATTGTAAAAAAGCCTGTGAAAAGAGAGATTTTTGCTGCCGATTTTAGAGATAGAGTTATTCATCATTTAATTTATAATTATATATCCCCAATTTTTGATAAAATATTTATAAATGATAGTTATAGCTGTAGAACAGGTAAAGGCACACATTATGGAATTAAACGAATTGACCATTTTATAAGATCATGCTCGCAAAATTATTCAAAAGATTGTTATATATTAAAACTTGATATCAAAGGATATTTTATGGCAATGAATAAAGATATTCTTAAAAATAGAATATTTAAAACGCTAAATGCAAAACAACATTTAATAGATTTTGATTTGCCTATGGTAAAATATTTAATAGAACAAACCTTGTTTTCTAATCCTGTTGATAATTGTACTGTAAAAGGTAATAAATCTGATTGGATTGGGTTACCAAAAGATAAAAGCTTGTTTTATACAAGACCTAATTGTGGATTACCAATTGGTAACTTGACTTCTCAATTATTTGGAAATATTTATATGAATGAATTTGACCATTATGTGAAAAAGCAATTTAAGATTAAATATTATGGCAGATATGTAGATGATTTTGTACTCATTCATAAAAGTAAAAAGTATTTAAAATCACTCATTCCAAAACTTTCAAACTTTTTACTTTCTACTTTAAGCTTAGTTCTACATCCAAAGAAAATATACCTACAGCATTTTTCCAAAGGTATAAAATACTTAGGAGCTGTTATCAAACCACATAGGATTTATATTTCAAATAGGACAAAAGGTAATTTTCATAGAGCAATTACAAAGCAAAATGAATTTATTATGGAAAACTTTCCTACCAATTGCGATTTTGAAAACTTTAGAAGTAGTTTAAACTCCTATTTAGGAATTTTAAAACATTATAAAACAAACAACATAAGAAGAGAATTTATAGGGAACTATCTTTCTAATAAGTGGTGGAGATTTGTTTATTTTACGGGTCATTTAAACAAACTCGTCTTAAAAGACAAATATGATATAAAGCATAATTTTATATAATGAATGAATTTAAATTATAGAATAACAAGATTAGAATAATAAATATGGGAAAAGTACAATGAATAAGAAGAAGTTTGTTTACTGGTCAGATAATAATGTGATGATTGGCTATATGGAGGAATTTCCAGATTATTTATCTCAAGGGGAAACTCTTGAAGAATTAATTGATAATTTAAAAGATATATATAAAGAATTAATGAGTGGAGAAATTCCGAATGTTAGGCATGTTGCAGAACTGGATGTTGCGTGAAGCGAAGGGATTTATTAAAGAAATTAAATAAAATGAATTGTAAATTTATAAGGCATGGTGGAAATCATGATTGGTATCAAAAACCAAAACTAAAATATCACAACCAATCCCAAGACATAGAGAAATAAATGAATTTCTTGCAAAACATATAATTAAAATGCTAACAAACAAAAATTAAACTATGAAAAATATAATAATAATTCTAAATATATCCCTATTTTTTGCACAAGACCCAATAAGCTTAACAGCAGAATCTGATAATTTTACCTTAGACGGTATTCCTCCAATAATTGCAATACTAAACCCATCTGGTGATGAATCATTTTTAATGTCAGAAACAATTACAGTAGAATGGGATTTTATTGATGATAGTAATTTTAATAATTCTGTAAATATTGAATTAATAAATAATAATAATAATGAAATACTTGAAAGTTGGAATATTGTAGAAAATGTAGGTTTCTACCAAATCCAATTCCCTGATTTAGCAAATATTCAAGCATATTTTAAAATATCTATGGAAGATGTTTTTGGAAATGGAAATTTTAATAATAGTGAAGTATTTACAATAGGGGTTACGACACCAATTAGTTTAACAGCAGAATCTGAAAATTTTACCTTAGACGGCATTGCCCCCAGCGTAGAATGGTTAAGTCCTGAAAACAATGAATATTTTGAAAGTGGTGAGGAAATTACGGTTAATTATTCTGCAATAGATGATTCCTTTGAAAGTAATCCAATTACCATTCAATTAACAAATAATTCTAATGACATTCTCTCAGAATACAACAATTTATCAAATTTAAATGAAAGCCAAATTATACTTCCTGAACTCACATATACAGATGCCACATTTATCATAAGTGCAATAGATGAATTTGGTAATTCAGCCACAAATAATGCAGAAGGACCAATTCATATTGGCTATATTGATCCCATTAACTTTACAAGTACTTCTCAAGATTTTATTTTAGATAGTAAAGCACCGGAAATTTATATTACCCAACCCAACGGCGGTGAAGAATTTATTGTAAATGACAATATTGAAATTGAGTGGGATTCATTGGAGGATAATCCAATAACAAATTCAGTTAATATTTTTATCTCAACAACAGAAATTGAACAATATACATCCCTTCAAAATGAAATAGAAAATAGTGGAACATCAAATGTAACTACCCCGGGTAATCTTACTTCATTTGGAAGAATTAAAATATCTATTACAGATTATTTTGGAAATATTGGTGAAGATATTTCAGATGATTATTTTTCAATATTGCCAATTCCAGATATTGTATTTATTCATGCTTCTCAACTTTTTACTTTAGATAGTAAAGCGCCGGAAGTAATATGGATTAATCCCAATGATGGCGGTATTTTACCAAGTGGTGAAGAAATACAAACAGAATGGACCACAACGGATGACAGTTTTAATGAATCTCCTGTAACGGTTTCAATTCAAGAAAATGGTAGTGAAATTTCAGTAATAGAAAACCAATCATCCACAGGACAACATCCAATTACTTTACCGGATATTGTTTCAAGTGATATTACTTTTAGAATATCTGCAACCGACCAATTTGGAAATTCCGCTTATGATGAAAGTGATTCTACTTTCTCACTCAAGAAATTTGGCTGTACGGATGAATTAGCGAATAATTACAACAATGAAGCTGAAATTGATGATGGCAGTTGTATTTTTACAACCAATATAGAATTAAGTATTGGCAATAATTTAATCAGTTTACCCGGTCCTTTACCGGATAATAGTACACAATCATTATTAGAATATATTGAAGCACAATGCGAAAGTGAAATCAGCTTTATTTTAGGACAAGGCGTTGGTCTTTTTAAATTGGATGATGATTGGTCCGGTAATTTAAATAATTTAGATAATTATTCAGGATATTGGATAAACTCAAATAGTCATTGTGAAGTTGAATATGAAATAAATGGTTTCTCTGATGAATGCTTGGGTTATGAATTAAATGGTGGTAATAATTTAGTTTCGTATGCTGGTGAGGATAATGCAGAAACAGTAGAAGCTCTTGGCGGTGAAGTCTTCTCTGGATTATTTAGTTTTATTTTAGGGCAAGGACAGGGATTATTTGCAACAGAAAATGGTTGGTCTGGCAATTTAACAACCCTTGAGAACAAAAAAGGATATTGGCTGAACTCAAATATTCCCAACCCTGCATTTCAATGGGGAGCTGATTGTGAAAGTGTTGAACCGGTTGCCAAAGAAATTGTTGAACATAAATTACCTGAAGAATATCAAGTTAATCAATCTAC
>CAZGWH010000084.1:0-5567 GCA_964529325.1 uncultured bacterium | reverse complement strand
ATTTAAATTTACCATTAACTTTTTAGGAGGTAATACCTAAGGGTAAAATAGTCCATTTCCTCTCCAACGGGTGAGATTTAACCTAAAAACCTACTTTAATTTTTCTAAGAAATTAATAATGTCAATAAATTCAGGGTCAATTTTGGGGTTTAAATTTTGAGATTGTTTTAAAGATTCAATAATAAATAAAAGTTCACCTATTTCAAATCCTTTACTCGCATCATTTAGAAATGCTTTAGCAAGTGTTTTTTCCTTTTCATTTACTAAAAAAGTTAAATCTTTACTCACTAATACAGCTTCATGATATTTTTCTAAGGATCTACCAAATTGACCTTTTTTCAATAATAAATCACCCTGAGTTAAATATATTTCGCCTCGTAATATATCTGCTTCTTTAGAAAACTCATTTGAATAACTTTTAGCTTTTAATACTAATTTTTCAGCTTTAGATAAAATAATATGATCTAAATTATTTCTTACACTATCAATTAAAGTACTTGCGATTTTATCCAATTGAAATTTTGCAAGTGTTTTAATATTTTCCTCATCAGAATCGTATGCCTGTTTTAACAAATATCCAGCGGTTGAATAATCATCTTGATTTAATGCGTCCATACCTTCGGTATATGCTTGTAAAGATACTCGTCGTTCACACTCTTTAATTAAATTTGTAGCTTCAGGAATATTTGAATGTTCAGGATTGAGGCGAACAAATTGACCTAATCTCTCAATTGCACCAATATAATCATCTTCTACAATTCTCCTAAATCCATTATCACCCATCGTTCTGCGTCCACCATATTGAACGCCAACTGAAAAATTCCAACCATAAGTATACATTTCTACACTTGTAATTGGTGAAATTTGATATTCATTATCATTCATTTTATTTAAAGTAACGAATCCTGATTCAAAACCAGCATTAAAAACATAATTGAAATTTTTATCTTTATCCTCTACTACAAATGCAGATGATGTAGTTAAATTCCAGCGATTACCAGCACCCCATAAATATCGGTTTCCGCCAGTAGATTTATATAAAGTCCCAACTGAATAACCCAAAAATGCACCACTTGTAAACTGAAAATGTAATGTTGGTTTCCATGTCAGTGTCGTTCTAATCCCTGCAGATTCAATGATTGGGTTAAATTGAAAATCTCCAGCTACTTCTTGAGGTGAATCTTTCCAATTTTCATTATCAACGGGCAATTCAAATCCTGTTTTTGCTTCAATCCGATTATAAGTAATCCCTGTTTGAATATCGATTAAATTTTGATTGAAATACTTAATTAAAAAATTCTTTCGAAAAATATCAATTTCAACAGAATTAAGAACTCTATTTTTATAATCTGAGAATTCAGCAATACTAACCAAATTATCTTGAATAGAAATCATACTAGAATCAGATTCAATAATATTCATCCATGGTAGAGGTAGAAAATAATCAGACTTAATATTTGGCCCAATATATAAAAGCTGAGAAAACCTTACTTCGAATGGAGTAATATCAATTGGTTCTCTAAATTTTGTATTATATGCATATTTATTCCACAAATATTCAAAAGTAGAAGAATTCCAACCTTCAACATCAGCAAACATAAAACTACAAAAAATAAAGATAAATATTCTGAATCTATGAATCATAAGAGGGAAAAATTTAATGTAAAAAGAGTAGGCATTAAAACCATAATTATAATTTATTTAAAAATAAAAAAAGAGGTATGAATACACATACCTCTTTTAAAATAAACTTATATTTTATTTTCTCTATTTCATCAAAGTAACGCGTTGAGTTTGTACAAAGTTATCCGAAGATAACATGATGAAATATACACCTGATGGAATATCTCCAGCATTCCAATTAATTTCATGATTTCCTGAATTTACTTGCCGAGATACCAATGTATGAATTTTTTGTCCATTAATATCATAAACAGATATATCTACAAATTCAGTGCTTGGTACAGAATATTTAATTGTGGATTGAGCATTAAATGGATTTGGATAAACTTCAGTTAATCTAAATTCACCGACTGAAATAATTTCAGTTATATCTAAAATAACTTCTGCACATTCTCCAAGAACAACTAATAATTCTTGAGTTGTATCAGAACCACTTAATACTCCTGAACCTTCAACAAAACACATTTCTGTTTCATCAGATTGCCCTAATTCAAGATTTAATAATAAATGGTCACCTGCTGGAATTGTTGAGCCATCAAAAGAGAAACCAAGGACAACACCATTTCCAACTTGTAAAGTAAAACCATTTTCTTCAGCCACTCCACCAAATGCATCTACTAATTCAGCCCCACTTATTTCAAATTGAAATCCTGCAATTTCTGAATTAGTTGAAATATAAACTGGAATTATATTTGAAGTTTGTTCCCCAAATGTAAGTGTACCTCCAACTACGCAATCTTCAGCAGTACACTCAAAACTTCCATTCCAACATTCAAATGCAGGGCCAGAGCCTTCACAAACTCCACATTCATCAAGTTCTGCAGTACCTCCAAGTTCACCATTACAATCATATTCATCTAACCCTAAACAATCACCTATTACAACATCAAATGGAAGAGCTTCTGTAGAGGATAAAATTACATCCGTAAAACATAATTCATTTCCTTCTCCTGGAGAAACAAATTCTAATGTAGTTAACATTCGTCTTCCAGATGATAGAGGAGTATTAGACATTGAAAACCCAAGCCAAAGTGATTCAGAAGTACTTACTGTCCATTCACCAAGCTCTGCTTCACCACCACTTGCACCTGTTAATGAAATTCCTGAAATTGTAAACTGTGCACCACCAATTGGGGATTCTGATGCATAATATACATCAACTGTTCCTGCAACTTGGTCAATATTTTCAAAATAAACTGTATATCCTTCAACACAGTCATCTTCAGTTTGACCTGTTCCATTACAAACACCACAAAAATCTTCTATCGCATCACCATCACATACATCGGCACAATCTAAAATATTTGAATAACAATTATCATCAATATCATCAGACACACAGATACCATCTTGGTCAAAATCAATACAAGCAACACCAATTGTTAATCCATCAATTGTTCCTGGGATTTCTTGTGCATCTATATCTGTTAAGATAACATTACTTAAACTTGCATTTGCAATATCACCAAAAACCATTACATTTGTTAGAACTCCATTCCCAGCAGGGATTGGTGTGTTATCATAAGAAACACCGACAACTGTTAATATATTGGTTTCTATTAAATCATAATATTCATCTGCAGAACCCCCAAATGCACTACCTGGTGAAATTTCTACACCATTTACATCAAATTGAAAACCGGTAATATCTTGACCAAAATCATACATTATTGCTAATTCAACACAATCATTTGTAGGGTCTTCATCGCATACTCCACAATCATCCATATTTGCATTATTTCCATTACAAACACCACAGTCATCTACAACACCGACACAATCATCATCTACATCACAAATATCATCACCATCTACATCTTCACAAAATGTTATTGTATTACAATTAACAATAAATGCATCTAATGAAATTGCATCCGTATCTGAAATAACTAAATCAGATATACACGCATCATCATTAGGACCTTCAGTATCTACAACAACAAGTAATCCATCTCCAGCAGGAATTGGTGTCGCAGAAAAGGAAAATCCTAATACCACACCTGATTCACCTGCGTTTATTGTATAATCAAGTTCTTCAGCAATTCCACCTCCAGCACCTGTAACTGTCGTTCCATTAACATTAAACTGAAATCCGCCAAAATCTACATCAATATCATAATATACATCGAATGTTCCAGGTGCACAACTTGCTCCATCACCAAAACAGACATCGCACTCATCCATATCTGCATTACCACCTTCACAAACTCCACATTCATCTAATTCTGCATTTCCTCCCAATTCACCAAAACAATCAAAATCAAATAATTGTAAACATTCACCTAAATCCACATCTAAACCATTTGCATCAATATCTGATAAAATTACATTTTCTAAACATAATTCGTCACCGTCTCCAGGTGGTATAAATGTTAATGAAGATAATAAATGAATTCCTGCAGGTAATGCAACATTAGCAAAAGAAAAACCAAGCCAAACGGTTGCAGATGTACTTACTGTCCATTCATATTCTTCTGCAACTCCACCACTTGATCCTGTTAATGTAATTCCATTTACTGAGAACTGAGCACCACCAATTTCACCTTCAGATGCGTAATATACATCCACTGTTCCTGCAACCTGGTCTAAATTTTCAAAATAAATTGAATATCCTTCAACACAATCTTCTTCTGTTTGCCCTGTTCCGCCACAATCTCCACAGAAATCAAAAACATTTCCTTCACAATCACATGCTCCATCTGGAAGGCCAAATTCATCTGGTGAACCACATCCACATTCTTGAATTACACCATCACCATCACACACACCGCATTCATCTTCAATAGCACCGCCACCAATGACTCCAAGGCAATCTGTTCCTAAAAGCTCTATACATTCTCCTACAGTAGCATCTAATCCTTCACCGCTTGAATTTGAAAGAACAACCCCATTTAAACAAAAATCTCCTGCTTCTTCTGTATCAAAAGTAAGAATGGTTAATAAATTTATTCCAGCAGGAATCGTAAAATTACTAAATGAAAAACCAAGCCAAGTTGTTGCAGATGTACTGACTATCCAGCCAACAGATTCAGATTGACCTCCAGATGCCCCTGTTAAGCCTATACCTGAAACATCAAATTGCGCTCCACCAATTTCATCTTCTGCTGAATACCATACTTCAGCAGTTCCACTTGCTTCATCAACTGCACCTATAAATAATTGATATCCTTCTACGCAGTCTTCTTCTGTTTGCCCTGTTCCACCACAATCACCGCAAAAATCAAGTACATTTCCTTCACAATCACATGCTCCGTCTGGAAGGCCAAATTCACCAGGAGTACCACAGCCACAATCTTGAATAATACCATCACCTTCACAAACTCCACACTCATCTTCTACAGCATCTCCACCAAGTTCACCATTACAATCAATTTGTAATGCTTGAGCACAAGGACCTACAGTATAATCAACTGTTTCGCCACCCGTATTGGATAAGACCACTCCTTCTAAACAAAATTCTGTTGCATCTTCATCAGGTTCAAAATTAACTGTTAATAATGTTAATCCCTCTCCAATAGCTAATGATGCTCCTGAAAACGAAAACCCAAGAATTGTATGTGCAGATGTACTTATCGTAAATTGCGAGTTCTCTGCTTCACCACCCGTTGCATCAGCTACTGTACCACCTATAAAGTCAAATTGAAATCCTCCAATTTCCACATCGGTAGTATATAATACTTCAGCTGTACCTGAACTTTGGTCCACATTACCAAAATAAATTTCCGTTGCAAATGAAACAGAAAATAATAATAATACAGTTAAAAATAAATTTTTCATTATGATATCCTTTTATTGTTTTTAAATAAATCGATGTAATTATATCTTAAGATTACTTAGATTCAATTAGCAAGTGCAACATTTAATACTTCCTTTTCGTTACCAAA
>CAZGWH010000083.1:0-5997 GCA_964529325.1 uncultured bacterium | reverse complement strand
ATTACTAATTACTTTCGTCAATATTTATAAATATTATTTCATACCTAAAATATTTAAAAGTATAGCTTGAAATGCTAATCGAAAATTCCACATAACTTTTCAAGCCTTTTTAAATTTTTAAGATAACCCATTGCAATTAGCATATCACCTGCTTTAATTTTTGTTCGTCCTCTTGGGTTAAATTTCATCTCACCATTTTTTCGTTGAATTGCTGCAATAATAATATCTAATTCTTCTCTATCATAACATTCTCGAATTTCTTTTCCATCAATTTCTGCATTTACCTGAACCTGAATTTCATCCATTTCCCAATCAACTTCAGTACCTTCTCTTATAATTTCTAAAAAATCAACAACAGCTGGGCGAGTAACCATATTTGCTAAACTATGTCCAGCAATTTCATACGGATTTAATACCTTATTTGCACCTGCAGTTAAAAATTTCTTACGATTAAATTCATAACTGTTTTTTGCAATTATAAATAATTCTGAACTTGCCCCTCGTGCTGATAAAGTAACAAATAAATTATCCTCCTCCTTGCCTAATACCGACACAAGCCCTTTTGCATTTTTCAAATTAGTTTTACCTAGGATTTCATCGTCCAAACAGTTGCCTTCTAAAACAATATATCCTGCTTTAGTAGCCATTTCAACTTTTTCTCTACTAATATCAATAATAACAAATTTTTCTTTATTTTTAAATAATTGTTGACAAATAATTTTACCCATTCGTCCAAAACCACATACAACAAAATGATTTTTTAATCCATTAATTCGTTTTTCCATTTTTCGACTCCTAATAATTGGGTTTTGAAATATAAACTCGGCTGTAAAAGATAATGCAAATGCACCCACACCCACACCAAACATAATTAATAATACGGTGAATAATCTTCCTAATTCAGATAATTCATTTATTCCCGCACCAAATCCAACAGTGCTTAAAATTATAGATGTCATATAAAATGAATCTATCCAATTGAATTTTTCAATGTAATGATAGCCCGTCGTTCCAAGAATAATAAAAAGAAATAATAATCCTAGAATTTTTAAAAGTTGATTTTGTTTTGTATCTTGCATGTTATTTAATATTACCGAATATTAAAGAAATATTATTTTTAACCGAATATATAAATGAAGTTTTCACAATCCTCCAAGACTTGTAATCTTCATCGGGGCACATCAGTGCCCCTTTTTTTTAATTCTGATACAATTTTATGAGAATCAACAATAATTTCACCTTTATCATCTTTCCAAATAGGAACAGCAGATTGGTTACTTAATTCAATTACGGATTTTCTTAATTTTTTTCGTACAGGTGTCCAAACTATTTCATAATCTATTTTATTTTTATCAAATGCAGATTTTGCTCTGATACATGGATGAATATGTTTAAAAAATAAAGGCAAATACTGAGTCCATTTTGCGAATGGACATAAAAATAATTTATGCATAATCTAACTCTTTCTTAAAATTTATAACTTTAATGTTATCATTCTCATTCCATTGTAAATATTTTGTCATAACTGAAATAAATAAATTTGAATTAATTATTGTATGAAGCCATTTATTTAGATTTGGATATGTACTCAAAAAGTAGTTTATATTCGTATTGTAAAATTGTCTAACAAATGGAAAAATAGCAATATCACATAGAGAAATGGAATTATTAACTAAATAATTATTATTAATTAATAATTTCTCATAATTAATTAAAATTTCATTACATTTATTTTGGCATTTTGGAATTGAATAATCATCATATCTCTCATTATATTTATATCTGTCTAGCCATGTTTTAAATATAGTATCATTCTGCACAATTAATTTATGTTGCAATTCAATCTCAAATTTAAAAAGATCAATATTATTTGATTCTTCAATTGCCCAATTCATAATATCAATACTTTCATCTAATACCACATCATTTGGTAAAATTAAAACAGGTACAGTTCCTTTAGAAGATATCTCATATAATTGGTCTGGTTTTTCTCTTAATAAAACTTCTCTTATTTCAACTGAAATATCACTATATGAAAGTGCCATCCTAGCACGAATTGCATAGGGTCATCTCCTAAAAGAATATAATATTGGATATTTCAACTTTTCATATTTACAAAATTTAATGGGATATCTAGACTTGCATTATTTAATTCTGAAATAACAGATTGTAAATCATCAATTTTTTTTGCAGTTACTCTTAATTGCTCACCCTGTATTTGAGATTGAACTTTCATTTTTAAGGATTTAATCAATTTATTAATTTTAGTCGCATTTTCTTTATTAATTCCTTCTTTTAATTTGACTAATTGACGAATAGTCATTCCTGTCGCTTGCTCTTCTTCTTGATAATCAAATGTTTTTAAAGATATTTTTCGACTTACAGATCTATTTTCTAACATATCTCTAATAGCCATTAAATGCATATCATTATCAGCATTTAAGGTAATCGATTTATCTGTTTTATTTAATTCAATTTTTGCGTCTGTCCCTTTTAAGTCATAACGAGTTACAATATCTCTTTTTACTGTATTTACAGCGTTATCAACTTCTTGCATATCAAATGTACTTACTATATCAAAAGATGGCATATTCTTCCTTAATTAATTTCAATAATTTATTGGGATTTTTAGATTGATTCTGAGTAAAAAATAATCTAATTATTCGCTATTTTATTTTGTAATTGTTTTACCGAATGGTGTAGAGGATTTATTTTAAAAGCAATCTCTGTATATTTTTTTGCATTTTCTACATCACCAATTTCAAAATAAGCATCTGCTAAGTATATATAATATTTACCAATATTATTTGGATAAAGAATTGTTGAGTATTTTAAATATTTTATTGTCGAATGATAATTCTTATTTTGATACGAATTAATACCTTCCTTAATAGAATATTTCACACTCACTGCCCAACAAATTAATATAAATGTTATACTTGCAACAACTCTCCTAACTTGTTTATTAACATGGATATTTAATAAATTAAATGATATAATTAATGCAATACCAAAACTTAAAAAATGACCCATTCCAAAAAGCCCATCAATTGCAAACCCGATAATTAATGAAAATAATCCAAGCCAAATATCATTAATTCTAAAGTTTATAAAAAATTGTTTAATAACTGAGCTTTTATACATTTTATCCCCGATAAAAAAATCAGATAATTGATAATTTTCTTTTAAAGGATTTGTAAATGAATATTTAATTGCTGAAGTTGGACATCCATCTGTGCATATCATGCAATTTGTGCAGTTTGTATTAACGACTTTATTAAAATTATTAATTTCATAACTTACATCAATTCCAATCGGGCAAGTTTTGGTGCATGTACCACATTGAGAGCAATTCCCTACATTTCTGATTTTATAAACAGCTAATGCAGATGGTAGTTTCAAAAATGCACCCCACGGACATAGAAATCTGCAGAATCCTTTTCTGCCAAGGAAGTAAACAATCAAAAATCCATCTACAAAGAATGTAAGTAATCCAATAGTAAAACCGGGTAAAAATGCCCAAATATTTGGCGTATTAGTTACAATTGAAATTTTCCAATTATGGTTAAATGCATAATCTAAATTGGGGATAATATAAAAATGGAGTAAGATAAAGAGAGGGAATAATACAACTAATCGAGAATTTACGGTTTTAGGGGTGATATTTAATTTTTGAAGGATAACCCAGCTAAGTTCTTGAATTGCCCCAAAATGACATGCCCATCCACAAAAAAACCTGCCAAAAATTAATGTGGTAAAAAATGCAACAAAAACCATTATCACACCTGCATTAATTGTGCCTAATTTAAAAAAAGAGTGAAATAATTCCTGGAAATCTAGACTACCTATAAATTCTTGACCAAACCCAGCAATATGTAAAAAAATAAGAAGATGGATTATTACAAAAGATAGAACTCTATACTTTTGCACAGATTACATATTTAAAATAAAAGTCACTAATCGAACAATATCTACAATATTTAATTGATTATTATAGTCCATATTCATGTGCCAAAACTCATAATCATCAACTTCAATTTCGTCTAAAATAATAGATACAAATAAAGTTAAATCTAAAATATTGACTTGATTATCTAAATTACAATCACCCTTATACCCAACCATTCCAAAATCTTCTACAATTGTAATTAAGGTATCTACAGAAATATTTTCATAGACTGTCGTTTTTAAAGTAGTTAAATCATTATTAAATGATGGCCATTTAATTACTATTTCATCTATAATCGGTGCATTTCCTACACCAAAATGAAGTGTTAAATCATCCATACTTCCATGCCCTTTTCCCGCAATTATTTCACGCATAAAAGTATTTCCACCTGCAATCACCTTAACCCTTGCACCAATTGCCGATTTATTTGATTTTGTAGTTGGGCTTGCCTGTTCACCATAATTATTTGAACCTTCAAGAATTATTTTCACCCAATGATTATCGGAATAAAATTCATCTCGTGTTTGATTATTATATAATAAACTTACAAATTTTGGACCTTCTGGAGTATTTGTGCTACCCATATTTAAACCGGGTACAAAAACATCTAACCAACCATCTAAGTCATAATCAGTTGTAATTGCATCTTGTCCAGAACTTAAGAATTGAGCAGAATAATCATTTGTGATTCCTCCAGGAGTAGAAGTAAATAAGTCATCTGGATTTCGCATATTAGTTGTCCAGATATCATTTATTCCATCATTATCAAAATCTCCCCAAGTAACACCATTCCCAAGTGTATCCGATTCAACTCCTTCTTCGATAGCAATATTTTCAAACTGACCATTATTATTTAAAAATAAACGATTCAAATCCCAATTAACTAGATATAAATCAAAATCTTCATCATTATCAAAATCTCCCCACGATGCACCATATCCTTGGCTTCCATTTTCAGAAATATCAGAATCTGTTAAATTGATTTCAGGTGCAACATTTGTAAACGGAGCAAGTAAATTCGAATTATACTGAATATTTTCTCCCACACCTGTAATAGTTTCATTACGCATTAACCAATTTTCACTCCATTTACGAACAACAAAAACATCTTGATCACCATCATTATCATAATCTACGATTGCTAAACAACGAGACGAGCTTGTATCATCGCTTCCAAATTCAAATTCAATTACAAATTGTGGAACCCCATCTTCATCTAATCCAATATTTTTTAATAAATGGAATTGATTCTCACCCCACGCCGAAACAGATACAATATCTAAGTCACCATCTAAATCATAATCTAAGAGCCCATTACTATGCATATCTTCAAATTCGCCGCTATCAATATATTGATATGAGTCAAAATAATGTCCACCTCTATTCAACATCATTTCATGAATTCCGGCAATATTATATCGCCATTTTATAATATCTGGATATCCATTATTATCAATATCACCTGCAACCAAACCATAAGCACCTGCAACACTTACAGTTTCATAATTTAAATTTTCTCTATATGTCCCACCTGAATTAATAAAATATCGGCTTATGTCCCAACCATAATATAAATCGGGATCTTTATCTAAATCGAAATCAATCATTAACGCACATTTTGCTTTTATTTTACGGTGATCCGTATTTTCTTGATGAACATAGGAACTATATAACCCACTATTCATATTTTGAGATTCACCTTCAGGATAAAAATCAGGTCGATTACTATTTGTAACTACAAAAAATATTTCGCCTGCAAGGATAATAAACCCAAAACAAAACATAAATAAAAGTAAAACTCTTAGGTATTTCATCCATGGATTTAAGTGATTTTTAATAAATGCCATACTTATAATTTAGAAAGAATACAGGCTATTATAATTTATCAATTTGTTTCGATTTAGGCTGTTAATAAAAAAATATTTAGGACGCAGATTAAGGAATTAACAATTAATAATTAAGAATTAAAAATTAAACACATTGAAATAAAACAATTGAAATTGGACGCTGATAATAAAAATAATTAAGCTTGCCCTGAGCTTGTCGAA
>CAZGWH010000082.1:0-6255 GCA_964529325.1 uncultured bacterium | reverse complement strand
TTAATCTCCTAATTCTAATTGTTGAACTGCTTGGATTGCATTACCAGCAATTCCTTTAATTGAACTATGCATATCAATTGTATTTGTTACTACTTTTTCAATCTGCTTTTCTCTCTGTTTCCATAATTTTTGCATGGCTCTCTTTTCTTTATCGAGATCAATTTTCATTTGTTCGAACCCATCAACAATGCCTTCAATCTGTAATCTAAATTCACTTCCTGATAAAAAATTATAAAGTAATTCCATTTTATCTCCCTTACCTTTTTGAGAAATAATAACATTATTAATTTGAATAATAGATTTTCGTAGCACCTGAGATAACCCTTTAAATTCTTCAAAGGTACATATCCATACTCCTTTTTGTTGTCCCATTCGTTTTAAATCTGTGGGCATGGTTTGAGTTACAATTACACCAATACTGGCATTTTTTTCTCGCATATCATTTTTAAATTTGTCAATCCATGCAGGTTGAAATACTTTGGTCCGTTTACTTTCATAATAAATTATTCCACATTTTTGTTGAGTTGGTGTATTAATATTTTGAATACAATCTCCACCTCTCGCCCCTTTTTTAATTTCTTCAATTTTATCTAACGGGAATTGAGAAGCTAACCATTCTTCAATTGCTTTTTCACCAATTTCACCCTGCATTTCCATAGAACCCTGATTTTGTTTTCGTTGCATTTCTTCGGTCAGTTTTTTTTGATCATCTAATTTAATTTGTATTTCTTTTAATTTAGCATCATTTCTGTCCTTTTCAGCTTGGTGGATTTTTATTTTTGCATCTCGTAATTGTTCATTTAGTTTTTGTTCGGCGTCCGCCTCAATTTCATCTTTTAACTCACTTTTTTCTCTTTTTAATTTCTCAATTTCTGCTTTAGATTTATTTAATTCTTTTACTTTTTCTGATTTTTCATTGAGTTCTTTTTCCATCATTCGGATTTTATCAGAGTTTTCATCATTTAATTTGGAAGTAATTTGAGTTTCTAATTTTTCCTTCTCGATTTTTAATTTTTTATTGATTCCAGAATTTATAGACTCGGTTATATTTTCTTTATCAGATTCTAATTCGTCTTTTAATTTTTGAATTTGTAGTTTTTCTTTGTCTAATTTATTCTGGAATTTTTGCGAGATTTGTTTTTCTAATTGATGAGTGAGTGCATTATTTATGTTTACGGGTTCACCGCAATTTTCACACTTTATGGTTACATTTTCTTGGTTCATTTCTTAATCCTTATTTTATTTAATAGAATGTTTGGTTTATTATATTCATAATTTAAAAATGATTTGAATATTTATTCATACCTAAAATTAAATATTTAAAAAGTCAGTTGGTGACGCTTGTTTATATTATTTCCTTTTTTATTTAAATGAAATATTTTATAAATTTATAATAATAATTGGAATAACATATGATAGCGAATGAGTTAATTGATAATTTTGATAGTGAGTTAAAGGAGTATTTTTTATCAAGTTCAGAAAATTGGAAGGAAAAATATAAAAAAAGCATTGATAGTATTTATCATGATGAGCCTTGGTTAACATTAATTGCTTGTTATTTTCTTTTTGGAAATCAAAAAAAAATTGACTCAAAACAAATAAAAGCATTAAACGGAGTTTTAAATTCAGCGGGATTGAGTAATAAAATTTGCTTTAATTCAATATTAAAAGTTAGGGTTGAAAAAAAATTACCCGTTATTCAATTATATAAAGAGTATATGAAAAAATCTTTATTAAAAGAAAATTTTCATTTATATCCAGATAGAAAGATTATTATAAATACTAAATTACAAAAAGAAAATTCAAATTTTGAAGGCAATACAAATTTAGATTTATTTATTGAAGGCGTATCAAATTTTAAAAAAACATCATTATTTATAGAGGCAAAGTTTTTATCAGATATTTCTTATCAAATAACATATAATCCTGTTAGAGATCAAATTATTAGAAATATTGATTGTGGTATTGAATATGTAAAATCAAAAAAATATGTTGAAAGGTTTGAAGATTTTTATTTTCTTCTATTAACCCCTAAAATATTTAGAACAAAAATATTTGGTGGATCAAAAAATTCAGAATTATTAAAGTTCGGTTCAACAAGTAGTAGGTTATATTGCTATAAAATGGATGAATATAAAGATTTTAATAAATTGAAAGAATTATTACCTCATCGAAATTTAACAGATATTGAATGGATGGCAATTTCTAATAATATTGGATGGATCACATTTGAAGATATATTGCATTATGGTGAATTTAATTCTACTTCAGATAATAATAAAAATAAAATGATTAAGGCTTTTTTCCAAGAAAGAAATTTAATCTAATAACTTATTTCAAGATTAAATTAATTTTTTCTAAAACGACATGATTTGACTTTTACCTATTTTAAGTTATAATCATGATAAAACAAACAAAACAAAATCAATCAAGAGAGAACTTGATAAAAAAACAAAAACAGTTCTTTAAAAATAGCTTACTTGATAATCGAGGTTACCTCCTGGATTTATCTGATAATTTATTTGTCCCATTCCATAATAATAAAGATGAAGATTATAAGTCATTTCTTAAAGGTGGTGGTAAAGAGCTTGAAGATAAATTAAAAGCTCCACATTCCAGTTCTGGATTATGTATAAACTTTTTTAAATATTGGAAAGAAAATGATCCGATTGGTTTTTATAAAATTCTTTGGGAAACAATAAATTTTCAGAAATTAAATATAGATGAAGAGTTTTGTCCTGTAGAATATGAATTTGAAGCTGAGCATTGTTTTGGAAATAAAAAATCGAGACAAACAGGCCGACCTGGTTTTATTGATTTGGAAATTAGAACGACGGAAGGTTTTGAATTAATTCATGTGGAGAGTAAATTTACTGAAGAATTTAATACTGTTAAACGATACCAAAATGATAATTTAAGTGTAGGACTATTGCATAATAGGGATGCGTATAAAACATTATTCAAAGAATATTTTTTATGTGATCCCGATGATTTGATGAATGGAAGTAAAACATCAAAATATTATCAATTAGCTCAACGCTTACTTTTTATTGTTGAAAATGCAAATGAAAATTATATGGATTACCTTAGTGGAATTGTATTATTTTTATATTTTGACTATGAGGAATTCGATAAAAAATTGTTAGATTTCCCCAACTTGATAAATGATATGTATAGAGACGATTTTAAAATATTGTCATATCAAAATTTATTTAAAGCATTAAAAAATTCCTTTTTAAATTGTGATAAGCATAAAAAATGGTTTGATTATATGTCAAACCGCTATTTTAATTAATATTTTTTTATATTCTAAAAAAACTTTAAATAAATATAAATATAACTTGACACTTACACTGCGAAGTGTAATAAATTATATACATGGAAAAAATAACATATTCGATTACTGAGTTGGAAGAGTTAACGCAAATTAATAGACGCACAATACATTATTATATTCAACAAAAATTGATACCACCACCAGAAGGTAAAGGTGGATCTGCTAAATATGGAAAAGTGCATTATTACCGTCTTTTATTAATTAAGCATATGCAAAAATCACATTTACGATTAAGTGGGATAAAAGAAGCATTGGATTCGATGAGTAGAGAAGAATTAAAAAAAATGGTTAGTTCAATTAATAATTCAAATATGGATTGGGATACCGATTCATTAGGAAAATGGATGAATATTAATGAACCCAAAGAAATTACAGATTTTTCTAAATCATCTCATTCTAAAAATGTGAATATGTCATTTTTAAAAAAACCCCAAAAAAAACAAAAAAGCTATGCAGGTAGTTTTTTTGGTAAAGTAAAACGGAAATTTGATTATCAAGAATCATTATGGGAACGATTTGTAATTAGTGACGGAATCGAAATCCATATCAGAAATGATATAATGAAGGCCAATGAATCTGTATTAAAAGATTGGATTGATTATTTGAAAAATCTTGCAAATAAATTTCTATAAACAAAGGAAAAGAACATGAAAATAAATACCATATTAGACTATAATAGTATTCCAATTGATGAATCATTTAATGCCAGAATAATGGTTACATTTGATGCTGAAAAATCAAAAACAAAGGACAGAAAACCATTAAATATTTCAATGGTTTTAGATCGCTCAGGATCAATGAGCGGTGATAAATTAGAAAATGTAAAATCGGCTTCAAAGGTTTTGACAAATCAACTTGGTAAAGAAGACAATATTTCACTTACCATTTTTGACGATGAAGTCGAAACAATATTTTCTGGAAAATGCGAATCAATCAGTCATTATAATAATTTAATTGATCGTATTAGTACAAGAGGTTGCACCAATTTAAGTGGAGGTTATGAAAATGGATTACATTTATCTGAAGAATTGATAAGTAAGGATTCTATTAATAGAGTAATGTTATTAACCGATGGATTAGCAAATAGAGGAATTATGGATACCAGTGGATTGGTAAATATTGCTCGAAATGGATTAGAAAAAGGAATTACAACTACAACAATTGGAGTGGGTAATCATTATAATGAAGAACTTCTAGGTCAATTAGCAGAAAATGGTGGAGGATCTACATATTTTATAGAAAACCCTGAAGATGCGGTAAGTATATTCAGTGAAGAATTAGAATATTTATTTGATTTAACATCACAAAATGTAAAAGTTAAATTTATACCTAAAAATAATCAGGTAAATTTTGATCAATTAAATACATTTAAATGTGAAAGAGATAATTCATTTTTCATTGGTGATGTCTATGGTGGGCAGAAAAAACATCTATTATTAGAAGTTAAAATTCCACAAATAACCCAATTAGGTGAAGTTGATTTAGGTGAATTACACATTTCATGGGATGATGTTTCTTATAAAAATAATGGGCATTGTAAAGAAAAAATAAAAGTAGTTATCAATGTTGTGAATCCAACTGAATTTCAACAAGTAAAGCGAAATGATGAAGTTACTTTACAGTCAGCATTTTTATTAATTTCTCGTGCAAAAAATGAGTCCATCGAACTTGCTGATAAAAGGCAGTTTGCAGAATCAGCAGATCTCCTTGAAGAATATGCAAAATTAATTGAATCCTTAAATTTAAATGATTCAATATTAATTAGCGAAATTACTTCACTTAAAGAAAGAGCTGATAAATTAAGAAGGTACCGAGATAATTTTTATACGATGAAAGAAAAAAAACGCATGTATTATGAAAAAGAAATGATGTATAAATCAAAGATAACTAGTTATAATAATATGGTAAATAGAAGAAAAGACTAAGAAAGGAAAAATATGTCACATATAATTTTATTAGGGGATTCGATTTTTGACAATAAGAGCTATGTTGGTATTTTGGTACCAGATGTAAGGAATCAAGTGAGTAGATTATTGCCAAAAGACTCTAAAGCTACAAAACTTGCAATAGACGGTGATGTAATTAGTGGAATTGATAATCAATTAAAAAAAATCCCATCGGATGCAACTCATTTATTTGTAAGCATTGGCGGAAATGATGCACTTGGAAATATTGATATTCTCACTAAAAAAGTAAATGTTGCTTCAGAGGCATTTATTGCTTTACATGAAATAAAAATTGGGTTTGAAATAGCATATTCAAATATGTTGAAAAAAGTATTGGAATTTGGATTACCCACAACCGTTTGTACAATTTATTATCCACGGTTTGATTCATTAAACTTAGATCGAGTTAGCGATTATATTGAAAATTTTGAAAAAAAATATGATGAGAGAAATAATATCCAACGGTCTACAATGTCTGCACTTGCAGTTTATAATGATTCTATTTTTAAAGTTGCGTTTGAAAATAATACACCTGTTATAGATTTACGAGTTCTTTGTAATGATGAAGCTG
This sequence comes from uncultured bacterium, assembly GCA_964529325.1. Taxonomy (GTDB): domain Bacteria; phylum Fidelibacterota; class Marinisomatia; order SCGC-AAA003-L08. Next base: position 401 of record CAZGWH010000082.1, on the reverse strand, counting down.
ATTTTGCAAACCCAATTGAACCCTCTGTTAATGGTGGTGAGAAAATGGCAAAAATGATGACAAACATTGTAAATAATAATCAAACGGGAGTGCTTGTATATTCCTAAAATAATGATTTTTATTATTTTGAAGAGGCAATTGATATAATATCACTTGCCTCTTTTTTTATTCAGAGCCATAATACCTAAAATAAATTGTTCAATTAATTATACTATTCTTCGTAGAGAAATATGTTTGAAATATTTTAGTCAATAGTTTCTTAATTTTGATAGATGATTTATGACCCAATTTTTTAGAATTTAAATAATATAAATATATGGTTGCAGAGAATAAGAGAAAATTAGAACAAAAGCTGTGGGATATTGCCAACGAGCTTAGAGGCAAGATGAGTGCGGATGAGT
>CAZGWH010000081.1:0-6492 GCA_964529325.1 uncultured bacterium | reverse complement strand
AGTATTAAGTGTAGAATATAATGCCTTAGCTGATTTAAATAATGATTCTCAAATAAATGTATTAGATATTTTATTAATTGTAAATATAATTTTAGGCGATTAAAATTATAAGTATATACTTAATCAACTAAAATTTGACAAGCACATATATCTGACTCTACACACTTAATTATATTTTAGTTTAAAGCACTCCTTTTTCCACTCTAATATTTCTTAAATGCGTAACAATATGTAATTTATGCAAATAAATATTTTATGTATATACAAATACATAAGAAATTAAACCCCTTAGAAAAATTAAAAATAATATTTAACTTTAATTAAATTGTTGTGTCTATTGATACTCAATTAATTAATTAAAAGGAAATAATTGAAAATTTATAGAAAACATTTATTTTTTATTGTAAAATTGAAAGTATTAAAATGGTATTAATTACTTTATTATCATCTCTCTTTTCTATATATCCATGGAATTTGACTACATCTACCTATTTAACTCAAGGTGAATACAGTAATGGAAATACGAGTATTTCAAAGTCTGGATATATTTCAATGGATAGGCGTGGAAAAGATGGATTTGTTATTGGTTATGAGGATTTGCTAATTAAAATAGATAGTGTAGAATATCGTCAATTTAATTGGATGGCAAGAGATATTTTTTGGATTAAACCATCAATTCGCCTTGCTGGAATTGCTGGGCATATTGAAACAAATAATAAAGACTATGCGTGGATAAGTGGTGTTCAAATTGAAGGTGATTTACCTTGGTTTGGTTATTCTCATAGTTATATTCGTTCAGATTATCAAAATTTTCAATATATAAATCCATATACTTTGGATGAGTCTTGGATTCAAAATAAAATTGCTCAATTTGATTTTCATTTGTCAAAAAAGTTTAAATACTTTACAACAAGGATTGGTTTAATTCGTCAGCAAATTGAAGGTATAAATTATATTACAACTCAATTATCTTTATCGGGGGCAATTAAGAAAAAATTAACTTACAGTTTATTATTTAGCCAAGGTGAAAATGTTTATGCTATCGATCCATATTTATTGATTATAAATAATAATCCAGAAATATTAACAGAATCTATTTCAATAAAAGGAAGCTATAAAATTAATCCAAATTTATATATATCAGGAGCGTGGACAATGCAAAAATATGAACCATTTGAAGTCGATTACTTAAGCATTGGTATAACAGGAAGGTTTTGAAAATGAAAAAATTAATTTCATTAATATTTTTAATAACAATATTAATTTCACAAGAAAAAAGTGAAATGAATGTTGATCTTATTATTAATGCTGAACATGGGTGGCCAACAAAAATTGAATTAAATGGATCTTCTGCTTTAGAAAAAGTTTGGTTAGGTGTGTCCCTTTATCCTTATGGAACTTTAGATGTAAATACAGGTGGACGACATTCGAGTATTGAATTATCAACAGGGCAATTTTCACATGAAATAAATGTTGACCAACCATTATTAGGTGGTAGTTTTGAGTTTGCATTATGGAGTAAAAAAGTAGATAAAGTAGATTGCACATTAGATTATTGTTATTGGTGCAAGGTAAATGGTTTCCATTTTGAAGATATAGTATTATATAAATCTGGATTATTAACACAAATGAACGGATATAAATAGGAGAAATATTGGAATTACAATTTAAATCAGAATTAACAATTAGCGAGAGTGGATTTTTATTTGACCATTCAACAGGATTGACATATACTTTAAATTCCACGGGGCAATTCATTTTTAGAAAAATTCAAGATAAACAAAATGCGATGCATATTTTAAATTTTGTAATGCAAGAATTTGATGTATCTGAAGAAACTGCTCATAAAGATTTAGATGATTTTGTGAGACAGTTAAAAGAATTTGATTTAGTATCTAGATGAATTTAAATATCGCAATAACAGGGCTTCACGCAACTGATAATCCAGCACCCGGTATTGGTGTAATTCGATGTTTATTACACGATGAAAATTGGAATGGGAAAATAATTGGGTTAGGGTATGATGTTTATGATACGGGAATTTATGATAAAGGATTACTAGATCATACTTATTTGATTCCTTATCCAAACCAAGGAGTAGATCAATTTCTAGAGCGAATCCAGTATATTCATCATAATATTCCAATTGATGTAATTATACCAACATTGGATAGTGAATTAGCTGTTTTTCAACGGATAAAACAAAATCTAAAAGACATGGGTATTTCAATGTTTATACCTAGCAAAGAAATTGTCAATAAGAGATCCAAACAAAATTTGGTTTCATTCTGTGAAGAAGCTAAGATTTCTACACCTAAAACAGTGGTTGTTAGTGAACAGGGGCAATTTCAAAAAGCAATTGATGAGATTGGATTTCCATTGTTCGTAAAAGGTGTTTTTTATGATGCATATAAATGTAAAAATATTTCAGATACATCACATTATTTTGATGAATTTAGAAAAAAATGGGGTTTTCCTGTTTTATTACAAAAGCCCGTAAATGGAAAAGAATATAATGTGTGTTGTGTTGGAGGGGTTAATGGAGAATTACTTGGCTCCGTTGCTATTCGAAAAGTTGGGTTAACCGATAAAGGAAAAGCATGGAGTGCAATTACAATTCGGAATGAAAAGTTAACTGAGTTTAGTAAGAAAATACTTAAAAAATTAAGATGGAATGGACCATGCGAACTTGAAATTATGGTTGAAGAAAATACTGGAGAATTATTTTTATTAGAAATTAATCCTCGTTTTCCGGCATGGATTTATCTTTGTACTGGGGCAGACCAAAATTTACCTAAATTAGTTGTTGATTTAGCACTTGGTAAAAAAGTATCGCCATTACCTTCTGCTAAATCAGGTATTACATTTGTGCGTCATGCAACAGATATGGTATGTCCGTTAGATTATATTGAGAATTTAACAATTAAAGGTGAATTGCATTATTAATTTTATATCAATGTTTTTGATTATATTAAAGGAAAGAAATGACAGAAAAAAAAGCATATAGTAAACCAACTATTATTCGTCATAGTGTAGGAGTTCAAAATAAATTTGGAAGACCGCCAGCAACAGTACCTATCAATCGATTAGATGGATTTGAAGTTTCAGAATTAGCTGAAAAATATGGTTCACCATTATTTGTTCTTTCGGTAAAAGCACTTCGTGATAGATATAGAGATTTGAAAAGAGCTTTTTCTACACGCTATCCAAATTTTCAAATTGCATATTCCTATAAAACGAATTATTTAAAATCAGTATGTTCAATTTTAAAACAAGAGGGTGCATGGGCAGAAGTTGTTTCTGGATTTGAATATGATATTGCACGAAACTTAGATGTTCCAGGAAATCAAATTGTGTTCAATGGTCCATATAAATCTCATGAAGAATTGATACGAGCGTTTAATGATGGTGCAATTGTAAATCTTGATAATTATGATGAAATGCAAGTTGTAGAAAAAGTTGCGACTGAATTAGGTAAAACGCTAGAAGTTGGCATTCGAATAAATATGGATTTAAATGATCCACCATGGCATAAATTTGGATTTAATGTTGAGGCGGGGCATGCATTTGAGGCTGTAAAAAGAGCAGAAGCAGGTGGGAAATTAAAAGTAGTCGGATTACATATTCATACGGGTACTTACGTAGATGATGTAACTATATACTCAAGGGCTGCCCAAGGATTAGTCAATTTTTATACATATATTCAAGAACAATTAGGTGTAAAATTAAAATATTGGGATTTAGGTGGTGGTTACGCTTCTCACAATACATTGCATGGTGCATATTTACCCGCAGAACAAACTTGTCCAACTTTTGATCAATATGCAGAAGCAATATGTCCAATTTTAATGAGTGGACCATTCCAAGCACAAGATGCACCTAAATTATTTATTGAACCCGGTAGGGCAATTATTGATGAGCCATTTTCATTAATAACTTCTGTCGTCTCCCAAAAAAGATTACCTTCAGGTCAACGAGGTGTTTTACTTGATTCTGGAATGAATATTATGTCATCTGTTCAATGGTATCGATATAATTTTCAAACTGCACAGGATTCAGGGACAATGCTTGAAGATACAATTGTATATGGAGGATTATGCATGAATATAGATGTATTACAAGCGAGTTCATCTATACCTCCAGTACGACGAGGCGATTTATTAGTCATTCCACATGTGGGTGCATATAATATTAGTCAAAGTTGGCAATTTATTTATTTAAGACCAGCAATAATTGCGATTGAAGATGGTGAGGTTTATGTGATTAAAAAAGCAGAAACGCGTGATTATGTTCAAGGATTTGAAGATGTTCCCGGGAAATTTATCACGAATTAGTGAGTTGATTTGAAAAATATTAGCCAATTTACTTGTCCACCTAAAGTCATTTTACGATCTTATGGTGTATTGGCTTTTTCTGCACACCCCATTCCTGCAACTTTAATTCTAATTGCAACATTTTTCCATCCAATTGTTGGGTTAATGGGTGTTGTTGGTAATTTAATTTCTAATATTACTGCAAAATGGATTCATGCAAATAAAGAAGCCTGGAATGCGGGAGTTTTTGGAGTAAGTGGAATTCTTATTGGACTTGCATTAGGGATGCACACTGAACAGACTTTTCGGTTATGGATATTTTTAATAGGTGGTTCAATATTTTCAGGGATTCTTTCAGTAATGTTAGGTAATTTCCTTTCCCGATATGACCTACCAATTTTAAGTTTACCTTTTATGCTCATTATTTGGTTATTATTATTAACCATAGGAGTTGCTGAAAGTGACACTCTATCCCTAATTACAATCCCTTTTATCAAATCAATTGATATATGGCTTTTTAATATTCTACCCTTAACTCTTTTTGAATATATAAAAATGTTTGGAAATATTTTATTTCAAGAGAATTTAATTTCTGGATTATTGGTATTGGTAGCGATTGGGCTATATAGTCGAATCTCATTGCTTTATGGACTATGGGGTGGAATTTTAGGATTAATTACATATATTTTTATTCACGGATCTTTAGATGGTTTTCATGGGTTAAATTTTACTTTAACTGCTTTAGCTTTTGGAGGTTTTTTTATTGTTAATAATAGGCATGCATTTATTTTTACTTCATTTGCAATTGTTTCAACAGGCTTAGTTGATTTAGCTACAATTGAAGTTTTAAACGCAATTTCATCTGAATCTACTGGGGATCTACCTTCACTTGTATTTGCCTTTAATATTATCACTTTAATTTTTTTATTCCCATTAAAAATGCTACCACAAACGATAGAAAATTTGAGATTAACCCCTATACCATTATATTTAATTAGAAGCCCTGAATCAAATATAAAATGGTATAGAAGGTGGATAGGGAATAAAGCAAAGCAGAAAACGATAATTACCTTCCCGTTTATTGGTGAATGGACAATATTACAAGGAAATAATGGTGAATGGACGCATAAAGGAATTGGAAGATATGCTTGGGATTTTATTATAAGAGATGAACGAAAACATCAAGCAAGTGGATTTGGATTAGAATTAACAGACTTTTATGCATTCGGATTACCTGTATTAGCACCTGCTCCTGGTACAGTTTATGCAATTGAAAACCAAATTGAAGATAACCCCCCTGGTGAAGCTGAAACAGATCGAAATTGGGGTAACTATGTAATTATTAACCATGGTAACGGTGAGTTTTCTGAATTAAGTCATTTTAAACAATATAGCATTATTGTTGTTCCTGGGCAATATGTACAAAGAGGCGATATTATTGGATATTGTGGGAATTCAGGAAGATCACCCGTACCACATATTCATTTTCAATTACAGACTATGCCTGAAATTGGCGCACCAACCATTGCGTCACGATTTTCTGAAGGGATAATAAATAAAAAAATAAATGTAGAATGTATCCCAGTTAAAGATGATTCTATTTCATTACTCAATATTGAATCTAAAGATGAATGGTCATTGTTGGGATTGGAAGGCGATTCTTGGGTTTTTGAATCTCTGGGTAGGTTTGGAGTGCAAAATGAACAATTAACATTTAGTACTGATAGCTTAGGATTGCCTGCAATAACTTCAACAGACAATAGACTTTGGCATTTAATTGATAGACCATCATTTATTGAAATTAGACCTGATTTTAAAACATACCCATCATTATTAAATAATTCTGTTTGGATGAATATTATAGGTGATGGTGTTATTTTACCTAAAAAACTTGTAGATGGATTTAAATGGCATGGTGGAAAAGTATATAAAAAATCCAACTATTTCATCATTGAAATTGCAAATTTTGAATTCTATATTCACCCAGATTCTGGTTTAGAAAAAGTAATTAATAAAAAAACAAAACTTATTTTTGAAAGAATTAAAATAGAAAAATTAAAGAGATGAGTTTTTATTGAATTTAAATAAAAATTTATTAACAACTGGTCCAATAAGGCAAACCTTGTTGCACTTAACATTACCGATGATGATGGGCATGATTGGTATGGTTATATTTAAT
>CAZGWH010000080.1:0-6566 GCA_964529325.1 uncultured bacterium | reverse complement strand
CTCACACGCTTCCGCAAAACATAAAAAAGCCTCGCAAATTGTGAGGCTTTTTAATACACTTTAATATTTAATCAATACTCTATTTTTATTATTTGTTTGTAATTCAGGCGTTTGTTCTCTGTCTAACATTCCAGCCATTTCTGTAACATTTTTATTTATATAATTTCCTAATTCACCAATTGTTAATTTATTATCATAATTAACATCAGCACTCCCTTGCATACCCTTCATTAAAAAATAGCTAAATAAACCATGTTTTTTTTCTGGCCATGCGGAAGATATTTCTTTACCACCACTTGCAGAAAACACTGTCACATCTCCATATATAGACTCATTTACAACTATAAAAATAGGTCGAGCATCAGCGAGAAGCATTTCACTTTCACGATTTGCACCCGAAAAACATGCATCAAGAAAAACAGTAACTGACTTTGTATTTAATTCATTTAATATTTTATACATTTTATTGACAGAAAAACCAGTTTGAGATGCATAATTGGGGTCACCATCGTAGGGGATTAAAAATGCTTCATCTTTTTTAATATCGGGTGCACCATGTCCTGCAAAGTAAACAAAAATATCTGTCGATGATTTTGCTCGCTTGTCTAACCAGCCTCCTTTTGAAAAAACTTTATCAAATTCTGCTTTACCCACATCATCATTGGTTTTAAAATAGATTCTATTAGATGGTATTCCAAGTGTATTTAAAAAATATTCTTTCATTATTGAAGCATCTCTTTTTGCAAAGGTTACTGGAGATACATTTTTATATTCTTCTACACCAAAAATGATTGCAAGTGCATGCTTATTATTTTTTAGGTCGGGTATATTGGTTTCAATATCAACTGATAACCCTGTAGTTGCATTAAATTTTCCTTTTACTTCATATTTTCCTACAATGGTCATTTCTCCTACTTTTCGCTGAACTTGATTAAATGCTAAATCAAGTGCGTGATTTGAAATTCCAAATCTCCCACGACTTTCAGTAACGGTAACTGATATAGGCATTTCTTTTGCTTTTTTATTTGACACCATATCAAATGAAATATCTTTATATTCACCAGGGTGTAAACTTCCAATATTAAATTGTTCTTGGGAATCTCCAAAAAAATAGATATGGTTACTCCCTTTATTAATTTTTACATCTATATCATCCGCTGTTCCATGGCCAAGGTTTTGAACTCTCACCGTTATTGATACAACTTCACGAGGTTCTAATTTTGCATTTCCACTTGCATCATCAATTCCAATATCTACAATTTCTAATTTTGGTGGAATTAGTGCTTCTGTTTCAAAAGTAATTTTTTGATCATCAGGTTCAAAATTATTAGATTCTTTAAATTTTAAAGTAATTGATACCTCTCCTGAACTCACATTTTCAGATGCTTTAAATTTTATTCGTTTGGTTTTACTTTTATTGGGTGATATTTCTCCAATATAAACCGATTTAGGAAATTCAATTTGGTTTGAACCTGATAAATTGCACATTATTTCAACTCCAAATGCAGAACCATGCCCTTTATTTTTCAGGGTTACCACAAGTTCGGCAGTTTCTTCGGCATCAAGTCTATCATCTCCAGACGGTTCAGTAAATGCAAGTTGAACACTTAAATTTGGAGGAGTTATATTTTTACGACTACTTTGACTCGCAACTTCAAAATTTCCTTTTGTATTTCCAAAGGTATAATTTTCTCCTTTAAAATTAATTTGCCAATTAAAATATTCCCAATCTCCATTTTGAGTCAGTTGGCGCTGACCAATTGCTTTTAATCGGTTTACATTTTCTTTAAAATTGCGAGCTAATTCCAATGGGACTGAAATATTAAATGAATTACTTGTTTGATTTATAGTTATTCTAAATTGTGCTTCATCTGCATCATACTTACCCAATGTAAATGAACTTTCTACATCTTCTCGGCTATTTACTAATAATTGTTCAATTTCATTGGCAATTGCTATTTGTCTTTCATCAAATTTCCGTTTGGCATCTGCAATTTTACCGGCATATTCATCACGGATTTCTTGGGCAATTCGTTTGGCATCTTTTTTTCGTTTTTTATACATCGTCGTCGTTTCAAATTCACCTTTAGGAGATGTTGTTATTTCATTTATTTTTTTATCTCGTTCGTTTTCAAGTTGTGATGAATTAAATTCAATATATTGTAATTTTTTTAACATTTGGATATTTTTTAACGCATCGGATGAAAATAAAATTCCGAAACACACCAAACTTATTATCATTATTTTTTTCATTTTACCATCTTTCCTTATCTTCTTTATCTTTTCACCCGAATAAATTCGGGTGCTATTCCCAATTCACCATAATAAATTGTGGTGTTATTCCCAATTATCTTTTTTAGAACAACACCCAAATTTATTTGAGTGAACATCACATAACTCACCCTGAAAATCGTTTTAACGATTTCTAAGAGTTAAACACCAAATTTTTAAAGATTTCTTCTCTTAGACGATAAGTATCACCATATTTTAAATGGGCTATCCAACTTTGAATGGATTGAGTAATTTCTGCTAAACTAACTATACCATTTTTGTAATTATATTGTAATATTTTCATTCGTTTTCTTGCTCTTTTTAAATTCCCACTTTTTACTCTAATTTTTTCAGGATAAATTCTAAAACCAAGAAAATCCTCACCATAAATTACATCTGTTATTCGACTTTTTATTTTATGAATATTTAAACGATATTCTGATAGTTTATTTTCAATCTTCATTCTTAATTTATTTAATTTTATATTATCATCTAAAAATATTGCAAAATCATCTACATATCTTACATATTTTTTTATACCTAATTCATCTTTTATAAAATGGTCAAATTCGTTTAAATAGATATTTGCAAAAAATTGACTCGTTAAATTTCCAATTGGTAATCCTCTTTTTCTTTCAAAAGGTGTAAATAAATCATCTCCTTCAAAATATTCGTTAATTGGTGTTTGCGGATTGCTATTATCAATTATTAAATCAATTAGTTGAAGCGTATCTTTACATTTTATTTTTTTACGAATAAGTGTTTTTAATATTTCGTGGTCAATTGATGGAAAATATTTTACAATGTCACATTTTAAAACATATTCACTTGATCTATAATATTTTACAAATCTATCAAGCGCCTTATGTGTTCCCTTCCTTTTTCGATTTGCATACGAATCATAAATAAATGTCTTCTCAAAAATAGGTTCAATAATATTGCACAAGGCATGATGAACCACTCTATCTCTATACGGTGCTGCTGATATTAGCCGTTTTTTTGGTTCAAATATTTCAAAAGTTTTATAGTTTCCAGGTAGATATATTTTAGATTCAAGTTCTTTTTGTATTTTAAATAATTCAATTTCTAAATTAAAATCAAAATTTGCACAATATTTTTTTCCCTTTTTCCCCAGTCGTGCTTTATTATGAGCATTAAATAAATTCTCATACGAAATTATACTTTGCCAAATATTATTTATCCTTTTCATGTTTTTCTCAGTAAAAGTAGTAAGATGTTCACAGATGTTACTAACCTCACTACTTTTTTTTATTTTTGGAACTTGCGTTCACAGGAAAATAATTTTGTATTATCTTTTGCACTATTCGAATATCCTTAAATTTTCGATATTTTGGCATTTTGATAGTATTGAGCAGACACCGAACGCACCAACCGAAAACCGTTGTTGTTGTTCCTGTTGTCTGGGTTGTTCCTGTTGCGATTGGCAACCCGACAGTTCCTGGTATTGTTGTTCCAAGAACCGCCACGCAAAACGCGTCTGGTTTATAAATTATTCCCCTTTCAACCATTTTCCTAACATATTTCCTATTTCTACAACTTCTTTTGATGCATATTCATACTGTTTAAATGTAAGTAGTTTTAAATCTTGACATAATCTAAGATATTTCCTCAATTTTTCTAATTCAATATCTGATGCTATTAAAAAATATTGCTTCTTCTTCGTTAGCTTTACTGCTTTTATCAAATTATCCTGCAAATCTAAAATCGCATTTTCTACCCGTTTTGCCATCACAAACCGTTGACTTTTTGGAAATTTATGGGTATGCTCTACCAACCATTTTGTTAAATCATATACTTTAATAAATATTGGTGATTCTTTCATTTTTTCCCTTTAAGTCAATTCTCAAAAAAAAAATCGATGGGGCAAGCCCCATAACCCTAAAAAAAGATTAAATTTTATTAAAAAATAAAATTTAATTAAAAACAGAATTCAAAAAACAGAACACTGTATTACTTAATACTGAGCAGACACCGAACGCACCAACCGAAAACCGCCGTCGTAGCCCCTGAGGTCCGGGAAGTTCCAGTTGCGATTGGCAACCCGACAGCTCCCGGAATCGTAGTACCAAGAACCGCCACGCAAAACGCGATATTTTCCACTATTTGCACCTTGTGGATTACTGAGCGAAGTCAAAGTATAATAATCTTCATCGTACCAATCATTACACCATTCCCATACATTTCCACTCATATCATATAAACCTAACGCATTGGGTTGTTTTTGTGACACAGGGTGGGTTTTATTACCGCTATTTTTACTATACCATGCAACATCATTAATATTGTTTGAGCCAGCATATATGTAAGATACAGCACGCCATGTTTCTACTGAGCCTCCGCGGGCTGCATATTCCCATTCTGCTTCTGTGGGTAATCGGTAGTTTTCGCCTGTTTGTTTATTTAATTTTTTTAAAAACTTTTGGATATTATTCCAACTTACTTTTTCTACAGGTAAATTATCTCCTTTCCAATTACTTGGGTTATTATTCATTATTGCTTTCCATTGGGCTTGGGTTACCTCTGTTTCACACATATAAAAATCACTTACGGTTACACTATGGATAGGATTTTCATCATTTTGACCATCATTACTTCCCATTTGAAATGAACCACCTTTTACAAAGACCATATTAAATAAATTGTATTCGGCTTTTAGATTTATTGACCAACCATGTAAATCTCTGCCTTCTAATACGGGTTCCCACCAAATAAGTTTATTTTTACCATGCGTTACATTTTTTAACTCACCAACAACAGCATAGGGTCTAATTGATTTACCATTTTTTTCAGCGGTAATATTAATTTGATATTCTTTGTTATTATCACCGCTTAAATCATAGTGAATTACAATTCGACCATTTTCTATTTTTTGAGTGATATTGGTAATTTTTTGAGTTAATCCAAAACTCAATATAATATATAATGTTATTATTTTTTTCATATTTTTTCCTTTATATACCGTTGAATCGGTTTTTCATTATTTTTCAATTTTTATTACCCGAATTTATTAGGGTGCTATTTTATTCACCACAATAAATTGTGGTGCTAATCTAAATCGTCCTTTTTAGAATTTATTCGGGTGACAAACCCATAGCCCACCCCTTTAATCCCCTCCTTAAAAAAAGGATGGGAAATCTAGCTTAATTTTTAATTCTTAATTCTTTTTTTACTCATTATCACATAGGGTAAATTTACTTGTTCAATTTGGTTTTTATCAAATAGCATTATAAATTCCATTAATTCATTAAGTGTCTGAGTATAGTTTCCCATATTAAAATCAAAATTCTTATCTTTTGAATTCTTATCAGGTTTAATCGCTAATATCATAATTAATTCTGTCGCATGTTTTTGATCTTCTGATAACCCAACTTTAAATTTAGTAATTTTTCCCTCTTTCGATGGTAATTGTAATGAATGTCCTTTTTGTAAGAAATTATTGCTCATATATTGGTTGGGTAAAAGACTGGCTACGGTATTATCACCATAAATATTAAATACAAAAATAAAGCAATCTTTTGTTGTAGAAATATCGATAATCATTTCATCACCATTTTGGAAATTATCTCTATTTAAATGAGCTTCAATCTTAAAAAAGGGATCCTTTTCACCTTTTAATTGTCCAACTTTTGCTTGTAGCGTAATAATATAAATCAAATATCCATCGATTATTTCTTTCCGATTCTCAATAATTTTCTTTTCAAGAATTATTCCTGTGGACATACTATTAATAATTTGGCTAAAATGATCTAAATCCATTTCTAAATTAGTTTCAGCAAGAATGGAAAGAGAGGTACTATTAATTTTAATTCCACTATGAAATTCAATAATGGTTTTTAATGCTTGATTAATTGCATTTTCTTTTGCCTGAGAAGAAGTCATATCCTCATGAATTTCTACCCATGATGTGACTTGATACCAATTACCTTTTAATTCGAGTAAATTCTCTTGTGGGAATGATATCCCTTCAGAGAAAGAAAATGATAATAATAATAAAATCAGGATAATTTTAATGTAATGAGTATTCATTTATTTTTCTTTTATAAATTAAAAACAGAATTATCTATTTAAGGAATATTAATCAATAATATTAATAAGAATCCATAAACGATAATATACAATAAATTTTTAAGTAAAAATGATTCTCGAATAATTTGATATTCGTAAATTATTAAAGTAGCAAAAGATAATGAATAATATATTTACGAACATAATTTTTCAAGAATTAATCATTTTAAATTCAATATTAAATTTTTTCTTGTGAATTTTATAATCGG
>CAZGWH010000079.1:0-6699 GCA_964529325.1 uncultured bacterium | reverse complement strand
ATTAAAACCATCAAGATTACTAGTTTTGAAATTATTTAAAAATTTCTCAAGATTATTTTTATCTACAAATTGTTTGGTGTAATTCGCATTTAAATTAATTTGCCTAAAAACTTCATTATGTAAAATAGGACTTAAACTATGCTCGACAGGGTCACCAATCACTGCAAATTGTTTATCTAATTTCCTTGTTTCCATTAATGTTAAATTACTCATATTTCACTTCCTATTTTTATTCCTAAATTATATATGTATAAAACATAACAAACGAGCATAATTCCTCGTTGTCCCTCCCAAATTGAATAAAATATGCGGAGATTATTATGACCTTACACCACTCAAAAATTGATTTATTTCAATCTAAATCAGATTATTTATTATTTCTATTTTTATCTTTATTATCAATTCAATTATTTGCTATTGAAAATGAGATGGTTGGCGATGGATTAACGGAAGATAATTTATTATATTTTGTACAGCAAAACTTTACACCAGCAACAGTTCCCTCTTATGATAATTCACGAGATATCATTTTTTCATCATTAGATAATGTAAACAATACTGTATCTGGTGTTTATTCTGGATACTCAATTCAAATGGTTGGTGGATATTGTAATTGTAATAACGGAAACTCAAATTGCGACGAAACTAATAATAATTCTATTTGCATAAATAATGGCGGAAGTTGGATTTCAGAAAATGATCCCAGTGTTGAAGCCTATTATAAAGGAATAAATGTCGAGCATACTTGGCCAAGAAGTAAGGGTGCTGAATATGGAAACCCAAAATCAGATTTACATCATTTATTCCCAACAAAGGATAATGTAAATTCATCTAGAGGAAATGATCCTTTTGCTGATATTCCAGATAATGCAACTCATAAATGGTATAGAAATTCTGAAATATTATTCGAAATTCCTCAATCAAACATTGATGAATATGCTGAAAAATTTAATCCAACAAACCAACCAAATTCAGAAAAATTTGAACCAAAAGAGACACATAAAGGAAATGTAGCCAGAGCAATGTTTTATTTTTTTTCTATTTATGAAGATTCAGCAGATGTGGATTTTTGGAATATTCAAAAGTCTATTTTGTTAGACTGGCATTACTCTGACCCTGTTGATGAATCAGAATTTGCAAGAACTGAAGAAATTGCAACACATCAACATAATTTAAAAAATCCATTTGTAATGGATTCTACTTTAGCACGACGAATTTGGTATTACCAAGAAAATTCAACAAATACACATGTTTCATTCGATGTAAGTCAAATAACAATCAATGAATCTAATTCAACAATTCCAGTTCAAATTAATATTGAGAACCCTTCACCAGATCAAAATACTCAAGTATTAATAAATATTGGAAATGGAAATTTAAGTGAATCTGAATACTCACTTTCAACAAATGAATTTTTTTTTAATATAGGTTCAATTCAAAGTCAGACTTTCTTTATTTGGTTGACAGATGATGATATTTATGAAGGTCCTGAGAATTTAATTTTAGAAATTGACCAAGTGTTTGGTGGGGATTCTGTAATAATCGGAAATCCAAGTACATTTATATTAAATGTTCAAGATAATGATTTTCCAAAAGTAGTTATAACTGAAGTAATGATTAACCCACAAGCAACTTCTGATGCTAATGGTGAATGGTTTGAAATTTATAATGATAATGAAATTCCAATCAATTTTAAAAACTGGATAATTAAAGATAAAGATACGGATGATTTTTTAATCTTAGAAAATTTAATAATATCAAATAACACTTATGCCGTATTTGGAAATAATTCAAATTTCTATTCCAACGGCGGATTAGATATTAATCTTCAATATTCAGGAATAAGCCTTGCAAATGCTGGCGATGAGCTTATTTTGGTTAGCCCAGAAGGGTTTATTGCAGATTCAATAAGCTGGGACGGCGGTAATCAGTTTCCATTTGGAAATGGAAACTCTATGGCGTTAACTGATTTATATTCAGATAATTTATTCGCATCAAATTGGCTGGAATCAAATTTAGTTTTTGGTACTGGAGATGCAGGTACACCTGGATTTGAAAACTGTTTTTATCCGAATGAAATTGATGAATGTGGAATATGCGGAGGAAATGGATATTCGTGTAATAGTTTATTAGGTGATGTAAATTTTGATAGCTTAATTAATGTAGTTGATATAGTTCAAATTGTAGGATTTATATTGGAAACAGAATCGCCAAATCCAGATCAGTTTTTTGTTGCTGATATAAACCAAGATTTGGCAATTAATGTGGTAGATGTTGTAATTATAGTCGGATTAATACTGGGCGACTAATAAAAACCTATTAATAGATTTTACTCCGATAATCAACTATTTTAATATCTTCTTTTACACTTGTGAGATATTCATTATATAGCGGATATCCATAAATTCGATCATTATATTTTTGATATTTTTTACCATCTAACAATTCTTTTCTTAAATCTGATTTTTGAATTGCAAAATCATCTTCATTAAATTCATCTTTCTCAATCATTGAGACAATTACTGCATTATTAGAGACTTCAATTATTCCAGATGTTTCTCCAATTTCCATTGCTTTTAATGTACCTTTCAATGTTGAACTGCTACCAATACTTTTAAAACTACCACCTAATGTACCTGAAATGTCAGATTCATAGTTAATTAATTCATTTGCCATCGCAATTTCAGCAGTTGACAATGCATTTCTTTGTGCCTCTTCTAATAATGATTTTGCATAATCCATTTTTTTATCACGAGTTAATTTACTTTTTATAGAAGCAGAAACTTCATCTAATGATTTATAACTTCCTTCTTTCTCAGCAACAACTTGACAAATAACCTGTCCATCTTTAACTTGAAAAATATCTGATACAGTTCCAATTGAACTATCAAAAGCGAATCGTACTAATCGTCTATTTGCACCAAATTTATATGGTACACCTGAAAGATTGTCATATTCAAGAGTTAAATTCATTGTATCTAAGCTAACTTCACTGTCTATTGAAACTGCAGTCGATAAATCCGTAACATTTGCTTCATCCAATATGTCGTAAGATATATCATTAATACTATCTCTGACTTCAGCATGTAAAGAAGAATCAATATTTGCTAAGTTAAAATTCCAAAACACATATTCAACGGTTCGAGAAGGATTTAATTTATATAAATCTTCTTTGTCTTTAATATATTGCTTTTCTATCTCGCTGTCAGAAACGGTAATTAAACTATCATCAATTGAATTTGAATTTATATATGAATATTCAATTGTACAATTTGAATTATTATTTAAATAATGTTGCATTACTTCTTGATTATTTATACTTCCCGTAATTGAGAATAACTCTTGAAGTTTTTTACTTGGTAAATATTGCTTTACGCTTGTTTCATAATTCAATCTTTGATCCTCTAAAAGCGGAAAATTTCCAGAACGAACAGCATCTTGATATTCACTTAGACTAAAATTATTATCTTCATCAACAAATAATCCTTGACCTATAAAATATTGTTTTAAGTCATTTGGTGCACCAAGAATATATTCAAATAATTCATCTTGAGATATATCTAATCCTAATTGGCTAATAATTGGTTTCTGGATTGCTCTATCAACTAGCAAATTCCATGCAGAATTTTCTGCACCAATTATTGCTTGTCCATCTAATGCCTGTCCTCTACTATTTCGTTGAATATTTATTTGGCGAGATTTTTCTCTGTCAAATTCTTGTCTTTCAATCCATTTATCACCTACATACCCTGCATAACGAGATAAATGCTGAGGGTGGTCATCACCACTCCAAAAATATAATTTACCTACAATTAAATCCATAATATTTGCACCACCAATTAAACCTCCCAAAGTCATACTTAATAAAAATATAACTAAAAAAGCTCCTAAAACATATTGAGATTTCTCCCTGATTGTTGTCATACTTACCATTTTTACTCCTTATTTATAAAATTTTATCAGTGGAGATAAGCGGGATCGAACCGCTGACCTCTTGAATGCCATTCAAGCGCTCTCCCAACTGAGCTATATCCCCAAACATTTAAATTTAGTTTGCTCCAAAGACAGAAAATTTATTGGTTTATAAGTACTTCTACAAACATAAAGATTAATTACTTATGGAATTTTTTTTATATTTATTTCGTTTGAAGCAATTCTTAAATGTTTGCAAATTTTTATTTATGGCAATTACACAAAAACAAATAATTGGGCTAATCTTACTTTCAATATTTTTTGGATTTATTCGAAATTATTTCTTGGATGCACCGTTAAGCCTTTTAAAAGAAAAACGAATTCTTGAAACTGTAGAAATTCAAACAAGTAATAATGGCGAATTTATATTTAATTTACCTGAAAATTTAACAGAACCTTTAACTATTACTATTGAAGCGGTTGACTATTTACGCATTACAAACCAATCAATTATTATTGATGCTCGTGATGAAGAAGATTTTAATAAAGGACGAATTTTAGGAGCAATTAATATTCCATATGATTATTATGAAGAATTTGAATTTCAATTGAATGAAATTGATTTAGAAAAAATTCTAATTATATATTGTAGTGGTGGAGAGTGTAGCTTGAGCATAGATTTAGCTGACTATTTAATGCTGGATAGAGGATTTTTTAATGTTTTAGTTTACGAGGGTGGTTGGCCTGAATGGAAAGAAGCAGGGCGACCAATAGAATGAATAATATTATTAACAATAGAATATTTTTGTTAATATTAAGATATATTCTCGGTGGTATTTTTATTTATGCAAGTATAGATAAAATACAAAACCCTCAAGAGTTTTCAGATTTAATTGATAATTTCCATATTACACCTATCGCTTTAAATAATATTTTTGCTTTAACATTACCATGGTTAGAATTGATTATCGGTTTTGGTCTAATCACTGGATATTTTTTAGAAGCTAGCTTGCAAATTATTATCTTATTACTTATATGGTTTATTTTTATTTTAGCTCAAGCTGTATTCCGCGGGATTGATACACATTGCGGATGTTTTAAAGTAAGCGGGGGCACTGAAAATATAGATTATAAATTTTTATTAATAAAACGAATTTTTGAAGATGTTGTTTTTCTTGGAATGGCATTAATTCTTAAATTTAAAGCTCATTTTAACAAAGGAAAACAGACAATACAATGAAAAAATTACTTTATTTATCCGTTTTTATAATTTCATTTATTTTTTCAAATGAAACATTAAATTCATTTAAAATTTTTGCAACTACAAATGTTGCAGGTGAAACAGAACCGTGTGGCTGAAAAAAGAAACCCCTGGGCGGTCTTGCTCGGAAATCAGCTATATTAAATGAAGAAAAAAATAACACTTCAAATTACTTTGTTCTTGATGCAGGTGATTTATTTTTCAAAAAAAATTCAATTAATCCAGGCAAACCAACTGAACTTGCAAAAATAAGTGCAGAAACGATTGTAAATTCATTTAATGAAATTGGTTGTGATGCATTCAATGTAGGTGAAAATGATTTTGCAATGGGAGTAGATTATTTAACCTATTTAAAAGATATGTCCTCTTTCCCTTATATTTCAGCAAATATTAAAAATACAACTGGTTCTTATATATTTAATCCCTATAAAATAATAAATAGAGATGGTGTAAAGTTGGGTGTAATTGGACTCTCTTCTGTTTTCCAAAAAGATGGAATAACTGTTGAGGATCCTATTGAATCATTAAAAAAAATTATTGAATTTGTTAATTCACAATCTGACTTTGTAGTACTTTTGTTTAATGCTAGCGATAATGATATAAACCGTTTCCATAAATCAAATTTTCCTGTAGATATTGTAATTCAAAGTAAATCAAAGAAAAGGTCAAATGATGGTGGGAGTAATAAAACACCTGTTTATTCTTGTGGTGACCGAGGGAAATATGTTTATGAATTTGAATTTAATTATAATGATATTCAAAATGATTTTGCGGATATATCTGTTTATGAATCTACGGTAAAATTGATGGATCGTAAAATTAATAATTTATCAAAACATAACAACCAACCAGAAAACGAAGAAGCTCAAAAGATAAAACTTGAGAACTATTCAAATCAAAAATTAGAAGCAGAGGAAAAGATTAATTCTGCAGAAAATACAATTATAATAAATAAAATTGAATTAGGAAAAAAAATCATTGATGATCCTGTAATTTTAAAAATTGTTGATTCTGGAAACATGAAAAAGAATTTATTAAATCCTCAACCACAGCCAGGAACTAAAAATCCTAAACATGGACAACCCGGTCATAAACATGGAGGGTGAAAAATTTAGAGGTATTTAAATAAAAATTAATTTAATATAATGTAAATTAATGTTGTTCATAGAAAAGTGTATTTAATAAATTACATGCTGTTGGAGATATCGT
The DNA here is from genome assembly GCA_964529325.1 of uncultured bacterium. Taxonomy (GTDB): domain Bacteria; phylum Fidelibacterota; class Marinisomatia; order SCGC-AAA003-L08. The sequence goes on along the minus strand of CAZGWH010000079.1, from coordinate 317 downwards.
TTTTCAACAAAATGCGAAAGTAGCTCAGTTGGTAGAGCACAACCTTGCCAAGGTTGATGTCGAGGGTTCGAGCCCCTTCTTTCGCTCATAAGGGCCCTCTGGTTACTGAGGGTTTTTTATTTAGGCGTCGTGGCCAAGTGGTAAGGCAGCAGTCTGCAAAATTGCTATGCACCAGTTCGAATCTGGTCGACGCCTCAAGGTATAAGATGCTTTAAACAATTATAATTTGTGCCGGGATGGTGAAATTGGTAGACACAAGGGACTTAAAATCCCTCGGAATTTATTCCGTGCGAGTTCAAGTCTCGCTCCCGGTACTC
>CAZGWH010000078.1:0-6732 GCA_964529325.1 uncultured bacterium | reverse complement strand
GCGCGATTATATTTTGAACTTTGTTATCATTTATATGAAGGTAAATTTTTAAATTTACATGATGGACAATGGTTAGAAAAATATAGAAGTTATTATTTAAATAATTATTTGAAGGTTATTTATAGACTTATTATAGTTTATAAAAAGATTAATCAAATTTATTTGATAATACCTGTTCTTAAAAATGCAAAATCAATACATCCGCATGTTGAAGAAATAGATGAATTAATAGAAAAATATATTTCTACTAAATAATTTAAATAGGTTTTCCGAATGGACGAGGGATTATTTCATTCATAATTTTTAATTCCATGACCCGTGGAATCTGTTTTTTTATTCCACTAGGTTAAATTGTTAATTCTTATTTGTTAAGTCAAGGCATGCCTTGACCCTACGGATTTAATTCAAAATTTCTTAACCTGTGATATCTTTTTTTACTCCACTGGGTTTAATTGTTTTTCAGCGTTCTACTTATTAATTCTTTACCCCTCACCTTTAATTCCTCTCCCATTGGGAGAGGAGGATGTTTTTTTCTCCATTGGGAGAAGGCTTCTTTATAATCGTAGATTTTCCGAACAGACGATGGTTTTTTGTTTTTTTATCAATCCAATCAGCGTTTATCAGTGTCCTATTTTAAAAAAAAGTTTCCAAAAAAGCATGTGGAGAATAGACTTCAATATTTAAATATTTTTTAATATTAAGTAAATGATTATCACTCGAAATTATAATATTAGAATTTAATGCCACAGCACATTCTATGAATTTATCATCATCAGGATCATCTTTTACAATTTGTAATTGTGGCGTTTTAGAAATATAGAGGGAATTAAACCCATGAGAAAATAAGGTTAATAAATTATCTATGTTTTTTTTATTTTTTAAACCTGCTCGTGTTAATACATCAAAATATTCATCTAAAATTGAAGGAGAAACACATATAATAATTTCACCTTTTGACCAAAGTTCAATTATTTTTTTAGGATTTCCACCAAAAAATGAAGAGACAAAAATATTTGTATCAATTACAACTTTCAATTATTTGTATTGTTTTTTCGTGATGAAATAATTAATTCCTGAATTTCTTTTTCAGCGACTTGATTCGTTTTTATTTCATTACTTATTCTAGTCCATAAATTATTTATATGTTGAGTTGCATCTCTTTCCTTAATATAATTTTGCATTAATTCACGAATCACTTGGCTAGTTGTTTGACCATTTGAGCGTGCAAGTTTATTAAAATCATCTTTAATTTTTTCATCTATTCTAATAATCATTTGTGTATTCAAAATATTTCCATTATTATTGTATATACAATATATATAAATTTCTGTTTTAATTACAAGTTAAATCTTGTACTCTTACAACATGCTGGGTGCATGCAAAATATATATTTCTATTCACCTTTAATTTATTCTCCCTTAGGGGTAGGTTTCTGAGAAAAAGTAGATTTTACGAACTGTCATGCTTTTTTTTATTCATAATTCATAATTGCTTTTCCTTTCTGCGTACAATTTCAATGATAAATTTTTTGAACATTTTATTTATTATATTATCTATGCATGGAAAATATGATTTAAAAATACGAAAAGATAAATAAAATATTAAAGGGATAAAATATAATATTATGAGGATAAATTATAAAATGTTAAGGATTAAAATGATACTCGTTGTTGTAATGACTCAGGAGAAATTAAATTGAATACATGGCTAATGACCGAAAAGAAACGAAAATAAAAATGGAACGACAAAAAAAGAAAAGTCGAATATTGGATTAAGTTTATCTCATTTGACGGCGGGGGAAACAACGATAAAATATTTGATGGTAAATTTAGATTTTGGGTTCAAAAGTCAGGACCATACATAGATTTTAATTTTGTAGATAGTGGTCCTACTATATCAACTGGACAATGGTATCATATTGCTGCTACGACAGATAATGGTCTTGGTACAATATATCTCAATGGTCAGATTTATAATTCTTCATCTACGGGGAATAGTCTTGATAATGATGTCCAATTAATTCTGGGGAAGCATAACAGTAGTAGTAATGACTATTTAACTGCAATTGTTGATGAAATTAGATTATCAGATAATATTCGCTATAATAATAATTTTACCATTCCTCAGACCGAATTAATTGTAGATCAAAACACAATTGGTCTTTGGCATTTCAATGAAGGAAATGGGACAACTGGTTATGATGAAACATCAAATAATAATAATTGGGCTGTTTACGGTGCTACTTGGTCCACCGATATGCCACCTATTGTACCCTCTTACCCCGGTTGCACTGACCCTCTCGCCATCAACTACAACACAGAAGCAAATGTTGATGATGGTAGTTGTGAATATGGCACTCAAAGTATTTTGATTACTATAGATTCTCTTCAGTTTAATGTCGTTGTCTTTGAAGATACAATTTCGTCGCAAACACTTACCATTGAAAATACAGGGTTTGATACTTTGGAGGTTAGTTTGGATGGTGGTGAAAGTGACATACTAGAAGTAGATGAAAACCTATTTACCTACGGCGGTGAATTTGAAGGGCATCATTATTTTGTCTCTAACAATGGAACGACTTGGTCAAATGCAAAAAATATTTGCGAAGAACAAGGAGGACATTTAGCAACAATTACAAGTGAAACAGAAAATAGTTTTGTTGCAAATTTGAATAATGATAATTTATGGATTGGTTTTACAGATGAAGCAAGTGAGGGTAATTTTTATTGGATAACGGGCGAAGAAGTTACCTATACAAATTGGGGTAATAGTCAGCCAGATAATTCTGGTAGCGAAGATTATGTTCATATTAATTGGAATACCATTGGAAAATGGAATGATCATCAATCTTCTCAAACATATAATTATGTTCTAGAGATATATAATTTCCAATCAATTCCAGATTGGCTCATCTTATTTCAAACCACACTCACTATCCCACCGGGTGAAAATGCAAATGTAGATGTAACCGTAAGCGGTGCAGATTTAGAGTATGGCGATTATGAAGCTACTATCCAACTTACCAGTAACGACCCTGATAATCCAATAGTAGAGGTGGCGGTTACAATGGCAGTGCAATACCCAATTGCAGAGGTGCCGGGAGAAAATATTGAGTTTGGAGAAGTTGGTTTTAATTCAATTACAAATTATGAAATTCCCATTATAAATACAGGGAATTATGATTTATCTATCGTAGGTACGACACATGTGTCGCCATTACAATTAGTTATTGATTCTCTATTAATATCACCCAATGATACAGGTTATATAAATATTCAACTTTCAGCCGAATTAGAAGAGATGACAATAAATGATACACTAATATTGACTACAAATGATCCTGCAAATTCTCTAATAGAAATTCCAATTAGTGCATTAATTGTACCTGATGAACATCCAATTATCAGCAGTATTGAAGATGTACCAAATGACCAAGGCGGAAAAGTAGTCGTTTCATTTACAAGAAGTTATCATGATACCGATAGTTTGAGAAATGGTGAATTATATTCGATTGAAATTAATAATGGGAATGGGTGGATAAATGCAAATTCATCATCCGCGTATGGTGAAGCAAATTATTCTTCTTATGTGGATACACCGATTGATTCATCTTCAACTTCTGACGGTTTATTAGCGTTTAGAATAATCGCAAATATGGAAGAGGGTAATTTTGTAAGTGAAACCCTTCAAGGATATTCCGTTGACAATATTAATCCTACCGAACCTGTAGGTATGACTTTACAATATGGTGTAAATGATAACCAACTAAACATGGATTGGCAAGCCAATAGTGATGATGATCTAAGTCATTATATTATTACTCAAAATAATGAAATTATTTCTACACCAGAAATATCTGAGTTTAATGGTGAAATAAACCTTAGCACAGGAGTGTATAGCTTTTCACTTAAAGCGGTTGATATCCATGGTAATGAATCTAATTCTGTAGAAAAAGAAATTTATATTATAGAAAATGAATTAATATCTGGAAACAACTTAATTGGAATACCAGGTACATTTGAAAATGACAGTTCAATTGAATTATTAAATGGATTAATCGATATTGGACCACATATTTATTTTATGTTAGGGCAAGGAGTCGGTATTTTTAATACTACTGAAGGCTGGTCGGGAAATCTAAATAATATTCAACCCCATAATGGCTATTGGTTAAATATTTCTACAAGCTATAATTGGAGAAATAACCCTGAATTAGGTGCGGTTCAAAATTGTGAAAATTTTGAAACAATTTTTGGTAATAATTTATTATCATTCCGTTGGGGAGATGGTGATAAACCGATATTAGATGCATTGGGTGGTGAAGCATTTGCAACGGAAAATTTTAATTTTATCCTAGGTCAAGGTGTCGGCTTATTTAATACGGCCGATGGTTGGAGTGGTAATTTAAATACTTTAAAAGAAGGAAAAGGGTATTGGTTGAATGTATCATCATATAATTTAGATTTTAAATGGGGATTTGAAAATTGTGCTGATCCTGAAAATACTCCTCTCCTAATGGAAAAACAAATAACTCAAATCCCCGATGAATACCAATTTGTACAATCAACAGAACAAGCATTTTATTTAATTAAAGATATTGAGAATGTTGTAAATGGTGATTTAGTGTTAGCGTATTGTGGTGACCAATTGGTCGGTTCTGCAATCTGGGAAGGAGAATATACAGCAATACCCGTAATGGGAAGAGATTTAAGTGAACAGACTGAAGGATTTTGTGAGCTTAATGAAGTGCCATTATTTGTAATGAAATCATTAAATTCTGCGAGTGATATTAATAATTTAAATTCATTAAATGGTGATTTAAATGGGTTTACAAATTTAGGTGTTTATACAATTGATAAAATGGTTTTGGATGAAATTAAAATTATTCCAACAGATTGGTCATTGGCTCCTGCGTATCCAAATCCATTTAATCCTGTGACTACTATAAATTTTGGTATTCCTGCAGTAGAGTCGTTACGCGTAACGACTCTACAAATATATGATATCAATGGTCGATTAATTGAGACCTTGATTGATAGTCAAATAGAAGCAGGTTTCCATACGGTTGAATGGGATGCGAGTGGATTACCAAGTGGTGTATATTTTATTAAAATGATGTCAGGTGATCATTCGATAAACTCAGGACAGGGTTTTATACAAACTCAAAAAGTGATATTAATGAAATAGGGATTTTTTTACCCCTCACCTTTAATTCCTCTCCCATTGGGAGAGGATATGTTTTTTTTTCTTCTCCTTTGGGAGAAGGCTTCTTTATAATCGTAGATTTTCCGTATGGACGAGGGTTTTTTTGTTTTTTATCAATCCAATCAGCGTTTATCAGCCTCCTAATTCTTTATTCCTTGACCCGTGGAATCTTTTTTTATTCCACAGGGTTTAATTGTTATTCCTCTTCACCTAAATTTTTATTCTTCGTAAAGGAGAACATTCATAATTCATAATTCTTAATTCTTATTTTTTGTCGTGTGTAAATTTGGTCGATGAGGAAAAATGATGTTAAATTACAGAGCTTCAAATTAACATATTTAGGTAAAATAATATAGTATTTTGCTGAAATTGAATTTTTATATACGAAAAGGAAAACAAATGAAAACACTAATTACTTTAATAATCCATTCTAATAAACCATTTATTTTATTAATAATTTTATCTTTTGGATTAAGTCAACCAGGTGTAGAAATTTCAGGTTTTTTAAGGCAGAGTGAAATATCTATTTGCCAAGATAGTTGTGGAGAATTTTTTATTGAAACTGAAAATGGTCCTTCAATAGCTGTCCTATTCTCAAATAATTTTTCAAACATTGAAATGTATATAAATAGATTTGTTTTGGTAGAGATTGGTGGAGAAGTTCAATGTGTTGAATGCAGTGCATTTGAAGTTGAGGTAATTGAGTTATCAACTGATTGTTTATTTCCGGTAAACTGCTATATTGATCCATGTGAAGTTGCAGGGGAATGTCAAATAAATACACCGGTTGAATGTATTTCAAATTACTGTGATGGTTGTTATGCAGATTTCTATGACTTAAATGGTAATCTTGTAGATTGTTATAATCCTGTTGAAGAATGTATTGATGGTGAGTTTAATAATGATAATCCATGTAATCCAATGGAATGCTGGAATGGGGAATGGATTGAAATGATTATTGATTGTGCAGAACAAATGGGGGTACCATGTTTGGGGGGTGTATATATTCCTCCACCTGAGGATATATGTTGTTCTACCTGTGTTTTATTTGGAGATTTAAATAATGATTATGAAATAAACATTTTGGATATAGTGCTTTTAGTTGGATTTATTTTAATGACTGATAGCCCGTCAGAGGCTGAATTTTACTCAGGAGATATTAATTTAGATGGACAAATTAATATTTTGGATGTCGTTGCAATAGTTCAGTTAATATTGAACCCAATTGCAGAAGAATGTTACATTATACCAGAGGCTGGCCCATGTGAAGGTCTTTGCCCAACTTATTATTTTAATCAAAATACAAATCAATGTGAAGAATTTATAACTGGATGCTGTGGTGTAGATGCATTTAATACCTTAGAGGAATGTCAAAATGGATGTGAGTAAGATTTTAATATAAATAGTTTTTTCAATAAATCTTTTTGCTAATGAATAATATAATATTTACAATAAAAAAACCTTGATTCTAATTCAGTAATTTCCGCTTTTTTATCTTCCCAATATGATAAATAATAAATAATCAAA
>CAZGWH010000077.1:0-6805 GCA_964529325.1 uncultured bacterium | reverse complement strand
TCATCATAACAATTTTGACAATATCCATTATCGTCTAAACTCTCTCCGCGTTTTGAGCGGATTAAGACATTGTTACTTATAATTACAAGAAGTTCGAGGTTTCCCTCGTCTAAACTCTCTCCGCGTTTTGAGCGGATACCTGCTGGATAGTTGTTTCTTTGGTGGTTTATGGGGAAATCGATGTTTTATTAACTATTTACGATGAACTATAAACAAACTCAGTGGTTGTATTCGTTGATGGTTTCTTAGAAGATCTTAGCTCTATTCGTTATGAATAATAATTTGAAATAATAAGCCGTACATTTTGTCAGGTTTATAAGAATGACAAGGTTGTTAATTGGGGTTATGATTATATATATTCAATAATTTTTAATATCAGGTTGTTTATTAATCATAAATATTAATTGGAGTAATTATTTTGAATATTATATATACAGATCATGCACAGGTTAGAAAATCACAACGAGGTATTGAGGACGATGCAATACTCTTAACATTGACACATGGTAAAAAATATTATAGAACGGGAGTTATTTTTTATTTTTTGGATAACAAATCGATTTGTCAATTAAGAGATGATGGGGCAATTGTACCCGATTTTTATGAGGGTACGACCTTAATTACAAAGAATGATAGATTTAAAAATATTATAATTACAACAGTATATAGAAATAAATATGCAATTAAAGATATAAAAAAGAAAAAGAAAAGATCTGGGAGAATTCTATTAACCATGCTGAATAGAGGTTTTGCTTGATTCTTTCAGGATTTACTGCTGGTTTTTTAATGTTTTTAATGATTATAATATTAATTGAGAAACTACCAATTAATTTTAAACCATTTATTTTTGGACATCATTTTTTATCTGATATTATCGTAACATTATTTGCAATGTTAATAATGCCTGTAAATGGTGTTACTGCAATGGTTGCATCTTCTGCATTTTGCTTATTATTTTCAGTATATTTATACATTCGGAGAAAATCAGCTGAATGCAAAATAATTAGTATATCAAAACATGGAATAAAAATAAGAAAATTAAATTAGGAAATTATGACTTTAAAAAGATATAATGATAAAATAGAAATTACAATATTGGGTGGTGGGCAGGAAATAGGTGCTAATTCTTATTTATTAAAATGGGGAGAAGCTACAATTTTATTAGATGCAGGGCAGGACCCTACTTCAGAATTAGCAGATGCATTAGTACCCTTAGATCAAATTCCAAATAATTTAGATGCAATAATTATCTCTCACGGGCATTTTGATCATATTGGATCATTACCTTTTGTATATTCAAATAGAAAACCCAAGAAGATTATTTCTCAAAAATTTTCTCGTGAAATAATTAGCAGAATGACCGTTAGTTCTGCATCATATTTAGAAAAATTTGCTCAAGATTCTTTAGAGTATGCATTCTCAGACTCCTACTCTTGGGATAATATAGCTCTACTTAAAACGGAAATGAAAAAAAATGTCTATAATTACAATCAGGAATTTAAAGTATCAGATAAAATAACGGGCTACTTTTTCGATGCGGGACATATATTAGGGTCATCAGGTATTGTTTTGACGGATGGAGATTATTCATTTGTATATACAGGAGATATTGCACTTAAAAATCACGGAGTTCATAATGGTGCAAAATTACCTGACTTAAAAAATATTAATTGTATATTGACTGAATCTACAACTTCAAGTGAATTAAAACCAGTAATTGAAAAAGAGCAATGGAACACATTTTTTAATTCCATAAATGATGCCTATAAACGAAAAAGCCGAATTTTAATACCTGCATTTGCACTTGGTCGATCACAGGACATTATCTCATTAATTGATTATGGAATGCGTATAGGACGAATTAATAAAAAAATCCCAGTTTATTTAGGTGGTTTAGGAATAGCAATCACAGAAATATATGAAAAACATAAATGTGAATGTAGAGATAAATTAATTAATACATCATTTTTTGATATGTATGAACAACTTAGTTTTAGAGATCTTAGACGAAAGTATAATGATTTATATAATAAAAATGAAACGGGGATATTTGTACTTACAAATGGAATGATGGCTGAAGGAACTCCATCTGCTGTTTTAGGGAAAATAATGACAAGTGATGAAAACGAAACTATTATTTTTTCAGGGTATCAATCCCCAGCAACATTAGGGTATGAAGTATTAAATGCAAAAATTGGTGATGAGGTTGACTTTGGTGAACATTATGTTGATTATGGTAAAATAAAATCAAAATATATTTCACAAGTTAGATTATCAGGTCATGGGTCTCGTGAAGATATGAATGAAATTGTAAACCATTTTAATCCAGAGAATATTATAGTAGTTCATGGAGACCTTACAAGTATTGAAAATTTAATGAATGATCTAAAGAGTGAAAATAGAGCTGTACTCGGGCCAAAAAATGGAGAGACGATCATTTTAAGAGATTCTAATAATCAATTAATGAAATCTAAAACAAATGTAAAAGCTCAAATAATTACTGTAGGAACTTCATTAATTGGAAATTTTAAACGGGAAAATTCTAATGAAATTATTTCTGTTGACCGCTTAACTGAATTTATCATTAATTCAAATGAAGATAAACGGGCATGTTGCGCAGAAATTCAAACTCTGAATAATATGGAAATAAATTCGTCTGATTTACTTTATTTTATTTCAAGTGGTGATAATGATGGAATATTATGTGGAGAGGCACTCGCTAATGCTTATAATGAAATGGGATTTGACTCTGAATGTATTTCTATTAAAGGATTAACAAAGAATTATAATGAATTCCAATTAAAAGGATTACCTAATTTTATTCATTCAGTTGTTGACATTATAGAAAACCACGGTAAAAATGCAAATATAATTGCAACTGGTGGATTTAAAGCCGAAACTGCCTATGCTACGATGATTGGTTCATTTACCAAGGTTCCTGTCTTTTATATTCATGAAGATTTTTCACATGTAATTGAAATGCCAAGTTTACCTGTAAGTTTAGATTTAACAAATTGGAAATTATATTTTAATATTATTGATTTTATTTTATCTCAAAGCAATTTAAAAGACGCAAAAAAAGTAATAGATACAAAATTGCCTGAATTTATGAAAATATTATTTACTGAAGATTTTGATCTTAAACAAATGGTGTTAACTCCAATTGGGCAATTATTAAAAAGATTACATGCAGAATATATTATTTCACACAATAATATCCTTAAATTAAATGCGGGTAAAATGGAAAATCATTTATGGGGATCAGGTCCAATTCATATTAAAGATATTCCAAATTATGAATTAAGAATAATATTATCCAGATTTCAAATTTTTAATTATTTTATGAAAGAAATTTCAATTGGAAAATATATTTCAAAATCAAATAGTTTTGTAAAAATTAAATTTAAATATTTAGAGAATGAAAAATTAATTTATGAGATTATTACACCAAATGGTGGACATGAATTAATAATTAAAACCTATGCGGGTGTTGAAAAAGCATTAGTTAATCAGTTAGGTAAAAACATACAATTATAGAGGAATTATGAATAAAAATATATTAATTACAAATTTAGGCAAAGCGAGGAAAGTAGATAATGATCGATATAAATTATTAAATTATAAATTTGAAAATAATGAAATAATAAAATCAAATATATTTGGCTTTGCATTATTAAAATGGTTAGAAAAACATAATAAAAATTTAGAAAAGGTAATAATTCTTGGAACCACCACATCAATGTGGGATGCTTTATTAGAAGATGAAGAAATGGAATTAAATGAATCAGATTACAAACTTTATGAAAAAATTGGAAACGAGGTAGATTCTGGAGTTTCAAATGAATCAATTTTAAAATTATCAAATTATTTAACACACTTTTATAAAATTAAAATTATAATTAAAATAATTCCCTTAGGAAAAGATTACAATGAACAACAGGAGATTTTACTTGCAATGTCTCAAGAGATTTCAAATAATTCAAATATATTTTTTGATTTTACACATGGGTTAAGACATTTACCATTTTTTGCTTTATTAAGTATTTTTCATTTGAAAACATTTAGTATGAGTAATGTTGAAAAAATATATTATGGAGCAATGGAATTAACGAAGAACAATGTTACACCTGTTGTGTCTTTAAGTTATGCTTTAGAGGTAATGGACTGGATTAATGCAATTACGATTTCAGAAAATAGAGGGAATTTTAAAGCATTAAGTGAATTGAATGGAATTAATGAGATTTTAAAAGTAAATTTAAATAAATTATCTTTTTTAATTAGTACAAATCAAGTTGGTGAAATGAAAAAATATGCGGAAAACATAAAGAATGAATTATTAAATAATATAGATTCATTGCCAATTGCAGGGAATTTATATAAAAAACAGATTATTGATAAAATGCTCTGGACTGAAAAATCATCTTTTGCATTAAGGCAATTAGAAATAGCATCTCAGGCATTAAAAAATCAAAGTTATTTACAGTCCGTCACATTATTATTTGAAGCATTTGTATCATCGAGAATAAAATCTGATCCACTTGATTATGACAATAGAGAAAATGCAAAAAGGAAATTATTTAAAACGGGCAATAAAACATTTAAAATTTTAAATAAATTAAGAAATAGTTTAGCTCACGGTTCTAGACCAAAGGGGAAGCAACATTATAAAGATAAAAATAAAGAATCATCGAACCAAAAAGTTTTGGCAATATTGAGTGACGAAATAAAATTAACATCAGAAATTGAAAAATATATTAATAATATTCAACAATCAATTAATGATACAAAAGGGAATTAAATGAATAAAAAAATATTATATATAGATATGGATGGGGTGTTAGTTGATTTTGTCTCAGGAATAAACCAATTAGATGAAAAAACAAAAATTGAATTTGACAATAAATTTGATGAGGTTCCTGGGATATTTAATTTGATGAAACCAATGGTTGGAGGAATTGAATCATTTAATATATTATCAAAGGTGTATGACACATATATTTTATCTACTTCACCATGGGACAATCCAACAGCATTGCAAGATAAGCAAAATTGGGTAATAAAATATATAGGCGAAGGCGCAAAAAAGAGACTTATTTTTAGTCACCATAAAAATTTAAATATAGGAGATTATTTAATTGATGATCGAATAGAAAATGGGGCTGGGCAATTCATGGGTAAACATATACAATTTGGTACTACTACATTTCAAAACTGGGAAAGCGTTTTAGAATATTTATTATAATGTCAAATGACTAATTTTATCAATTATTTTGGTGGATATTTGTGGTAAAATAAAAATGTATTTCCAAAAATAATATTAATTATGATTCATCCTCACAAAAAAAAGAAACGAAGTATCCAAAAATATATTTAATAATATATCAATATTTATTAAAAATATTATACTAAGACCTCACATAAAACAACAACCTTGTTAAATAGAATATACTTTATCAATTAGGTGTAGATTTAAGCATGATTTCAGATATTGTAATAACTCAACCCGGTACAAAAGTCCGCAAAAGACATGGTAGATTGCTTTTAGAAAAAGATGAAAATGTTTACGCAACTTACCCATTAAATCATGTGCTCTCATTAGTATGCATGCCTGGTGTATATGTAACAGAACCTGCAATTTCATATTTAACAGGTATGGAAGCTACTATTTCTTATATTCAACAAAATGGAAAATTAAAGTATATTTCTCAGTCTATTCGTAAAGGTGGCTCTGTTGAGCCTAGAATAGGTCAATATGATATATATAAAAATATAGAGAAACGAAAACGAATTTCCAAACGATTAGTAATGGCAAAAATTTGGAATGCAAATCGATTTCTTGCAGAGAAAAATAATGGAGTTAGTTTTAATTATGAAAGCTATCCACGGTTAAAAACAAAAATTTTAAATTCCCAAAAGCTCGATGAATTAAGAGGAATTGAAGGAGCAAATGCCAGACGGTATTTTTATAATTTTAGAAGTATTTTACCTGCAAATTCAGGATTTTTAAAACGTAAAAAAAGAAACTCAAGAGATCCAATAAATAAAGGGCTATCTCTTTTATACTCATTACTATATGAAGCATCCTTTTCAGCAATTGCAACTGTTGGTTTAGATCCATTTATTGGATTTTATCATGATACAAGCTACGGACATGCTTCATTATGTTCTGATATTATGGAACCGTTTAGAGCACAGATTGCTGATAGGGTTTTTCTTAAAGTAATAGGAAATAAAAAAATTAGAGAAAAATTAATCAAAACTGAAAATAGATTAGATCTTGAAGTTGTAAATGCATTAGTTAAAGGGTTTAAAAGAAGACTAAATAGTGTTCAAAAATACAATGGTCGAAATATGACTAACTTAGAATTAATAATTGACGATGCGAGAAATTTAAAAAATTACTGTGTAGATAATGATATAAATTATATGCCCTGGATTAGGTCTTGATACATTATATCATTACCTACGATGTAAGCAGTAATAAAGTGAGATATAGAGTTGTGAAGGAATTAAACCATTGGGGAGAAAGAGTTCAAAAATCAGTATTTGAAATATATATTCCTGATGGTTATTTAGAAGACATGATTGAGCGGATAAAAAAATACCTAGAAGAAAATGATTCTTTTAGAATTTATAGATATAGAAAAGGAATGAATAAATATATTGGTACTGCCGAATTCGTCTATATACCTGAAAAAGTAATTGTAAAATAAATAAAATTCTTTGTCATGTCGTCAAAATAATCATATTTTTAGAAGAGAGTTTTAGATGAAAAGAGTGTTTTTTGCAGTAATACGAAATGCGA
>CAZGWH010000076.1:0-7204 GCA_964529325.1 uncultured bacterium | reverse complement strand
TAACCACACATTCTGATCATAAATATCCAATATCACCGAATTTGTTAAGACAAGATTTTAAAACAGATTCAGCAAATAAGAAATGGGTTTCAGATATAACTTATATTTGGACATTAGAAGGATGGCTGTATTTAACAACTATAATGGATCTATTGATCCTTCTGTAATTTGATAAGGCAATTCAACTCTACCATCATTCCCATTAAACTCAAGCGAATAATCCTGTGCACCAGCTAAACTAAAAACAGCAATAAATAATAATAATTTCTTCATAAAGTCCTCCTTCTATGGATATTTGTAGTAAATTCTTGGATTTAATTTACAAAAATATCTTGGTATTCTGTCTACTATAGTAAACCTCTGTAAACTATAATTATCTTTTGTAAACCTGAGGTATTTTAAGGTCTGGTGTGAGAGGTGATTATATCTAATGATATAGGGGGTGTCCCAAAGCCTGGGTGGGTGCTGTTTTATATAATAAAATTATATTAAATTAGAAATATCTGAGTGACCATTGAGTGACCATTTTGGTCACTGGAGCATATTTTTTTTAACAATATCACTATTATCACTTGTTGGTAGAAAACTAAAACCCCCTCTCGGAAGAAGGGGTTTCTCTTCTGCTCCGGTTCAGGGACTCGAACCCCGGACACGCGGATTAACAGTCCGCTGCTCTAACCAACTGAGCTAAACCGGATAAAATGCTTTCAATCAAAGCCTAATAATTTAAAGATATTTTTTTAATCTAAAATAATAAAATCTTTTATTTATTTTTCTTAAAAAATATCTTAACATTTTTTTAACATTTCAATTCACTCTATTCTGTTACAATTCTATTACAATATGGTTACATAATTGAAATACATACTTATATAATTAATTTTTTAAAATTACCATCGAATCAATTTTTAATTAAAACATTTACTAAAGGAAAAACATGAAAAATTTAAAATTAATAATTTTATTATCTTTTATTTCAATAATATTTACAAAGGAAAATAAGTTTGAATTAGCAGAAGATAAATTGAGTTTAAAATTTAGTCTAGGTGAGTTACGAGTCTCTACCCAAAATTCTTTTTCAAATATTAAATCAGAAGGATATGGTACTATTTCATTAAATGGTGTGCCTGACTTACCAATATATTCTACAATGTATCAACTACCAGTTGGAAAATTAATTGAAGTTAATTATACGGTAACAGAATCCCATACTTTAGAAAATATTAATCTTAAATCATTTAATATAAATAAAGAATTAGACCAAAATATAAAATTTGAATCTACGAATAACTTTCCTATTGATAATTTATTATTGACTTCTCCTCAAGCGATGCGAGACTTAGAATTTGTAAAAATTAGTTTAATCCCATTTATTTATAATTCAAACACTTTAACTTTAGAAATTTTTGATGAAGTAGAATTTGAAATTAGTGAAATTGATGATCCAGATTATAATTCTAATGAAATTTCATCTCCATCTCAAATATTTGAAAATTTATATCAAGATTTAATACCAAATTATTCATCTAGAGAAATGGAAGAATATCAAGATCCTGCAATATTATATATTTGTGGTGGGTCTTCCGAAAATAATTCTGATTTTCAAAATTTAGTTGAATGGCGAAGACAAAGAGGATTCACTGTTTATACAGCATCAACATCATCAATTGGAACTTCTACAACATCAATAAAAAATTATATTCAAAATGCCTATCAAACCTTTGATCCTGCACCAGAATATGTTGCATTGGTTGGTGATGTGGGTGGTTCATATAATATACCAACTTTTGAAGGAGACAGTTACGGTTTTGGACATAATACTTACGGGAATGCATGTGAAGGAGATCATCCATATTCACAATTAAATGGAAATGATTTATATCCAGAAGTATTAATTGGTCGATTATCAGTTCGGACCACAAGTGATTTATCTACAGTTGTAAGTAAAATTATTACTTATGAAAAAGCGACTTATATGGATTTTATGCAAAATTATTATGAAACTGCTTCTTTAGTGGGTGACCCTTCTTCATCAGGAAATTCATGTGCAATTACAAATGAGTATATTGCAGAATTATTAAATAACCATGGCGTAGATGATGTCAGATTAAAAACTTCAGGAGGAAGTTATGATTCTTGGATGAGAAATAATCTTGCCGATGGTGTACTCTATTTTAATTATCGAGGTTATTTAGGAGTAAGTGGATTTACTTCAAGTGATATTGATAATGCTTCAAATGGATTTATGCTCCCATTTGCATCAGTTTTGACTTGTGGTACAGGTTCATTTTCCGAAGATAATGCATGCTTAACAGAATCATTTTTTAGAGCGGGAACATCTGCAAACCCAAAGGGAGCAGTAGCTTCTGTTGGAACGGCTACATGGAATACACATACTCTTTTCAATAATATTGTTGATATGGGAATTTATGATGGTTTATTTGCAAAGAAATTAGGTACTGCAGGTGCAGCATTAGCAAATGGTAAACTTGCATTAGATATGACATACCCAGGAAACCCCGATAATTGGATTTCAGCTTTTACACATTGGAATAATTTAATTGGTGATCCATCAACTCATTTATGGACAACAACTCCAAAATTATTTTCTGTTTCACATTTAGAATCTGTATCTTTTGGAACTAATTATATTGAAGTATTAGTACTTGGTAATAATGGTGACCCACTAAAAAATTCACGAGTGACACTATATAAATCGAATGAAGTTTTTAGTAATACATTTACGGATAATAGTGGTTTAGCATTAATTCCATTAGATTATACTACGAGTGGTGATATTTCTTTAGTCGTTACAGACCAAGGATATAAACCATATATTTCTACTCTTACCATTGAAAATGCGTCAGGTGGTGTAGTTAATTTAAATCCAAATGGTAATGTTTCTTTTAATGATAATGGAAATAATAATAACCTATTAAATCCAGGAGAAACAATTGAGCTTACAATTCCAATACAAAATTTTGGTAATAGTAGTGTAAGTGATTTAACCGTTTCATTATCAACAACTTCAGACAAAGTTACTTTAATTAATAATGAAATATCCTATAGTAACTTGAATGCTGGAGAATCTACAGAATTAAGTGGTTTATCTTTCACTTTAGATTCAAGTGCCAAGCATAATGAAGACTTAAAATTATTAGTTCAATTTTCAGACGGTCAAAATCAATGGAATTCTCAATTAAATATTGATGTTCATGGATTTGATTTAGAAATTGTAAGTTATTTTTCAGATGATGAATCTGCAATTAATCCTGGTGAAAATCAAGGAATAAAGGTTACTTTATCTAATATTGGTTCTATATCAAGTGATAATATAATTGGTACATTAACAACTGAAAATTCTGAAATTAATGTTACAAGTTTTAATGTAAATTGGAATTCTATAAATGCGGGTGGCTTACAAGAATCTTCAGGTTCATTTATATTAGAAATTGATAATACGGTATTAAATGGAACAGATGTTCCATTTACCCTTTTGTTAGAATCTGGTAATGGTTTTAGCAAAGAAGTATATTTTAATATATCAATCGGAAGAATTATGGATACGGACCCAACAGGCCCTGATGAATATGGATATTTTATTTATGATTCAAATGATGATTTATTTGATTTAGCCCCAACATACGATTGGATTGAAATAAATCAAACAGGCCAGAATTTAAATTTAAATGACAACGGAAATGGAACTTGGAGTGGGAATGGCCCAATTGCTCATGTCAACCTACCTTTCTCTTTTAGCTATTATGGAATTAATTATAATGAAATAACCGTTTGTACAAATGGATGGATATCATTTGGTACATCTGAATCAGAAGCGTTCCGTAATTATGAAATTCCAGGAGCAGGTGGACCTCCAACAATGGTAGCTGTATTTTGGGATGATTTAAAAACAAGCAGTGGAAATGTTTATACATTTGCTGATCCAAACAATGAATATTTTGTAGTTGAATGGTCAAACATGAAAACTTTCGACCAAAATTCAACTGAAAATTTTCAGATAATTCTTTATAATAACCCAGTTTTACCAAACGGTGATGGTGAAATGAAATTGCAATATAAAACATTTAATAATACTTCTAATGGAAACTTTAGTTCATATCCTCCAACCCATGGAAGTTTTTGTACAATTGGGATAGAAAATGAATTAACTGATATTGGTTTACAATATACTTATAATAATAATTATTCCGAAGGTTCATCGCAATTAGAAAATGAAACCGCTCTTTTTATTACAACTCGATCACCGATACCATTACCAATTCCTGAAATGACCTTCGAATACGATAATATGGATTTCACTCTTAACTTAGATCAATATTCTTCATCTTCTATGACAATTTCAAATACAGGAGAAGAAGAATCGGTTCTATCCTATTCGGTGACAAAAACTGGCGTAACACCATTTGAAGTTATTGGTGGTAATGATAATTATGGACATGTGTGGAGTGATTCAAACATTGATAATGTAATTGAATACGAATGGATTGATATTGATGGTATAGGAACACAATTAGTTTTCCCTCATAATGATGTTGCAGATTCTCCAATAGATATTGGGTTTAATTTCTCATTTTATGGTGAGAATTATTCTCAATGTATTGTAAATCCAAATGGATGGATTGGTTTTGGTGAAGATAATACGGCGTTTAGTAATTTAAATATTCCTTCAATTTCTGCACCAAGACCTGCTATTTTTGGTTTTTGGGATGATCTTAATCCAATTAGTACAGACCCTGCTGGATGTCCTGCAGGAATTGGAAATGTATTTTATCATTCATTTGATGGTAAATTAGTTGTTTGGTTTGATAATGTAAGTCGATGTTCTTCAACTCCTGAATATTCAGGGAACTTTGATTTTCAATTTGTTCTTTATCAAAATGGTGAAATTGATTTGAATTATCGAGAAATGACAGGGAACTTAACAAGCTCTACAATTGGTATTCAAAATAGTGCAGGTACCGATGCTATTGTTGTTGCCTATGATAGTGAATATGGTCAATCTGGAAAATCATTAAAATTTAAAACACTTAATGAAGTTGACTGGTTAGTTCTTGAAGGTGAATTAATGGGTGAGTTAGCATTTGGAGAAAGCTCAACTATAAATGTAATTGCAGAATCTACCGATTTACCATTTGGTGATTATTCTGCTGAAATCTTACTTTCATCAAGTATTCAATCGACAGTAAATATTCCTGTAACCATGTCCGTTATGGATAATATGTTAATTGGAGATATTAATTTTGATGAGCAAATTAATGTAACGGACATTGTTTTATTAGTTTCTTACATTTTAGGTGATACCACTTTTGATGAGGGACAATTATTAGTTGCAGATGTAAATATTGATTCAAATATCAATGTTGTAGATATTGTTCAATTAGTGTCGATTATTTTAAATTAAATAATCCTTTATTATGAATAGAGGCAAGGAAATCTTGCCTCTATTCATTTTTTTATATTTTCTTCATAAATTGAAATCCAATCTTTAACCGTCATTTTTTGAGTTAATTTAGCAATTAATTCAAAAGGAATATTTTCTGGTTTCTTAAATCGGATACAGCTCTTCCCCATATCTAATTTTGTAGTACAATAATTAGGATATTCATCCACAAACCATTTTAATAAATCAGGATTTGCATAAATTCCCATATGATATAATGCTATAAAATGCTTTTGTGAAGCATAATTTATAAAAGGTAATGGTAATTTAGAATTACAGTGATAACCATCTGGATAAATAGAATGAGGAACAACAAACCCTGGCATACCATAATTTATCATGGACTCAAATCCTTTTGGTATATTTTCTGAAATTGTTTCGTGTAATTTTGTTACGGGTTCAACTCTTTCCATCGGAAGATTTAATAAATATTCATCAACTGTTTTTGCATTTGATTTCAATATTTATTCTCCAGTTTCTAAAATAACATTTACAATTAATAAAATATCTAATACATTAATTTGTCCATCAAAATTCAAATCTGCATTTTCATCAAATTCATTATCTAATACTAAATTAATTGTAATTAAAATATCAATGACATTTGTTAAATCATCTCCATTGAGATCTCCAATAATAATAGAATCTGAAGAACAAACATGGTCATACATAAATTCACTTGTAAACTGATTTACAAAATCCATATTAGAAATAAAATCACAATGTCCACCCCCAATATCTGTAAAAAGAGCAGAGGAATTTCCTAATTCTAACATTCTCTCATGGATAACAGCACTTCCAAAAGTTTGAATTCCAAAAAGAGTAAGACCTTCTCCATAAGGAACGGTTTCGTCTAAATCACCGTGAATACTCACTATAGGCTGGTTATTTTCACTTAACCAAGTATCATTACCGATACTACCACATAAGTTAATTACACCATGAATTTCAGAACTATATCCTGCATTTCCACTTACACCTTCTAACCCACCGGTAATTTCAAAAATTTGATTAATTTCATCATACATCAAATCATCATCATTTAAATAAGCACTATGAATTGCAGATATAGAACCTGCAGAAATTCCACCCGCATAAATTCTATTTGGATCAATTTTATATACATTTTCAGATTCAATATCTTTTCTAAAAAAACGAATAGCAGATTTTAAATCATGAACCGCTTTGATTACTGCAGAATAAACATTTATTGTAGAATTATCAATTATTAAGGACGGAGTAAGTCTATAATTTATCGCCACTGATACATATCCTCGTTTTGCATATCCTTCACAGAGAGCGACAATATCTGGCGAAGTTTTATCTCCATACATAAATGCACCACCAAATAAAAATATTGCAAGTGGGCGATTTTCTATATCATCATTTACGGGTTGATATACATCCATATACAATTGTTCCGTTGTAGGAAAACCCCAAGTATCATTTACATTTTCTCCATATTCTATCCATGTTTCCACTTCAATTTCAAATATTTCTTCAAGATAGCGATTATCAACACAATCCTGACTTACTAAAAATGTAAATGTAATTATAAATATGATTTGTTTAAGCATTTTAATTTCCAATTATAATATTTATTAAAAAGAAAGATATCTGTAATATTTACACATTACTCCTGATTGAGATTATATAACGCAAGCTTAACGGATGTAAATTCTGTTAAACCGATTATAAAATTCACAAGAAAAAATTTAATATTGAATTTAAAATGATTAATTC
>CAZGWH010000075.1:0-7389 GCA_964529325.1 uncultured bacterium | reverse complement strand
TGTACTGATATTAACTTCGATTTAAATAATGATTGTGAAATAGAATTTCAACTACCTGATGTTATTGATAATTTATCTCAACTAGAAGAGGATATTTGTTTCATAATGGATGTTGCTGATTCATTTGACGCAACAACTCAAAAACTTCTCCGATTTAAATATGAAACTTGTAATTCAGATGATATTCCATTATTAATTGATGGAAATAATTTGGTATCATTTACCTGTTTCCCATATAATACATCAATGGAACAATTCTTTAATGATAATGAAAATATTAATTTCATTATTTCTCAAGGATTAGGAATCTTTAAAATGGATGATGGGACATTAAGTGGTAATTTAACGGAATTTGATTATCATAAAGGCTATTGGATAAATACTGATGATTGTGATGGTGAAAGTTGTGAACATATTTTAAACCTAAATGGTGTAAAAGTTACAGATAATGTAATTTATGATTTAGAAGATGGTAATAATTTAATAGGAGTTCATGGGTTTAGTGAAACTACAGCTGAAATCTTTGAAACATTTGGTGGAGAAGAATTTGCGTCGCTTCATTTTGATTATATTATTGGTCAAGGTTTAGGATTATTCTTTACTGATGTTGACCAAGATGGTGATAGAGAATGGTCTGGTAATTTAAGTCAATTAGAACCTAATCATGGATATTGGTTGCAAAATGATTCTATTCGTACAATGCAATTTACATTCCCTGAACACGATGAATCCATTTCTCGTGAAATTGTGTATCAACCTGAAATTCGTTCAGAGTTCAAAGCAAATCAATCAATGGAGCAATCATTCTATTTAGCAAATGAAATTATCATAGATGGTAATTCTGCTCAATATGGTGATATTCTATTATCATATAATGAAAATGTATTAACAGGTTCAGCAGTGATTGAAGATGGACCAACGACAATTGCAGTAATGGGGAGAGATATGACAGATGAAACTATTGGATTCCATGAAGTTGGGCAATCACCACAATTCAAAGTATATTTACAAAATAGCGATGAAATTATTGAATTAATCTCAAGTAATAACGCAGGTTGGGCATCAATGTCTATGCATCAAATGGATAGATTAATGGGTGAGGTACCAAAAGTAATTGTGAATGAGTTCTCATTTAATACACCATATCCAAATCCATTTAATCCAGTAACTACATTTAGTTATGGTTTACCGAATGAAGGCAAAGTAACGATTACTGTGTATAATCTAAATGGTGAAAAAGTAACTGAATTATTGAATGATATTCAAACTTCAGGAATTTATAATATGGACTGGAATGCAGGTTTAGTTTCTGCAGGAGTATATTTTATAAACCTTGAGGTGAATGAAATAAATGGTACAAAATATCAGCAAACTCAAAAAGTAATATTGTTGAAGTAAAATTTCTTCTTATTTAGAAGTACTTTTGAATAGGGCAGAGAAATCTGCCCTATTTTTTTAATGTATAAAAATAATAAATAGAAGACCTCCAATTTGTTTAATCCAGAAAAACATAATCGTCGTAGTATTCGTTTGTGTGGATATGATTATTCACAACCAAATTTATATTTTATAACGATCTGTACAAAAAATAGAAAATATTTATTTGGGGATATAATTGAATTAGAAAATGAACAATATATTATGGATTTAAATGAAATGGGCAAATTAATTGAATGGCATTGGTTCCAAATCCCAATCCATTTTACAAATGTTAAATTACAAGAATTTGTTATTATGCCAATTCATATCCATGGAATTATTGAAATAATTGATGTGGTTGATGATAATGTAGGGGCACGACATGTCGTGCCCCTATAACAACAAAATAATGAAAAATTGGAAAAATATGGAAAACCTACAAAAAATTCAATACCAACAATTATTCGTTCATTTAAATCAGCAGTATCCAGAAAATTAAACCGAATTTATAAAACCCCTAGAGCCACTATTTGGCAAAGGAATTATTATGAACATATTATTCGAAATGATAAATCATATCAAAATATTTGTGATTATATTCGGAATAATCCATCACAATGGAAATATGATAAATATTATAGATAATAAATATGAGTCACGACTAAGATTGTCAATTATTCCTCTAACCTGAATTCCATTTCAATTTTATCAAAAAATTATTTTTATGACAATATAAAAACCCTGTAATTTTAACGATAGTATTTATGCCGTGGTGGTGGAATTGGTAGACACGCTGGTCTTAGGAACCAGTGCCATTTGGCGTCAGAGTTCGAGTCTCTGCCGCGGCACACGATATTTCAAATTCAAAACCTTGTTTTATGAGTCAAAACCAAGTAAAAGAAAATATTAACATTGAAGAAAATGAGAAGGGTATCATTGAAGTTTTGGTACACTCATTTTTTGTCATTCCATTTGTTATAACTGTATTTGGTGTGCTCTTCTTTTTTATGTGGCAAATGCTATCTAATGAATCCGATTCTGCATACGATTATTTGCATGAAATTAAAATTGGATCAGCCACAAAAAGATGGCAATCTGCATTTGAACTTGCAAAAATACTTGGAAATCCAAATCTTGTTCCCACCGATGAAAAATTTATAAATGAGTTAAAAGAAGTTTACCGTAATTCTATTCATGATGATTCACAAGTTCGTACATATCTTGCACTAGCTATGGGTTCAACTGGTAATAAAAATTATGGAGAAGTGTTAACGGAAGGATTTTCGGATGAAAATATTCAAAGCCGAATTGCATCAGTAAAAGCCGTTGGACAAGTTGGTTATGCTAAAGCTTTACCTGAATTAAATAAATTTATCGCTCCATCTATAGATGATGATCAACGGTTATCCGCAATTATTGCAATCGGTATGATAGGTGATACAATTTCAAGAACTTACCTTATACCATTATTAGATGATGATGAACCGAATATAAGATGGGAATCTGCTGTTGCCTTGGCAAAAATGAATGATGAAAATGCTATTCCCATTATTAAAGAATTAATGCAACGAGATTATTTACAAAAATTTAAAGAAGTTGATGATTGGGAACAGGTTCAAGCTATATTAGTGGCTGTTCATGTTTCAAGTATATTAAAATCAGATGAGTTTATTCCTCATTTAGAAAAATTAGCACTCGAAGATAGGAATATGAAAGTAAGGGATAGTGCTATAAAAACATTGAAAAAAGTATATAATAAGGATGTTGGATAATGGCTAAACCTACCGCTTCCATCGGGAAAAATGAAAATAGTACTACTGATAATTCGGTTGACCGAAAAGGATTTATTAGTTGGATGACTGTTGGTTGGGTTGCATTCTCAGCTGCAACAGGTGGATTCTTTACAATGATGATTCGGTTTTTATTTCCAAATGTATTATTTGAGCCACCACAAAGTTTCAAAATTGGGTACCCTGATGATTTCACAAAAGGTATGGTTGATATTCGGTTTAAGAAAAAATATGCGGTTTGGATTGTAAGAGATGAGTCCGGTTTATATGCATTATCAACAGTGTGTACACATTTGGGTTGTACTCCAAACTGGTTAAATACAGAACAAAAATTTAAATGCCCATGCCATGGAAGTGGGTTTAGAAAAACAGGTGTGAACTTTGAAGGACCAGCACCTCGTCCATTAGAGCGATTTAAAGTATATAGGGCAGAAGATGGTCAAATTGTTGTGGATAAAACTAAAAAATTCCAACAAGAAAAAGGTGAATGGGAAAACCCTGAATCATTTTTAGAACTTGTATAATTAATTAAATTGTAGAGAAAATTTATGGCTGATCAGAAAAAACAAAATCCGTTAGAAAAAATAGCAAATTCACAAGTATGGAAATCTATTTTCAGAACAGGTATTCCGGTAACGCGTCGTCAACGAATGATGGCAATATTAAATAATGTATTTTTACATTTACATCCTGTTCGGTTACCAAAACATGCAGTAAAAATTAAATATACATGGTGTATGGGTGGATTATCCTTTTTCCTATTTTTAGTATTAACTATTTCTGGAATATTGTTGATGTTCTATTATCGACCAACAGTTGAATATGCTTATACAGATATTATAGATTTAACAGAACAAGTACCATTAGGTGTTATGAGAGAAATTCACCGTTGGGGAGCTCATGCGATGGTTATTGCGGTTTGGCTTCACATGTTTAGAGTATTCATGACAGGTTCATATAAACCACCAAGAGAATTCAATTGGAGTGTTGGCGTTCTATTAATGGTAATTACTATGTTCCTGAGTTTTACAGGATATTTACTACCATGGGATCAATTAGCAATCTGGGCAGTAACTGTTGGAACAAATATGGCCAGAGCACATCCATTTATTGGTCACGAAGGTCCTGGAGCGTCTTTACTTGCAATTGGAGATATTAACTTAGTTCATGCAGGTTCAGATATCCGTTTCGCTTTATTAGGTGGTCGATTTGTAGGAGAAGCAACACTTCTAAGATTTTATGTATTACACTGTATTGGAGTACCATTTATTGCCATGATTTTAATGGCAGTTCATTTCTGGCGTGTCAGAAAAGATGGTGGTATTTCAGGTCCTTTATAAAAAAATAATTAACTGGAAATTAGTATGATTGATATCATAAAACATTTTATTAATGTCATTTCAAATCCAACAATATCGTTTACATTATTAACGGTATTAGCACCGTTATTATTTCCTCCAACGGATTGGTTTGAAAAATACCATTTTAAATTTGGATTTAATAGACTTTGGAAAAAAGAAGGTGCATATTTTATGTTTTCTTGCATCACTTTATTTTTAATTGCAGGATATACGGATGAATTTGCAATCAAAATTTTAACGAAACCAGATAATATTCCAATTGTATTAATGTTTTATTTAATACCATTAACGCTATGGTTAGCGATGAACCAAGCATATAATAATGATGAAAGGCTTGCAAGAGGTGAAGCACCATTAGAGCAAAATGACCCTAAAGATAAAGTTTTAGTTTGGCCAGATTTAGTTTATATTGAATTAATTTGTTTATTATTATTTATGGTTTTTCTGATTGTATGGTCTGTGTATATTGGGGCACCACTTGAAGAACCTGCAAACCCAGCCGCCACACCTAATCCGTCAAAAGCGCCATGGTACTTTTTAGGATTACAAGAAATGTTAGTTTATTTTGATCCTTGGATTGCAGGTATTATTTTCCCAATATTTATAATGGGTGGATTAATGGCAATACCATATATTGATACGAATAAAAAGGGGCAAGGCTATTATTCATTTAAAGAACGGCGAATTGCTATATTTATATTTATGTATGGTTGGTTAGCATTATGGGTGTATTTAATTATTGTAGGTACATTCTTTAGAGGTCCTAATTGGAATTTCTATGGACCATTTGAATTATGGGATGCACATAAAGTCGAAGCATTAAGTAATATTAATTTATCAGAATATTTATGGGTGAAAGCGTGGAATCAGGGCTTACCTGAAAATATTTTAGCAAGAGAGTTTTTAGGATTTGTAGTAGTGATACTATATTTTGTCGTACCTCCTGCAATATTAGCAAAAACTTATCTAAAAGATTTTTATTTGAAAATAGGTTCAACTCGATATTCAACAATTATGTTTTTTGGATTAGCAATGTTATCGCTAC
Source organism: uncultured bacterium (assembly GCA_964529325.1). Lineage (GTDB taxonomy): Bacteria > Fidelibacterota > Marinisomatia > SCGC-AAA003-L08. Next base: position 1,774 of record CAZGWH010000075.1, on the reverse strand, counting down.
CAATTAAAATGTATTTGAGATGGACTATTAACCTGAAATATATTATTGCCATACCTGAATGGTTTTTCAATATTTAAGAAAGATATAATATGCCATTTATAAATACAGAAGAAAGATACTATACAGGAAATACCTTAAATAAGTGGTTTGCAATTGCATCCGTTTTATTTTTTGGTTCAATTGTTTTAACTTTTTGGGATGACAATAATGACGATTTCAAAAATTATCAAAAAGAGTTTAGAAAAATTGAAGCGAAAATTGCAGAAGAAAAATATACCACTGCATTTGAGGGTATCTCTGAACAAGTAGAAGATTATGAAGTAAAAATTGAACAGGCTAAAACTGAATTAGAACAAAAAAATTCTGCTTTAGAAAAAGCAAATAAAAGATTAGAAAAGTATGAAGGAAAGTATTACCAAGCAAATATGGATTACCTTGCACATAAAGGTGAAATTGATGCTTTAAAATACAGATTAGAAAATGATAGATCGCATGGTGGACATAGTGATGGACATGGAGATGAACATCATGAAAATCCATTTCAAGAAAAATATGACTCTGCTATAGAAAAGTTAAATGAGTTAAGAATAGCTAGAGAAATTGTAGAAAACGAAGTTAATTTATCTAAAAAACATATTAAAGAATTATCAAATGGGTTTAATACTGCAAATAAAAATTTACAATCCCTTACTGCTGATGTTAATTTATTAAAAACAAATTTAGAAAAATTATCTTTTAAGCATATGTCAACTGCAAATAAAGTTGCAGATGTAATTAGAGATTTACCAATTATTGATTTTTTAGATCCATATTACAAAGTTAAACAAGTTGTTGTGGATGAAATAAAATATAATGTGAATTTTGCCCAAGTTCAAACTGTTGATCGATGTACGAGTTGTCATTTAGGAATTGATAAAAAAGGCTTTGAAGACCAACCACAACCATACACAACTCATCCTGATTTAGATTTATATTTAACTTCTGCATCTGCACATCCAGTTGAACGATTTGGTTGTACAGGTTGTCATGCAGGAAGAGCAAGAGGAACTACATTTAATACTGCTGTTCACATGCCAAATACTTCTGAATCACAAATTGAATGGGAGGATGAATTTGGATGGAAGCAAATGCATCATTGGTTAAAGCCAATGTTACCTACTCGTTATTCTGAAGCAGGCTGTTTTAAATGTCATTCAAGCGAAGCTAATATTAAAGGCGCAGATAAATTAACATTGGGTTTGAGCTTAATTGAAAAAGCAGGTTGCTATGGATGTCATACAATTGAAAAATATAAAGATAGGAGAAAGTCAGGTCCAGATTTAACTCGTATTAACGAGAAAACAACTCAAAATTGGACACGAAAATGGGTGAAAAATCCAAAATCGTTTAGACATAATACATGGATGCCTTCATTTTTTAATCAAGAAAATAATAGCGACCATGATAGTCAATTACGAAATGAAACTGAAATTTATTCAATAGTAAATTATTTATTTAAAGAAAAACAAGAAGTTGATTTAGATAAATCATATTCAAATTATTTGGGTGATATAGAAGAGGGAAAGAAAATATTTGAGTCTGTTGGATGTATGGGTTGTCATACGGTAAATGAAGATTCAAATGTAGAAGAAGAATTAAGTTTGACAAGTTTATTGAAAAAACAGGGTCCAAATTTGATTGGATTAGGTTCAAAAACAACTCCAGAGTGGATTTATAAATGGATAAAAAACCCAAAAGAATATTGGCCTGAAACTCGAATGCCTGATATGCGATT
>CAZGWH010000074.1:0-9013 GCA_964529325.1 uncultured bacterium | reverse complement strand
AACCATGTTATCTATTTTGATTATTTGATATACTCCTGTTTCAGTAGAAGAACCATCTGACCAAGTTAAAAATCCATTATTAAATTTTAAAATATTCCGACCTTTAAAAATACTCAAGATGCCATTTGCTCTTACTTGGCCATGAAAAGTTTTACCATCAAGACTAAGAAATTCAGAATTATCTAATAAACTCTTATCAGATGATGCTCCGAGTATGGTAATTAATAAAATTAGTAATATACTTTTTAAACGAATTTTCTTTCCAAATTTTATTAAATTATTGTTTTTAACTTTTTTATTACAAAATGATTTAATGATTCTCCATTATTTAAAGCTTGAAGTGACAATATTTTATGTAATTCTGACCCTGTTCTTAAAACAAATTTACCAGAGTATTCTTTATTTGTTGGTTTTGGTAGTTTCATACCTTCTTTTTTATAAATATCTACCCATTCAATAACTATTTCACTTAATTTAGAATATACTTCAAATTCATTTTTACCATGGCAAACTCTCCCAAGCCAACCAGGAACAGATCCAATATAACAATTGTCTTTCTCACACCATTCTACAATTTTTAAATATTTATCTTTCTCTTTCATATTTTAACTTTCGTTATTACCTCTTGTAACTGCTTTTCTTGATAGTGCTTCGCATCATCACCCGGTTTACCCGAAATAGTAATTATAATTCCAGATGGATGTAAAAAGTTTTTATGACTCCCCTTTCCACCTCTATTAATAAATCCTGCTCTTTTTAGGTCGTTAATTAATTCTCTTATCTTTCTAGGCATATACTATAATACTAAAGTGATACTATTCATTCCAATAATAATATTAATTTAATTTTCTAATATATTAAGAAGAACTTCATATTTATTTTTTCATACTAACTATTATTTTAATAATTCAATAAATTCAATTTCTGAAATAATTGGGATATTCTGATCTTTTGCTTTTTTTAATTTTGATCCAGCATTTTCTCCAGCAACTACAAAATTTGTTTTTTTACTAATAGATGACCCGACTTGTCCTCCATTTTCTTCAACTATTTTTTTTGCTTCACTTCTTTTTAATTCAATTAATGAACCTGTAAAAACAAATGATAATCCTTCAAATTTATTTGAATTTATTTTACTTCCTATTTCAAAATTTAATCCAAAATGAATACAAGTATTAATCATTTCAATATTAATTTGATTACTAAAAAAATCAGTGATTGATTTAGCCATAATATCACCAATTTCATGAATCTCAAGTAAGTTTTCTAAATCTGTTGAAATAATATTTTCTAAAGTATGAAATTTCTTTTCTAAAATTTTAGAAGCATGTTCACCCACATTCCGAATTCCAAGTCCGTGAATAAATCGAGACAATTTAGCATTTTTTGATTTATCAATTGAATCAATTGTATTTTGAGCAGATTTTTCACCTTGTCGCTCAAGATTTTTAATATCATTTATTTCCAGTTTAAAAATATCTGAAATATTAGATATAATTTTATTATCAACTAATTGTTCAACAAGTTTTTCTCCAAAACCATCAATATCCATGCAAGTCTTTGAAACAAAATGTTTTAATCGTCCTTTTATTTGTGCAGGGCACGTAAAATTTTGACATCGAGCAACCACTTCGCCTTCTGATTTAATTATTTCAGACTTACATTCAGGGCAATGAGTTGGAAGAATATATGGTATTGATATATGTTTTCTTTTCTCAAGAATAACCATTACAACTTCAGGAATTACATCTCCAGCCCGTTGAATAATTACAGTATCCCCCACTCTTACATCTTTTCGATCTATCTCATCTTGATTATGCAATGTGGCATTACTTACAATTACACCCCCTACTTTTACAGGCTCTAATTGAGCTACAGGCGTTACCGCTCCTGTTCGTCCAACACTTGCAATAATATTATTTATAACGGTTGTTGCATGGCGAGATTTAAATTTTCCTGCAATTGCCCATCTTGGAGAACGGCTTCGATTACCAAGTTCATTTTGTTTTTTTAATGAATTTACTTTAAAAACAACACCATCAATATCATACTTTAAATTTTCTCGTAATGATTCTATATTTTCTTTAAACTGTATTAAAAATTCTTTACCCATCCCTGTTTTAATTAAATTATTAACAGGAAATCCCCATTTTGGTAATTGGTTAAGAAAATCTGAATGCAAGTCAAACTTTATACCATCTAAAATACCAAATGCATAGCAATTAATTTTAAGAGGACGGCTTGCAGAAATTTTAGAATCTAATTGCCTTAAACTTCCCGCTGCACAATTGCGTGGATTTGCAAATGGTTGTTCACCTTTTTTTAATCTTGAAAGATTTAATTTTTCAAAATCATTATGGTTTATAAAAACTTCACCTCTAATTTCTAATAATTTGGGTGGAGTATTATCTAAAATTTTCAACGGAATTGATTTTATTGAACGGAGGTTTTGAGTAATGTCTTCACCTGTAACTCCATTTCCCCGCGTTGATCCATATTGAAAAATTCCATTTTCATAAACAAGTTCAACAGCAAGGCCGTCTAGCTTAGGTTCACAAGTATATTCAACCTCATCTTCTGAATTTAAGAATTTTTTAATCTGCTTATCAAAATCTTTAATTTCACCGTTATTCATTGCATTAGCTAACGATAACATTGGAATACGATGCTCAATTGTGTTAAATGATGATAATGGTGATGCTCCCACTCGTTGAGTTGGTGAATCTTGAGTTACTAATTCAGGGAATTTTTCTTCTATTGTTATTAATTCACGAAGTAATTCATCATATTCACTATCAGAAATAATAGGTTTATCGTGAATATAATAATTAATATTATGTTCGTTAATTAACTGTTTTAATTCTATTAATTTTTCTATAAAATTTTTCAATTATCTTTTTATTTCCTCTTCAACAATTGAAGATAAATTAAAATATTCTTCACCTGAAAATCTAAATTCAACATGAGTATATTCACCATTTTCATTAATTTTATATTTATTTTTAAACCATTCTTTTTTATTTACAATATCATTTAATGCATTTGCAAAATAATCTAAATCTTCTCGAGTATTATACAGCCCTAAACTCACTCTTACCATTCCCATCCACGGCTCAATATGCCAAGGATTATCCAAATATTTAATACCTTTTATTTGGTTTGCGTGCGTTTGTTCTAACATTTTTTCAACATAGGGGTGAGCACAAAAACATTCATTTCTTACAGCAATATTATAATAATCGTTTAAAATAGCAGCGACTAAACCATGATCCATATTAACAATGTTGAATGAAATTGAAGCGGCACGAGGACAAGTTACGGTATCTGTATCACCATATATAACCATATCTGGAATCCCTATCATTTTAGCCATTAATTCATTTGTCATCGCTAAATCTTTTTTAAGAATATAATCCATACCAATTCGATCTAATATTTCAATTGAAGCACCCAAAATAATTGCCCCTAAAATATTTGGCGTACCCGCTTCTTCTCGATCAGGGAATTTGGATTTAACAACATAGGAGTTTTCATATACTCTATCAACCATTCCGCCACCAACTTCATCAGGATCAGTTGCTGAAAGAATCGATTTTTTCGCAATTACAATACCTGGCGAACCCGGTGCATAGGTTTTATGTCCTGAAAAAATAAGCGAATCAATATCATGAGATGGATCATTATTGCCACTCATTTTAATAGGAGCATGCGAAGCCATTTGAGCAGCATCCACAATTATATGCGTTCCATACTTATGTGCTAACGACGCTATTTTATTCATCGGATTAAAAATTCCAGTAACATTGCTAATTCCAGTAACAGATACATAGCTTACTTTATCTTTATATTGACTTAAATATTTTTCTAATAATTGAAGATTTACACATCCCAAATTTGAATCATGAGTATCTAATGGAATATGTACAACTTGCCCTCCATGTTTTCGATGGGGTAAATCATTAGAATGATGCTCCATAATGGATATTAATATAATGTTTTTATCTGGGCGAATTTGACCAAAAACACGAGCCATTCTATTCATTCCAGAGGTAACTCCGCTCCCTGTAAAAAAACATGTATATTCTTTTGAATTTGCTTTCACAAAATCCAATACTTTTTGATGAACCCAATTATAAGTCTGTGTAGAAATTTTTGCACCAAAATGCATCTCAGAATGAGTATTAGAATAATGATTTAAAAATTGGTCAGCAGTTCTTAAAGCAGGCCCCATCATAAGTGTAGATGCCGTAGAGTCAAAATATACTCTGCGAGTTTTTTCCCCATTAGCAAGTAAATATTCAGTATCTAAACCAATAAAATCATGGCGGATTTTTTTATAAAGAGCCTCACCTTTTAAAGATGTTGTCTGAGTTTTAATCATTAATATTTTTCCTTTTTATTCAAATCCAAGTTATAAAAATTACATTATTTACAATGCTCATTAATGTAATTAAACAAAGATGTTTGTAACTGTTTAGTCAATTTAAATTCTGAATTCCACCCGTCCCAAAAACACGGTAAAAGACCAATCCCCGATGAAGAAATAAACGCTTCATCCATTGATTTAATTTCATTTTGAGATATTTTAGTTTTAATAATTTCTAATCCTAAATCTGCTCCAATTTTCATAATTGTATCACGGGTTACACCTGGTAAAATTCCTAAATCTTCAGACGGTGTAATTAATGAATTATCTTTAATATAAAAAATATTTCGGATTGCACATTCAGTAATAAATCCATCATTATTTATAAAAACAGGTTCGTAAGCGCCACATTTATCTGCATCTTTTTTAGCAAGCATATTACCAATATAATTCATTGATTTTAATGCAGGTGAAAACCTAATTATTGGATAATCCGATTCGTTAAAATATACAACTTTTACAGGAATATCACTTTTTTCAGCAATTGGCCTAATTGAAATATATAAACAAGTAGGACCATTATATTTCCACGGTTCTCCTTCTAATTCACCTCTTGTTATCATTAACCGAATTAAGCCATTATCAAAATTATTTTTATTAATGATTTCATTTAAAATAGTAAATAAGTCAGAATCTGAATATTCTACATTAATTTTTATTGTTTTTAATCCTGATTTTAATCGAGAAAGATGTTTATCCAATAAAAATAGTTTTTTATTTTGAAATCGAATAGTTTCAAATAATCCATCTCCAAGTAAAAATCCTGCATCATTTGCAGATATTTGTGCTTCAGATTTTTTTTGCCATTTTCCATTAATATAAAAAATAGGATTTAACATATTGATTCCATTTTTGATTGAGCAAAATTTAAAATTTTAGACTTAGCTTTTGTTTCCAACCATTCTTCGTTTGTGTCAGAATCCCAAACTATCCCCCCACCGACGGGATATGTTGCTTTGTTTTTTTCAATTGTTAATGTACGAATTGAAATATTAAAATCCATATCTCCATTGGGTTTTATATAACCCATTGCCCCAGTATAAATTCCTCGATTATAATCTTCTAAATTATCAATTATTGACATTGCTTTTTCTTTTGGTGCACCTGTAATAGAACCACCTGGAAATAATGCTTGAATTATATCTGAAATCCCAGTTAAATTTTTTAGTTTTCCCAAAACTTCAGTTACCATGTGATGCACGGTTTCATAAGTTTGAATTTCATATAAATTATTAATCTTCACCGAGCCATACTTACAAATTTTACCCAAATCATTTCTCAATAAATCAACAATCATTAAATGTTCTGCTCTATCTTTTTCACTATTCGCTAACTCTTTTATATTTTGTTGCCTTTCTAATTCCGTTGCTCCTTCAGGGCGAGTACCTTTCATTGGGTAAGAATAAATATGTCTATTTTTTACTCTAATAAATTCTTCAGGGGAAAATGATAGAATATTTTCATTCCCTGTATTGATATACATTCCTCTACGAGGTTTAATTTTCCAACTAAGTTGAGAATATAAATTAAATGGATCACCATCAAAATCAAAATTTATAGGATATGTCTGATTAATTTGATACACATTTCCATTTTCTAAATTCGCTTTAATTTTCTCAATTAATATTTTGTAATTAGATTTTTCAATTCCTTCAGATTTATTAATTAGCATCGCATTTACTTTAGGTTCAATAATATATAATTGTGGTAGAATTACTACTTTTTTAGGTTTACCAAACCAAAATTGAGGTATTGAATTTTGAATAGATTTAAATGGTATATGTGGGTAAATAATATTTTTAAAATCATACGAAAAAAAACCAATTGCAGAAAATATATGTGAATCACTCTTCCATTTATTAATTGTATTTTGAAAAACATCCAATGGATTTCCTTCAATATATTTTCCATTAAGATATGTTTTATTATTTACACATGTAATGATTTCATCAAATCCCCAAATACCTGCAAGTATTCCAGAATTCCCATTATAATCAATAACAGCATCGGGGTTGCCATTTTGTTCAATATAAGTATTTAAATCAATCATTGTTTAAAGGTGATTTCCGTACGCTTCCAAAGGTGGTAAAATTAAAATAATTTGGCGATGGAATTGCATAAGAGAATACGCGTTGCTCCCTTAAAACAGCAGATAATTTTTTAGATTTAATTTTGCTTATTGGAATTTTATATCTATTCCCCGTGATACATTTTTCAATATGTGGAATTTTGGGAGGTGTCCACTTAAAGTGTATTGCAAATAAATTAAGTAATGATAAAATAACATCCTCGTCCCAATCTGGATTAAATATATATTCTTTACTATGGATTTTTCGATGTTTACTTTTAAGTTTAGATTTGCCAGAAACAGCTCCCAAATGGGCTAACATTGGATATAATTCTTGATCGACTGTATCTTCAATTAATTTTGTATTTGCAAAATTAAATAAATATTCCCAATCAAATCCTGGAAGTCGTTTCGCCCAATTTTCTATATTTTTTTGATATTTCTGCATTTTTAACCACACCGCATCGGCATGAAGTAGAAGTGCTTTTTCCATAATTTTATCAGATAAGACAATTTTATGAAGCCAATACAAAAATAAAATGGTAGAAAATGGATATTTTTGATTGAAATTTTCAGCGGAAATACCAGCTATTATATTTGGATTACACGAAGACATAAATCCATGTGGAATATCGCCATCTAAAGTAATGATATGTCCCCCAATCGCTTTTCCTTGCGATGGTAAAATATTTAAATCAACCCAAATTAAATCCGATTTATTTTTAAGTCCTTCTTTAGAAATCCAGATATGTTCAAAATCATAATATCCAACTAATTCCCAATCTAAATAATGATGAAGAAATCCAGCACAAATCAAACCATCATAATCTGCAGAGATAATAAATTGCCTGTTTTTTTCTTTCAACCATGGGTAATGCTGAAATATGTATTTTTGGTTAAAAATCATAGTGAAAGCTTAGTATATTCAAGGTATAATTGTAGAGTAATTTTTAACAAAGATAAAAAGGATTTAACACATGAAAAAATATATTTTAGTCATTTTAATAACATTATTTATAAACCAACTTTTTGCAATTGGTGGATTTGGTCTTTATGGCGACTATGATTTAATGTCTCATACTGGAAGTAATAATTCGTTTGATGCTGGTTTATTACAATTAAATGCAGACCCATTTGACAATGCATACGGTGGTGGATTTTATTTATATATTGATGCATTACCATTTATTGATGTAGAAGTAAATGCTGAGATTGCAGGTAACACAACAACAACAACTTTTTTATTAAATGAAAATTTATTATGTGACCCAATCCCCTGTGAAAATCAAATTTTTTCAACAGAATTACTACCATGGGTTAGAAGCTCAATGTATGTTACTGCAAGAAAGAAGATATTTGGATTATCAATCCCATTTCTCGCAAAAGCAAAATTATATGCAGGTACAGGAATGAATACTCATAGTGTAACACCCGAATATACGATTGACCTATTGACAGATGCATTTGATACAGATGATATAACTGATATTTTCAATTTGATGGATGGCAATGTATCATCAATTACTACGCTTGCAAATCATGTTGCAGAAAATATGAATAAAGTTAATGGTTTTCATGTTCAGACAGGATTACAGGCAAAACTTCTTATGTTTGATATGTTTCTAAACGCACGATACACTTTAGCAAAAGATGTAATTCCTGGAAAATCTGGTTTTCCAAGTGTATGGTTAGGTGTAGGTTATGGGATTTAATTTGTAAAACGACATAATAAGGTCACCCCTTGTTTTAATATATTCTAATATGGAAAAAGAAATTAGAAAATGGCAGACTATTCCCAAATTCAACGCTGTATAAAAATACTTCAATTATTATCTACACATAAATATGTGACGACTTCTCAACTAGAAGAACGGTTTCATTTTACGGTTTCTCGTCGAACAATACAGCGAGATCTCATCGTATTATCAGATGTTGGCATTCCATTAATTACGGAAAAAGTTCAGGCAAATGAAAACGCATGGTCATTAATGGACTCGTTCAAAAGTTTTTTACCCATTCCATTGGAAACAAATGAATTTTTAGCTCTTCAATTATTAAAAGCAAACCTTTCGCTTTTTAAAAAAACAGAAATTCAAGATGATGTTAAAAAATTATCTCAAAAAATTGACCAATTATTACCTGAAAATTTATTCGTTCAATCTACTAAAAAAGAATCTCAGAATATATTTTCATCATTTTACATGGGACAATATGATTATTCTGGAAGCAATGAAATTATCAAATCCATAATGGATGGAATTTTTGAAAAGAAAAAATGCTTGGTCATTTATGATAGACAAATGACAGGCAAACCTGTTGGGTTTTATGTAGAACCTGAAAAGTTTTTATCCTATCAAGGTGGATTATATGTCATTGTTTACATTCGAAATTTAAGTGAATTTAGATTATTAGCTGTTCATCGTATAATTGAATGGAAGGTTTTTTCTGACCAATTTCCCGATGATCATTCCTTTAATGAAAAAGAATTTTTTAGTCAGCGATTTGGATTATTTGAAGGT
>CAZGWH010000073.1:0-9358 GCA_964529325.1 uncultured bacterium | reverse complement strand
TTGGTAACGAAAAGGAAGTATTAAATGTTGCACTTGCTAATTGAATCTAAGATATATTTAATAAAATTAAAATGCCCTAAAAGTGAAATGATAGTGGTAATTCCAATAGCATAAACTGCACGATGTGCCCAATCTGAATGACTATTAAGTAGAGGAAATACATTATCTGGTATAGATAATAATTCACTCCCATTTTCTCCGGAAATTAATGCAACAATTGCAGACAAAGTAGCCATTAAATAAAATATCCAAATAGAATATCCTTTCGGTCGAAATATTTGAACTAAATTTAGTACAACGGCTACAAAAATAAGTACAATCGGAAAATGGATAATCAATGGATGAACATTAGGCAACCATTCTGGTAAAAAATTCATCATGAAAAATCTCCTTTAAATTACATCATTCCTTTGCCATTTCTATCCTTTGGTAATTTACAACAACCCATAAGTGCATCATAAACGGCAGGATCTGCTTTCAATTGATTTGCTTGATAACCGACCATTGAAATCGCTTTTTCAATTTTAGATAAATCCGTTTTATGAGAATCAAATATTACAAGAACATTTTTGTCGTCAATGTTTACAAGAAATTCTTGCACACCACTCACTTTTTCTAATGCACCTGTAATATTCATATCACACATTCCACATTGAACGGTGGGAATATTTACCATTTCTTTTATTGAATTAGTTGTTAATGAAGTTAAAACGACAGTCCCTTCAGTCGCTTTCATACTTTGTATGGTTATTGATTGCTCTGTTTTATTTCCACATGCACCAAGTAGAAATACCATTGTGATGATTGTTATTGTTTTCATCATTTACCTTTCTGTTTGTTGTTTGTTTTCTTCCAGCCAAATATAAAAGACTGGTGTAATAAAAATTGAAATAATCACCAACGAAATTCCTCCAAATACTGGAATTGCCATTGGAATCATAATGTCTGCACCTTTTCCTGTTGATGTTAATATGGGTACAAGGGCTAAAATGGTTGTTGCTGTCGTCATTAATGCGGCTCTTGCTCTACGAGAAGCTGCGTAAATAACCGCTTCTTTAATTTCCGTTTTGGTCTTGGGGGTCATTTCTAAAATTCGTTGTTTTATATAAGTTGCCATTAAAACACCATCATCAGACGCGATTCCAAAAAGCGCAAGAAATCCCACCCAAATTGCCACACTCATATTGGTAGTTCCAATATGAAAAACATCTCTCAAACCAAAAAAATTCATAAACCAAGGCTGATTATAAAACCAGATTAATATAAATCCACCAGACCATGCAATAAAAATCCCTAAGAAAATTAACCAAATAATTTTTATTTCCTTAAACTGTAAATATAAAATAATAAAAATTAATCCCAATGCTAATGGTAATATAATTGATAGTTTTTTTGTCGCACGAATTTGATTTTCATAAGTACCTGTAAAATTATAATTAACACCTTTAGGAATAGATATTTCACCTGATTTTATTTTTTGATTCAAATATTGCGTTGCATTTTCAACGACATCAACCTCTGAAAACGCTTTCAATTTATCAAAAATAACATATCCAATTAAAAATGTGTCCTCACTTTTTATCATTTGTGGGCCTCTTACATAATTAATTGAAGCAAGTTGAATTAATGGAATTTGTTTACCATCAGGCGTAGGAACTAATATCTTTTCAAGGTCTTCCAATTCATTTCGTAATTCTCTTGAATATCTTACTCTTACAGGATACCGTTCTCTTCCCTCTACCGTTGTTGTTAGCGTTTTACCTCCAATTCCAATCTCAATTACATTTTGAACATCACGAATATGTAATCCATATCGAGCAATTGCACTACGGTTAATTTCAATCTCAAGATATGGCTTACCCACAATTCTGTCTGCAAAAACAGTTGCAGGATTTACACCATCAACCTCTTTTATATATTTTTCAAGTTCTAAAGAAACCTTTTCAATTGTTTCTAAATCAGGTCCTTTTACTTTTATTCCAATTGGAGCTCTCATTCCAGATTGCAACATCACAATACGAGTAGCAATTGGCATTAATTTTGGGGCAGAAGTTGTACCCGGAATTTGAGCTACTTTTACAATTTCATTCCAAATATCATCCATCGATTTTATATGATCTCGCCATTGTCTTACTTCAATTCCATTTTCCATTTTATATTCAGGAATTACACCAATCACCGTTTCAATCATTGATACAGGTGCAGGATCTAATGGAGTTTCTGCTCGACCAATTTTCCCCACTACATTTTCAACTTCAGGAACAGAATTTATTGCCATATCAATTTTTGACAATACATTCAATGCTTCGCCTATTGAAGCATGGGGCATCGTTGTTGGCATATATAAAAATGATCCTTCATCAAAATTAGGCATAAACTCTCGTCCTAACCCTGGAAATACCCTAGAAATTGACGCAAAAGGTTTAGATTTCAAAATAGGATCTGGAATAAAACTAAAGATTGAATTAAATCCTAACCAAATCGTCATTCCAAGTACTATAAAAATTGCAGGAACAATTGCAGTAAATTTTCGATTGTCAATACACCAATGTAAAATATGTTTATAATATTTATTTAGAAAAAACATTGAACCTAAAATAAAGAAAAGTATAAACAACACAAATAATGAATTGTAAAAAAAACCCGCTTGTTGCTTTAATGGTTGCCAATGATTATTCAATAACAACATCATTAATATAATAGGAAGAGCAATATTTATATTTTCTTTTTTAAATCGGTGTAGTATTTTAATTTTATTATGAAATAAATTATAAAAACAGTAGAGTAAAAAGAAAATACCAACCCACCATGCTGAAGTAAATAAAATCCCAAAACCTATCACTCCAAAAATTATTGGAATAATTTTATTATCTTCATTTTTTTTATGTTGATTTCCAAAAATAAAATGAGCGAGTGCAGGTAAAATTGTTAGCGTAATAATAACAGAAGAAATTAATGCAAATGTTTTTGTAAATGCTAACGGTTTAAATAATTTACCTTCAGCACCCTCTAAAGTAAAAATAGGTAAAAAACTGATAATTGTGGTTGAAATTGCCGTTAATATCGCACCACTCACCTCTTTACTTGCTTGGAAAATTATATCCAAACTACTTTCTTCAGGATTCGCAGATTTAAAATGCCTTAAAATATTTTCAGTGAGAATTATTCCCATATCTACAATGGTCCCAATTGCAATTGCTATTCCAGATAAGGCTACAACATTTGCATCCACCCCAAAATATTTCATCCCAATAAAAGTAAAAATTACGGCCAACGGAAGTAATCCGGAGATAATAAATGCCGCTTTAATATTCATTACTAAAAATAAAACAACAATGATGGTGATAATTATTTCATCCGTTAAAGCATCTTTTAGTGTATTTAATGTTTCATGAATTAATTCAGTGCGGTCATAAAATGGTATGATAGTTACTTGACTTAATGTTCCATCTTCCAACATTTTTTGGGGAAGCCCGGGTGAAATTTCACGAATTTTATCCTTTATATTTTTTATTGCTGATAATGGATTTTCTCCATATCGAACAACTGCAACACCCCCAACAGCTTCAACTCCTTCTTTGTCTAAAGCTCCACGGCGTAAAGCTGGCCCCAAAGTAACATTTGCAATTTGCTTAATTTTAATCGGTACATTATTTACAACTTTTACAACCGTCTCATTTATATCTTCTACCGTTTTAATAAAACCCAAACCCCGAATTACATATTCAACCTTATTGATTTCAATTGTCCTCGCTCCAACATCAACATTTGACATTTGAACCGCTTTATAAATATCTTGTAATAATACTTTATAGGTAAACATTTCACCTGGATTTACATCAATTTGGTATTCTCGTACATGCCCCCCTACCGAGGCAACTTCAGCAATTCCATTTGCAGACATTAATCCATACCGAACATAATAATCTTGAATTGAACGAAGTTCGTCTAAATCCCAACCACCTGTTGGAATTCCATCTTCATCTCTTCCTTCCAATGTGTACCAAAAAACCTGTCCTAAAGCTGTTGCATCAGGACCCAATGATGGGTTCACTTCTTTAGGCAATGTTCCCGTTGGAAGCGATGCTAACTTTTCGAGTATTCGACTTCTACTCCAATAAAATTCAACATCTTCTTCAAAAATGACATATATAGTTGAAAAACCAAACATAGAATATGAACGAACTGTTTTTACACCAGGAATTCCCAACATGCCAACCGTTAATGGATAAGTAATTTGGTCTTCCACATCTCTCGGAGAGCGACCCATCCATTCTGTAAAAACAATTTGTTGATTTTCACCAATATCAGGAATCGCATCTACAGGTACGGGATAGCGAGGTAAATCATAAATATTCCAATCAAATGGTGCGGTTAATAATCCGACAACAAATAAAATAACAGTTACAGCTGTAACTAAAAATTTATTTTTCAAACAAAAAAGTATAAGTTTATTAATCATTTTCTAAACCAATTTTTTCTGTAATTTCACCACACCGCAACATACTTGCACCAAAATAAGGATTATTAATTCTATCTCCTTTTTGAACCCATGATGCACCTGCGTTATCAAATGCCATTGGACAATAAGCAACATTTAATCCTTCATTTCCACCGATTAAATTTGAATTAGATATTATCTGATTCGATAAATAATGAAATACTTTTCTTAATTTTGAAATATCTGTTAACCGTTGAATATCTATATCCCAATTTTCAATTTGATGATAGATTTTTTGGAAATTATTAAATGATTGCTTAAATTCATCACTTGCTAAACTTTCCTGAAAATTTATATAATCGATTAAAATATTTTTGATAATATCTTTATTTAAATTTGGAATCTTAATAATATCATCACTTTTTTCACTAAAATTCATCATGCTTGGGTATGCTGAAATTTGCATTTCTGAATCAATTTTAAATGCACCATGAGATACAACCTCTTCACCTATTTCTAACCCATCAAAAACAATATAATTAGTCCCCGATTTAGGTCCAATTATTATTTCTCTCATTTCAAATAGGCGGGTATTATCCTTCTCATTACGAACATAAACAATCGATCTTGAACCTGTTCGTAGAACAGAAGTAATTGGAATAATGAGTGGATTTTCATTTGTGGTGTTTTCATTTACCCCAACAATATGATTAATATCTGTTATTTTTACAACATCCATTCCACAAATTGTACATTGCGTAAAATGATCATGAATCTCTTCAGGATGCATTGGGCAAATCCATTTTCCTACATACTGATTTTGAATCACATCTCCATTCACATTTAATTGAGATTTTATTACCGCATTCACAAACATATCTGGTTTAAATTGTAAATCAGAATTATCAATATTCACTCTTACTTTTACCGATCTTGTCAATGGATTAAGTGTTGGCGAAATAAATGAAATGTCTCCAAAAAAAGTTTTTCCAGGATGACTTTTAACTTCAAATTCAACTTCTTGCCCCAAATAAACAAATGGTAAATCCGATTCAAAAATATCCATCACTAACCATAACTTTGAAAAATCAGCGACTTTAAATAATTCTTTTCCTGTTGCTATATATTCTCCTTCTTGGGCATTCTTTTCTATGACAGTTCCTGATATTGGGGAATATACCGTCAATGTTTTCTGTACTTTTTTCCTCTTTTGTAACTGACTAATTTGATCTGGCGTTACACCTAATAATAACAGCTTTTCTCGAGATGCTTTTAATCCAATCTCTGACGATGTTTTCAAAATGGTTAAGAATTCTTCCTGTGCAGATATAACTTCAGGTGAATAAATTTCTAATAAATGATTATCCTTCTCTACAGGAATTCCGGTGTAATCAACATATAGCCGTTCAATTCTTCCACCAATCCACGCCGAAATAGTTTTGATACGAGATTCATCAAATTCCAATTTACCAATTACATTTATTTCAGCAAATGCATCCTCTTTTTTAACCATTGTCGTTTGGATTTCAGCCAATTTCTCTGCTGATTTTGATAATTTAAGCACAACTCCATCCTCGCCTGAGTTATTAGAAGTCAATGGAATTAAATCCATAAAACAAATTGGACATTGACCCTTTTCAGGTAGTTTAACATTTGGATGCATTGAACATGTCCAAACTGTTTCCTCTACTTTTTCTTCATGTAAATGTGCAACTTTTCCACTTGGATTACCCACCCAATATCCGACCATAAATACAATTACTAATGTAAGTATAATTTTAAATTTATTCATTATTACCCTCATTTTTTAATTTTGTAATTAACTGTCCTGTTAAATCATAATATTGTGCGACTGCAATTTGATTATTAAAATCCACATTAACAGCTTCAAACTTTAATTCAATTAATAATTGAAGTGATGCAATCATATCCGAAAAACTTAAATTCCCTGAAATATATGCAGATTCAGCCAATTCAAAACCTTCAATTGCCTTTGGAATTAACATTGTTTGATACATATCAATATCATTTTTATATTCATTAATTTTATTTTGAATATCAATTAATTTTGTTTCTACTTTATTTTGAGTATCTTTCAATATATATTCATTTGCTTTATAATTTGATTTTTTACTGTTTATGATATTATTATTTTTAAACGGCCATATCGGTAATGAAATACCCATTTTCATTATAAGTGGATTTTTATCAGAATCAATATTATCTAATTTTATATAATCCATTCCAATCGTAAAATCAGGAATATACTCAAGTTTACTCAATTTAACTTGTTTATCAGCAATTTCAACTTTTTCCTTATTTAAAAGAAGGTCAGCATTTAAATTAATTCCAATATTATTTTCTATCATATTATCAGATTTCTGCAATGATCCTTGAATATGTAATCCAATTACAAATTCCAATTCTTGCCATAGCACATGAAAAATATCATTCATATCAGATAATTTATTTTCTAATTTTATAATTCGTAACTGAATATGAACTAAGTTTGGATGCCCAATTGTTGAGGTTTTATATTTTGAAATTATGACAGCTTCTAAATGCTTACTCAAATCTAAAGACTGTTGAACAATTTCAATTTCATCTCTATTTTTTTGAATTTTCTCAAATAAATTCCATACTTTTGTTTGAATTTTTAATTTGGATTTTAATAATGAAATCTCAGCTTGAGCAATTTGATGTGTCGCAATTTTTCGTTGTAAGGATAATTTCCCAATAAATGGAATAGATTGGCTTAAACCAATTTTCCATTCTTGAGGACCTTCTTTTGTAACAACTGGATTAATAAAATATCCACCACTCAAGCGGGGGTTTGGTAATGTTCCAACAGTATTTTTATAATGTTTTGAAGCAATTACAGATTCAGTATAAGCTAAAATTTCTGAATTATGATCAAATGCAATTGATGTTAATTCTTTTAATGTAAACTCTTTACTTATGCCACAACCAATCAGTAATGCCATGAAAATGAATTTATTCATATCGTTTTCTGATTTAATTTAATAAATATGTCCAAAAATATTGGACGACAAAAAGTACTAAAACGAGTGTCTAAATTCGAAGAGGTAGATTTATGGAGTGTAAATACTTAAATTTCTGTTGAAGATATGATTTTGAAGATTGAATATAAACTGAATTTAATTGAACATTTTCAGTTAAGCAATAAATTGCTATATTTTCTTGAAAATCACTTTGACTGCGGGATTGTATTGCAATATCAATATCCGTTTCCTTAACTGTTATTTTTTTCTCACATGAACATTTTTGATTATTTTCAATTTTACAACAACAACTTAAAACAATCTTTTCTATGTTACATTTAAACATACTACAGGATTTTATTATAGATGCCGTTGAGCCAATACTTAATAAAAAACATAATGATAATATGATATGTGTAATTTTCCGCACAGGTAATTATAAGTGAATTTTACTTGAGGTTCAAAATGAAATTACAAATTTATACAATTGCATTATTTTAAATATACTATTGTATTGATTTTTTCGAAATTTATTGATGATAATTTTACAAAATACGACCCTGATGTGATATTACTATTGGGCGTTCAATTAAATATTAATTAAAATTAATAATTAGAAAATACCTGGATATATTTATTAATTGAAAATTTAAGAAATAGAGCTGAAATAATACCTGTAATTATATAAGAGGTGGACATAGCAAAAAATATACCATAAAGTCCGAATATTTCTGCCCCTAAAAAAGAGAGTGGTATATATAATACGAACATTTGAAAAATAATTATCAAAGAAGAATTAATTGGTTTTTTTAATACATTAAAAATAGTTGTTACTTGTTTAAATATTCCCTGAAATCCAAAACTTATAGGTCTAATCAAAAAATAAATAGAAACTATTTTTATAACTTCTGTACTTGAATCAAAATATTTTCCAATATTTCTTCCAAAAATTGCAAGTAAAATAGCAATACAAATACCCCAAATAATGGAAAATAAATGGCTGTATTTAATCCCCTGTTTTACTCTGTCATATTTTTTTGAACCTATATTTTGTCCAACAAATGGGCTTAAAACTGATCCTAGGGCCATTAAAAATATTAGGGCAACACTTTCAATTCGAGATGCAATACCAAATGCTGCAACAGCTGAATTTCCAAATACAGAAATCATTTTTGTTATTATTCCAGTTGAAAAAGGAATTATCATTCCAGTTGCTATTGCAGGTAGCCCGATATGTAAAATTATTTTCCATGATGTTATTAATTGTTTTATTGAAGGTAGTATGAATGAAATAATCTTTACTTTTCTAATTAACATCCACATCGAAACAAATAGTGTAATACTTCTGCTTATTACTGTTGCAATTGCAGCACCAGTAATACCCATATTTGGAATTGGCCCAAGACCAAAAATAAATATAGGATCTAATATTATGTTTATTATGACTGCAACTAACATTATTTTTGCTGGTGTTTTTGTATCGCCTGTTGCACGAATGGCACTATTTCCAACCATTGGAATAACTATAGTAATGGTTCCAAAATACCAAATTGACATATATTGATCTATAAATGGCATAACTTCAGAAGTTGCACCTAATAACAAAAATAGTGGATAAATTGAAATATATCCAAATAATGAAATAATACCTACCAATAATAAAGAAAGAAAAATTCCATCTGTAGTCAACCGTTGTACTTTATAGGTATTTTCTTCACCAATAGCTAAAGAAACAACAGCAGTAATACTAACAGAAATCCCCATAGCAATACTCCCCACTATCATTATTACTGGAAGAGTATAGCTCATTGCTGTGAGTTGAATTGTTCCTAATTTCCCTATAAAATAAGTGTCAATAATATTAAATATAACCATACCAATCATGCCCATCATCATCGGTAATGTTAAGTGCAAC
>CAZGWH010000072.1:0-9376 GCA_964529325.1 uncultured bacterium | reverse complement strand
GGATAAGATTCAGGAAACTTTAGTAAAAAAATATAAAATTTAATAAAATTAGCAAACCCCAAAGAGAATTCTGGGTTTATTAATTCTATTTAAAGTAATTTTAAATATAGAAATGAATATAAAAATTCAAGAAATCACAACTAAAGATGCAATAACAATCAGAGCACCAATTCTGAGAAAAAACCAACCACCTGAATTAGCATCAATAAAAGAAGATGATAATGAAAATACAATTCACATGGGTGGATTTGATCATGAAATAATTATTGCGACTGCAACTATTTATCCTGAAAATAGAGAAAATAATACGAATGAATGGCGACTACGAGGTATGGCTGTCCTTGAAAATTATCAATCCAATGGTATTGGTGAAAAATTGTTAAATGAATGTTTTAAAATTATTAGATCAAAAAATGGTAAAGTTTTATGGTGCAACGCACGAATTAAGGCAGTCAATTTTTATAAAAAGTGTGAATTTATAATTTGCAGTGAAAAGTTTAATATCCCTAATATTGGGGCACATTTTCAAATGGAGAAAAAAATATGAATCAATCCGAATTAATTTTACCACTATTCAGTATGGTTATTTTAACATTACTCGTGACATTATACTTAGGTGTTTCAAATTCGTTAGCAGTCCTTTCAAAAGAAGTACATATTAAACATTTAAAACTATTCAATCGAGATGAAATACCAAAATATTTAACAACTATTTCTCAACATTATAAAAATTTATTCGAGCTTCCAATTTTATTTTATACTTGGATTGGGTTATTATTAATTTTAAATCAATGGACTCAAATTGATGTTTATTTAGCATGGGTATTTGTAGTGAGTCGATATCTTCATAGTTTTATCCGTGTACCAAATAATAAAGTACATTTAAGATTTTATATATTCTTAATGGGTTTTACTACAATTTTTATTTGCTGGATTAGAGTAGGCTTAAATTTAATTTAGATAGTTTTCGTTATACCAATTCAGCTAACCAATTTTCTAAAAACTGTTGAGCGACTTTTTCTTGTCGGTTTGCATATTTAATTGAGTCTTGACGCAATGATTGAACGGTAACACCTTCTTGTGCTTTTATTGAAATTAAATGACCAATAAACCATCGCTCTAAATTTTTCAAAGTGACTTCAGGATGAAATTGAATTGCCATAATATTTTCTCCAACACTAAATGCTTGATTTGGCGTTATATCTGTACTAGCTAAACGCTGTGCACCTTTTGGCAAATCAAAAGTATCACCATGCCAATGTAAAACAAATGGATTTTCATCAAAAACGGAAAAAGATGATAGTTCACCAAAATTAGATATTTCAATCGGTTTCCAACCAATTTCTTTTTTCCCCGTAAAATATACTTTTGCATCCATTGCTTCTGCAATTAACTGGCTTCCAAAACATATTCCAAAAGTAGGTAAATTATTATGGATTCGAGATTTAATTATTTTAATTTCCTCTGTAATAAAAGGATAGTCTTCTGCATCATACACACCGAGAGGAGCTCCTAAAATAAATAATATATCAGGAGAATTAGAATTTATTAAATTTAAATCATCAACTCCTGCATCCAAATATTCAATTTCATACCCCTTTTTTTCAAGCACTTCTTCAAAAGAACCAAGGCATTCATATAATACATGGCGAATTGCAATAACTTTTCTATTCAACAAATGACTCCATAAAACAATCTATGAAATCAGATTTATTTACGGTATATGGATGTGTTTGATGACATGAATCGATTAATGCTAATTCTGATAAGTTTTCAATATTTGATTTAGAAATATTATGATGTTGAAGTCCCAATTTTATTCCAAGAGATACTATGAATTCTTGAATTAACTTAGGTAATTCTTCTGCCGTTGCTGTTGAATGAAATAATTTAGCAATTATATTCAACTTTTTATTTAATGATGGAATTTCTTTGGATTTTTCTAATGTTTGTTGAACACAAGCAGATAAACATAATGCATTTGCAAGACCGTGATGTGTACCAAATTCAGCTGACATTGGATGAGCCATCGAATGTGTCATCCCTAAACCTTTTTGAAATGCAGTTGCACCCATTGTGGCTGATAATAACATTTTTCCTCTCGCTGTAATATCATTTCCATTTTTTAAAACTAACGGTAAATTTTCTAATACAAGTTCCATACCTTTTATTGCAATTGCATCTGCCATTGGGTGAAAGCTATCCACAATAAATGCTTCGTAGCAATGAGTAAAAGCATCCACGCCAGTCGCAGAAGTAATATGTGGCGGTAATCCAAGTGTAAAATTAGGATCAAGTATTGCAATATCCGGTGTTAAATCTGGGTGGAAAAATATTGTTTTTTTCCCTGTAGATTTTAAAGTGATCACTGAGCTTCTTCCCACTTCACTTCCTGTTCCAGCTGTAGTTGGAATAGCAAATAATGGAGGTAATGAGTTTATAATTAATTTATCCCCACCAAGTGCATCATCATATTGATCTAATGGAAATTCATGAACTGCCATAAAACGAACTGTTTTTGCAACATCCATTGGGCTTCCACCGCCTAGTGCAATTATACAATCACAATTATATATTTTATAAAAATTAACTCCATTTACCACATCTTCTTCTAATGGGTTGGCATGAACCTCCGAAAAAACATTTATTTTAATTGATGTATCTTCAAATACAAATTTAAAAAAGTCAACAAGCCCAGCAGAAATTAATCCAGAATCTGTCACAAGCATACAACTTTTTAAATTTAATTCATTTAGCCTTTTGGGGATTTCAGCTACAGAATTCTCACCAAATAAAACAACTGTTGGGAAATTATATTGTACCATTATATTATCTCAAAATATCTATTTAACATCCAATTCCAATCCACATCTGTTTTTTTATTTTCTTTATACACCTTTGATTCCCATTCTCTAGATATTGTAAAATGATTTACCCATGTATCACCAAAAATTTCTCTCATAATTTTACTATTTTTAAATTTTTCAGTGGCTTTATCTAATGTATTTGGTAATTCTAAATTATGTAGAGATTTTTCCAAATCATACGCATTCCCCTTCACCGGTGATTGTAATTCCAATTTATTTTCAATTCCATACAATCCACATGCAATTGTAGCTGCTAAAACTAAATGTGGATTTCCATCCGCAGCAGAAATACGAGATTCAATCCGTTGATGTTTCGGTGCACCCGAAATAACTCTCATTGCACATGTTCTATTTTCAAAACCCCAATTTGAATTTGTTGGAGCCCAAAATCCTTTTATCATTCGAGTGTATGAATTAATAGTTGGTGCAATCATCGGTAAAACTTCAGGTAATAAAAGCAATTGTCCCGCTAAAAAATATTTCATTGTTTCGCTCATACCATACTCATCTTTGCCATCATAAAATACACTTTTTCTATTTTCATCCCATAAAGAAAGATGTAAATGCCCACTTTGGCCAGGAAATTCAGGCGACCATTTCGCCATAAATGTAGTAATCAAATCATGTCTTTGAGATAATACTTTTGAAAATGTTTTAAATAATCCTGCTTTATCTGCAGATGATAATCCGTCATCAACACTTAAAGCAACTTCAAATACACCTGGTCCCGTTTCAGTATGAATTCCTTCAATCTCAAAATCCATTTCATTTGCCATATCAATAAAATCATGAAATAATTCTGAATTCACCGAATTTCGTATTGTTGAATACCCAAACATTCCAGGTGTTAATGGGTTTAAATCTTGATAATTCTTTTCTCTAACAGTCTGTGCTGTTTCGTTAAACATAAAAAATTCATATTCAAATGCAGATTTAACTGAATAACCCATGTTTTTAGCTTTATTTAATACCGACTTTAATAATTGTCTTGGGCAAACAGGGTAAGATTTTCCGTCTGAAGATTCAAAATCTGCTAAGAAAAATGCGGTATTTGGCTCCCATGGTATTATTCTTTTTGAATGAATATCTATTTTTGCAGGTGCATCAGGGAAGCCTGTTTCCCAACCTGTTACAGAAGATTTATCATAAAGCTCATCTTCAATATCCCAACCAAATACAACATCACAAAAACCAAATCCATTTTCTAATGCTGAAGCGAATTTTTTCATATTGATATATTTCCCTCGTAATACACCGTCTACATCAAAAATACCAATTTTGATTTTATTTATTCCATCATTTACTAATTCATCAATTATTGGATGTGACAAAATTCCTCCATTTATATTTGTTTAAAATTAAAACTTTTAGGTCGAGTCAACTGTTGAATTCCAATCTCACCTAAACTTGCACCATGACCACTATTTTTTACACCTACCCAAGGTAATTCAGGGTCAAGGACATCACAACGATTTAAAAATACAGTCCCTGTCTCTAACTCATTTGCAATTAACAATGCTCTCTTTTCGTTCTTTGTCCAAATTGAAGCAGTTAAACCAAATTGGCTATCATTCATATAATATAAAGCCTCTTCATCGGATTTTACCTTCATTATTCCAACAATCGGTCCAAATGATTCTTCCATCATAATTTCCATATCATGAGTACAATCAACGGCAATAAATGGCCGAATAAAATACCCTTTTTGAGGAATATCCTTAGAATATTCAATTATGCTTGCACCTTTACTTACAGCATCTTGTTTTTGATTTTCTAAAAACTGTACTGCTTTTGAACTCGCTAAAGGTCCCATTGTCGTTTCTGAATGCATTGGATTTCCAACAACCAATTTTTCCATTTCTAAAATTGCACCTTTGATAAATTGATCATAAATTGAATCATGAACATAAATCCGTTCAACTCCACAACAAGATTGCCCTGCATTATAAAAAACACCGTCCATAATATTGGGAATTACAAAATCTAATTCTGAATCTTCACAAATATAAACTGGGTCTTTACCACCAAGTTCAAGACCTAATCCTATAAAATTTGATTTATTTGCTTCCGAAATACTTTTACCACCATTTACGGAACCCGTAAACGAAATATGATCAAATAATCCTAATTTAATTGCAGTCGCTAATGTTTGATGACTACAAATAATATTTTGAACTAACCCATTTGGTGCTTTACAAAAATGGAATGCTTTTTCAAAAATCTCACCACATAATGGTGTTGTTGAACTATGTTTTATTATCACGGAGTTTCCAGCTAAAATCGAAGCAATTACAATATTTACAGCAATTAATAATGGATAATTCCATGCTGCAATATCTAAAATAACTCCTAATGGTTCTCGAGTAATTCGCCGAGCTAAACCATTAATATTGGGTAATTGTTTTTTTTCTAATGCATTTCTGAAAATATCGAGTAAACCATTCATTCTATAAATTGCACCATTCACTTCATTTATTGAATGTGAAATAGGTCGTCCCATTTGCTTTGTTATATCTTCAGCAATACTGTTTTTATTATCTTCAAAATATTGAATGATATTACGAATTAAATTTTCTCTTTCATTTAAAGTAGATTTTTTCCATTTAAGAAAAGTATTGCGAGATTGAACTGCAATTTCTTCAATTTGTAATATATTTAATAATTGAAATTCTGCAAACGGGGTTTCCGTTGCAGGATTTACTACCTGTAATCGGCTTGAATTGTGTGTATTTTTATCCATAATAGGTGGCAAAAATACCCATCATTTATAGATGTAAATCAACAAAAAAAGGAGTAAAAAGAAAATTTATTTTAAAATTCTTATTATAATTATCGTATTTCGGTAGGATGTATAAAAATCAATGGGGTTAATAAAGTATTACTAATCGATTACACCATAATAATAAAATTACTATTTACTTTATTAGCAGAGATTTCTTTTTTTTGAGGACTATTCTAAATAATTTAGTTAATTTTTCTTTACTCAAATGTTCATACTTACAAAAATAATTTATTGCAGATTTTTTATTATCTGCATCAATACATACTTTGTATTCATTCGAATTTTGAATTTTTAAACAATAAACCATGAAGGATATTAATCAATTTCATAATATATACATTTAATTTAGGTCACAAATTTTAATTACTTTTTATAAATTTAAATTCGTTTGTCGTCATAAAGGAACCGAAAACACCAAGACCACCTTCAATTCCAAAACTTTTTGCAGTTGAACCGGGTTGACCTGTTAAAAAATTCATAAATTCATCTTCATCATATAAAACAAAATAATCAAAATAATTTTTATCATACTCTCTTAATTGAATATTCACACCACTAATAAACTCATTATTAAATTCAGTATCATAATAATAATCACATAATTCTAATTTAAATATATCTGTTGAATCATTCATTTCATAATATCTGCTTTCATTATTAATACATACAAAATCTTCAAAATAAGTGTTTTCTTTATAAATAGAAATCCCCATTTTATTTTGACTTGGAATCCAATTCAATGTAAAGGGATCATTGATAGTGAGTGTGTCAGGTAATTCCATCATATTAAATTGAGGTAAATTAGGTGTTGTTAATTCGCCCTTTGCTGATAATCCTGAAATAGAGTCATTCACATTTAAAAAATATGTTGTATTTGGTAGAGGGATAAAATCATCATTTGTATATTGATAAGGACTATTATAATTATTATTACTATTTGTTAATTCAAATTTAATAGAATCATTATCTTCATTAATAATATATACTTCGGCTGTATAAATATTTATATTCACTGAATTATCATTATAATAATCATAATAATCTGAATTTACATTTTCATCTAAGTTTGCAGTTCGAGTAACAATAATAAAACTTCCACTTTCATCCTGTGTTATTAGACCAAAGATATTTAAAACTGGTTCATAATCCGACGATACAAGAACTGCACCCCATTCACCACACCCAAAAATAAATAGAGATAATATTATAATTTTAAATTTCATATTAAAATTCAAACCTTAATCCAAAAGTGGGTAAAATAGGAAACATAGGAACACTATATCTTGCAATTCCTAAATTTGTCCATTCACCATTTACATATTCATATTTATTATCATGATAATACATTAATGGGTTCATGTGATTTGTAACATTAATAATTTGTAAATAATATTCTACATCTAAACCAAATAAAGTTGAATTCCGTGTAAAGCCAATATCCCATCTAAAATAAATAGGATATCGTTTACTATTTTTTTCTCCTACAAGATATTCATCATTTTCATACCATTCATCCTCTCCGTTCCAATTACTTTCATCCCAATAAATTACTTGCCCAATAATGGGAGTATATGGATTTCCTGAAGATAAATTAATGGTTGTGCTAAAATGAGTTTTAGAACTTAATTCCCAATCTGATACAATATTAATCGTGTGTGTTCTGTCAAACTTAGGAGAATACCAGCCCCAAAGATCTGTTCGTTTCATCGTTTTTGCAAATGTGTAACCGAACCAACCTTTTACTTTACCCGTTGTTTTTTTAACCAACAATTCTAACCCGAACGCAAATGCATCGGTATTCCAGAATTCATTGAACACTTCCAGTTTGAATAAATCACCTTCATCTACAAATGGATTTCCTTGTTTTAAAGTAACTAAATTTTCAAAATGTTTGTAATATGCTTCTGCTCTAAATAAAATATCATCTTGAGATAAATAATCAATACCAATAATTGTATGTTCGGCAAAACTAGCAGGTAAATCTTCTCTCAAGCCTATCCAAATATCAATAAATCTAAAATTCTCATCTTGTGGATTTGCAATTGTTAAAAATTGATGATACCGACCTAAATTAAATTTTAATGCAAAATTTGATGCAAAATTATATTTGAATGCTAACCGAGGATCAAAATAAGTTTTATTATGAAGATTATAATACATTGATCTCAACCCATATTGAATTGTAAATAATGGATTTACATTCCATTTATCCTCAATATATAAAGCGGTTTCGGTTGTATTTGAATTCATATCTAATGGTATTTGGTCAATCGTATCTACTCCAGACTCCTCAATATGGAATTTCATTCCTAAATCAAATTTTACATTTTTATGTTGTAACCCACCCGAAATTTTATGATTTTCGTTGCCCTGAAAAATAAAATTAATTTCAGAGGTATTATCATCTACAATGTCAAATACATCTATTTTAAATTCTGAATTTGTATTTTCACCATCAAATGAACGGTAAGTATATTCATCAATATCAATCCAAAATTTAAACCGACTCTGTGCAAAAATCGTTTTAAATATTAAATCAGGTTTAGCAATATATCGCCAAATAATACTATTTGAATGATTCCCCCATTTCCAATCAAAAATATTTTCATAAGAAGTCACTTCTGCATATTCACCATTCACATAATTATTTTGATTTGAATATTTATATTCCCAATCAATTATATCATCACCATAAAACCGACTCAGAATTATTCGGTTATTTGCATTTAAATCCAGATTTACTTTTGCTTCAATATCATAAAAATAATAAGGGAAGATATCATTAGGTGAATCTTGAGTATCGGATTCATTGTTAGATTTATATGCCCTCCATGCCATATTTGCAAATATATCAAAATAGGTTCGCCGTCCAGCTAACATCCACGAACCTTTAAGCCCAAGTATTTCAGGAATCGGTCCTTCTAACAATAACTTACTTGATATGAGTGAAATATTTCCACTCCCCGTAACTTTTTCAGTATTTCCTTCTCGATTTACAATATTTAAAATTGACCCCATTCGTCCACCATATTTAGCTGAAAACCCACCCGCATGAAAATTAGCAAATTTTATTGCATCCGTATTAAAAGTAGAAAATACACCACCCAAATGAAAAGGATTATACACCGTAATTCCGTCTAACATAATTAGGTTTTGGTCTGGCGTAGAACCACGAACATAGAGAGCACTTGAAAAATCATTTAGAGTTTGTACACCAGGTAAATTTTGAAGTGTACGGAAAACATCAGCCTCTACAAATGCAGGTGCCACTTTTATATCTCGGAAATCTAAAGTGATTCGGCTAGGTTCTGCCCAATTTTTAAATGATTGACGAATTCCAGAAACAGTAATTTCTTCACCTTCAATTGATGAAATGGGTAATCTAAATTCTAATCTATAATTTTCAATTGTGCCAATAGATATAACCTTTTCCATTAACCGATAACCAATAATCGAAGCGACTAAAATAATTTCACCATCAGGAATATTGGGAATTACAAAATATCCATCTTGATTTGTAGTTGTACCCATATCAGAATATTTTATAAATACATTCACATAAGCAAGTGGCTCACCATTGGAATCATCTCTCACAAACCCATTAATTGATTTACTAAATAACGGAAATGTAAGTATTAAAAGAAGAAGAACCTTTTGAAATTTCATAGGTTTAAATTAATCAATATAATTTATATATATTTCAATTAAAATTAATAATAGGACGCTG
>CAZGWH010000071.1:0-9946 GCA_964529325.1 uncultured bacterium | reverse complement strand
CCTCTGAAAAACAATTTATATTGGATATTTTATTTAAATAATTCATAACTAAAAATAAAACCTATTATCTTCTATTTACAATAAAAAACTAAAATACTGTATTATTCCGTTTTTTCTATAATGGATTTACCCCGTAATTTTTACTATGAGTTTACAAGTCGGAATTGTAGGTTTGCCAAATGTGGGGAAATCTACTATATTTAATGCATTAACAGAGTCGGGAATACCGGCTGAAAATTATCCTTTTTGCACTATTGATCCCAATGTTGGAATTGTTGAAGTTCCAGATGATCGAATGGTACAAATTTCACAATATATAAAACCAAAAAAACAAATATATAATACTATTGAATTTGTAGATATTGCGGGTTTAGTCCGTGGAGCAAGTAAAGGCGAAGGATTAGGAAATCAATTTTTATCTCATATTCGCTCAGTAGATGCAATTATACATGTGGTGCGGTGTTTTGAAGATGATAATGTTACCCATGTTGAAGGCGCGCTTGACCCAACCCGTGATATTGAAATCATTGAAACTGAATTATTAATTCGTGATATGGAGTCATTAGAAAAAAGAATAACAAAGGTGACTAAACAAGCACGGACAGGTGATAAAGATTCAATTGCTGAAAAAGAATGTTTAGAATATATTATTGAAAAAGTAAATGATGGAATTCAGGTTAGAAATATAGAATTATCTGATAATCAACAAGGAATAATTAAAACCTTAAATTTACTCACAAATAAACCAATTTTATATGTGGCAAATGTTGATGAAAATGAAATTCAATCATCAGAACGAGGACAATTAGCAGAAAAATTATTTAATTTTGCTCAAAATACTGGTTGTGAAGCAATTAGGTTGTGTGGAAATATAGAACAAGAAATTTCAACAATGCCTCAAGAAGATAGGCAAATGTTTTTAGAAGAATATAATCTTGCAGAACCCGGGCTATTTAAGCTAATAAACAGAGCATATCGTCTATTAGGGTTAGAAACATACTTTACAGCAGGAGAAAAAGAAGTAAGAGCATGGACAGTAAGAAAAAATACAACAGCGCCAGGTGCCGCAGGTGTGATTCATTCCGATTTTGAACGCGGATTTATAAAAGCAGAAATTTATCATTTTGAAGATCTTATGGTTCATAAGTCCGAGTCAGCATTAAAAGAAGCAGGGAAAATAAGATTAGAAGGAAAAAATTATATAGTTAAAGATGGCGATGTTATTTTCTTTAAGTTTAATGTATAAATATTGATATGTTTTTTTTTATGATACTCAATTATATTTTACTTTTTCTTTCCGCTATTGGTCTTGCAATAATTGGTCTAAACCATTATTTTAGTTTAGGTATCTTTGGAATTGGGATAATAAAATTAGATATTTTCATCAGTCTAATTTATCTTGCTGGAGAGACCTTAGTCATGTTCTTTTTTGTCGGTACAGGTGTTTCAATTAAAGAATTTATTCAAGCAAACCCAGAAACAGACCATAAATTTCATAAAGAATCAATTGCAATAAAACGCGTATTATACCCACCAACAATGATGGCAACATTATTATTTGTAGCAATGGTTATTTTTGATGGGGGTTGGTTAATGGGGCAGATGAATCGCTGGTGGTTTCATGGATTTTATTTTGGTACAGTTTATTATTTTATCAAATCACTTATTATTCAACATAAATGTTTTAGAAAAAATACATTACTAATTTTAGAAATGACAAAAACAAAAGCAAAAATTAATTCGGTTGATCCCGCCTAGAATATTCTTCACTTGCACGATAGAGGATTTTTTGTTCAGCTTCAGATAAATTATCCCAACCATCTTCACTTAATTTATCTAAAATATCATCCACTCGTTTCTGAATTAATCGAGAATCCACTTTTGATTGTTTTTTCTCGTTTACTGTAAATGATTTTGGTGGAGGCTTGGGTTTAAATATTTTTGTGAATTTCCATTTTAACCAATTCCAATTTAAATAAAAATAACCAGTAATCATGCCAGATAAATGAGTTAAATGACTTACACGAGAATCTTTCATAAGGATTGAAGAAAATAATGCAATAAATGCCAATCCCATAACTAAATATTTTACTCTTATTGGAATTAACCCATAGAGTAAAACAATGCGATTAGGATATAAAACAGAAAATGCTAAAAGTATTCCAAATACGGCACCGCTTGCACCGACAACAGGAATTGTAGAACTATAATTGATAATTGCATTTAAAAGTCCTGCACCAACACCAGTTACCATATAATATTTATAAAAAGCAATTTTACCCCATGTTGTTTCAACTTCTCGTCCAAACATCCATAAAAATAACATATTAAGTAAAATATGAAAAAATCCATCATGTAAAAACATATAAGTAAATGGTTGCCAAATAGCCATATCAAATAATAATTTTTCAGGAATTAATCCAAATTCTCTAAATATAGCAAATTTTAATCCTGATAATTCAATAAGAATAAATATAACAATATTTATGATGATGATTTTTTTTATTCCTTCAGGAATAAAAAATTGAGACGGATTAAATGAATTTCTAAATCCACGACTGGTATATTGATATCTCAAGAAATGTATTCCTGTAAAAACACGAGAACATCATTAAAAATATTTTTTTGATCTTCACTTTTTACAAAAATATTATGTGTTGCACCATCATAGTATTTTGTTAAAATAATTTTTGAATTGATTTTATTTTTTATTATTTCAATATTTTGAGGTAATGAGGTCTCATCTTTATTTGAATGTAATAATAGTGTAGGACATTTAATTTTATTTAATGAATCTAAAATTCCTTTATTCATTTTCCTAAATTCATTTAAAGCAATCATTGGGTATTGATTATAGCCGAAAAAAGTTAAATCATCTCTAATATCCTTAGGGTAAAATGAAGCTTTAGAAATGGTTGGTATAAAAGTACATAGAACGGAATTTAAATATTTTAGCTTTAATGGTTTTTTAAAAACAATCACAGGTGCTGCTGAGATCATACATTCTACAGGAAAAAGAGATGCAATATGAAGAGCTAACGCACCACCCATGCTCATTCCTATAACACATATTTTATCTACTTTATTCGATAAATCAGCAATATCTTGTTCAATAAAAGATAGCCAGTCTTGATATTTAACTCGATTACATTCATCTACATCTGTCCCATGTCCAGGTAAGTTACGAGTAAGTGTATGATAACCATTCTTGCCTAAAAACTCAGCAAGTTCTTTTGTTTCATAAGTTGAACTAGAAAACCCATGAATAATATAGCATCCTAATTTACTTTCTTTGTTAAATTCATAATCATTTAAGTCAATTCGAACATTATTACTCATGCAAATGCCACTTCGTTTAAAAAATTTAATGATTTAATATTATGCATGCCTTGTAAATGAAATACCATAAATTGAATTAGATATTGTTCAAGAACTTGAACCGTCTTAGAATTAATTTCAATAGATTGTAAATCATTAATATGAGTTGAAGATAATAACTTTAATAAATTTAAATTATCATTCGATAGAAATATTCCATCATTATGATTACAATTTTTACAATATAAATATCCATTTTGAGAATGGAGGTTTGCCTCAGTTAATACATCGCTACATTGATGGCAATGCTCTTGAATAGGATTAAATCCAGAATATTTAGAATATTGTAAATGGTAAAATAACATAAGGGTTAAATGGTTATTTGAGTTATTATCGAGTGTAATTAATGATTTTTGAATTAGTCTATATAAAATTTCAGATTGGTCATTTGCTTGAGTTGTTTTATCTAAAATTTCTACCATGACTAAGCCAATCGCTAATTTCTGAATATTTGATCGAATATGAGAAAGATTTTGTTTAATTGAAATTTCTCTTAGAATTTGCAAATCTCTAGATTCATTTAAGTTAATTTGTAATTCTACAATATTCATGGGTTCTAACATTCCTGCTTTTCCACCCTTCGCCTTTTTAGCACCACGAGCCATAACTGATATTTTACCAAATTCTTTTGTATATATTCGCGAAATTAAACTTGATTCGGAATAAGAAATTGATTTTAAAACAATTCCAGTAGCTTCTTTTACCATTAATAGGCTTTAGCGAAAATCACTTCATTTTTTGCAGGAATTCCCGTAAATATACATGTTAACTCATTAGGATTTTCATCAAAAGGAATACATCTAATTGTTGCTTTAGTTTCATTTTTAATTTTCATTTCTGTTTCTTCTGTCCCATCCCAACCACATTTTACAAATCCACCCTGATTAATTTTAGATTTAAAATCTTCCCAATTATTAGCTTGAAAGGTGTTTTCTTCTCTAAATTTTACAGCTTGATTAAACATATTTTCTTGGATTTCATCTAACAGCTTAAAAATGGTATTTCCAGATTCATCTAAAGTGATAGATTCTTTTTCACCTGTATCTCGTCGTGCAACAAAAACTTGATTATTCTCCATATCTCTAGCACCAACTTCTACTCTAATAGGTACACCTTTCATTTCCCATTCATTAAATTTAAATCCAGGTGACATTTTTTCGCGATTGTCAATATGATATCGAATCCCGAGCTCTTTAAATTTATTTATCATTGGTTGAATATATTCAATGATTGGTTCCATGCTCATATTTTTTTTCGCGATTGGAAGTATAACTACTTGATTTGTTGCAACTTTTGGAGGCAATCTAAGTCCTTTATCATCTCCATGAACCATTATGAGAGCACCAATTAAACGGGTGCTGACGCCCCAACTTGTGGCATAAACAAGTTCTTCTGTATTGTTTTCTGTTTGAAATGTAACATCAAAAGCTTTCGCAAAATTTTGGCCTAAATAATGTGAAGTTCCTGCTTGAAGTGCTTTTTTATCACCCATCATTGCTTCGATACAATATGTTTCTACAGCTCCTGCAAATTTTTCAGACTCTGATTTTCGCCCCGTCAATACAGGTACGGCCATAATATCTTCAACAACTTCTCTATATACTTCGAGCATTTTTCTTGTTTCTTCCAAAGCCTCTTCTGCTGTTGCATGTGCTGTGTGACCTTCTTGCCAAAGAAATTCACTTGTTCGGATAAATAACCGTGTTCGCATTTCCCAACGAACTACATTCGCCCATTGATTAATTAAAATGGGTAAATCTCTATATGAATTTATCCATTTTTTATACATGGACCAAATAATGGTTTCACTTGTTGGGCGAACAATAATTTCTTCTTCTAATTTAGAAGAAGGATCAACTTCTACACTTTTTCCATTATCAGTTGCTCTCAATCGTGAATGAGTTACAATTGCACATTCTTTTGCAAATCCTTCAACATGTTGAGCTTCTTTTGATAAAAATGATTTTGGGATAAATAAAGGAAAGTAGGCATTTACATGTCCCGTTTCTTTAAACCGTTTATCAAATGCATCTCGAATTGCTTCCCAAATTCCAAATCCATACGGGCGAATTACCATGGTTCCTTTTACAGGACCATAATCTGCAAGTTGTGCTTTTGTAATAACATCTGTGTACCAGCGATTAAAATCTTCACTCTTAGGTGTAACACCTTTAGTCATGGAAACCTTTCAAATATTAAGTATAATTAAGGGGTGAAATTTACGAGGGAAAATGTATTTTATACATTACCAGAATTGTAAAAAATAAATTTAGCGAAGATTATTAAATCTTCGCTAAATCGAGATAAAAATATTAAAATTCTTTTGGTAATTGAGCGTTTAATGCGGCATCGATTTTTGATAAGTTTTCAGCCATATGTGCTTTTGTATATGAATCCAATGATTGTAATTTTGTTAAACGAGACATTCTTTTTTGTAGGTATTCTAAATCAGCCCGCGCTAATGAAATTGCATCTCTAGGAAATTGATTATTAGATTTTATTGCCATGTGGATTAACATTTTTAAATGCACTCGTTGTAATTCTCGACGGTAACTATTTATATTTTGTCTTTTATCTACTTCTTGCCAAACTTCTGAACGAAGCGATTCAAACATTTCAGATAATGTATATTTATCTTCTCGTGAATTTATTTTTAATTCATTATCGAGCATTCGATGCATTCTTACTGGTGCATATAAAGAATAAAGAGTTTTAGATTGTAAATATTGTACCATTCCTCTAATTGGAAAATCAATTCGCGAAATTCTCCAAGTGGTCCCTTTAAAGTCTCCTAATCGTTCAGGCGCTAATTTATTTAATAAATCTGGTGAGAAATTAAATGCATCTTGAGATAAAATATTTTTACTTAAAAATTGAACAGCTTCTCTTTGTTTATCAGCAGATACAATTTCAAATGGTATTCGCCCATTTGGGTCTCCAACATGATCTCTTCGGTGATAAATACCACCCACAAATTTAGCTGTATTTGCAATTGAACGAGCATATTCCGAAACACCCAACCCAAAGACTCGTCTTATTTTTGGATATCGTTCACCTTCTTTTTCAAATTTATCTAAAATTGAATCCCATAATTCATTTGCTAAAATAATTCGGTCATTATAATATGCAATTGGGTCTGTTGACATATCATGGCGTGAACACATTGGGTCAATTCCTCTAGAACTACTTCGTGCATCTTCATCAGTTCCAAATTGTAGAAATGGCTCACTCACTTTACTTGCAACTGATTCTAAATAATTTTCTTCACTCTGTCCTTTTTCAGAAAAACCATAGGCATATTCAATTGCCCAATAATCGTAATACCCTAATTGAGTTTGAAAATATTTTCCATTTGAATTTTTATCCGCCGATAAATTTACAGGATTATAATCCATAACAGAACCCGTTACACCATGTTCTTCAGTAAATTCTTTGCTTTTTAATTGTTCGGGTGTAAATATTGAACTTGCTTTAAAATTATGTCTAAGGCCTAATGTATGCCCTACTTCATGGACAATTAAATCTACAAGGCCATCATGTACAAATTGTTGTAAATCAATATTTCCTAAATTTTCGGTTCCCGAAATATAATTCCAGGCAAAATCCATTTCATTCATTTTTTCAGTTGCATATTCACACGAATTTCCATCATTTTTTTCATCTTGAGGTAAATTATTTTTCCACCAATTATCAAAAGCCACATCACTATCCATATTTTTGGCATCAATGGTTTCAATAAATTCGGTGTATTTTCTGTGGAAAAATCGTACATAATCTGAACTTACTCTTATATCTGCTGCATATAATTCACCGGTATATGGATTTGCTTTAGATGGTCCTACGGCATACCCAGCCCCTGGTCTGATAATCCATCTAATAACATTATATCTCACATCTCCAGGATCCCATTCTGCTTCATCGGGCATTTGTTTTACAACAATTGCACCTTGTAAACCAATTTTTTCAAATGCATTATTCCATAATAAAATCCCTTCTCTTACAGCATCTCTATATTCAACAGGCACTGTATTTTCAATCCAATAGACAATTGGCTTCTTGGGTTTTGACATTTCAAATCGTGGTTCTGCTTTTTCTAAATGCCATCGATTTACATATCGCACATAGGGAGAATCTTGCATGAGTGAAGAATAATCTTGATACATTGTTAAAAAATGTCCAACTCGGTCATCTGCCATTCGTGGTTCAAAATCAGATTCTGGTATATTACTTAAACTAAAATGATACTTATGAACCATTGAGCTTGGATCTGGAAGTGTGTATGCTGATTTAGGTTTATTATTTTTAAAATGAAGTGAAACATCAATTTCGGTATTATTTGTGAATGATGTAATTTCATTAAAATAACTATTCCGTTTATCTAAATTATATTTGCGTTTAAAATAGCCCGAAATTAATCCAACTTTTGGAATATCTTGAATGAAAATATCTTTTGCATCAATTAATAAAGCACCATTTTTTGGATGAGGGTCTCCTTCAATTGAAGCACTTCCAATAATAGAATGAGAAAAACTATTATCAATTGCTTTACTTATTGCCGCATCTGGTTCAGCTCTGAAATAAACATTTTGATGGATAAATTGAATTCTGCTCCCTACTTTTTTAAAAATAAATGGAAAACTTTGTAACATTGCACCACTATCAAACATAAATGCGTCACCACTACTTCGAGTTACATCACAGATAAAAACCTTATCCAGTTGGTTTTGCTGAATTTCAAGGAAAACCTTATCCTTATCTTTATCCCAATACATTTTAAATAAACCAGGGATTTCATCCATATCTTTTATAATATCTTCAAATGAATTATCGGATCGAGGATTTGAATGATTTAACTTCGGTTTTCGTCTTTCTACATCTATTTCAAAGGATTCAATCGCTTCTTTTTGACCAATAAGAAAAACGCTATTAAATGTTAAAATACTAATTATTATATATTTTAGAATCTGATTCATCGGATTCCTTTCTAAATTTTTTTACAAATATCACTGAATTTATGATAGGATAGATGTAAAAAATACAATTTTCAATTAATGCTTTCCTAATATAAGATATGTTCATTTTATTAATTTTTATTATTTAATTTATTGGCTATGTCAATCCAAGTAAATAACATATCAAAAGAATTTAAAATCTTTAAACGAGAGGCCGGATTAAAAGGTGCAGTAAATTCATTTTTTAATCGTAAGTATGAAATCTTTCACGCATTAAAATCAATTTCATTAGATATTAATGAAGGTGAAATTATTGGTATTTTAGGTGAAAATGGTGCGGGGAAAACAACCTTAATTAAAACCATGGTTGGATTATTACATCCAACATCTGGTTCAATTTCAATTGATGGGTTTAGTCCATGGGAGCGAAAAAATAATTTTTTAAAAACAGTTTCTATTGTGATGGGTCAAAAAAATCAATTATGGTGGGATATACCTGCGAATGAAAGTTTCTTATTAAATCAAAAAATATATCAAATTCCTGAAAAACAATTCAAATCAACATTAGATGAAATG
This sequence comes from uncultured bacterium, assembly GCA_964529325.1. Taxonomy (GTDB): domain Bacteria; phylum Fidelibacterota; class Marinisomatia; order SCGC-AAA003-L08. The sequence goes on along the minus strand of CAZGWH010000071.1, from coordinate 1,040 downwards.
CTTGATTTATTGGATGTGAGAGATAAAGTAAATGTACAAGTTCGTCGATTATCTTTGGGTGAACGAATGAAAATGGAAATTATTTCAGCTTTATTACATCGACCTAAAATTGTATTTCTTGATGAACCTACAATTGGATTAGATGTGACTTCTCAGTCTCGAATTAGAGAATTTATTACAAAACATAATGAACAATATGGGACAACTTTTTTATTAACAAGCCATTATATGAATGATATTCAAGCATTGTGTAAACGGGTATTTATAATTCATAAGGGCGAAGGATTATATGATGGTGACTTTGAAACACTTGTTAAAAAAATTAATCCAAAAAGAAGATTGCAGTTTGAATTTAGTTCAAACTTAGAATCATTAAATGTAGAAAAATTGATTAATAAACCAAATGTTTCAATTAATGATCAGTGCTTAACGGCGGAATTACCTGATAATGAAATGATGGATTTTTTAAATCAATTATTTGAACTTGATACGCCAGCATCTTTTTCTTTTGAAGAATTACCTGTTGAAGAAACAATGAAATCATTCTTTGCAAATCCAGAAAAATTTATTTCTAAATTATAATGAGAGTGGCAATTAGTAAATATTTCATGGTTATGAGAATGACATGGATTCAGGCATTAGAATATAAAGCCAATACAATTGTTGGATTATTTGCAGTTATTTCAGGTGTATTAATTGAATATATTCTCTGGGATAGAATTTATGAAACGAGAGGTGTTGAAATTATCAATGGGTTTACTCTCAATCAATTAATTGTATATATATTTTTTGGAATTATGGTAGGTCAATTAAAATCATCATGGGTAACCTCTTTTGAAATGATTGAATGTATTCGAGGTGGAGGTCTAAATAAATATTTAATTCGTCCGGTCTCATTTTTCTCCTATCATTTTTCACTTTTTATTGGGTATAATTCATTATTTTATTTTAGTTATTTTGTAATGATTATATTATTTCAGTTGATATTCCCTGAGTGGGCATTTCAAACGCCAATCCAAGCAGTTGTATTTATTATATTT
>CAZGWH010000070.1:0-10459 GCA_964529325.1 uncultured bacterium | reverse complement strand
AGAAATTGAATTGATTTTTTCGTTTCCACGATTCTATATTTATGATTTTATACATATTATTATTTGGCAATATAGGGAGTTTAGCTTACCAAGTTTTATCTTTCTTTTAACACCATATCAATACACATTACTGCTGAAAGAATTAATTTCCTCATTGTACTATTTTCAGGTACATCATCTGAAATTTTTAAAATATAATTATCTGCACTTGTAAATAATTCTTTACCTAAGCCTGACCATTTTTTTGAAACTTCTGCAAATTCCTTGTTTTCTAATCCGAATTTAAAATTCCAGCCTTTCCATTCTCCTTTTAAAGTACATAAAATTTCTTGTTTAGCATTTAATACATTGAATTTCCCACCAATTGAGAAAAACTTTTGTTTAAAAACCCCAATGTGTTCATTGTTTTCATCCAATACGATAACATTTGAAAGAAAAATAGAAATACCTCTTTTAATGGTTAATATCGTTTTACCTTCTGGAGTTTTAATTTCAATATGGAATGGGGTCATGGTTTTATATTTTGTAAATCTAAACATTTTTGTAAAAATATTTAATTTATCTTCTCTGCATTCTAAAATAATTTCACCATTTTCAGGATCATATATATCATAATTATTTGCAGCTTTGAACATTCCAACATGTTCTTTTATCAAAAATAAGTTCTTATTAAGTATTTGACTCAATTATTTACCTGTATTTTAAACATTAGTAAAATTAATAGTTGTTTAAGGCGATTTGCAATAAAAACTTATAATTCTATAATAAAAGAATTTTTTTTAAAATTTAGTTAAATCATCAATTTTCAAATTTACCTAATTGAGATTTTAGGTAACTATCTTCGGGGTTTAATAATATTGCTTTTTTTATTGTATTTATTGCACTCGCTACATCACCTAACATCCACTCAATTTCAGCTTGTGTGTCTAAAATCATTGGCTTTAAATCAACATCTGCAAGTTCAACACCTTGTATTGCTTTTTCTAGGGCATCTTCCAAATTTGTATTTAATTCAACCATTCGCCATGCATACGAATTCATTGCATTTGCATTTTGAGGGAATGCATTAACCATTAATTTTAATGTATTAATTTCAGAAATAGTATCATGAGTTGTAATATAATAACGAGAAATTAATTGATACGCAGAAAGGCTATTCTCAGATGTAGGATAATCGAATATAAATTTTTCAAGACGAGTAATTTCACCATTATCCCAATCGGCTTTCGCTAATAAAAACTGTGCATCTTGTATTTCATTTTCCATATTAATTGGTGAATTATTTATAAATTGATTTAAGTATTTTTTTGATAGTTCAGAATTACCTCGGTCTATATATTTTTTCCCGAGCATAAATAATGATGAAAAATCTTCTGGGTTATTTTTTAATTTATTTTCTAAATAGGGTATAGTATTTTTTCCAGAAAGAATATTTGTTACTTTAGGAATAAAATCATCAGGAATTCCATATCCAATAATACGATCAATTTCATCTCCATTTTGATTTATAAATATTACGGTAGGATAACCATGAACATTATATTTTTCTGCAATTTTACTTCCACTCCTATCACCAGCGTTTATTTTTATACTATAAAATTGTTCTGTTAAATTTAAAAAACTATCGTCTAAAAATGTATCAGCTTCCAGCCGAACACACCATCCTCAAGAATCAGTATAAAATTCCATCATTATTGGTTTGCTACCTACCATCTGTTTTAATTCGTCTAATTCGCCTGAGAACCACGGGTAAGTTGGGTTTGATTGACATGCAAAAATAAATAATATATAAAAAAGTTTTTTCACTTTATGCTCCTTTTAATTGTGTGTTATTTGAATTCATCATTGAAAATCGTGATAAATGTTTATAATCTGAAATAAATGAAATAGTATTTAATTCAAATTCTTCCAGTGGTATAATTGTATTCATTATTTGTTCTTTTTTCTGCGGGTTCATTTTCCCTTTAAAATGAATTGTGCAATGTGCTTTAAATGGGTATTCACTTTCAGAAAATGTAATTCCGCAATTTTTAATTTTCTTATGTAGTTCATTTATAGCGGATTCATTATCAAATTCAAAAAAATAAATATCTGTATTTGGAAATGAATTTTTAATTGAAAATTTTACTGTTATTGGCGGAAGTGTTTTAGATAATTTTGTCATAATATCGTTGGCTTCAAAAATATCTTGTTCCTCAGAAATATGCCCACAACCCGATGACCCTGCGAGGGAAATTACAACTGGTTTCCATGCAATTGTTGGTTCTAAACTTAATCTAATTTTCCTGATTTTCTCAGCCATTTCAGTCGGAAAATCTAAGCAAATAAAAGTATATTTTTGAAACCCTATCAAGATATTTTATGTTTTAAATCAGTCAAACCATCCAAATAAGAATCAATAACGGACAGGTTATTAAAATGATTTCCTTGATTAAAAAGACTTTTTTCCGTTTTTTCTAATGACACAACTGAATATGGAATTTCTAAAAAATGGAGAGTATCACTCAATGTAAATCCTCCTCTATGCCAAGATGATGGTGAAATTACAACACCGAGTGTAGTTTTACGATTCCGCTGTACAAATGCTACTGCTTTTGCTTCATCATGTGTTCTTAGGATTTTTAATTCTAAATTTAATTCCTTAGATTTCCTTCTAATTGCTCTATCAATTTTATCAATTGTAATGCGAGAACCATCTTTTGCAGATTTTAACCCAATTAAATTGATATTGGGACCATGTATAACTAATACTTTTTTCATAATTAATTTTTCGTTTTTATAATATATTCAAAATAAAGTTGAACAATTTTTTCATGTGACTCAAATGCTAATTTAGGTAAATTATCTAATGAAAATAATTTTGCATCATCGGCATCATCTCCAGCTTTCATTTTAGAATAGTTATTAACATTCATTAAAAAAGCTAATAATAGAATATCTCCATGCATGGTGTTATAATGACAAGTATATCCCAACTGGCAATTAACAACAGCATCTAAATTTGTTTCTTCTTTAAGTTCTCTAATTGCTCCTTCATCAGGCGTTTCATTTAATTCAATAAAGCCACCAGGAAGCCCCCAAAGACCTTTGCCGGGTTCCACTGCTCGTTTTACTAAAAGGAGCTTATTTTCTTTTACGCAAATTAAGGTTGATGTTGGTTTTGGATTTTCATAGTGAATCGCATTACAATGTAAACAATGATAACGATTTCCACCATCTATTTCCCCAAAGATATTTTTTTCTCCACAATTAGAGCAAAATTCAAGATGTGACATAGTATAATTTCGGTCAATTTGATAACGGAATCCAACTTGGAATATGACCAAAAAAACACCTAATTTTTACCCCTATGAAAACATCAAATCCAATTCTTACTGTAGGATCTATCGCACTTGACAATCTTGAGACAATCCATGAATCAAGAGAAAGAGTGATTGGAGGATCTACTACATATTTTGCAATGGCGGCATCACAATTCACCGAAGTTCGAATCGTGGGCGTTGTTGGAACTGATTTTACTGACGATGGTCATGCAATATTTAATTCAAAAAATATTGATACAAAGAATCTTCAAATTGAAGAGGGTGAAACATTTGGTTGGGGTGGGAAATATAGCCCTGATTTTTCTTCAAGAGAAACGACATTTACAAATTTAGGTGTCTTTAAACATTTTAACCCTATCATTCACAGTGAACACACACATACACCTATTGTATTTTTAGGAAATATTCATCCTGAATTACAAATGAATGTTATAAACCAAATGCAAGGTGATACTTTATTTATTACTGACACAATGAATTTATGGATTGATATTAGTTTAGATCAACTTTGGGAAGTTATACAACACACACATATTTTTCTACTTAATGATGAAGAAGCAGAACAATTAACAGGTACTTCAGATTTAAAAAAGGCCTCTGAGGTTTTATTATCAAAAGGACCAGAAACAGTAATTATTAAAAAGGGATCAAAAGGTTCTATGGTAGCAGGTAAAGAAAACCTTGATAATATTCCTGTTTTCCCTGGTGTAAATTTAGTTGATCCTACAGGAGCTGGAGATAGTTTTGCAGGTGGTTTTTGTGGGTATATTGCTAAATATGGCAAAGAAAATTTAATTGATGCAATAATTTATGGCTCAGCAGTTGCATCTTTCACGGTTTCACAATTTAGTGTGGATGGATTAAGAAATATCACAATGAATGATATCGAAAACCGAGCCAATATCATTTCAAAACGACTAACAGAAAATATTACTATTTAATGAAAGGAATCAAAAAAATGCTGAAAAGAATTTCAGTTTTATTATTTTTAACTTTAATACTTTTAACAGGATGTAGAAGTCCAGAATTTACATCAGCATTGATGTATGTCAATGAAAATAACTTAGAAAAGGCAGAAGACTTTTTTAAGAAAGCTCTCATAATTGAACCTGAAAATGCATTGGTCCCCTATTTATATGCGAGAGATGTTCTATTGCCTTCTGAAAGATGGGACGAAATGGCGGACATGTTTGATAGAGCAAATTCAATAGACCCTGAAACTCGATTAGAAAAGCCAATTATTATTGATGGAAATATTTTTTCAACTGTTTCTGAAGGAGCTGGAGCTTATAGAGAGCAAGAGTGGGGCAGAATATTTAATAAAGCAGTAGAAGAAAAAGATAATAATGATAAGGCTATAAAATTTCTTCAACTTGCTATTAAAGTTTATCCTAAAAAAAGTAATACTTATGGATATTTAGCTACAATTTATATGGATAATAATAATTTAGACTTAGCTGAAAAAACTGCCAAAGCAGGATTAGAAATAAATCATGAAGACCTTTTAATTCTACAAGTTGTCGCAAGTATTTCTCAAAAAAATGGACAATTAAATGAAGCTGTAAAATATATGGAACAAGCACTTGTTGTAGCTGAAGATAAAGGAAATATCCTTAAAAAATTAATCTATTTATTTATTGATATTGAAGATTTTGAAACAGCAATTGAATATTCAATGAAAGCAATTCGTGAATATCCTAATGATCCTGATATTTATTATAATGTCGGTGTTCTATATCAAAAAATGGCTCTTGCATTATTTGAGCCAGCCCGAAGCAGGTTTGTTGAAGAATCTAATAAAGAAAAATGGGACAAAGAAATTATGATTTCAATATATAATGATTTTGCAAATGCTCGATCATTATGTGTTGATGCTAAAGATTATTTCTTAGATTCAGCTGATTTAGAAGGTGATGATAGTGGGTCTGCACATGCTGTTGCAGAAATGAAAAAAACAATTAACCAATTAGATAATATTTTTATACCTTCAGTCCGTGATATGATGGATTAATATGAAAATTGTATTTTCTATAATTATATCAACTTTTCTATTTTCTGCCTCTTCATATAATATGGAAGTAAAATCCATAACAATGTATGAAAATAGTCAATTTAATTATGGAATTTCAGATGTATGGGGATATACAGATGAATATGGAAATGAATATGCAATAGTAGGTTATAAGGACGGTACTAAAATATTAGATGTAAGTACAAATCCTGAAAACCCAATTGAAGTATTTGATATTCCAGGCCCTTCAGATAATGATTATTATTATCATAGAGATTATAAAACTTTTGGTGATGTGTTATATACTGTGTGTGAAATGACAGGAGGTGATATGGGTATGCAAGTAATTGATTTGTCTCCATTACCAGAAGAAATTCCAGTTCAATATCCAACATATAATCAAATAAGTACATCTCATAATTTATGGATTGATCCGATGGGTTTTGCATTTATTGAACATGGATATAATGATGCAATCCATATTGTTGATTTATCCGATCCATTAAATCCTATAATGGCTGGAAGTTTCGGAAATTTAGCATCAAATACGCATGATGTTTTTACGAAAAATGGAATTGCTTATGTTTCAAATGGATGGAGTGAAGAATATATAATTTTTGATATTTCAGATTTTAATTATATTCAACCACTTGCCACTATTTCGGATGGAATTACAGGATATGCACATAATGCATGGCTTTCTCATGATGAAAACCATTTAATTACCACTGAAGAAACTGTTGGAAGAACAGTGAAAATTTGGAATATTGAAAATTATGAAAATATCACTTTAGCAGGTGAATATCTTGCAGAAAATAATCTTGCTCATAATGTTCATGTAATGGGAGATTTAGTTTATATTTCACATTATACAACAGGTGTGAGAATTATTGATATTTATGATCCAACTTATCCTGTTGAAGTTGCTGGATACGATACATATCCCGAAGATGATTCAGAGGGTTATTATGGGTGTTGGGGTGCATTTCCATATTCACAAAATGGATATGTATATGCAAGTGATATGCAAAATGGTTTATATGTTTTAGATTTTGATACTAAATATGCAGGGTGGAATTCCATAACCTTGCGAGACAATTTAGGTGAACCTATTGATAATAGTGCAATAATTATTTCTCAATTAGATGGTCGAGAATTTACAATAGAAGATAATGGCCAATCACTTATTGGAATGCCCGAAGGTGAACATATTTTTAATGTCATCTTAGGTGAACTTGAATTAGGTGAGTTTTCTCTTAATTTTGAACCCCATCAGGCACTTTCAGAAACCATTTATTTATTGGATTCTATCTTACCCGGTGATGTTTCAAATGATGGAATTATAAATGTTGTAGATATTTTAATGACAATTAATGTTATTTTAGGTCAAGCTAGTTTTGATATTAGTCAAAATATTGCAGGAGATTTAAATCAAGATGAAACCATTAATATTTTGGATATCATTATGATTGTTAATATTATTCTTGGAAATAATTAGTTAATATCTTTTGTGCAGAATCTATTTCTGCATTCTTAATCCAATTTATTTTAATTCCTCTTTTTTCCATTCGTCTAAAAAAGGTCATTTGTCTTTTAGAAAATTGATGGATTGATGTATTCAATTTTTGAAACATATCATTTTTATTTAATGAACCATTTAAAAACTGACCAATAAATTTATATTCTAATCCAAAATAATCTAATCTTTCTTGAGGTAATCCATCAGTTAATAAAGATTCGACCTCTTCGATTAATCCATTATTTAATCTAAATTTTAAGCGATTCGTAATCCGCTTTCTAACTAATTCTCGCTCTGGAGAAATCCCAATTACGCAATAATTAATTTCTTTTTTATTCTCTTTTCCATTTCCATCATTTTTTTTATTTTTGGCAATTTCAATCGCTCTAATTGTTCGTTTTTTTGAGGATATATCCGTTTTATTATGGAGTTCTAAATTCAATGATTTTAATTTTTCAATTAACTTTTCATGGCTTTCATTTTGAAGTTCATCTCTTAATTTATAATCGGGATTCACTTCAGCCATTTCATAATTTAACAAAATAGATTCAATATATAAACCTGTACCGCCACATAAAATAGGATTTGAGTTATTCATTATTATTTGGTTATATGCATTATAAAAGTCTTTTTGAAAATGATAAACGCTATAATCAACTTCTGGGGAGATAATATCTATTAAATAATAGGGGATTTGTTTATTTGAAATTTCATATTCATTTAAATCTTTACCAGTTCCAATATCCATTCCCCGATATACTTGTCGAGAATCGGCAGAAATAATTTCTCCTGAATATTTATTTGCAATTTGAACTGCTAATTCTGTTTTTCCTGTTGCTGTAGGACCTAATACAACAATTAATGGATTTTCTTTCATATAAACCAGATTATTATTTATTTAAGTGCTTATTATGAATGTATTTTATTTTTAATCGAAGAAATGAAAAAGACTATTATAACTTATAACGAATAAGCTCACCGGCAATTCCTTTCTCATTAACACTATAGTACACCGCCAAAGGAGGTGGAGTGGGGGTTAGAAAGCCGTTAAGAAATTATTGGATGATACTTTCCATGTATAGAGTATCCGGGCATAAGTCCTGTCCATTTATCCACTGAATACTACCCATAAACGGTTTGACTGAATTAAATAAACTGATGTCTTTTAATTCCTTAAATATTCCAATATTCAAATATGGCTTCACATCAAAAATTCCAATTTCGTCGTTATCGAATGTAATTGTCAGAGTGAAATCTTTTGAACTTGGTTTAACTTTTTTTATTCTTGGATTCATTTGGGTTATTTCAAGGGGTCTATTTTAAAAACATTTTCTCCATTAATTGCCAAATCCCAATCAGCCATCAAATCTTCTTTATGAATTTCAATCCATGCCTGAACCAATTTCATTTTATTAGATTTTAAGTCCACCTTCTATTAATTCACCATCAGGAATAGAAAAGACAGCTTCTTGCCCTTGATACTTAATATGAATATGTGGTAAATGATGTTTCTTATTATCGATATAATACATGGAAACAACAATTCCATAAAACATTGATATTATCGCCATTTTTCCTTCTTTACATTTGCTATAATTTAAAACTATTTGACGATTACTTATAAATTATTGATTGGCTTTCTAACGCTTGGAATAACTTGCGTGATTATTACCACAACTAGTCATTACTGTCAGCCCTGTGGAATAAATCGAAGTTTTGGTTCTGTCGTTTTACAAGATTTTTAAATTTACCCTCATAAATCCATCAAACATTCTTTTTCACTACGCTTTGCACTTCAGAATGATTAGGGGTTATGTGTTTCTGATGTTTTAAATTTCTTAATTGATTCTGAATAAACATCTTTTCTTGCTTAAACGTCATATTCAAAATTTCGTTACTTAATTGTTCACGAATTTCTCGCATCTCTTTTACTAAACCAGTTTTGTTTATATTATTGCTCATAATTAAATATCTCTTTTGGTGTTCGTATTTCAATCATCGGATATACTTCTTTTAAATTAACAGAGTTATACCCTTGTATTCTTTGAAGATTTACGATATGTTTAAAGTTCCAACTTACTAAAACATCAGCATTTTGAAGTGTAGCTAATGCAATATGTTGACAATCTGCAATACTTGTTTTTCCAACAACTTTTGCTTCGATATATTTTAATGACAAATCTTTGGCTTGATTCGTCAATTCTACTCTTTCAATTAAGCTCTCTGGAATATTCTCAAAATATTTAATAATATGTTTTGGTGCTCTGTATAATTCAAGTTCTAAAATTTCTGACACGATTATCGTCACTTCGTTTTTGATAATTTCTTCAAAAAAGGTTTAGTCTCTTTTTCAAATTCTGTATCAAAATAACCACCAAACATTGATGTGTCAACATATATTCGTCTAATCATAGCCGTAATTACCACAATTTAACGATTACTCATAAATTATTGATTGGCTAATTAACGAATAAACTCACCGGTGGAGAGGTTGTGTCATAAGAAAATTTAATGGAATGAAATCGCCGTCTGCCGGCGAGTTTCGCCCGATGTGCATGAAAAAACACAATTTAACAACAAAAGGACCAGAACTTAATACAGCTTTATTTAAAAACCCAAATGATAAACAAATATCTATATTCTAACCCTCTCAATTTCACCCATAGTTTCGATATATGCAAAAAATCTAATTCAAGATGAGGTAGAATTAATTATAAATTCTATTGGAATTAATATAATAGATGACAGAAATTCTACCGTAGATTTAGAGGAAATTATCGATTTATTACCAATTGATATTATTTTAGACAATGTTTCAAATGCAATTCTTATGAACGGAACTCGTTCTGAAAATGAAACATTAGATAGTTGTGGTGTTTGTTCAGGTGGTTTAACATATCACGAACCAAACGCAGATCAAGACGATTGTGGGATTTGTGATGGAGATGGTACCAGTTGCTTAGGTTGTACGGATGTTGCCGCTTGCAACTATAACCCAAATGCTACTATAGACGATGAGAGTTGTATACTTAGAACTACATATTATTTGGATGCTGATAATGATGGTTTAGGATGTTCATCAACTGCAGTTGATTTATGCCCAAATAATCCAATACTGGATACTAATTTATATGTAACCGATGCTGGTGGAGTAGAATCTGATGATAATTGCTTATGTAATGGCACTTTTGACCAATGCGGAGTTTGTAATGGAACAAATGAATGTATAGGCTGTACAGATTCTACTGCAATAAATTATGATACAACTGCTACTATACCATGTGATGATTGTTGTTTATATTCCAATGAATTATACGATGGTGATTATTTCTCACAAGAAGATATAAATGCCATTTTAAGTGGAGAATATGATTCAGGTTATTTAGGAACATATCTATCTGATACTTATGATGGTAGTAATTTAATAAATGGATTAGATGATATATTATCAGAAATATACTCAGATGGTTCATTAGATAATTGGTTAGTTGCAACTACTCAATCACAAGCTGAAGCTGATACAAAATTAAATGACTTTTTAGAAGAATATGGTGGAACTGATTTAGGTGGATTTATTTATGATATTAATGGACCATTTAGTTCATC
>CAZGWH010000069.1:0-10482 GCA_964529325.1 uncultured bacterium | reverse complement strand
TTCGTTCTTCTTCTTTTCGTTGACTTAACATTTATTATTTTATCCTTATCAATATTAAAATTTTTAATAATCCTAATATGTTAATTTTACTAATTATTAATTAATTGATTTATTAATTTAATTATAATTTTTTAATAACATCTACGAAGCTATCTAAATCTTTTTTACTATGACTTATTGAAATAAAAAACGATTCATACGGAGATGGTGGTAAATAAATACCATTTTCTAACATTTTAGAATGAAGTTTTATATAAAAATTAATGTCCGATAATTGAACATCGCTCCAGTTTTTTATTTTAATTGATGAAAAAAATATTCCAAACATTGAACCAAAACGAGAAAATTTTATTTTAATTTTCTTTTTAATAAATTCTTGAACTATTTTTTTTTCTAAATATGTACCTTTTTTTTCTAATTCATTATAAATGTGTCCACTTTTTAATATTTTCAATGTAGCAATTCCTGCTGACATAGCAACTGGATTACCAGATAAAGTTCCTGCTTGATAAACTTGACCTAACGGTGCAACCATTTTCATGATTTCATATTTCCCACCATAGGCACCTACAGGTAATCCTCCTCCAATTATTTTCCCCAAGCATGTTATATCAGGATTAACCTTATAAAGTGTTTGTGCACCACCATAATCAACTCTAAATCCTGTAATAACTTCATCAAAGATAAGTAATGAATTATATTTTTCTGTAATCATTCTTAATTTTTCAAGAAAATTATTTTCTGGTATTATTACTCCCATATTACCCGCTATCGGTTCAACAATTATTGCTGCAATATCATTTCTATTTAAATTAAATATTGTTTCAACTGAATTTATATCATTATACGGTAATGTAATTGTTTCTGAGATCAATAAATTTGAGACTCCTCGACTAATTGATTCATCCAGTTCTGCTATTCCGGACCCTGATTTTGATAAAAAAGAATCTCCATGACCATGATAACACCCTTCAAATTTAATGATTATTTTTTTATTTGTATATGCTCTAGCTAATCTAATTGCACTCATTGTAGCTTCTGTACCAGAATTAACAAATCGAATTAAATCAATTGATGGAAATGCCTCAATTACCATTTCTGCTAATTCAGCTTCTAATTTTGTGGAATTCCCAAAAGATGTGCCATTTTTAATTGTTTCAATAATATTAGAAATTACTTTAGGATGTGCATGACCTAATATTAAAGGACCCCATGACCCAACAAAATCAATATATGAATTATCATCTTCGTCAATTATGACTGATCCTTTTCCAGATTTAATTATTAAGGGAAAACTATTTACAGAGTTAAATGCTCTAACGGGGCTATTTACACCTCCAGGTATTGATTTTTTTAATCTGCTAAATATTTTTTTTGATTTAACTAATTTCATATTATATGATTTTAAATTATTTTTGACAATTGAGTAGCAAAATAAGTAAAAATTAAATCAGCACCTGATCGTTTAATACTTGTTAATGATTCTAAAATACAATCATTTTCATTAATCCAACCGTTTGATGCTATTGCTTTAATCATTGAATACTCTCCACTGACTTGATATGCAGCAATGGGACATTGTATAATATCTTTCACCTGATGAATAATATCTAAATATGATAATGCAGGCTTTATCATAATTATATCAGCACCTTCTTTTTCATCTAACGTTGCTTCTAATAATGCTTCTCTAGTATTTCCGGGATTTAATTGATAAGATTTTCGGTCACCAAATTCTGGTGCTGAATTTACGGCATTTCGAAAAGGGCCATAAAATGAAGAGGAAAATTTCACAGAATAGCTAATAATTCCCACATTTTCATAATTATGATCATCTAAAGAGTGACGAATAGTTAATACCATTTCATCAATCATACATGATGGAGCTACAAAATCAACTCCAGACTCAGCATGGGATATTACTTGTTTTGTTAAATACATTAAACTTTTTTTTCTATTTATTACACCATCAGTTTCGATTATACCACAGTGACCATGATTCGTATATTGACAAAAACAAGCATCCGTAATTATAATTAAATCAGGGAAAAACTTTTTTATTTTTCTAACCGCTTTTTGAATAATTCCATTATTATTAATTGCATCGGTTCCAATTTCATCTTTTTTTTCAGGGATTCCAAATAATAGAATAGCTTTAATACCAGATTTCATAATATGTTCAATTTCTAATTCTATCCTATTTAATGGAATATGAAATTGACCAGGCATATATTTAATTTCAGTTTTTATTGAGCTGTATGTAACAAATATTGGCTGAACAAAATCATTTAAAGACAAATGAGTTTCTTGAACTAAACTTCGTATAAATTTATTTTTCCTTAATCGTGCAGGTAAAACATTCATTGCTTAATTATAACTTTCTCTTTTTGCAAAATTATTTACTATTTCTGAGAGTTTATTTATATCAGGTTCCAATGGAAATATTATTTCTGAATTTGAATATCCTTGTAAATAACTAGCTATTTTTCCTCCAATTGTAAATAGCTGTATGTCCTGAATTTTATTAATAATTTCAAAAGTACATGTATTTATAAATAATTTAGCAGAATTTGTACTAAAAAAAATGATAGAATCAGGAATATTATAATTAAATAATATCTTTATTCGTGATGAATTTAATGTACTTATGGGTGTATAAATATCTTGACGTGTTATTGTAAATCCTTTATTTAATAATTTATTAATATTAAATTCATTTACAGCTGTACTTGTAAAATAGACTAATTTTGAACTAATGTTTATTCTATTAATTAATTCATTAATAAATATTTCAGAATTTTCTACATTTATATTAAAATCAACATTTCTTCCATCATTTTTTATTCTATTAGAATTTTCTTTACCAAATACTGCAATTTTAATAGTGTTAGGTAACTCCAAATTTAACGAGTTTAATTGGTAGTTAACAACCTCCCAGGCTCTATAGCTTGTAAAAATAACCCAATCATATTTTCCTTTTAAAATTTCATTAAACAAATTAATATTAGGAGATAAAACTTCATATTTATAATATGAAAAAAAATTATAATTTACATTTATATTTGATTTAAATATTTTCTTTATTCTTTTTGATGGTTCCATTGTAACAATAGTATTTAACATTATAATTTGAAATTAGAAATAATTTCATCTCCTCCATTTGATAATAGCTTTTCAGAAATAGTTGAAATCAATTCATATTTATTCCCTTTCCAATCATTTATTATTACTTGTTTTTTAAATCCTGAACTTGGGTTTACAATACATGCTTTAGTATCTAATTGGTTTTCATTAAAACATGAATATACCCCAATAGGAAGACTACAACCTCCTCCTAAACTATTAAGAACCCCTCGTTCTATTTCTATCGACTTTCTTATATTTAAATTATCAATTTTTGAAATAATATTTTCAACTACCTTATCATTTTTTCTAATTTCTACAGCTAATGCACCTTGCCCTGGAGCAGGAATAATTTCATTAATATTAAATTGATAATATTTAGAAATATCAATTCCTAATCTAATTAATCCAGCTGATGCTAAAATTATTCCATCAAAATCTCCTTTTAAAACTTTTTTAACTCGTGTCTCAATATTACCCCTAATATCTTTTATTAATAAATCATTTCGTAAATGTCTTAATTGACCTGTTCTTCGTAAACTACATGTACCAATAATTGCTCCTGAATTTAATTGATCTAGCCTAAGTCCTTTAGGATGATAAAGTATATCCATAGGGTTTTCTCGAAAAGGTATCGCTCCAATTTTTAAGTTTTTCAAATGATTTATCGGTAAATCTTTCAGACTATGAATAGCAACATCAATATCACCGTTAATTAATTTATTTTGGATTTCATCAGCAAATACTCCAAGATGCTCTGTAAACTTCAAAGAAGTACTTTGATCTATATCTCCTTTTGTTTTAATAACTTTAATTTCACATGTTATTTTAGGATAAATTTTCAATATTGATGAGATAACAAAGCTTGTTTGAATCCTAGCTAATGTACTACCTCGAGTACCAAAAATAATTTTTTTAATCATTTAATTAACAGTTAATATGAATGAGTTAAATTGAATTATTAACATAATTATTTAAATTAATCCGAAAATTATTTTTATTAATAAAATTTGTTAGTTCAGTATTTATTAACTCTTCACACTTCATTAAACATGTTTTTAAAGATATAATTGTATAAGGGTTTATTTTTTTAAGCATTTCCATGTTTATTATTTTAAGTTCATTATTATTAATAAAATACTGAGGAATACTCAAATCAATAATTGAATATTTTGGTTTATTTTTAAAATTTATTGAAACTCTAGGTGCGTTTGGAGAAATAGCTATAAATATAAATTCATGTTTTTTTGAATATTTAATTAATAACGAAATTGGTAATATTGAATAATTAATACCTTGGATTCCTTTAATTTCTTTATTGGGGTTATTACTAAAAAAAATATATGAATTATACCCTTTTTCCACAAAATATTTCACAGCTAAAATTGCCATTTTCCCCGTTCCAACTATTAATATTGTAGCATTATTATTAGGCGGATTCAATTGCAATAATAAATCAATAGCTAATGAACTTAAAGAAATCTTATTATGACCTATAATTGTATTACTTCGAATTAATTTCCCTGATCTTAAAGCTAATTCAAAAATAGAAATTAATTGACCACAAATTTTTTGTACTTTTATTGCTGAAATATATGCACTTTTAACTTGCCCCTGTATCTGGTATTCTCCGATAGCAATAGATTTTAAACCTCCCGTTACATGAATTAAATGTTTAATTGCATTAATACCATAATTAATTTGAGGTTTTAATTCTTCTTTAAATATATTTTTTGAGAATGTATTCACATGTGTTATAATTTTATTTAAAATAGATTGAGAATCAACAGAATAAATATAAACTTCAACACGATTACAAGTTGATAAAATGATAAAATTATTTTGTGGGATAATCCGCATAATATTATAAGTTGTAATTATTTTAGTTATTTCAGAAAAATGTTTAAGAGAAATTTGATTAATATGCCAAGATAATAATTTAACTTTTTGAGTATCTATATATTTGATAGATTGATTTAATTTAATTTTCATTATTTGTAACTAATAATAGCTATTTTCATAATCATAATTTTGTATCATTGAATAATAATTTAGTGAATTTTTAATTTGCGAATATATATTTACAACTTCACCAATAATTATTAATACAGGTGTTCTTAATTTTTCTTCTTTTAATTTTTTATTGATAGTACCAATTTCACCAATAATTATCTTTTGATCCTTTGTTGTTCCTTTCTGAATTAAACCAATCGAAGTATTTGAAGATTTACCATTTTTAATTAAACAATCAATTATAGAATTTATATTATTATATCCCATATAAATTACTAATGTCATATTAGATTTTGAAATAGCATCCCAATTAATTGAGTTATCAATTTCATGACCTGTTAAAAATATAACTCCTTTAGTATAATTTCTATGTGTGAGGGGAATTCCAAGCTGTGAAGGAATACCAATACCTGATGAAATCCCTGGAATTATTTCAAATTTAATATTATTTTTTGACAAGTACTCACATTCTTCACCACCTCGACCAAAAATAAATGGATCACCTCCTTTTAACCGAACAACATTTTTATTTTTATGAAATTGGGACACTATTAATTTATTAATACTTTCTTGTGGAAAATTATGCTTACCAGCTCTTTTACCAACATTGATTTTTTCTGCATTCAGATTTATATTTTCTACTAAATCCTTACTAACTAAAGCGTCATATAAAATAATATCAGCATTCATTAATGCATTAAAACCTTTTATTGAAATTAATTCAGGATCCCCTGGACCAGCACCCAATATTGTAACTTTTGCTTTATTTGAATGAAAATGAATATTTGCAAGCCTTTCAAAAAATTGTTTTCTCTCATAATATGTAGATAATTTTGTTTGAATATTTTTTCTAATCTCACCAAATTTTTCAATAATTTCATCCGTATTAAGGGGGATTGACTTTACAAATAAATCTCTAATCCGTTTTGCAATAATTGGACTTTTACCATTGGTTGAAACGGAAAACTTTAAGTTTCCATTTGAATGTACCGCCCCAAAATAAAAACTGCATAATTCAGGTTGGTCAACAATATTTACAGGAATATTTAATTGGTTTGAATCATTGAAAATTTGTTGATTAACTTTCTGTGAAGATGTTGCCCCAATTATCAATTTCATATTCTTAATATAATTAACTTTATAAATATCTGAAATCCATAACAATTGATTATTATTAAATAAATTTATTATTTTAGTATTACATTTTTTTGAAACAACTGTAATTTTTGCATTACTTTCTAATAATTGATTTATTTTTTGATAAGCAATATTTCCACCTCCAATAACCAAACAGTTTTGATTATGTAAATTTAAAAATACAGGTAATAATTGATTTCTCATTTTTTATTTCCATGCTGAATAGGTTTAATCTCATTATGTGTTTCATTATAATGTAACCCACACTCTGTCTTTAATTTCCCTCGCCAACGGCCAGAACGATCATCTTCATTTTCACTTACAGTAGAAGTACAATTAATACATCCTAAACTAGGGTATCCTTTATCATGTAATTCATTATATGGTAAATTATTTTCATGTATATAATTCCAAACCTGTTCATGTGTCCAATTAATTAATGGATTAACTTTTGTTACATTAAATCGTTCATCATATTCAATTATTTCTGAATTTACTCTAAATTTTGTTTGAGCTTTTCTTATCCCTGTAATCCAAACATCTTTTTTTTCCAATGCTAAATATAATGGTTTTACTTTTCTTAAATCACAGCATAAATTTGGGTTTAATTCCCATAATTTTTCACCATATTTTTCAGATTGCCCTTCTATAGATAATGATGTAGAGTACCTAGTAATTTTTGTTTTAAAATATTTTTCTAATTTAATTTTTAATTTATATGTTTCTTCGAAGAGAAATCCTGGATCAATATAAAAAATATCTATTTTAGGATTAATTTTTATCAATAAATCCATTAATACAATTCCAGGTGCACCAAACCCAGTTCCAATGGTAATATGTTCAATTCCAAATCTATTTATCGTCCATTTTATAATTTCATTTGGATCTAAAGTATAACTAAGTTCCCTATAATAATCATTTGCTGTTTGTAGTGGTAAGCTCATTAAATTTCCTAATCTTGAATATCTATTGATAATCGTGAATTTAAACTTGAATTAATTATTGATAATTTCATACCCTGAAATACCTTTTCTATAATTGATGTTAATATCTCTTTTGATGAATCATTATCAGGAAAATATAATCGATCATTTAAAATAATTTTATAGTTTTCCTTAAAATTTATTTTACCTTTTAAATCATGGTGGTCTTCCAATTCATTAACTAAAAAATTTAAAATTGATTTAATTTTAATTATATTTTCTAATTGAGTTTCGCATAATGGTTGTTTTCTCATATACAACAACCCAATTTCATTATTTTCAAAATCAATACTGATATTCCCTTCATGTGTTATTAACATTATACCTGGACCATCAGAAATATGTTTATAATCTGTAACATCAATTGCTAAATGTTCGGGAATAATATCTTTTTGAATCCATTCATGAAATATAGAAATTATTCTTTCTAATTCTACATCAAAAGTAGAGATCATTTTTTTTATTCCAACTTTATACATTCTAAACTTCTCCACTTGTTATTTTTGCATAACAAGAATGAGCAGCTTCAATAAATAATTGGGATTCTTCAACATATTGTCGTGCTTTATCTTCATTTACAATTTCACTTTTATCACTATATCGATTAATTAAATATCTTCCAAATTTACCTTTTGCATATTTATCATAGAATTTTTTAGTATCAAAAAATCTCTTTTGAAATTCATTAACAATTGCCTTTGGATTATTTGGAACATCATAAAACTCAATTCTGATCAATGCTCTCGCCGCTTGAAGCATTGCATTATACGATTTTTCATTTGCTAATAGATAATTCTTATTATCAAATTCAATTTGTGCTTCAAAAACTTCTCTTTCAGCAGTTTGTAATTCAAATTCTTCTCTCGTTACAATTTCTCCTGCACATTCACCAATTCCCATATCTTTGAGTGAAAACTCTCGTGGGTCTCCCCAATCTGAATAATAGGACTTATCCTCTTCATATTCAGGAATATACATAAATTCTTCAATTAAAGATTTTATATATATCTTTCCAACTCTTTGGATAAATTCCTGGAATCTCTCATTTATTTCTATCCTTTCCTTTATAAATGTCTCTGTGATTTTTGTAACAACCTCAGGTATTTTTTGAGAAGGAACTGCTCCCATTGCCATTCCATAAGCTCCTCCATTCTGATCCCACTGTCCACCCAAAACAACTTGAAAATGTGGTATTTTAAATCCTTTTTTAGTACGACTATTACCATAGAACCCAATATCCGCAATATGATGTTGACCACACGAGTTAAAACAACCACTCACTTTTATTCGAAGCCCTTTAATTGCTTCATCCAATTCAAAACTTTTTATTGCAAGTTGATTTCGCAATTTCACTGCAAGCCCTCGTGAAGATGCAATTCCTAATTTGCAGGTATCAGTACCAGGACATGAAGTTACATCAACAATAGTTCCAGCCCCAGGATTACCAAGTCCAATTTCTTCTAGTTTTTGATAAAGATTATATAAATCACCACTTGGAACCCACCTTAACACAATATTTTGCTCAACAGTTAATCGTATAGAATTTCCTACAAATTCATTAGCTATATCAGCTAATTTTCGTGTTTGATTTGATGATAAATCACCTAATGGTAATGAAATAGTAATTGTTGAATAACCCTTTTGGCTTTGAGAATATATATTTGTAGATAACCAATGATTAAATTGAGGTTCTTCTATTTTTTCATTAAAATCACTCGGTTCATGTTTGGCAATTTCCCCATAAGCTGGAAGTTCATCTAAATAACTGGTCCACCCGCTATCGTGTGGTAAAATAGATCTTTCTTCCATTACAATTTTTACAAACTCATCAATCCCAAGTTTGGCAACCAAAAATTTAACTCTGGCTTTTGCCCTATTCTTTTTTTCACCATACCTAGCAAAAACACGTCCAATTGCTTGAGCAATGGGTAACAATTCCTCTTCGGGAATAAATTCAGAGAATACTTTTGCAGTATGTGCTACAGCTCCTAAACCTCCTCCTACAAATAATTTAAATCCTTTCTTATTTATTCCATTTTCTTTTTTTATTTTTGCTAAAACACCTAAATCGTGCATATTCAATAATCCACAAGCATGCTCATAACATCCAGAAAAGGAAATTTTAAACTTTCGACCAAAATCTTGACAATCAGGATGCCCTAATAAAAACTTAGTTAATGCAGATGAATAGGGAGTAACATCAAAGGATTCATCATTGCAAACTCCTGCAATTTGACATGCTGTAACATTTCTTACAACATTTCCACATGCTTCTTTTGTCGTTATTCCTACAGATGCTAATCTTCTCATTATATCAGGCATATCATCAATATGCACATAATGATATTGTATATCTTGTCGAGTAGTAACATGTAAAACTCCATCAGCATATTCTTCAGCAAGATCAGCCATCATAATTAACTGCTGTGGATTAACAGTACCAAATGGAATCTTTATTCTTAACATTCCTGGTGCATCCCAAAATGTATCAGGACCTTTCATCAAATCTCCTGCAGGATAATTTAATTTCCGTAATTCATTACCATCATCTCGTTGACCATTATCATATCGTTGGCCATAAACACCTCTTCTTAATCGTGTTTCTGCAAATATCCGAGGATCAATTTTCCCCCGTCGCATTAATTCCATTTGAGATTCAAATTCATTAATTTCAACATTCATTTCATTTGAAATATTATTTTTTAACTTTATCTTCCAATTTTCCATTTTTTTCTCCATAAATAAAAAACCCCCAATTACACACCGGTAAAAGGGGGTTTATATAATTGTATGTAAAATCCCTTATTCCGGTAATAAATCACCGATTATACAACAACAACAACAACAACAACAACAACAACAACAACAATTAATTTTATTTTTACAATTCATTTTTCTTTTTAAAAAAAAAAGCCTTTCACACTAGTGTGAAAGGCTTTTTTAAATTTTATTCTAAATTATTTCTACACTAGTAATGAGCTCATTGTATTACAACAGCAGCAGCAACAATTTAAAATTTCCCCTGATATTTTTTTAATTTCCATAGTGGTTAATCTTAAATACATTATTTATTATCATCCTAATAATATTTTATTTTTAACTTAAAATTGATTTAGAATACATTTTTTATTTTTTAATAAAAAAAATCTTGGTATTTAAATCATAAAACTTATAGCTTTACCTATGATGAAAATGAATGTAAAACAGATAAACAATACTTGCTGTT
>CAZGWH010000068.1:0-10513 GCA_964529325.1 uncultured bacterium | reverse complement strand
TAATGCATTTAGAGGCGATGAATTTTGCAACGGGTGAAACCACGACAGATGTAGCTCCGATTGTAGTGGGAGTAAAACAATGAAAAAAATATTATTTTTTATTATATTCGCTTTTAGCTTCTCACAAGTATCTACTGATAATGTATTTTCAGGTACACATACATCAGCATTGACAGGTGCAATAACTTCATCAAAATCAGCAGAAAAATCTTTTCAACATAATCCAGCTATTTTAGCAGAACTAAATCAGCAATTTTTCCGAATTGACTATTCAAATTTATATAATGTAAGTTTTTTAGAAAATCAGTTAATTAATGGATTTGTTAATTTACCAACTATAGGAAATTTAGGATTTCACATAGAGCAATCATCTGTAGAATATTTATCTAAAACAATGAGCACAGAGCAATTATTTGGATTCTCAAAAGGTTATACGCTTCAAAAAGATAGAAATTCATCTTTATTACTAGGGTTTTCATTTAATTATTTTTTAGTTAGTTTTGGACAAAGTGCCGGTGTAAATGGAGATGGAACAAATGGTAGCCTAGATAAAAGTACAGGGAGCGAAGTTGGAATTGATTTAGGTGTTTTAGCCACACTAAGAGATAAATATCGTTTTGGTGCTTTTTTGAAAAATTTAAATACACCTCAAATTGGAGATGGTATTTCAACTCAATATTTGCCACAAAGGCTTTCTCTTGCAGTTACTTATATGCCGATTGATGAACTTTCAACGACTTTTGAATTAGAAAATGAATTAGGTAAAGACCCGCAAGTGCAGGCTGGGATTGAATATAATCTTCATCCATCTCTACTATTAATGGTTGGTATTCAATCAAACCCTAATAGAATGGGATTCGGTCTATCTTATGAACAAAATGGAATTGAAATTTCATGGTCAATTTTATCACATCAAATTTTACCGACAACTCAATCATTTTCAATTGGATATTCATTTTAAATGAAAAAATATTTATTATTATTTCTGTTATTTATATCATCGATATATTCAAATAATAAAATATATTTGAACTCAGCATCAGAAACGGAGTTATCTATTTTACCATTAACTGATGTTCAAATTTACAATTTAATTGAGTATCGACAATTAGTTGGTCAAATAAATAATATATATGAATTAATACATATTGATAATATCTCCGTTGAAAATATTCATGAATTAAAACCTATGATTAGTTTGAAAATAATTGATTTATCTAAATCTAATTTAAATAAAAATTATGATTATAAAGTATCACAATGGTTATCATCTGAAGGAAACTCTGAAAGTTTATCCGAATCTTGGTTAGATAGATATTTTCAACCAATGAATGTAAATGATATGTCTTATGATGATTTGATGTCACTTCCTAATGTTTCTCCTTTAGATGCAGTTGCAATATTGAAGCAAAAAGATAGGGGTGAAATTCATGGCACTTTTCAGCTGAAAAACTCACCAGGGATTTCACGATGGGGTTATAAAAATTTAAGAGATTTTATTTCATATAAAACAGAGAAAAGTAAACCGAGGTTTCATTTTACTTCTTTAGTCAGAACGGTTCCGATTACTTCAAGTCCCGACTCTGAATCTGCCACCTATATTGCTTCTAACCATACCTCACCAGAATTATTAAGTAAATTAAGTATGAATTTTAATAATAATATTCAGGCGGGTGTTTTATTTCATCGTAATATGAGCGAGGCAACTAATATTCAAACGCATAAAGCGTCTCTTGGAATAAATAATTATAAACTTGGACCCATTCGTATCGATAAACTTATACTCGGAAATTTCAATGCATCCTTTGCTCAAGGAGTTGTGTTTGAATCGGGTGATGATTTTAGCCCACGAAGAAGTGGTTATGGTTTTTCAAAACGAATATCTGGGATTGAACAAGATTTAACACGGTCAGCTCAATATGTATTAAATGGTACAGGCATTCAGCTTTCGAATAAATATTTTAGAGGAATATTTTTTGCATCTTTTGAACCTCGTGATGCAATTATTAATAGTGATGGATCTTTTTCAAGTTTAATTGTTATGAAACCAAGATATGAATTTGGATTAACCGGAGATAGTAGTATTGTTCATGAATCAATGGTAAATGCTGTCAATGAAATGACTTGGGGTGGACATACACGGATAACCCCTAAAACAGGCATTAACATAGGTTTTTCATATTATGAAAGTTTGTATGACCTAATTATAGATCCTCAACAATTAGGCACAATTATCGGAGGACCAGATCCAAGTTATTCAGGCGATGATTCCTACCTTGCTTATATGACAAATTCAGCAGACCCCGAGGTTGCGGCCATGTATTCTTTTACAGATTTGAATGTTGAAAATAAATTTTGGGATGAAGCAAAATCAATTAGAAGTGCAACTGGATTTGATTTTACAACAGTACTCGGAAAAGCTGTTTTTCAGGCTGAATATGGTGAACTTTTATCTGAAGGTAAAATGTCATCTTTCGGTACAGGTGAAAATCCTTCTGCGATTGTTGCAAGTATTTATTCTGATTTAGATGTCTTTAATTTTTTAGCTCTGTACCGTAATTATGATTTGCACTATGATAATCCATATCAACGATCATTTTCAAATTATAATAGATATAAAACTTCTATTTTAGAAGATACATATTGGTTAAATGATCCAGCCTATGGATATTTATACTCTGGAAATCCACAACCACAAGCAGAGGAAGGATTATATCTTTCTTCTAGATATCAATTTCATAGATATTTTATTCTTACACTAAATTGGGATAATTGGAATAGAAAAGCAGATAATACAAAATATTATAGAATAGTATCTTCTGTTGAATGGAGACCTAATTTTAATTGCCGAATTAAACTAAGACAAAAATGGCAAGCAAGAGGTCGATTTAATATTTATCATCCAAGCCCATTTGAATCACGGGAAACAATTATTACTGCAAAATTAAACTTATCAGACTTTAATCGCTTAGAATTAATGTACATACGAGGGAATACAACATTTGCTCCTCGCCCACGGCTTACTGATAGTGCTATTGGTGGATCTATGACTGTAGGTAATATTGGATCTCCTGAAACTTCTTTAGGATTTAATTTTACATTTAATTATGCAAATAATTTATCAGTTAAGCTTGGAACTATAATTGCTAATGGCTTTATATGGTTTTTTGAAGACACTGATTTTAGAATAATTTCGAGTGATAACCCTAAATTACATAATTGGGTTTCATTAAGAGCAAAACCAAATGCAAATATTACAGCATATTTTAAAATAAGTAAATCTGCTGGGAATATCAATACACAAATAACTTCTGCACAAAATGAACAAGGAATTTGGATTCACAATCCTCAGGTAACAAATAACAGCTATGACTATAAATTACAATTCGATTATGCATTTTAAACTTTTTTTAATTTCTTCATTGATTTCTATCGGTGTAGGACAATCTTTTTTTAATAAAACCTTAGGGTATGAATTAACAGAGAATTCACCTCGAGCGATGGGTTTAGGATATACAACTTCACTTTCAAGTATTGATTCCTATTCTTTAATTGCAAATCCTGCAAATTTAATTAATCCAAATAAATCAATAAGTATATTTGCACAATCTCGTATTATTCGTACGAATGAAAGACGAAGCTTTGTATTAAAAGATAGTTTTGGTGATTTTTTAACTAATGCTGATTATGTTGCAAATAAAAATTCAACAACAGTTAAATCCTTTGGAATTTCTATAAACAAAAATATTGGAAAAAATATAATTTCAGGTGGAATAGCTTATTTACCATTATACTCATTTAATTCATCATATAAAGAAGAGGTTAGAGGGAGTGTTTCGTGTGAAGATGGTGTTCCATGTACAAGAGATGCTTTGTCTGGATATCACAACTTTAATTCAGATGGATTGTTGAGTGGAACTTCTTTAGGATTTTCAGGCAAATATATTACATCATTTGCAAATATTAATTTCGGTCTTAGTGTTACAAAAACAAATTCCGCAGAAACTTCATATAATTTATTTACAGAAATATTAAACGATGAAGCATCTAACTTATCTGAAATTCCCAATGCTAACATAATAAATGCATTTGATTCAGGTACTTTCTCAAATTTTGGAATTATAATTGAAAGTAATTTTAGTGCAAAAATCAGTTATTATAAACGATCACAATTAAAATTAAATTCACAATTTAGTTATTTAGGTGGATTGTATAATGAAGAAAATGGTTTAATAGAATATTTAACTAATATAGAATCACCAGATACCACTTATATAGATTTAAATTATACAGATGCATCATTTGTTATTCCGCAAAAAACTGTATTTGGATTAAGTTATTCACCGAAAGCATTACAGCAGACCGAACTATTTTTCGAAATTGATTTACTTGAATATCTTGATGAAATATTAATTTCTAATTCAAATACTTTTAACGAAGATGTTAATGTTCCAAATATAAAATTACCAGTTTCAAAATCATATAAATTTGGAATAGAGTATAATATGTTAAATAAAACTGCTTTAAGAGCGGGTTTAGCATATAAAGAATCTCCTATTCCTGGAATAAATTCAGAATCAATTATAACATGCGGATATTCAAAAACAATTAATAAATTAACATACGATTTTGGTTTTTCAATTAATCAAAATGAATATGATTATCCAGATATTTTTCCTGTTGAAAATGATCCTCGACCTAATTACGATAAAGTGAAAGAATCATTTATGAATATTTCACTTGCCATACAATATAGCTTTTAATGAAAAATAAATTCATCATTTTTATATTTGTTTTACTTGGAATTTCATTAAGTAAAAATATTCATTTAATTACAACAAATGATGTTCATGGAGTTATTGCACCTCAAAAAGCATACTTTATGAATCCTAATTTTCCACCTGATATTTTAGGGTGGGCATCATATTATAAATATGTTAAAAATTTAAGAATTGAAGCAGAGCAAAAAGATGAGGGAGTAATTTTACTTGATGGTGGAAATTTTTTTCAAGGTAATCCTGTTGGTATAGTTGACGGTGGTAAGTCAATTATTGAATGGATGAATTTACTTCAGTATGATGCAATTACTTTAGGTACGAATGATTTTATCTTTGGAACTCAAAATTTAATTAATTTATCAAATATCGCTGAATTCCCATTCTTAGGTGCAAATTTAATTATGGAGAATATTTTACCCTATAAAATAAAAAATATAGATGGAATTAATATTGGAATAATTGGAGTTGTGCCTTCAAACTTTTCTGAAATGATATTAGATAATGATTTTCAAAATGCACAAGTAGTAAATGAATATTCAATTCTTAAAGAAACTATTAATTTAGTAAAAGAAAAAGGTGCAAATATTGTTATTATTTTAGCAAGTAATGGTATTCCGTGGGATAGAGAAAAAGTATATAATAAATTTTTAAAAAATATTAATAATTTTAATCCTTCAGAAAATAGTTTAAATGCACTTGAATTAACTTATTATGCAAGTGGTGCAGATATCGTTGTTACAGGAGGGGTATCAAAAGGGTATCCTAAAATTTGGTATGATGTACATAGTCATGTTTATTTAACTCAAAATTATGGTAATGGTACTGAATTTGGCCATATTATATTAGAAATTGATGATAAAACTAAATTATTTAAAGGATTAAAAACTGCAATTTCTGGTAGAGTCGGACAAACATTATTAGCTGATCAATTTTCTGCAGATGAGGATATTCTTACTTTACTTAATGATTTAGATAGTCGTGTAAACAATTTATTAATGAATGAAAAGCATACTTACCCTAATGAAATTAAATTTAATGGTAGTAAAATTTTAAAAGATTCATGGAATATTCCTAATTTAGATTTGGAAGGTGAACTGGAAATTGTGACTTGGAATTGCGAGTTTTTCCCCAAAGAAGATGAAATTACAGTACAATCATTAGCAGAAGCCGTTTCAGATCTAAGTCCGGATCTTATTGCATTTCAAGAAATAAGAAAAAGAGGTTGGTTTGATGATTTAATGCGATTATTACCTCAATATGATTTTGCTATTGCAATGCAATCCTCTTTTATGGATAACGCAATTATATATAAGAAAGATAAAATTAGTTTGCTAAACCAATATGAACCATTTGCAGAAAATGATTATAACTTTGCAGGAAGACCTCCTTTACAATGTGATTTGCAATATAATTTCAATGGAACAATATTAGATTTCACAATAATAAACCTACATATGAAATGCTGTGATTCAGGATTGATAAGACGAAAAAATGCAAGTAAAATGCTTTATAATTATGTCGATGATTTATATTCAAGTAAACAGAAAAATATTATTGTTTTAGGTGATTGGAATGATGATTTAAGAGATAAACCAGGAGAGCATTGTTTTCTTCCTTTTTTAAATGATGATAGAATGTATTTTGTAAATACACCATTGTTAAATGATGAATCTCAAATTTCATATCCCAAACCTCCATATCGTAGTTTTTTAGATCATATTTTAGTGACTGAAGACTTATTACAATCTAATTCAAATTATCGAATAATGACAATCCCTATTGATGATTATATGGGTGGATATGATGTATATGAAAAATTTATTTCAGACCATAAACCTGTAATGGTAGGGATTCCATTAAAATGAAAATATTCCAAAAAATAATATTTATTTATTTATTAACACTACCATTATTACTGAATGGACAAACATGTCCACCACAAGATACACTTTCAATAAATTCAGTTCAAAATAGGTGGAATATCCCACAACAAGGTTCTTGGTCTAATCTTGAAGTAATGACATGGAATCTAAAAGAATTTCCATACTCAAATACAGAAACAATACATAATGTTCAAGAAATAATATCTGATTTAAAGCCAGATATTATAGCCTTTCAGGAAATAAATGATTTAAATGCATTTTCTACTTTAGAAGATTTATTACCCGCTTTTGGATTTATCTCTACAGATTACTGGGGAGATTATGGATTAAACCTTGCATTTGCATATCGTAAAGATTGTTTAACACTTGATTATTCAACCACATTATTTAGTTCTGAAAGTTATAATTTTGCAAGTCGTTATCCATTTTTAGCATCATTTTCATGGCAATGTGGACAAGATTATTTAAATTTTAAAATAATCAATTTGCATTTTAAAGCTTATATGGATGATGAAAGCTTTCAAAGACGCTACGAAGCATCACAGATTATGAGTGATTATTTAGATGCACAAGTCGCTTCTGGAAATACTCGAATAATAGTATTAGGCGATTTTAATGATGAAATTGATGACCCACAAAATGATAATTCATTATGGCCATTAGTTGCAAACCAAAGTTTAAACTTTGTTACATCATCAATTGATGGAAATAGTTATAATAATAGTTATATGCTGGGTGGTGGTTATTTTATCGACCATATATTAATTACCGAAGGATTTAATTCTTACTTGCAAACTGATTATGTTTCAACGCTTAGAATTGATGACTATACAGGTTTTAATACGTATACTTCGGAAATTTCTGACCATAGACCTGTAATTTGGAAAATTCAAATTGAATCTCAAGAGTTCGTAAATGGATTAGTAATTAATGAAATTATGAATAACCCAAATGCCGTCAATGATGAAACAGGAGAATGGATTGAAATTGTGAACACTAGCGATGAACCAATTCAATTTAATGATTATATATTAAAAGATAATGATACTGATTTTCATATAATATCTTCAACGAATCATATAATCATAAATCCCGGAGAATATTATTTACTTGGTAAAGAATTAAATAATCAAATAAATGGCGGAATAAATATTCAATATCAATATACTGATTTTTATTTGAGTAATAGTTTTGATGAAGTTATTTTACAACATCCATTTGGAATTATTGCAGATGAAGTGTGGTATGATAATGGCTCTACATTTCCAGATCCCGTTGGAAAAAGTATGTCACTCACTGATTACCTTATAGATAATTCAAATGGTTCAAATTGGATAGAATCTGACTCACAAATGGCTAACGGTGATTTTGCTACACCCGGAGAAGATAATAGTAGTTGTACAGAAATTAATTGGTACGCTGATTTTGATAATGATGGATTAGGTGATCCTGATAATATGCTTATCAATTGCGAGCAGCCCAATTACTATGTTTCAAATAATCTAGATTTAGAACCGAATTGCTATACAAATAATACTGATGTTTGTGGTATCTGTGATGGTGGTGGTGCGAATGGAGATGCGAATAATGACGGATTAATTAATATTGTTGATGTGGTACAGGTAGTTAATCATATATTAGGGCAAGGAATTTTAAACGATTTAGCAATATGCAAGAGTGATATTAATCAAGATGGTGCGATTAACATTGTTGATGTGGTCTTAATTGTAAATTTAATTTTATCAACACCATGAAAAAAATAACAATTATATTAATAATATTTTTAAGTTTTATATATTCACAAGAAAAACTTCCGCCTGTAAATTTAATTTCAATGCCTACAGCGGGAACAGTTCAAAAGGGTGCGTGGAATTTAGATATTCATTTACAGAAAAATGGGGGAGTATTATCCACTTTATTAATAGGTATGACTCCTAATTTCAGCTTAGGCTTATCTTATGGTTTTCAAAATTTAATTGGTGATTCTATACCAGGATTAAATAAAACTGTTCCTGAAGTTCAGGTAAAATATAGAATTCTTGAAGAGTCTGAATTATATCCTGCATTTGTTATTGGACTAACTACTCAAGGTTATGGTGGATTTGATTCTACTTATTCTTCACTTAATAATGAATTGGTAAATAAAAATAGATATGAATTTAAAGCACATGGCTTTTATGGTGTGCTTAGTAAAAACTGGAATTTTTTGGGAAATATGGGAATACATATCGGTGGATCTATAAATGCATGGGAAGGGTCTAAAGAAGAAAATATACCGAATGTTTTATTTGGTTTAGATAAAGATATTAATGACAGTTTCACTTTTTTAGCAGAATATAATTTTGCAATTAATGATAAAAATAATAATTCATTTTATAATAATGATAAATGGCCAGGATTTTTAAATGCAGGAGTTAGATGGTCAATCAGTGAATCACTTCAAGCAGAATTATGTGTAAATCAAATTAGACGGACTCAAAAATTTAATGAAATGAATAGAGAGTTTAAAATTTTATATCAACAATCATTTTAGGAGCTTAAATGAAATTAATTAATATTTTTTTAATCACTTTATTTTTATTATTTGCTGAGAATAATAATGATATATATAGTGAAATTGATGAACATACTGATAATTTTAGATATGTCAAATCATCTGAATTAGCAGAAAATTGGTTAAAGGATAATCCAAATGATGTGGAAGCATTATGGAGATCTGCGAGAGCACATTTTGATATTGCAGATGGTTCTGAAGATCCAACAGTACATAAAGAACATTTTTACCCTGGTTTAGAGTCAGCAAAAAAAGCATTGAAACTAAATCCAGAATCGGCGAGAGCAAATCATTGGTATGCGGTATTAATTGGAAAAATTGGGATTTTAGAAGGCACAGAACAAAAAATAATCAATTCTTATGAAGTAAAAGAATTTGGTGAAAAAGCAATCCGTTTAGATTCCAATTACGATGGAACTTATCATTTAATGGGTAGATGGCATTATAATATTGCCGATTTATCATGGTTTGAACGAACAGTTGCTAGTTGGGTTTATGCGACTCCACCAGATGGAACATTTGAAGAAGCTGTTGAGTTTTTTAAAAAGGCAATAGTTGCAAAACCTGATGAAATAAGACATTATGTTTGGCTTGGAAAATCATATCTCAAATTAGATAATGAAAATGAAGCCAATAAAGCGTTTACAGATGCACTAAAAATTTCACCCAATGATGACAGTGATAAAATATTATTAAAACAAGCTAAAGAATTATTAGCTGACTGATAATTTCACCTTTTAAAATTTAATAATTATGTGCAATAAAGGGATTATTTCTGCTATAGCACTATTAAAAAAATGTAAGAGATATACCCGAGAAACACAATAGCGTTTATCGGGAAGTTGTAGAGCATTGAATAAAATATAGAGTAAATTAAGCCAAAGCAACGGACTACTGTCTAAAGAAGAAAACATAAAAAGGCATGAAAAAAACAAGTTTATCAATTGTATTAATCGTTTTTTTGAATACAATATGTAATGCACAGACGTTCTTTTTCAAATCAGGATTTGAATCAAATGTTTATTTAACTCAATATGAAGTAAATGGTTCTGTAAATCAAAATAACGCTGACATTTATGGTACAGACAACATCACAGGATACGACTGGGAAAATGACTTAGACAACGATGCGGCTGTAGGGACTTTCAGAATTTACTATGAAGTAGGAGATACATCTGCCGCAAAAGCGAGTATAACAAATGACCCCTTGGATAACACAAATAAAGTACTGAAATTTCAATTAGATTCTTCAAATGTTCCAAATGGTGGAAACCCAAAAGGAAGAATTCAAGCAGCAA
>CAZGWH010000067.1:0-10971 GCA_964529325.1 uncultured bacterium | reverse complement strand
TCATATCAGCAATTGCAATGTATATGATTAATCCCGTTATTTCCTTATAATATATTAACTTCTAATTATCCAACATCTGTCTTTTTCGTTCAAATAATATTGCAGACACCGCTGCGGAAACATTTAGAGAATTAATTTTTCCACCCATTGGAATAGTTAATAGAAAATCACATAATTTCTGAGTGAGCTGCCTAATTCCTGAACCTTCTCCACCTACAATAATTATAATTTTTCCAGTTAAATCTTCACAATACCAATTTTTTGCTTTCACACCATTTTCAACACCAACAATCCAATAACCTTGTTTTTTTAATGCTTTAATTGTTTGGGATACATTTCCTGTTTGGTATAAAGGCAAATGTATAAAAGCTCCTTGGCTCACTTGTAATGTTGCCTGAGAAATTGCTCCAGACCGATTTTTGGGTAAAATCATTCCATCAATACCTGC
Source organism: uncultured bacterium (assembly GCA_964529325.1). Taxonomy (GTDB): domain Bacteria; phylum Fidelibacterota; class Marinisomatia; order SCGC-AAA003-L08. Next base: position 10,523 of record CAZGWH010000067.1, on the reverse strand, counting down.
ACATTCACTTGTACGCATAATCTGCCCCAAGTTTTGTGGGTCTTCGACTCCATCAGTTAATAGTAAACAATGAGGTTCCTTTTGATTTTCAAAATTGGGTAATGGTTTTACAAAATCACCATTAATATGAATCACAATTCCCTGTGTTCGCCATTCTTTATACAGGTTTATATATTGGTCTTTTTGTAATTTTCTCACTTTATATATTTTAGAATTAATATTATTCATAATCTTAGGTGTCTTAATTGCTTTTCCACCTTCTAAAATATCAATTCCAATAATTGAAGTTTTTGAATTTAAAATTTCAATACATCCATTAATTCCATAAATTGAAATATAATCTTTTTTAATTTTTTTATATTGTTTTTTGCTCATTTCATACAAATTTTGTTTATTAAATTTAGACATAATTATTAATTAGAATTTAGCAATGAGTGTAAAAGTTAGAATAGATAAATGGTTGTGGTCAATTCGTGTTTATAAAACAAGATCGATGGCAAATGATGCCTGTCAATCGGGTAAAATTAAAATAAATTCAACACGAATAAAACCATCACGCATAATACAAATTGGTGACAGAATTACAGTTCAAAAAGGATTTATTAAATTTGATTATGAGGTCATAGGAATTATTGAAAAGAGAGTATCGGCTACATTAGCTCAACAAAATTATATTGACCACACACCTGAAGAAGAAAAAATTAAAACAAATACTAAATTATTTACACCACAATATCAACGAGAAAAGGGACAGGGTCGTCCAACCAAAAAAGACCGTCGAGATTTAGATAAATTATTAGAAAGTTTTGAAGAGTGACAAAATTATTCTATAAATCCATAATTTCAGAATTTATTAAGAATGCAGATTCTACTCGAGCAATAGGTCAACAGAAATATATGAAATCTAAACTACCATTTTATGGAATTAGAAACCCCGATGTAAAAAAAATCACTAATATTCAACTTCGAAAATTCCCTATTTTAGATAATACTCAATATTGTAATCTTATACATTATTTATTTAAAAATGCGAAGTATCGAGAAGAATGGTATTGTGGTCTTTATATTGCAATTAAATATAAAAAATATATTTTAGAAGAAAACTTACCTCTCTATTTAGAAATAATAAAAATTACACAGTGGTGGGATATTGTTGACGCTGTTGCTTCAAATCTTGTGGGTCCTTCAATTATAAATAGTTCACAATTTCATATATTTCATAATTCATGGATTAGAAATGAGTGCATGTGGATTCGCAGAACTGCGATCCTCAGCCAACTTAAATATAAATCAAATACAGATGAGGAACTATTATTTGAATTGATTTTAAAATGTTCTCATGAAAAAGAGTTTTTTATACGAAAAGCGATCGGTTGGATTTTAAGAGAATATTCAAAAACATACCCAAACAGCGTAAAGCAATTTATTGATAATAATCGTAACTATTTGTCTAACCTATCAGTTAGAGAAGGGTCTAAAAAATTGGAAAATTTCACCTAAAAATAGTTACATAATTTTCACAGAAGAGAAGTATATCATTTGCTTTATTTTTTTTAAATATTAAATTATTATTATTGGGACGATATACTACATATAGGTATATTTTATTATTGGCTATGAATATCTTGTGGCTCCAAGAGATTCATAACCGAGGGAGAAGCACAAAGAAAACCAATATTCCCCAGCCAATTCAAATGCCCGTCCAAGGATATATGCTACGAATCGTTTGCGTACGAAAAAAACGCTGAAATGAACTTTATATTTAAAAATTTATAATGGAGAGAATCGATGTTTAAGAACATGTTCGATCATCGAGGTAAAACAACTAGAGTTATTGGTGAATCTCGAATTAAGATTTATCGTGAATTATATAATCACATTGAAAATTTACAAGAAAGTGGTGAGCTTCCAACCCATGAAAATTATCTTGGTGGAAATGAACTTGCTGAAAATATTTATAGTAAAAAATATTTTATTAATGATTTAAATCAAACCCAAATTGAAAAATCACCAGAAGATGTTTTTAAACGAATATCCACTTTTGTTGCAACAGTCGAAGGAACAAAAAACAAACGATTAAAATGGTCAGAAGAATTTTATACTGAAATGTATGAAGGTCGGTTTGTTCCCGGCGGAAGAGTATTAGCTGGGGCTGGAGATTTATATCGGTTAAAAACCTTAGCAAATTGCTTTGTTGCTAAAATTGAGGAAGACGATATTGATTCAATTTATAAAGCCGCTTTTGAATGTGCCCGAACTTATAGTTACGGTGGTGGTATTGGCGTTGATATATCATGCCTTAGACCACGAGATGCAATAGTTCACAATGCGGCAGATAGCTCAACAGGTGCCGTTTCTTTTATGGAATTATTTTCACTTACAACTGGATTAATTGGGCAGAGTGGTCGTCGAGGTGCATTAATGCTGACTATAGATGTAAAACATCCAGATGTAATGCACTTTATTAAGGTGAAAAAAACGCCGAATTGGGTTACAAATCAAATAATTGAACAGTGTAAATGGTCTGGATTATTTGATGAATCAAAATTAGAAGCTATAAAAAAACAGGTTATGGAAAATACTCAAGTTCGATTTGCAAATATTTCTATAAAAGCAAATGATGAATTTATGAGTGCCGTGAATGAACAACGACAATATTCGGAGGATACATATCTTGTTTATAAAAAGAAGAATAAAGAGATAAAAATTCAAGCAAGACAGAGTGAAAAACTACATTATTCACCTGGAATTCCATCAAAAGATGTGAATGAATACGAATTATTAGAATCATTCGAAAACCTAATTGATTTACAAAAGTGGATGTCAAACAATAACTGCAATACACTCAATATTGACGAATTTAAAAATACAGATAATCGTGATATATTTGGTGATTATGTCGTTCAACTTGAAAATGAAACCTATGATTATTCTATAAGACAATCTGGAGATTTCATGCTTTATTTTGGCAGTGAACAAACAGGTGATATTTGTGAATTAATTAAATCACGCGTTATTTGGGATCAATTTATTGAAGGAAATTACAAAACGGCTGAACCAGGATTAATTTTTTGGACAACAATGAGTAAATATTCTCCATCTAACTATGTTGGCAAGCCAATAATTTGTACAAATCCATGTGCAGAAGTTCCGCTAGAAGATGGTGGAGCATGTAATTTAGGGTCAATAAATTTATCACGATTTGTAAATGATGGATATACTGAGGAAGCAAAAATAAATTGGAAACAATTAGAAAAAACATCTAAAACACTTACTCGGTTTTTGGATAATGTTGTAAAATGGAATGAAGAATTAAATGCATTAGAAAAACAACGAAAAGCAGCACTAGAAACAAGAAGACTGGGTTTGGGAATTATGGGTATTGCGGATATGCTAAATCAATTAGGCATTGCATATGATTCTAATGAAGGAATGGAACTCATTGGTAAAATAATGAAATTCATTACAAACTCGGCATTTAAAGCCTCTGCTAATCTTGCTGGAGAAAAAGGTGCATCCATTATTTATGATGAAGATTCATACATGAAATGTCCGTTTGTAACGGAAGCATTAGATGATGATACTCAACAATTAATTAGAGAAAATGGATTACGAAATATTGCAATTATGTCAATTGCACCAACGGGTTCGATATCAAATATTGTATTAGGGTTTCAAAATGGAACTAAAAATTATATTGGTGTTTCTGGAGGAGTAGAGCCAATATTTGCATTATTTTATAATAGACGCTCAGAATCATTTAAAAAAGTTTTCAGAGTGTTTCATTCTACAGTCCAAGCATATTTAGATTTAAAAGGTTTAGATGTACAGACTGAAGAAAATATTGATTTAACAGATGTTCTTCCAAAATATTTTATGAGAACCGCACACGAAATTAATCCCATAAAACGGATAGAAATTCAAGGTATGTGTCAAAAATATATTGACCATTCAATATCTTCTACACTTAATTTATCAGAAGATATCCAACCTGAAGTTATATCAGATATCTATATCCATGCATGGAAGAAAAAGTTAAAAGGGATTACCGTTTATCGAGATGGAAGCCGTTTTCCTATTCTCAGTGTTGAAGGGAAAAAAACACAATTTCAAAAACAAATGGATACCACATATAACATAACTCAAGAAGACGGTGAAATTGTAGAATGTAAAGGGGATGAAATTATTAAAATGCCTAATGGAAAACTAACAACAGTTTATCATTATTTAAAAAATAGTGATGTAAATATTGAACAGATAATTGATGAAACAAAATTTGAGGAAGTAGTTTAATGATAAAAATCAGTAAAAAAGATCCACATATTGCTGAATTAATAATAAAAAAGGAAGCTAAAATGGCTTCTGTCGGGAAAGCTCAAAATGAAATTAATAAACCAATAGAAAATAGACCAGAAGTTGTAGACGCAAAAGTATATAAACTAAAAAGTGCATTTGTGAAAAATTCTGTTTTTATAACTTTAAGTTACTTAAAAATTGAAAATCATTGCAGGCCTGTAGAAATTTTTATTAATTCAAAGGATTTAACGCGAGCACCTGAATATGTTGTACTTACACGACTAATTTCAGCAATTTTCAGAAGATCATCCGATCCCATGTTTATCCTTGAAGAATTACAAGGAATTTACGACCCAAGCGGAGGTTCATTTAAAGAAGGAAAATATTATCATTCTTTTTATGCTGAAATAGCTGATGTAATTGAACGCTTCTTCTTTGATGTGAAAATTTTAGATAAACCAGTACAACATCCAGTAGAAGATAATGGTTCTGTTACGCAAAAAAATGAAACTATTCAAAATACAAATTCTAATGAATTGAATTCACCATTTCGTATTTGTCCAGATTGTAATAACCCAACTTTAAAAATGGAAAATGGCTGTGATAACTGTGTTGAACCTGAATGTGGATATAGTAAATGTGATAAATAATTATTCCAATTTTTGAATTAAAGCCTCAGTTATTCTGGGGCTTTTTTATTTCAATTAAAAGTTATCCATAATTTCAATAAGTTTAGATGCAATTCCTAACTCAGTCATCGAATGACCTGCATCCTTAACAAGATGGAAATTAGCTTCAGGAAAAGCTCTGTGTAAATCCCAAGCTGATTTCATTGGACAAACTACATCATATCGCCCTTGGACAATTTCAGTTGGAATATGCCTAATTTTATCTATTTGATCTAAAATCCATCCATCATATTCAAAAAAGCCCTTATTTATAAAATAATGGCATTCAATACGAGAAAAAGCTTCAGCTGTTTTTGAATCATTAAAATTATGTAGTGCTACTTTGGGTGGAATTAATTTACTCGTACTCCCCTCCCAGACAGCCCATGCTTTTGCAGTATTTATTCGTAACTGTTCATCATTTGAAGTAAGTCTTTTATAAAATGCTTTTACCATATCTCCTCTTTCCTTTTCAGGAATTACTTCAATGTATTTCTCCCAAGCATCAGGAAAAATATTAGAAGCTCCATATTGATAAAACCAATCTATTTCAAATTTTCTTAAAAGAAAAATGCCCCGTAAAATTAATCCTAAACATTTTTGAGGATAAGTAATAGCATATGATAATGCTAAAGTTGACCCCCAACTACCACCAAATATTATCCAATTATCAATATTTAATAATTTTCCAATTTTTTCAATATCACTGATTAAATCCCAAGTTGTGTTATTTTCCAATTCTGCATGTGGAGTACTTTTCCCACAACCTCGTTGGTCAAATAAAATAATTTTATATTTTTCAGGATCAAAGTATTGACGATAAATATCTTCAATACCACCTCCAGGTCCACCATGTAAAAATACAACAGGTATGCCTTCTGGATTTCCAGCAATTTCAAAATAAACTGAATGAATTTCAGATACTTGTAAAATATCATTAAAATATGGTTTTAAAGATGGATATAAACTTTTCATAAATTAAACCTATTAAATTTTACTTAAATAATGATATATAAATTACAGCAATAAATTAATGGAAATTTATAATGAAACAGATTTTTATTAAGGGATTAATATTTTGGGATTTGTTTATTCAGATAACAACGAAAATAAATCCATTGAAATTAGTCCATTATTTGTGGATTATCAGTAAAGATACCATTAACACCAAGCTTTTTTAAACGATTAAGTTCTATTTTATCATTAACTGTAAATACACAAATTGGTAGCTTCTTGGATTTAGCCCATTTTACTAATTTTTTATTTGTATATAATTTATCAGGATGAAACCCATCTGGCTTTGAAATAAAATAAAGTGGTTTATACCATTTTAACATAAATGGCGTTTCTTCTTTACTCCATATTAATGATGTGAAAATTTCCGGAGATAGTTTTTTAACTTTGCGGATGATTAATGGATTAAAACTAGAGACTATGCATCGTTCCATTAATTTATTTTTTAAAATAAACTGTATGACTTTTTCAACAACTTTAGTTGGAAAAAACCTAATTGACTTAATTTCAATATTTAATATTATTTTATTATCAATTAATAATTCTAAGACTTCATCCAATAATGGTATTTTTTGAAATCCTATTTTTTCACCCCATTTGCCCGATGCATTAAATTTTATTAATTCATTATAATCCAAAGAATTGATTTTATTATCCTCCCCTGTTAATTTTAATAAATCAATATCATGGTGAATAATTAAATTATCGTCTTGAGTCAATAAAACATCTAATTCAATTCCATCAACACCCATTTCTATTGCTTTTTTAAAAGAATAAATTGTATTCTCAGGTGCAAAATTGGGTGCTCCCCTGTGACCAAAAAATAAAAATTTTTTATTAAACGGATTAAATTTCATTTATCATCTATAAATTAATTATATAAAGTTCATTACTGAAAATAGAGTCGTTACAAAAAATTATTAATTAACATTTTTTTATATGTTAAAATGTATTTAAAATTAATCAATAATTTTCTTCCCATTTTTACATTTTTTTAATACATTTTAATAACATTTTTTTGTTAATAACTTGTTAATAACTTAAATATTTACAGGATTTACATCTCTTGACTAACGGTAATTTATGGAATGATTGTCTAATTTTCATTAAGACAAAAATTCCAGAACAAGCATATCAAACTTGGTTCGACGGTATAACCGCCACTCAACCTCATCAAAATGAAATAATGCTACAAGTACCAAATCAATTTCATTATGAATGGTTAGATTCTAAATATAGCAAACTTATAAAATTAGCAATAAAGAATTGTAGTGGAATAGAATTAAAAATAAATTATAGTGTTGTTATTAGTGATCAAGAAGATAATGTTATACCTGATTTAATACCGCAAAAACAACCTATAACTAATGGATATCAAGCGAGAAATGGTTTCCACAAACCAAGCCAATTAAATAATCGTTATATCTTTGATAACTATATCGAAGGTAAAAGTAATCAACTTGCAAAGGCAGCATCTTTATCTGTTTCTGATTCACCCGGGCAAACACCATTCAACCCATTACTTATTTATAGCGAAACAGGTTTAGGCAAAACACACCTTTTGCAAGCAATTGGAAATAGCTTGCTCGAAATTTCTCCAAATGCTAAAATTGTTTATCTTACAAGTGAAAAATTTATGCTTGATTTCATCAGCTCTATTCAAATGCATAAATCAGCGGAGTTTTCTAAGCAGTATAGAGATGTTGATATGTTATTAATTGATGATGTCCAATTTTTTCAAAATAAAGAGCAAACACAGGAACAATTCTTTCATTTATTTAATGATTTACACCACCGTGGCAAGCAAATCGTAATGACCACAGATCGCCACCCCAATGAATTAAGAGGGTTAAAGAATAGATTAATTTCACGATTTCAATCTGGGTTAATTGTTGATATTCAACCTCCAGATTTAGAAACTCGTATCGCAATTTTATTAAAAAAAGCTGATTCTGAGAATCTGGATATACCATTTGAAATAATTGAATATATTGCTTCCAGTATTACTGAAAATGTAAGAGATTTAGAGGGTGCATTAATACGACTTTTAGCATTTGCGTCTCTAAAAAGACAAGATATTACAATGAATCTTGCAAAACAGGTGATATTAGATATTATGGGGGCATCAGCATTTCAAAATATTACAATTGATCATGTTTTAAAAACGGTATCCAAAGAATTAAGGATAACAGAAAGACAGATGATTGGTAAGGGCAGAACTATGGATGTTGCAATGGCAAGACATACAGCAATGTATTTATCTCGTGAACTTACAAGTAGTTCATTAATAAATATCGGATTACATTTTGGTAGAAGAGATCATTCAACGGTTATACATGCATGTAAAACAATTGATAAAAAAATGCTCTTAAATCCAGAATTGAATAGAACAATTGAAAAACTTAAAAAAGAATTGGGAGGACCAATAACCGCATGAGTATTAAATCAATTTCAGATAAAAAACACCAAAAGATAATAATTATAGATGATGATGTCGATTTGGCTCAACTATTAGAAGAATTTTTAACCGCTTTTAATTTTGAGGTAGAATTATTTCATTCACCCAAAAAGGGAATTGAATTTCTAAAAAATTCAGAAGCTGATCTGATTGTTCTTGATATTATGATGCCTGAAATGGATGGGTTCCAAACTCTTCGTAAAATAAGAGAATTTTCAGCTATTCCCGTTGTAATGCTTACAGCTAGAGGGGAAGTGACGGATAGAATTGTGGGATTAGAATTAGGTGCAGATGATTATATGCCAAAACCTTTTGAACCTCGTGAATTACTCGCCCGAATACAATCTATTTTACGACGTAGCCAATCCCCCTCTCAATTATTAGATGTAATTGAATTTGAAGAAGGATTATCACTAAATAAGCTTAAACAAGAAGTTTCAATTAGTGGTGAACCAATTCATTTATCAACAACGGAATATGAAGTTTTATTATTATTTGTTGAACACCCAGGCGAAGTCTTAGATCGTGAATTTTTGGTTGAAAATATCCGAGGGATTAAATGGCAATCTTATGACCGTTCAGTTGATGTATTAGTTAGTCGATTAAGATCTAAAATTGGTGAAAACCCATCAGAAAACACATACATTAAAACTATTCATGGAACAGGATATAAATTTATAGGAGCTCCAAAAAATTAGAAAAAACTTAGAACGCCCATTTCAACAGGTATTATTTCTTAGAATTGGGGTTTTCTTTTTTCTTTTTGCGTTTTCAATTATCTCTGTTATTTATTATTTAACAGAGAAAACCTCTTATACTCAAGATACAATTTTAGATGCACATGAATACTTTCTATATTCTAATTTAGTTGAATCTTGGGGATACCCTCCTGATACAATTAAAGTTAAAAACACTCTTGATAATTTAAAATTATTCGGTTGTATCTATAAAAATAACAAAAAAATATGGGCGAGCCCAAAATGGTTTAATAAAGATGAATATATAAGTTTTTCAGACAGTGATACATTAGGTCTATTATATGATATTGAAATTCCTGTATATGTATCATTTGGGGATTTAATTGTTCACAACCAAGATTATACAGCAACATTTGCATCATACCATGAATATGAATATATATTTGCTATTGATGAATATTTGCCTTCTGATGTTACAACTCAATTTATTCCTGGATCTATTGTTACTTTACTCGCAATTTTTCTTCTATTTATTGTAATCCGAAATTACCTCCAACCAATTCAATTAATGAAAAATAGAATATTATTACTCAAAAAAGGTGATCTCGATTCTAATATTCCTATTATTGGAGAAGATGAACTTGCGGATTTATCTAAGGAGATGAATAAAATGATAAAAGAAATTAAAGAGTTATTAACTCGAAAACAGCAGTTATTATCTGAAGTAAGCCACGAACTTTTATCTCCATTAGCTCGAATTAGACTTTTAACAGAAATGTTACCAGACCATAAAAATAAAGATAGACTTGCAAATGAAGTACAATTTTTAAAAGGAATGGTTACCAATCTTTTAATGTCTGATAGACTTTCTGGACCATATGCAAATATGGACTTAACTAATATTGAATTAGAGAATATTATTGATAAATCTATCGCCATGTTTCCAGAATCTGAATCTAAAATTGCTGTACTTGAAAAAATACCTGATCTAATATTAAATATTGATGTCACGAAAGTTTCTTTAGCATTAAGGAATTTAATTGAAAATGCTATCAAATATGGAGATGAAGAAAAAAAAATAGAAATTAAAGTCAAACTATTTAACAAAAAGTGGGTTGATATTTTAGTAAAAAATTATGGTAAAGGTATTAGTAAAGAAAATATTGACAAAATCACTATACCGTTTTTCAGAATTAAAGATCAAAATATTACAAAAAAAAGTGGATTTGGTATGGGGCTTTCAATAACAAAAAAAATAATTGATGCTCATAATGGTGAATTATTAATACATAGTGAATTAAATAATTATACTCAATTCACTATAAGATTACCAATTCATGCATAAAAATAAAATAATTCTTGTAATTAATTTTAATATTTAATAGATTA
>CAZGWH010000066.1:0-11011 GCA_964529325.1 uncultured bacterium | reverse complement strand
CCCCCAACATATGGCTGTATGGATGATACCGCTTGTAACTATGATTCTAATGCAACCGCAAATGATGATTCGTGCGTATATGTAGAAGAAATATTACCCTGTGGTTGTTTTGACTTTCAACATGGGGATTTAAATTTTGATTGTCAAACGGATATTGTAGATGTTGTTAATATAGTTGAAATGGTCATTCATGAAACTCCTTTTACGGAACAAGAACTTATGATTTGCGATATAAATTCCGATACTACCGTAAATGTTGTAGATTTAGTTATGATTGTTTCATTTATTATTGGAGCATTATTTAAATAATTTTTATGAATATCATTACTTTTATTATGATAAATTTTTATGAAAAAACTTGAAAAACTATTAAAACAAATATTAATTGGTAATTCTGATAAAAATATAAAATTTACTGACTTTTTATGGTTATTAAAAAAACTAGATTTTGATTAAAGAATAAAGGGCAGTCATCATATTTTCACAAAAATTAATATCAGAGAAATAATTAATATTCAACCAAATAAAAATATGGCAAAACCATATCAGGTTAAGCAAGTTCGAAATATTATACTACAAAATAAATTAGGAAAATTAATCAATGAGTAAATTTGAAATTATTATTTATTGGAGCAAAGAGGATAATGCATATATCGCTGAAGTGCCTGAATTACCAGGGTGCATGTCTGATGGAAATTCTTATCAAAAAGCACTACAAAATGTTGAATTAATCATAAAAGAGTGGATTGAAACTTCAAAAGAATTAAATAGACCAATTCCAATCCCAAAAGGTAGGTTAATGTTTGCTTAACTTGTTGGTAATTTTTACTTCAATCAATTTTTGATTCCCGAATGATAAATTATTAATCTGTTTCATTTTTTCAATTAATAAGTAATCAAAATTAAATAAATAGGCTATTTTTTTTATATCTAATTTTGGGTTTGTAATCCAAAATTTTTCAAACTCTTCAATTCCATAATTTGAATAATTTAATTTATTAAATATTTTTCCACCTGAATTATTAATTACAATAATTGTTATTGGAATTTTACTCTGTTTGGCTAATTGTAAAGCACTAAAATCATGGCTAAAACTTACATCACCAATTAATAAAATATTCCTATTTTCATTATTAATTTCAGTCATTCCTAAAGCAGTAGAAATTATTCCATCAATTCCACTTGCACCTCTATTTCCATAAACATATATATTTTTAGAATTGGTAGATACAAAATTATCTACATTCCGAATTGGCATTGAGTTCCCAATAAACCAATTACTGTTTTCTGGTAATTGCTCAATACACATATTAATAATTTCAAAATTCATATTATCCTGAAATTTTTGATTTTTGTTTGATTTAAATTGATTTTCTAAATTTATAAATAAGTTTAAATAATTATTACCCGTAATTGGTTTAGAAACTATTGGAATTTGCATTACTGAATAGGAATACACTTGTTTTGCATCATCATTAAATCGACTTATTTTATCAAATAAAATCACTTTGTCATTATTATTATCTAAATATTTATTAAGTAATTTAGAATTTGGTTTTTTACCAAAACGAATTATTAAGTCTGGGGTGGGGGTTTTATCTAAATAAAAATTATAATGTGAAAAAATTACATTTGAATTATACCCAAAACGAATATTTGATAATGGGTCTGCAAAAATAGGAGCTTCCCAATTTCCTGCTAAATCAACTAAATAGTTTCGTTCTTTTTTGATTAATCCTTCACCACAAATAATTAAAATATTTTTATTAATCATAATTGAATTTAATAATTCTTCAGAAATTAAATTAGAATCATCATTAATTTCAATAGATTGTATTTTGAATTTATTATAAACCTCTATATCTATTTCAAATTTTTGACTTAATTCATGTTCATTTATTAATGGTTCTTCAAAAGGGAAATTTAAATGAATAGGCCCAGCAGGGTTAATCCGTTTATATAAATAATTCAATCCCATTGAATTCAAATATGATTTTTTCAATATGGATATTAATCGTTCAATTGAATTTGGTAGCCCAATATCTACAAATCCACGAACATGATGTCCATATAAATCCTGTTGATTAATAGTTTGATTTGAGCCTGTTCCTATTAAATATTGAGGTCTATCTGCGGTGAGAATAATTAATGGAATTCGACTCAAACTTGCTTCAATAATAGCAGGGTATAAATTTGCGGTTGCCGTTCCAGAAGTTGTAATTATTACAACAGGAGTTTGCGATGTTTTTGCTAATCCTAATGCAAAAAAACCACTGACTCTTTCATCAATTATACTATGACATTTAATTTTAGAATTTTCAATAAATCCAATTGTTAAAGGGGTATTTCTTGACCCTGGAGATATACATGCATGCCTTACACCGCATATTGATAAAATTTCAGCTGTATTTCTTGACCATAATAAATTGGATATAGCCAATTAAATCTGTCCTCCTGAAAGTGCAGTTATAATCGGTTGGATTTTTAATTCTGTTTCATCCCACTCCCTTTCAGCAATAGATTCGGAAACAATTCCACCACCAGCAAATATATGAGCTTCATTTTTTAACACTAATGCGGATCTTAATCCTACAAAAAATTCACCATTACCATAGATATCCGTCCAGCCAATTGGACCACTATACCAACCTCTATCATGTTGCTCTAATTCTTGAATAATCTCCATTGCATCATGAGTAGGCGTTCCAGCGACTGCAGGGGTTGGATGAAGTTGATTTACAATTTCTAATATATGTTGATTTGAATTTAACTGACCATGAATTTGAGTTTTTAAATGTTGAACATTTTTTAACTTCAATATTTCTGGATATTCAGTAAAATCTAACTGACTTGTAATTGATTTAAGTTTTCTAAGTATTTCATCTAAAACAAATCTATGTTCTTCACATTCCTTGTGACTTCGTTGTAATCTATCCGCTAATAATCTATCTTCTTCTAAATTTTTCCCACGAGAAATTGTACCCGCCAATGCTTCTGTCTCAATATTTCTTTCATTTAAACAGACTAATCTTTCTGGCGTTGATCCAAAGAAAACCCCTTCATTTGGAAAAGAAAAAAAGAATGACATACATTTTGGATATGCATTTCGTAGTACTTGCATTCCCGATATTGCACTAAAATTGTTCCCAACTTTAACATGATGAGAGCGAGATAAAACTACTTTTTCTATATTTCCAGGCTTTAACCTTTCTAAAATTAAATTAATTGTATTGGCATAAATTTTATGGTCGGGAATATCTTTAAATTTATCCACAGGACTACTTGTTATTGGTGGTAATGTAACTGGCATTCTATTTTCATAATGAATACACAAATTAATAAATCGTTTTAAAATCTTATTCGGATTTTCATTTTTATTTACAAGAATTGAAATTGTTAACCAAGATCCACTGTCATTTTTAGTCGCAAGACATTCAGGTAAAATAAATCGTCCTCTTGGAAATTTTGCCCATGTTTCATCTGGTTCTACAGATGGATTAAATGCATGACCACCTAAAAATGAAGGCTCAGGACAATTATTTCCTTTTTCATAAATAATTCGATTTTTTACATCTGCAATTTTTGTATTAAAATCTTCAATACTACCATTAAAATCAATAGTTAATGTTGAACCCATGCCTGCCATTGCAAATCTAATGGAGGGTTTTTCGAGATATATTCGAGTTGAATGCCTATCTGCTGGATGCGTTAAAATGGGCAGTAAATCTGTTGCATCAATTCTAAAAGTATGTGATAATACAACATCTTCATTTCTTTCTTTTGAAAGATAAAGTGCAGATTTTATTCTTGATTCAATTATTTCTTGATAATTTTGCAATTGTAGTGTTTTTATATTCAATTACCCTTATTTCATGCTATAATTTTAAGTTTAAATTTAACCCTCTTGAAATTTCACAATAAACAGATTTTATAACAAATTTTATGAATGAATTTTTACATCGTGGTGACAATAAAAAGAAATTTGTCCAAAAAATGTTTGATGACATATCAGGCAAATATGATTTTTTAAACCACTTACTCAGCTTAGGGATAGATTTATATTGGCGTCGAATGTTAGTAAAACGATTAAAATTGAAAAATAATCAATCTGTTTTAGATGTAGCTACAGGAACAGGTGATGTTGGATTTGCAATCCTAAAACATCATCATGTGAAAATCATTGGACTAGACTATTCATTTAATATGGTTAAACATGCACGACAAAAATCAATCAATAAAAAAGTGAGTGATAAGTTTTCATTTGTCCAAGGGGATGGTGAGAATCTACCATTTGAAGATAATGTTTTTGATGCGCTTACTATTTCGTATGGATTTAGAAATATTGGTCATTTTGAACAAGCAATGTCAGAATTTTATCGAGTATTAAAACCTGGTGGTATTTGTGCTATTTTGGAATTTCAAGAACCTGAATCTAAAATATTTAAATCAATATATCAATTTTATTTTAAATATATTTTACCCCGAATTGGTGCATTTTTCGCTAGATCTGATGCATATCGCTATCTTCCTGAATCCGTTCAAAACTTTCTTAACCGAAAGGAAATGCTGAAATTAATGAATTCAATCGGTTTTAACCATCCTCACTGTGAAGATTTAACTTTTGGTGTTACAAGTCTTTTTACTGCAATAAAATAATTTCATTTTATCATATATTGATTTAGTGTTATACTACAGTAGTACACTAAGACGAAATATATGACATTACATTTTAATACTGATAAACCAATTTTCCTGCAACTCGCAGAAGAAATTCGCCAATCGATTTTAAATGGAAATTTAAAAGAAGGTGAATTTATTCCATCTATTCGCAAATTATCTTCACAATTTGAACTCAATCCAAATACAGTAATGAATACAATTAAAACACTTGTTGAGGAGGGTATTCTGGAGAAAAAAAGAGGATTGGGAATGCAAATAAAGGTCGGAACTTTCAACAAATTACAAGAAGAACGAAAAAATAAATTTCTTAATAACGATTTAGTAAAAGTTATAAAAAATGCCAAGCTATTAGGAATTTCGCTTTCTGACTTAAAAAAACAAATATCAATTATAAGTAAGGAAATTAAATCGTGAATCCAATTGTAGAAATTCAAAATTTAAATAAATTATTTGGGCAACTAAAGGCTCTAAATCAAATTAATTTAACGATAAATCCAGGGAAAATTGTTGGATTAATTGGCCCGAATGGATCAGGAAAAACAACAATGCTGAGAGCATTAACAGGATTAATTGAATATGAGGGGAATATTTCGATATTTGGGCGCGAAACTAAATTATCTCGAGCGGAATTAATGAAAAGTATCGGTATTATTCATGATGTTCCAGTAATTCCACCATGGATGAAAGTGAGGCAGGCATTAGAATTTCAACATCAGATTAATACTAAATTCGACATAGAAAAGTGTAATGAACAATTATCTAAGACGAATATTAGATTAAACCAAAAAGTCGGAACGCTATCAAAGGGTATGAAAACTCAACTGCATTTAGCATTGGTTTTATCAACTGATACACAATTTTTAGTACTCGATGAACCAACTCATGGACTTGATATTTTATTTCGAAAACAATTTTATAATTCCATTTTAGAAGATTATTTTAACGAAACTCGATCTGTTTTTATATCCACACATCAAGTTGAAGAGATTGAACATATTTTGAGCGATGTTATTTTTATTCGTAAAGGAGAAATAATTTTATCCGATTCAATTGAAAATCTTCATCAAAAATATTCATCAATTTCAGTAAATGAAAAAAATGCAAATGATATTCGGAAATTAAATCCACTCAGTGAACAAAAAATATTGGGGAGTATATATTTTTTATTAAAAAATATAGAACAATCAAAAATTGATAAATATGGTCAAATTAGTAAACCATCAATTTCAGATATATTTGTTGCTATAATGGGAGAAAAAGTATGAGCGAATTATTAACTTTACTTAAACGAGAATGGTGGGAATGGAAATCTGCTATTCTATGGCTAATTGGTGGTTTTTCATTTATTTTAATATTAACATTAATTCCAATTAAGCGTATAAGTGACGAATTATCAATGAAAGATCGTCAAATATTTAATAAAAATTTATTTTCAGTTACAATTGATCTCCAAAATAATTCAAATATAAATTCATCAATTATACAAAATAAAATTGAAGAGTTTGAAAATCTTTCAATTCAATATTCATTTAATAGTACAGATTCATTAGGTATAAGTAATGAAGAATTTGTTATTCAAGGTAATTCTGAAAGTGAATTAAATAAGTTTATTGAAGTAATAAAAACAGATGAAAATATAAAAATTACTGATATTAATAAAATTTTTAAACCAGATATTTTATCAGGTTTAAGCTTTGGTATTTTGACTGGATTTGTAATAATTCAATTATTTGTTTTGTTTATCGCATTATTTTATTTTTCAGATTCTATTTATAAAGAACGATCAAATAATAGTACACTTTATTTTAGAAGTCTTCCGATAGGCGACCATTTAGTTTTATTTTCTAAACTAAAAGCAGGGAGTATTGGCATTATTGGTTTAACAACCATAATGTTAATAATTCTACTTATATATGCACAATTTGCGGTCAGAATTGTGAGTGGTAATTTCTGGGATATAATTTCTATTCCACTAAATCAAATTAATAAGGTTGATTTATTCATTGATTTAATTATTTATCAAATTGTGACATTAATTTGGATTAGTCCATTAATTCTATTTTTAATGTTAGTTTCATCCATTGTGAAAAATCGTCCATTAATTATTGGTGTAGGTTTACCAATTCTTTTAAGTATTACACTTATGGTTGTTTTTGAGCAAAATGATATTATTTTACAAGTTTCATATATTTTTAATGCAATTGAACAAATGTTTATTGAACAAAATTTAATAAGTGAAATTTCTAATTTAGGTACAAATGATGTTAATATTTTAGGTTCCTTTTGGAAATATTTACTTACTCAAAGAACATTATTTTCAATAATTATAAGTGGGTTAATTTATTTTGCAACTTGGAATTTTTACCGTAAAAATATTCCAACAAATTAAATATTATTCTCAAATACCAAATACCAAAATAAATACCATATAAAATCCACCCATTTAAAACATTGGGATTATTCAAGTCCTGGTTTATATTTCGTTATAATCTACTGGTGGTATATAGGTCGGGCCATCTTTGAAATCCATAAAACCCACAACGCAAAATTTACTTGGCAACCTAGATTTTATGACCATATCATTCAAAATGAAAAATCTTATAAAAATATTATTTAGGAAGATAGTAAATTTATCTCTTCAATTTAGGCAATATTAGGGAAAGTAAGAGGTAAAATGACCAAAAATACAATATTATTATTTTTCATCTCATTGGCAACAATTTTTGGTTCTAGTAAAATTCACAAACACAATATCAATCTAAATATTGAACCTAAAACACATGGAATTAATGTGTCTGATTCTTTTGTAATAGAAACTAATTCTAAAGTGTGGGAATTTCATTTGTCAAACCAACTAAATATTAAATCTGTTTCTATAAATGGAAAGGAAAAATCGTTCTCAACATTGGAAGCTGATGAAGACTTTGGTGAAAATTTTACAAAGTACACTGTAAAACGAGGGTGGTTTGCTAAAAATATTACAACCATTGAAATTCAGTATGAGGGTGTTTTATTTCAAGATACTGAGGATACCAATTTTAGTCGTGAAAAAATAGCCATGGAAATAAATGCAACAATTTCAAATGAAGGAGTTTTTCTTTCTCCAAGTGCAGGATACTACCCTATAGCAAGTGAAGAATTGGTTTATTTTACAACATCTGTAAATCTACCGGAAGGATGGTCTGCTGTTTCTGAAGGCGAAGTGTTAAATTCAAACGAAACAGAAATCATTATAACTGAATTTAAAACATTACATCCAGTTGAAGGGATTTTTATTACTGCAGCAAAGTGGAGTGTGCAAAAACAAATTCATAATGATATTGAATTCTACGCCTACTTTTTCCCCGAAGATTCATCCCTTGCTAATGATTACCTTCAAAAAAGTATGGAATATGTTGATATGTATTCTGAAATGCTATCTCCGTATCCCTTTTCTAAATTTGCAGTAGTTGAAAACTTTTTTCCAACAGGTTATGGAATGCCATCATATACTGTGTTAGGTCGTTCTGTCATTCATTTACCATTTATCGTTTTCACTTCATTGGGCCATGAAGTATTGCATAATTGGTGGGGTAATTCGGTCAATGTGGGTGATGGTGGAAATTGGTGCGAGGGCTTAACAACCTACCAAGCTGATTATTTGTATAAACAAAATCGAAGTCCAATATTTGGTAAACAATATCGAAAAGATATTTTAAAAGATTACTCAGTATATGTAAATGACCAAAATGATTTTTCACCATCTAAATTTCAAAGCAGAACCGATATGGCTTCTCGTTCAATAGGATATGGAAAAGTGGCTATGATTTTCCACATGATAGAAGAATATATTGGACATGATTCATTTATTAAAGCATTGCAATCAGTTATAAAAAATGAACAATGGAATTTTGGAACTTGGACTGAATTTATTGATGCATTTGAAAATGTAAGTGGAAAAGAATTAACAGAATTTCAAAAGGCTTGGGTTGGGAATCCCGGAGTACCATTAATCTCACTAATTGAAAAGAATGACTCCTTATATGTAGTGCAATCTGAACATGTAAAACCATTGTGGATTCCAATTAAAGCAACTACCAATAATGGTAATATTTTCACAGACACAATTTATTCAAATTCTGAAATGACCTACATGAATACAGATGGATTGAAAGAACTTACAATTGATCCAGAATATCATTTAATGAGAAAGCTTCATCCAGAAGAATTGGATATGACTATTCGACAATTGCTAAGTGAATCTTCATTTAATTTTATTGTTCCTGAAAAAAGTGATAAGTGGAATAAATTAGTTGAATCATTTAATGGATATATTTCTGAAGAAAATATTCCACAAGTTTTAACTCCAAATACACCAATCCCTAATGCTCCTATTATTTATTTAGGAGTGTTACCTGAAATTTTGAAAAATATCAAAGTGAATGAGACTTTAAAAATCTATGATAATTCTTTTGATATGAATGAAAATAGTGTTGTCTGGGCATTTGAACATGAAAATGGTCATCCCGGATTGGTTATATTTTCAAAACAACCTAATGAGCTTACACCATTAGCTCGCAAAGTACCACACTATGGAAAATATGGCTATTTAGTATTTAATCACGGAAATAATATTGCAAAAGGGAATCATGAAACCCCTAGTTCACCACTAAATTGGATTAAATAACTTCGTTTATTTTCTATTTATCAATCATTTCTAATTGGTTATATGATTGAGATAATTCTTCAATTCTTTTTAATGGTTTTTCTAATTGATTTGCTCGAGTAGATACCAATTGATCGTAATTTCTTTTTGCAGAATCAATACTATTTCCCAAGGTCGTCATTTTTTCTATATATTTTTGCCATTGATCTCTAAATGTCTCCAATAATTTTAATACTTCTGTCGCTTTTTCTTCCATGGCAAAATTTCGTGTTGCTTGATGGATTAAAGAAAGAACTGCATATAATGTAAGTGGTGAGCAAAGTAAAACTCTGTTTTCTAAGGCATAATTTATCAGCTCTGGCTTCTCTTTATTAATAAACCCATAAATGGATTCATTTGGTATAAATAACATCACATAATCTAATGTCCCTGAAGCAGTGTCAATATATGTACGAGATGCAACAGCCTTCACATGGTTTTTTACATCTTTCAAAAATGCTATTTTTTCATTTTCCATTTCATTTTCATTTTCTGAATCCATATAGTTTTCATAATGGGTCAATGGAAATTTTACATCCATATTTAGGACTTTTTCTTTGGGTAAATAAAAGGTAAAATCGGGTTTTTCACCTGTTTCAACCATTACTTGTTTTTTATAATTTATATGTTCAACTAATCCAATAAAATTAAGAATATCTTCAACCATTCGCTCACCCCATTGACCTCTTCTTTGAGAGGATGATAAAATTTCTCTCAATTTCCCAGTCGTATCTCTCAGCTTTTCTGTTTCTGTTTTATTTTCTTCTAATGAAGTTTTTAATTCAGTAGATTGTTTTGAAATTGTTTCTAATTTTAGATTCATTCCTTCAAGACTTTGATCAATTAACTTTTTCTTTTCATCTAAATGTTTTTCAGAAGAATCTTTGAGAACACTAAATTTATCACTTGCCATTTTTAAAAATACTTCAGAATTTCCTTTTGCAATATCTGAGGCTAATGCTTTAAAGCTATTTTCCATATCAGATTGAATTTTTTCCAACCGACTTTTTTCTTCATCATATCGCCTTGAAAATTCTTCAACTTTTGTATTTGAAACACTTTCTCGTTTTTCAGATTCAATTAATTGTTTATTTAATAATTTTAATTCTGTAGAATTATCTATTTGCTTAGGAGTCGATTTTGATTTTAATACCCAACCTAGAAATAAACCAATTATTAATGCAATAATTGATATTATAGATTCAGTCATTCTAATTCCTTTTTATTAATTTACTTTTTTTCTTCCCAAATATTAAATATTACACCAAAGGGATCTTGAACATAACAATCTTTCCCCCAACCTTCCCATTTTAATATTTTACATCCTTTTGAAATTAATTTTTTTTTAGCTTTTTCTAAATCATTTACATATAATTCCATTATTGGACTGGATGAATTATTATCTTCAATTACATATAGTGTCATTGGGTTTGCATCTAATTCTAACTCTGTAGGGGTATGGTCATTTACTGAAAACCCAAGAAATTCTGAATAAAATACTTTTGCTTTATCAATATTTTTTGTTCGTATAGCAATATTTGTACTCATTTTAAATTTCATTTATTATAATAATTTGATTTTATTAAAACTCTAGTATAAATCCACCAACAGGCATTGTAGTGTATTGCCAATTCATTTCTTTTGAGC
>CAZGWH010000065.1:0-11119 GCA_964529325.1 uncultured bacterium | reverse complement strand
ATTCCCTGAGTGGGCATTTCAAACGCCAATCCAAGCAGTTGTATTTATTATATTTTTAGCAATGGCAATTTATTTATCGTATTCAATTTATTTTTTAATGATATGTTGTGCATTTTGGTTTGGTGAAGTAAGAACATTAATTTTAGCTTTTAATTTATCAAATCGAATTTTTACAGGTTCAATTATTCCATTAGAGTTTTTCCCAGAGTCAATTTTATATATTATTTTTTTAACACCATTGCCTTATTTAGTAAATATTCCTGTAAATATTGCACTGGGAAATATTTCGTCTTTGGAATGGCCACAATTATTTATTAATGGATTAATATGGGTTGTCGTCATGACATTGGCAGGGCAAATATTATATAAAATTGGAATCCGAAAATATGAAGGTTTTGGTGGTTAGACATATTTCATTATGGTGGTCATTTTTTATCAATACGCTCACACGAGATATGGAATTTAAAGCTAATTTTATTGGAAGTTTAATTGTAGATGCCGTTTATTATGGAGCACATTACTTTTTTTTTAACATTATTTTTTCTTATGTGGATACACTTGGCATATTTACTTCTGCGGATGTGAGAATATTTTTAGTTATTACATTTATTGCTGATACCGTTTATATGATGTTTTTCTCTGGAAATTTATTTAATTTGAATAAATTAATTGTTTCGGGAGATTTAGATTTTGCATTAATTAAACCTGTTAATGGACAATTTATGGTTTCATTTCGGTATGTAAAATCTTACGCTATTATAAGTTTAGCAATTTTAGGATTATTATTATCATCTTTAATATCTCAAAACCCTCATGATATTTCTATACTCAATTTATTATTATTTTTCTTTTCATTTATTCTTGGACAAACGATATGGTATTCTCTTGATTTTATGATTGGTTGCCTTACATTTTGGTTTAAAAACTTCACTGTTGGCGGATGGCTTGGTCATGAGTTATTTAAATTTGCAGAACGACCAGATTCAATTTATACAGGGGTTTTACGAAAATCGTTATTCTCAATTTTGCCAATGGCATTGGTTTCCTCTGTTCCTGCTCGGTTATTAATTTATGGACCTGGTTGGGATTTTTTATATTGGCAAATTTTTGTTTCGGTCATTTTTCTTTTATTAACACGAATTGTTTGGAAAGCAGGGATTAAAAAGTATGAAAGTGCGTCAAGTTAACTTAAATTATATTTGAACTAACCTGTTCAAAGCTTGAAATTTGACCATCTATTTTTATTCGTTATTTACATATTTCACGGAGATTTAACTATTTCAACCATTAAAAATATTAAAGGAACTCATGATTTATTGCCAGTTGATACTCTTCGTTGGCAACATATTGAGCAACACATTCATTCATTTTTAAAAAATTATGGATATGGAGAAATCCGTACCCCCGCCTTTGAAGAAACGGGATTATTCATAAGAGGTGTAGGTAAAGATACCGATGTTGTTTCAAAGGAAATGTACAGCTGGGTAGATCAAGGTAATAATAACTTAACTTTAAAACCCGAGTTAACAGCTCCTGTGGTTCGTTCATTTATCCAGCATAAGTTAGGTCGATTACAGCCTATTAATCGCCTGTATTATATTGATGCACTTTTTAGACGAGAACGCCCACAAAAAGGAAGACAAAGGCAATTTCATCAATTTGGAGTTGAAGCATTTGGGTCTGAACATCCTGAAATGGATATTGAAGTTATTTCAATCGCTTATCATATTTATAAATATTTTGGTATAACAGAATTATCAGTAAAAATAAATTCAATTGGTAGCCCTGAAGTAAGACCAAGGTATTTAGAAGAATTAAGATCTAAACTAAATATACATTCTAATAAATTATGCAAAACATGTAATCATCGTCTTTCTACAAATGCATTGAGGGTTTTTGATTGTAAAAACTCAAATTGCCAATTGGTATTAGATGAATATGCACCTGTAATATCTGATTTTTTAAGCGATGATGATAGAATACATTTTGATATGGTATTAAATTTATTAAGTGAACTTAAAATTCCATATACCTTAGATAATAAATTAGTTCGCGGACTTGATTATTATACACGAACAACTTTTGAAATTACTTCTTCAGCTTTGGGTTCTCAAGACGCATTATGTGGTGGTGGGCGATATGATAAACTTGTAGAGCAATTAGGAGGTGATTCAACTCCAGCTGTAGGATTTGCAGCAGGAATGGAGAGGCTTTTAATTGTGTTAGATGATATTTCAGAACCAATTCAGCAGAATTGTGATATTTACATGGTCATTCTTGGAGAAAAGGCACTTTCTAACGCATTAATAATAGCAAATAATTTGCGAATGGATTTGAATTTATCAGTAATAACAGAATCATCTCGAAGAAGTGTAAAAGCACAAATGAAAGAGGCAAATAGACAGAGAGCAAAGTTTGCAATTATTTTAGGTGATAATGAAATTAAAAATAAGTTAGCAACAATTAAAAATATGAATGAGGGTACTCAAGAAGAAGTAGAGTTGAATAAAATAATTGAATATTTTAAAGAAAATAAAAAAACATGAATCATTGCGTATTAATTCATTACCATGAATTATCATTAAAAAAGGGAAACCGAAAGTGGTTTGAAGATCGGTTTCTTTCAAATGTAACAAAACAATTAAAAGGGCTTCCATTTTCTAATGTAAAGCTAATTGTTGGTAGAGTTGTTGTATTTGATATAAATCCAGAATATAAAAATTTGTATTTAGCCCGATTAAAAAATGTAATGGGATTAATGAATGCAACAACAATGGTGCAAATTGATGCAGATTTAGAACAAATGCGACAAACAGCAGATTCCTTATTAGAAAATGCAGAATTTGAAAATTTTAGAGTAACGACAAAGCGACAAGATAAATCATTTCCTAAAACTTCAATACAAATAAGTATGGATGTGGGTGGATATATTCATCAAAAAATGAAAAAACCTGTGAAATTAAAGGGTGCTGAACTTGAACTTATTATAGAAATTGTAAATGGATTTGCATATATAGGGTTTGAAAAAACAAAAGGGTTTGGAGGATTACCTGTAGGTGTAAGTGAAAAAGCAATTAGTCTTTTATCATCGGGGATTGATTCCCCTGTTTCGTCTTTTGAGCTTTTAAAGCGAGGGGTAAATCTTACTTATGTTCATTTTCATTCAGCCCCAGCAACAAGCCGTCAATCTATAAAACTAGTTGAACGCATTGTTCAAAAATTAACAAATTATAGTTTAAAAGCTCGGTTATATCATATTCCATTATTAGAAGTTCAACAAGCAATTATGGAACAAATTCCTAATAAATTTTGGATATTATTTTTTAGAAGGTCAATGATGAGACTTGCCTCACAGATTGCAGAATTAGAAAATGCTTCAGCGTTAATTACAGGTGAAAATATTGGTCAGGTTGCATCTCAAACATTATCAAATATTAGAGTTGCAGACGATGCTTCAACATATCCAATTTTAAGACCTCTTGCAGGGAGTAATAAAGATGATATTGTGAATAGAGCAAAAGAGATTGGAACTTATGAAATTTCAATTGAACCCTATCAAGACTGTTGCTCCTATTTTGTCCCTGTTCACCCAGAAACTCGTGCAAATCTTGATGAAATGTTAGAGTTAGAATCTGAATTAAATATTGAAGAAGAAATGTGTGATGCCTTTGATTCGAGAGAATTAAAAATTTATGAATATAAAGTAGAGAATTTATGAAAATCAAATTAACATCTTGGAATGTCAACGGAATTAGAGCAGTATTAAAAAAAGGATTTATGGATTTTTTTAATGAGAATCAATCTGATATTCTATGTATTCAAGAAACCAAAGCACACCCTGATCAAGTTGAAATTTTACTTAAAGGGTATAATGATTATTGGAATTCAGCAGAGAAAAAAGGATATTCTGGAACAGCAGTTTTTAGCAAAATAAAACCTTTTGAAGTATCAAATGGAATCGGAATTGAAAAACATGACAATGAAGGCAGAGTTATTACTGCTGATTATGAACATTTTTATTTAGTAAATTGCTATACACCAAATTCAAAAAGAGATTTATCTCGATTAGATTATCGTCAAAATGAATGGGAAGTTGATTTTTTGAAATATTTAAAACATCTTGAAACTCGAAAACCAGTCATATTATGTGGTGATTTAAATGTTGCACATACTGAAAATGATTTGGCAAATCCACAAACAAATAAAGCAACTAAATCACGCCCTGGAAATGCAGGGTTCACAAATGAAGAAAGAAGTAGCTTTGATAATTTAATTAATGCAGGATTTATTGACACATTTAGAGAATTTACGGAAGGAAATGGCCATTATTCTTGGTGGAGTTATATGGCACAAGCAAGGGTAAGAAATATTGGATGGAGAATTGATTATTTTTGTATTTCTCCACAATTGAGACCTAATTTAAAATCTGCTACAATTTTGCCAAATATATTGGGTTCAGATCATTGCCCCGTAGAAATTGAGTTGGAATTTTAATTTTTGCTAATTCGCAATGAAATCCTTCGTTTAAAATCTTTACATACTTCAAAAGGAAGATACGAAAATAATTCTATTTTAGTTGAAGGATTAAGACTTGTTGAAGATTGTATAAATTCTCAATGGTCAATATTAAATTATTACATTACTGAATCTTGTTTAGATAACCCACAATTTCAATCTGTATTAAATTTAGGAAAATCCCTTAAATTAGATCAAATTATTATTTCTGAAAAAGATATGGCTCGGATTTCTTCTACAAAAAACCCACAGGGCATTGCTCTAGAAATATCAATTCCTGAAAATAACAAAAGGATTCAATTGGCGGATAAAATTATCTATTGTGATAATATATCTGACCCTGGAAATTTAGGAACGATAATTCGCACTGCTGTATGGTTTGGAGTAGATCAAATTATTTGTTCTGAAAATTGTGCTTCAATATGGAATTCAAAAGTTATTCGATCTGCAATGGGTGCCCATTTTAAA
Organism: uncultured bacterium; assembly: GCA_964529325.1. Classification (GTDB taxonomy): domain Bacteria; phylum Fidelibacterota; class Marinisomatia; order SCGC-AAA003-L08. The sequence goes on along the minus strand of CAZGWH010000065.1, from coordinate 6,136 downwards.
ATTGATTTAAAAGAAATAGAAATATCTGAACTGATACAAATAAAAAGTTTCAACCATCAAATAATCGGTGCTTCAATGAATGGAATTTCAATGAATAGTTTTGATAAAAATATATCTAAATGGGTCTTAGTATTGGGAAATGAAGCACATGGAATAAGTCCTCATATTGAAAATTTAATTAATTATAAAATCACTATTGACGGTACAGGAAAACAAGAAAGTTTAAATGTAGCAATTGCAGGCGGTGTTATATTGAATTATTTATTAAATAAAAAATGAAAATTAATTTAATTTTTTTAACAATTTTATTAAATGGGTTATTCGCTTCAATTTCCGTTTCTGATCAAGAAGTACTTGTTCAACATTTTAATATAATGCAGGAAAATGGGTATGTTCAATCTTCGGTTTCTGCATGCCAACCTATAATGGGAAATGGGAATTATAATTGGGCAGATTGGGATGAATTTTATTGGAATTATTTCCATCAATATCCACCAAAATCAAGGTTGTTTGAATATTTGGGTTATCCTATGTATTATTGGTTTGGGGATAATATTCATTATAATCATCAAAAAGGAATGATGCGAACACTTATGGATATTCTTTCCAATGTGCTTGAAAATTATAGTGATAATTTAGGTCCAACATTAGAAAGTGATTTAACAATTAGGAATTCATTTTTCATATGTTTTAGTCAACTTTCAGGTTTTGCAAATAGTAACAATTCAGTTTTAGATGAATCGTCAAGAAATGAAATAATATCAACTTTGTTAAATTGGGTCAATGATAATCAACAGCATTTTTTAAAAAGTATTGATTTAAATGCAATACAACATCCCTATGAAGGTTTAGTACGGCGACAAGCTATTATGTTTCTTATTGATATTGAACCATTGACGACTGAAAGAGCAGAATATTTATCTGATTTACTTGATTTTCAAGGCTCCTATCATATACTATTTGTTCAACATAAATTATATATTGCGGATAATAATGGTATGTCACAATTAGATTTAAATTATTTAGAAAATATAATGACATTTTTACCCGATACGCTTACAAGTTTAAGGTACTTATCTAATAATGGTTATTTTTATGCAACAGGGCAATCAAGTGAAGGTGTATCTATTTCAGGGTTTTCAGGCTCGGTTAATACATTTAGCACCATTGGTGGTTATATAGAAAATGGATTTCCATCTGATATTGAACCAATTTATATTGATGGGTTTTCAGTTGTTGTAGCACATGAATTAAATCATCGTGTTGACCCTGATTATATTTATATTGATGAAACCCTCAATACAAGAAGAGCACAATTAATAGAACAGGCAGGAACGACTGATTTAAATTATCTCCGTTCGAATGTGGGTGGGGCATTTTTTCAAAATGCTCCTCAAGAATTTATTGCATCAATAGCCAATCAGTGGTTTTGTAGCAGTGAGCATACACTTAATTTAGGATTACAACGATTTGACAATGGTTATAGTGAACCTTTAAATCAAGTTTTATATTTTACAGAACTCTATTCTGCCTATGGTAATTCAACTCAATTTTATACGGTTGATACAAATGGGAATATAGATATGGAAACAATCCCAATTTGGCGAAATGAAAACGGACATATCAATAAATTTATATTCGATGGTATAACTTATAATTTCCAATTAGATATTATGGGTAATGTTGAAAATTATTCAATTATTGAATTACTTGGTGATATAAATGAAGATGGCATAATTAATATTCTAGATGTGGTTCAAATTGTGAATTTTGTTTTAAATAATAATTTTCAAGAAAATGCTGATTTAAATCAAGATGGTGAAATTAATGTAATTGATATTGTTCAATTAGTGAACATTATTTTAGGTAGTTAAAATTTCCAAAAAATTAATGGTCAATTTAAATTAATTCTTAATTTTTAATTATTTTTTTAAGGGGCTTCTGTAGAAATTTTTATTTTACAAAGGTTAAGGGTGCAAATATATATTATTTATATAACCGCTATTTTAATTATGGCATCTATTTTTATGAATTCCAGACCTTTTTTAGTTTCTATTTTTATCCAAGTGTCTGAAACTTCTAATACTTCCCCTTTGACCACATTGCTGAAATCTGTTGTCCCGAGTGCAATTACTACATTTTTCCTCTGAATCTCATGTAACATAATATTTTCCATTTAATTTAATTGATAATTCTTAATTCATAATTTTTAATTGTTTTTCTTATGGAAATCGCGGATATTTACTAAAGTCTGGATCTCGTTTTTCTTTAAATGCATCTCTTCCTTCTTTGGCTTCTTCTGTCATATAAAATAAAAGAGTGGCATCACCAGCCAATTGTTGTAATCCTGCTTGCCCATCACAATCAGCATTTAATGAGGCTTTTAATATTCGGATAGAAGTAGGAGATTTATCTAAAATCTCTGTACACCATTGCACTGTTTCTTCTTCAAGTTTTTCGTATGGAACTACAGTATTAACTAATCCCCAATCTAATGCAGTTTTAGCATCATAAAATCGGCATAAAAACCAAACTTCCCGTGCTCGTTTTTGACCGATTATTCGTGCCATATAGGATGCACCCCAACCACCGTCAAATGAACCCACTCGTGGTCCAGTTTGACCAAATTGTGCATTTTCTGAAGCAATCGTTAAATCGCACATCATGTGTAAAACATGTCCACCACCTACAGCATAACCAGCAACCATGGCAATTACAGGTTTTGGTAAGGTTCTAATTTGTCGTTGAACTTCTAAAATATTTAATCTTGGAACACCATCGTCACCAATATATCCTGCATCGCCTCGTACTTTTTGATCGCCACCCGCGCAAAATGCAAATTCACCTTCACCACATAATACAACCACACCAACTTCAGTCATTTCTCTAGCAAGTGTAAATGCTTTTTGTAATTCGTTTACGGTTTGTGGTCTAAAGGCATTTCTAACTTCAGGGCGGTTAATGGTAATTTTTAAAATTCCTTTGGCATCTTCTTGCCCTAGTTCAAATCGAATATCTTTAAATTCTTCAGCAGATTTCCATGAAAATTGCATTTATTTTTTGTCTCCAAATTAAATTTAATAGGATAATAATAACAGTTAAAATTTACAGCTTTTATTAAATTTAATAATTGTAGAAATAAAACAATTTTTTTCAAAATAATTGATGAATAGCATTAATAATAATAACTATTTTTATGGCTTATGATAAATTCTAAACAAGCTAAAAACTATAAATTTAAAGAGCGAATTTTTGTTAAAGGAGCTCGAGAACATAACTTAAAAAATATAGATGTTGAAATACCCCGTAATAAATTAGTGGTCATTACAGGTCTTTCGGGATCTGGAAAGTCATCTCTTGCTTTTGATACACTCTATGCTGAAGGTCAGCGGCGATATGTTGAATCTCTATCATCTTATGCGCGTCAATTTTTAGGAATAATGGAAAAACCGGATGTGGATTATATAGAAGGTTTATCTCCAGCAATCTCAATTGAACAAAAAGTAACAAGTCGAAATCCGCGTTCTACAGTAGGGACAATTACAGAAATTCAAGATTATTTACGACTTTTATATGCAAGAGTTGGAATTCAATATTGTTATAAATGTAATGGACCTGTAGACAGACAAACCGTACAACAAATTGTGGATTCAATATTAGTAATGGAGGATGGTGCTAAAATCCAAGTTTTAGGACCTGTAGTACGGAGTAAAAAAGGAACCCAAAAAGATGTATTAAAATCAATAGCTGTAGAGGGGTTTATTCGAGTTAGGGTAGATGGTAATATTTTTAATCTTACTGATGTTCCTGCATTAACAAAAAATAAAAAACATGATATCGAAGTAATTATTGATCGGTTAAAAATTTCTGATACTATAAAAGAACGATTGACCCAATCTGTTGAATTGGCACTTAAAATTGGTAATGGACTTGTAATTATAGATGAAATAGGTAAAAAAGAGCATTTATTTAGTGAGCAGTTTTCCTGTGCGAAGTGTGATATTTCATTTGAAGCTTTACAGCCTCGAATGTTTTCTTTTAATTCTCCATTTGGTGCGTGTGGGAATTGTGATGGTTTAGGCACTGAAATGAATATTGACCCCGATTTAATTGTTCCTGATATTTCAAAATCGCTCATTCAAGGATGTATTTCACCTTTAGGTGAACAGCCTCGAGGCTCTTGGTATGGTGCAATTTTAAAGAGTCTATCTAAACATTATAAATTTTCATTTGCCACACCTTGGAAAGATTTATCAGAAAAAGTTCAAAAGGTACTTTTATTTGGTACTCCAAAAGATGCAGAAATTAATATGTCATATAATTCTGAAAAGTTTTCAGGTGAATATAAAGGTGGTTTTGAAGGAGTTGTTAATAATTTAAAACGGCGTTATACTCAAACAAAATCTACAGGAATGCGTGATTGGATTGAAAAATACATGGCAATTCAAAAATGCCCTGAATGTAAAGGGTCTCGATTAAAACCTGCGAGTCTTGCTGTAAAAATAAATCGAAAAAATATTGATTCAATCACTCAAGAAACGATTGGTAATCTACATTTATTTTTTGAAAACATTGAATTGACTCAACGACAAGAATTGATAGCTGAACAAATAGTGAAAGAAATAAGGTCTAGAATTGGGTTTCTTGTAAATGTTGGATTAGACTATTTAACCCTTAGTCGTTCCGCGGGTACATTATCGGGTGGTGAAGCACAACGAATACGACTTGCTACCCAAATTGGCTCTCAACTTGTGGGAGTGATGTATATATTAGATGAGCCTTCAATTGGACTTCATCAACGAGATAATAAACGACTTATTAGCACACTTACGCATTTAAGAGATTTGGGAAATACAGTTATTGTTGTTGAACATGATGAAGAAACAATGACTTCTGCTGACTGGGTAATGGATTTAGGTCCTGGTGCAGGTGTTCATGGTGGAGAATTAATTGCAGAAGGAACTGTAAAAGATATAAAAAAAGTAAAGGCATCAATTACTGGTGAATATTTATCAGGAAAAAGGTCGATTCCAATACCAGAATTTAGAAGAAGAGGAAATGGTAAAAAATTAATTCTTAAAGGTGCATCAGGTAATAATTTAAAAAATGTAACTGCAGAATTTCCATTAGGAAAATTAATTTGTGTTACAGGTGTTTCGGGATCTGGCAAATCTTCATTAGTGAATCAAACATTATCTCCATTACTGTCAAGAGAATTTTATAATAGTCATAAAAAACCATTAAAATATGTATCTGCTGAAGGATTATTATATCTCGATAAAGTGATCAATATTGATCAATCTCCCATTGGGAAAACACCACGGTCAAATCCTGCGACTTATACTGGATTATTTACTCATATTAGAGAATTATTTACACAACTTCCTGAAGCAAAAATAAGGGGGTATAAACCAGGGAGGTTTTCTTTTAATGTAAAAGGTGGGCGATGTGAAGTATGTGAAGGGGTTGGATTAATTAAAATTGAAATGCATTTTATGGCGGATATGTATATTCAATGTGAAGATTGTAAAGGTGCCCGATATAACCGAGAGACTTTAGAGATTACATACCGAGGAAAACATATATCTGATGTACTAGAAATGACAATTGAAGAAGCGTTTAATTTCTTTGAAAATCATTATTCAATTAATAGAAAATTAGAAACATTGCTAAATGTGGGTTTAGGTTATATTAAAATTGGACAACAAGCTACTACACTTTCTGGAGGAGAATCACAGAGAGTAAAATTATCTTCAGAATTGTCAAAAATTGGTACAGGTAGAACAATGTATATCTTAGATGAACCGACAACGGGTCTTCATTTTGAAGATGTAAAAATGTTATTAAAAGTATTACATAGTTTAGTTGAAAGTGGAAATTCAGTAATTGTAATTGAACATAATTTAGATGTAATAAAAACGGCAGATTGGGTAATAGATTTAGGCCCTGAAGGTGGTTTTGGCGGTGGTGGTATTATTGCGAAAGGAACACCAGAACAAGTCGCAAAAGTTAAAAAATCATATACAGGTCAATTTTTGAATAAAATTTTAAAAAATTGTACCTCACACTAATTAGTACTTTTAACGAATGAAATAACCTGTGTGAAAACTAACACCACAAGCCATTCCGTTTTTCA
>CAZGWH010000064.1:0-11871 GCA_964529325.1 uncultured bacterium | reverse complement strand
ATTCAAGATGTTGCACATAGTGATGGGATTTTATGGGGTGATCTTCCTGATGCTCCTGGGGCTCCAACAAATTTAAGCGGAGAAACATTAGGAAATAGTATAAATTTATCTTGGGATGCTTCTGATTTAGCTGAAGTTTATAATGTATATAGAGATGGATTTAATATTGCTCAAACAAGTGTTACTTTCTTTACTGATTCAGGTCTTAATTTTGGTACTGAATATACATATCATGTAACTGCTGAAAATATTTCAGGTGAATCAGATGCTTCAAGTGCAATTACAGTTGCAACTGAAGATACACCTCCACCACCAGAACCTATGGGATTAAGTGCTGTTGGTAATGATGGTTCTGTTGATTTAGCATGGGTTCGGCCTGCTGTACCCGTTGATGGTTATGAACAATGTTTTGAATCATGTGATGATTTTCCATGGGAACTAGGAATTGACCATTACATAGATGGTGGTAATGGCGGTTGGTTCAGAGGTGAAGATGGTACAGATTCTGGTTGTGGAACTGGACTTAATTCATGTGGTGCTGATGCTGAAGGTAATGCAGCAATTGCAATTTGGACTGCCTCTGGTGTGCATACAGAATCTCGAATGGTAACTCCTCCTGTTGATTTAACAGGTAATAGTTCTGCTTCATTGAGCTATTGGGGTGCATATATTTACACTTCTTATGCAACAATGGATAATTTAGTTGAAGTTTCTACGGATGGTGGTGCAACTTGGACAACTGTATTTACAGATTCACCGTTTTCAATGGGTGATGTAATTTATGAACAAAATATTGATTTGTCAGCATTTGCAGGTGAAATTGTAACAGTGGCATTTAATTTTAGAGATAATAGTTATGGTGAAGCATGGTTTATTGATGACATTGCTGTTTTAGGTGATGCTGCAATTGTAAGTAATCCAAGTGTATATCCATTAAATATGCCTACTTCAGATAGAAGAGGTTTTGATTTAGAAATGTATGGTGCACATGTTACTGATATTATTGAAAATATTGATAGAGATAGATCATTGGTTGGGTATAATGTATATCGGTCTGAATCAATGGGTGCAGGATATGAACTTGTGGAAGCAATTAATGATTCTGAAGAAATGTACACTGATAATACCGTAACAAATGGAACAACATATTATTATGTTGTTACTGCTCAATATGATATTGAAGGTGAATCTCTTTACTCAAATGAAGCAATGGCAACTCCAATGTCAACCACTGCATTTATTGTATGGGATGCAGAAGTAGTAGGTGGTGATGATGTTTCTGTTACGGTTGAAGTACATAATCCAGACCCAGCTTCATCTGTAAACTTTACACTTACAGGAGATGCAAATGTTCTTGATTATTCAAGCTATACTACAACTGGATATCCTGATGATTGGAACTTTACCGTTACAGGTCAAGGAAATGGAAATGTTGTATTTAATGCATTTGGAAGTGAAGATGTAAGTGGTGGATCATCCGTCACATTTACATACTCATCTTCTGCTGGAATGCCTGTAACTGTTGAAATGTGTACCGTTATGGAAGATGTGAATGATACAAATGGAAACGATTTCTTTATACAATCTGATTGTGGTAATGTTGATGTAACACTGGATTATTCAGTAACATTAGATGTAAATGTGATTACTGAAATGGCAAATTTAGGTGAAGAAGTTGCTTATGAATTATCAATGAATAATACGGTTGATGTTTTTGGTGTTGAATTTATTGTAGCTGATAATCCAAATAACATTACAAATATGATGTTTGAAGCGACTGATAGAATTCCTAGTGATTGGGATGTAACTGCAGAAGAAAATGCAAATGGACAGATAGTTGTAATGGCATCAGGTTCATCTCCATTAACTGCTGGCGATGGTGTTTTATTTAACGGATATTCACTTGTTGACGAAACTGCTTTAGCAAGTAATACAACAATTTACTATGCAATGGCAGGTGTTGTTGATAGTGAAATGAATTATTTATATATCGCAGAATTAGGTGATGATGCATTTGAAGTTTATCCTGGATTTTTACCACCTGCATTAAACCTTGTAGCAGAATCAGGATTTGATTCTGAAGTTCCACTAAGTTGGGATAGTCCACAAGGTGGTGGTGGTCCTGGTCCAGACCCTGATGGTGTAGGTGAACCATGTGAAGGTTGTGGTGCTGCAAGTTGTATTACAGATTGTGAATTACAATGTGTTGATGAAGCAACTGCTAATTCATGGATTGGTGATGGATATTGTGATGATGGTACATGGGGAATGTATTTAGATTGTGAATTCTTTAGTTTTGATGGTGGTGATTGTGGTGAAGTTAATCCGAGTGATTGTGAATCATTAGATGAATTTTCAGCTATTGGAATAGCTGACCTTGATGGTGATGGAAGTGATGATCCATGTTATGATCCAGGTGATGGTACATTTAGTGCTTACTTTATATTCTATTGGAATGCAGGTTGTACTGCGACTGGTTTATTCTATGATGGTACATATATGGATTTAACTCCATACAACTTTACAGATGGAGCATCTGGAGTTATATTATATGGCCTTGATGCAAATATGGATTATGAATTACAATTAGAATCTGGAGCGACTTTATCTCCAACCGTTTCGGTTACAACGGGTGATTGTCAAGGTGCAGTGGCAAGTACACAACCAGAAATTCATATAATAAATTCTAATGTTGAAAAAGAATATTATGAAGTTCAAGAAGTTGAATTTGTAATGTCAGAATCGCGAAATGCAAACAGAGAAGCAAATTATAGAAAAGCACCTGTTTCAAATAGAAGAGAAGTTATTGAAATTTCTTATCATGATGGTAATCCAACAAATGGTTATTATCAAGCAAGTGTTGGTTATGGTGTTGTATTCGATTTAAGTGAATATGGTGGGGCATCCATTGAAATGTTAGACTTTAGTCATTATGGCTGGGGTGTTGCAGATGGTGGCGAATATAATTTATTTGTTGTAAATATGGATAATGGTGACATTATTTATGAAACTTCAGGTGAGGCATCTGGTGCAATGAGTGCTAATGTATGGGTTGAAGGAATTGGCCTTGGAAGTGTAATTGCTCCTTCAAGCCAAATTGGTGTTTTCTTACAACCATTGGCAGATCATAGTGCTGGTGGTACTGATGATTGGTATCCATGTTTAGATTCTGATGGTGCTACTGGGGCATCAAATAGTGGTATTTATGAATTTGACTCAGGAACATTTACTGTAAATACTGCTGTAGGTAATTTCTTAATGGATTTATGGATTGATGCAACTCCAACAAATATTGATTTAGATATTTCTGGTTACAATGTTTATCGTTCAGGTGATAATGGTGCAAGCTGGTCTGATGCAGGAACAACAGATGAAACTGAATTTTTAGATGCTGATGTAATGAATGGTCAAGAATATCAGTATTATGTAACAACAGAGTATGAAGGATTGTATGAATCAGGCGCATCTAATATTGCTTCTGCGGTTCCATCAACTTGGGTTACATTAACAATGACTGATGCTAATATATTAGCGGGTACTACTGGTACAATTGAATTATCATTAAGTAATCAAGAAGAAGTTTCTGGATTTGAAGTTAATTTAACAGATACACCTAATAATTTGGTTCTTACTGGAGTTACTGCGACTGAAAGAGTTCCTACTGATTGGAGCCAAGCTTTATCATTTAATGAAGGTGCTGATGGAAATGCTACTTTATTAGCTTTCTCATTCGCAGGAACAACTATCGCTCCTGGTGATGGACCCGTATTTTTACTTGAATTTACTTCAAATGCCGCTGAGCCGACTGAAGTATCACTTTGTACAGCGAATGAAGTAATTACAGATACAGCATTACCATTTGCAAATGAATTCCCAGTTAACTCTGCATGTAGTACTGTTATTGCAGATGTAGAAGGAATAGAGATTACATTAATAGGTGATGGTGGTGTCGTTGATCAAGGTGGTACATTTGATCTTGATTTTTCAGTAAATAATCCATATCCAATTTATGGTTTTGAAATACATTTAAGTGATACACCTGAAGGTGCATCAAATATTGCAAGTGTAGAAGGTAATCGATTACCTGCTGGTGGTATGTTTAGTGTTCAAGAAAATGACGGCGAAGTAGTTGTTATTTGGTTCTCATTAACATTAACACCAATTGATGCTGGTGACGGTTCGTTATTTACGCTTACATATCAAGTAAATGATGATGCGGTTGATGGTGATGAAATCATGATTGATGTAACAGATGAAACGGTGTTTTCTGATAACTTAGGTTCTGCAATGTATTATAGAGATCCTGATACATATGGATTTACAGCTGGAGCTTATGATGCTACATTAAGATTAGAACAATTTGGTGAAGGATCATTTAAAGTGTGGATGAACAATACAGATGAAGTGAGTGGATTCCAAGTTAAAGTTGTTGATAATCCAGATCAAATTGAATTTTCATCGGTTTCAAATGGTACTGAGTGTACAGGAAACTGTATTCCAGGAGACTGGAGTGTTTCAGGAAATGAAAGTGCTGCAGGTGGAATGAATATACTTGGATTTAGTTTTACTGGTACTACAATCGGTGTTGGTTCTGGTGTATTATTAAATGTTGATTATGATTGGGTTGGAGCTGAAGATTCAACAGAGATATGTTTTGGTCAAGATTTCTCAGAAATGACATCTCCTAGTAATGAAACATATTATTTAGATATGACTGAATGTGCAACTCTTTATCGTAATCCATTAGGAATTTCTGAAATTGAAATGCCAACAGCATTTGAATTGGATCAAAACCATCCAAATCCATTCAATCCTGTTACAACTATTAATTTCTCAATTCCAGAGCAAACATTTATTACGCTTAAAGTATTTGATTTATCAGGAAGATTAGTAAAAACTCTTTGGGATAGCCAAATGAATGTTGGACATCATTCAATAAATTGGAATGGTGTAGATACATACGGTAGTGATGTTGCTGCAGGTATTTATATTTATACTCTTGAAGGAAAAGACTTATTCATGTCACGCAAAATGATTTTGATGAAATAAGTTAAATCTTTTTTGGTTTATTTTAAAAGGGGTTTGTCAATAGGCAAATCCCTTTTTTATTTTATACTCATATGTACACTATAAAAATTGCAAATATTAATGAATTTAATGATCAAAAAGTAAAAATAATTATTCATGATGGAACACCAATTGCTGTGTTTAAAGTTGAAGATGAGTTTTTTGCTATTGACAATCGTTGTCCTCATAGAGGTGCATCATTAGGAGATGGACCAATTCAGAATGAGATTATTACTTGTTTATGGCATTCTTGGAAATTTTCATTAAAGACAGGTCAAGCAATTGAAAACCCTAATTGCTTTATTAAAACATTTCCTATTATAATTGATGGTGATATTATTAAGTTAGTATATGATTCTAAAAGATGAATTATTAATTAATTACTCTGGTAGCTGTCCAATTTTCCCTCTACCTAATTTTGTTATGTTTCCAAACTCAGGAAATGAATTTACTATTTTTGAACCTCGATATATTGATATGATTAATGATGTAATTAAAAATGAACGATTTATTATAATGTCTCTTTTAAAATCAGGATGGAAAAATAATTATGTAGGTTCTCCTCCAATTTATGATATTGGAACTCTTTGTTATTTAGCAAAATATAAAAAACAAAAAAATAGTGAATTTAAAATTGTGCTCATGGGTATAGAAAAGGTGCAAATTAATGAAACAGTCCAAACTCGTAATTATAGAATTGGAGCGACAACACCTTTAAATGAGATTATTACGACTAGTTTAGAAAGAGAAAAATGTGAAAATTTAATGGACAATTTTGTTGAATTGTTAACTGATATTGATGATTCATTACCCTTTGATTTATTTTCAGATATACATATTTCTTTAGAAATGTTAGTAAACTTAATCTGTATGGCAATGCCAATCCCAGCAGAAGAAAAACAAAAATTACTAGAATTACCTGAAATTAATCTAAGGTATGAAGTATTACTTCAATTTATTGATGGAGAAGTTGAATTAAATAAAGATTTAATTGATCTAGTTCCAATATTTCCATTTGATAAATCATTAAACTAATTTTGGGTTAGTATTAGGTCAATAATGTTTTCTGGAGTTAGAATAATAAAATTAATTCTATCAGAAGCCATTGAACCAAAACCACCCATCACGGGATTACCATTTTCATCTCTAATATTTGTTCTTATTGGATCGGATAAATCTAGTTGATCTACTAAAAAATAATAATTTTCAAAGCCTTTTGAAAATGTATAAAAATCATATTTAAAACGAAATTTCCCCTGTATTTGTTCTGGTACAACTACTTCTGAAAGAATACATAAATTCTCATCATAATAATTTTCACCACTATCTGTAATTCCATCTGGATGCCCGTGAACATAAATAAACTTTTCCATCATTTCATCCCAATAATATTGTACAGATTGAAATTTACTCGTTTCAAAAAGTGCAGAAAAATATAGTTCAGCCTCATCATTTCCTATAAATAAAAGATTAGTATCTAATAAATCCATATTTTGTAAAGTTGAAATTATATCATCATGTGTAATTATTTGATTTGTATAGGGTTCATTAAAATCGGGTATATAATCAGAAAGAAAGATTAAAGTATCATTTTCAGTAAAGCCATTCAATAATAAACAATCATAGACTTCTTCTGAATTTGTACAATTAATGATATCTTCAATTTTATTTGGATGAAACACAACAGGAGGTTTTTTTATAATATCTGTGGCTGTAATTATTCCATATCGAGAAAATTCAGAATTTTCTGAACAATCAACAATTAATTCATACTCTGTATCATAATTATTAAAATTAAATTCACTACATGATGAATCAGGAATAAATCCGCCATAACTAATTACTTCAACATCAAAATTAATTTTCATCCCATTATATTCAAAAAATTCACCAGCATTATCATCATATAAAAAATTACATGTATTTCCCAAATTAGTCATTCTAATTTCACAATCTTTTACATGGACATTCGGTAGGATTTCATCATATTCATCAATGTTAGGTTCATTGCAATCAGGCATTCCATTATTTTCTGACCCATCATCATCTGGTTGTATAAAACCGGGTCCATGCCCCTCTTCTGGCGTTAAAAAACCATCTGTACCAGTATCATCTGTGATACAACTCCATTGGCAATTTTCAATACATGATGTTTTATCTGGAAATGTAAAAAGGGTGCTTGAAGTTGAATCTTCTGTTTCAAAGTTTTTACATGCATATAAATGTAATTCGCAGGAATCTCCTCCTCCGCAATTTTCTATACATTGATTAGATGATTCGAAAGATTGATTATTTTCTTCACAGTAATAATAATTCCAGTCTAAATCATTATCAATACAATCAAATAAATCTGCTTCATCAATTCGAATAGACTTATCAATCCGAACGAGTGCAGTATTTTGAGAAGGGTAGATAATGGCTTCAATTCGTAGTTCAGGTTCATAAAAAGAGAAATCATCACTAAAGTCATTTATATCTAATTCTTTTTCACATGAGAAAAAGATAAATATTAATGATAATATTAAATTTAGTTTTTTTAGCATTATAATTCAAACTCCATTCCAAAGGTTAAAATTATTGGAAACATACTATACGCTTTTACTTTTGATGGTGATGCTTCGTGATTCCAATTATATAATAGAACATTGTAATAATTTGTGGCATTAATTACTTGAAATTTCATTTTATTTTCAAATCCAAATATTTTATTATCATAAGAAAGGCTTACATCAAATCTAAAATATTGTGGATATCGAGCACTATTTCTACTCCCATAAATATTTCCAAAATATTGATATGGATATTCTAAACTTCCAAATAATTCAGTTCCTGCTTGATAGGTTTTTCCTATAACAGGTGTATATGTTTGTCCTGTGCCATATACACAGCTAAACCCAATATCCATTTTAGGAGATAAATTGTAACTGATAACACTATTAAATGAATGAGGTTTGTCATATTTTGCTGGATAAATTTCTTTTTCTTCCCAAATAATCCCATCGGAATTTAAGTCAATCTTTCTTTCCATTTTTGAATATGCATAACTAATCCACCCTGAAAACTTACCTTTATTTAATCGATATAATAATTCAATACCATGCGCTTTTCCTGTTCCTGCAATCCCAAGTGTATTTTCAATATCAAGCCAATCAACTCTTGGATTTAAATCATAAATAACAGAATACGGTTTATAATAAGATTCGATTGAAAATGTATTTCCTTCTGAGATCCAATATTCTGCACCAATAATATAATGTTCATTTCGTTGAGGGCTTTTATTCTCAGGAATGGGTTGCCAAAAATCAACAATTCTTAATAGTTCTTCTTCTTGATTTATGGTATATAAATATTGTGTAAACTGTCCCCAACTTGCCTTTAATGCTAAATCTGGGATTGGATTATATTTAATACTAATTCGTGGGTCGATCATAGTTTTTGAATATCGGTTATAATCTGCAACTCTAAGACCAGTATTTAGATAAAACATGGGTAAAGGATTCCATGAGATACTTCCATAAATTGAATTTATTTGGGGTTCAGAGCTTAAATTTGAGCGTTCAATTCCAGCAAATTCTTCTCGGTAATCCATATATAAATATTTAGACTCCCACCCAAGTTTTAATTTGAAATATTCAGAAATAATATAATTTAAACTTTGATCAATTGAAAAATCTTTTACAATATTGTCAATATTCATAGTTAAATCAGCAGTTGAGGTTTCGTTTTCTGTACTTGATGTATCCGAATTTGGAAAATCAATACTAAAATCAACATTAAATTTATACTCAGTCTTTGAAATATTAGATTCAATAAAATAATTACTATTCGGTATAAATTTCCAATTGAATTGATTTGTTGCATTTCCCCAATCCCATCCAAATTCAATTCCAGGAAAATCATCACCACCAAAGGACATCAATAAATCATCTCTACCTGAAAACTGACTGTATGTTAAAATATTATTATTGTTAAATGATGTTTTTGCTTTAAAGTGTGTATCCCAAAAATAATAGTTGAATGGGGAGGTATCATCTTTATTTGAATAATATAAATCTACAAATTTATCAAAATATGTTCTTCTTCCTGAAAACATCCATGAACCATTGTATAATGGACCCTCAATTAATAATTTTGATGACAAAAGGCTAATATCACCTCTAACTTTACTATAATCCCAATATTTTTTAATTGGATTTGAATTTGATAATCGCCCATTTTTTGAATCTCCTTCTCGCGATGTAATATTTAAAACAGATGAAAGTCTTCCACCGTATTGTGCGGGAAATCCTCCTGCTAAAAATTCAGTATCAGCAATCATATCAGAATTAAATGTAGAAAATATTCCACCAATATGATATGGATTATATATTTGTGCACCATCTAACATAATTAGATTTTCATCGGGGCTTCCTCCCCTGACAATTAATGCAGCATTAAAATCATTACTTGCACTCACACTTGGTAATAATTGAATTGTTCTAAATACGTCGGCCTCTATAAATGCGGGAGCTTTTCTTATATCTCTATTGGTTAAATTTACCCTGCTAATATCTATCTTTTTTTCAAATCGCATTCTATTTGCTGATACAGTAACTGTTGAAGATTCTAAGGCTTCCGTTTTCAATTGAAAATTCACGCGCTCATTTTGATTATTTATAATTACTTTTTTTTCAATTGACTCATAGCCAATCATCATTGCTTTTAAAGTATATTCTCCAGAATGAACATTCGGAATTACAAAATGCCCATGTATATCACTTGCTGTTCCAGTATCGGTTCCAATCAAAACGATATTTACAAACCCAAGAGGTTCCCCCGTTTGTTCTTCTCGAATATATCCAGATATAGTAGATGAGAAACTTAATTGAAATAATAATAAGAAGATTATTTTTTGTGTATGCATTAAAATACCTATTAAATAAAGTATATTAATTTACCTTTTCTAGTAAATAATTTCATTTAATAATCTTGTAAAATCTTGTAGAATCTATAGAGATTATAAAATTAGAGGAAATAAATTCCTCATTAATTCGAGTTAATATAATTCAGCTATGCTACCTAATTATTCTTCTTATTATATTTTATTAATTAGATATTAATATTATAACAATATAGAAAAAATATTTTTTATTTTAAAATAATATAACCGAGAATGAACATAAGATGCTCTAGGGCATTTTCAGAGATTGCACTTTGAAATAACGCTTAATTTTATTTAAGTGTTTTGTTTGTGGCAGGGATGCTACTCATACAATAAAAAAAAGGAGACAAGTCAATGTTTGGAGACTTAACTCGAATTGGTTCTAATTTTCATGCTTATGAATCTTGGACTAATTTAAAAAAAACAAACGGAAAAATAGGACAAATACAGTCCCGTCTTTCTACAGGTAAACGAATCAACTCAGCTGAAGATGATACTTCTGGATATGCATTATCAAAAAATCTTGAAAGTAGAGTTAGAGGCCTTGGTCAAGCTTTAGACAATGTTGGAACAGCTAAGAATGTTTTAAATATTGCTGAAGGTGGATTTCAATCTCAAATGTCATTACTTCAAACCATGAAAGAAAAAGCAACTCAAGCTGCTGATGGTTCATATAGTACTGCACAAAGAGAATCAATTCATGATCAATTTGCAGCATTAAGAACTGAATTTGATGATATATCATCAGATACTAAATTTAATGGCACTGCATTAATGTCCGCTACAGCAATGACATTTCATGTTGGTGAAAGTAGTACAGATACATTAGCTGTAACTATTGGCACTTCTGTGGCTGCTACTGTGGGTGAGGATAATACTGATATTTCAGCAACTACATTAGCAACTCAAGCTGGTGCTACTGCGGGAGTTGCTTTATTAGATACAGCGATAAAATCACTTTCAAAATCAATTCAAAATGTAGGTGATAATAATGCAAGATTATCTTCTAAGGAAGAATCGTTGTCATTAGCTATTTCTAATACAGAAGCAACACGAAGCCGAATTGAAGATGCTGATTTTGCAAAAGAACAAATGTCAATGATGAAGTTACAAATACTTCAACAGACCACAGTTGCTTCATTTGCTCAAGCTAATTCTGCTCCACAAATGGTATTATCATTATTTAGATAATATTTTTTGTTAATCTGAATATAAAAGGGGCGGTGTAACTGCCCCTTTTTATTTTAATTTAACTTTTAGGAAAATATTGCCTTGTCAATTTTATTAGTTTTTATAATATTTTAGTATTCATTAATTTATACTTGTAAAAATTACTTATTTTTCAACTTTGACTATCACTATACATCTTTAGCCTCTGATTTCTATTCCGATTATTGAATCATAGTTATTTCCATTTAATTTTATTGGGAATAAAAATGATCTTTAATTTAATAGATCGCGAATGTAGCATGGATGCTACTAATTAATAAATAAAACAAGGAGGTAATATCAATGTTTGGAGATGTTACACGCGTCGGAGCTAACTTCCACGCACAAGAAGCATGGGCTAATCTTAAAAAAGTAAATGGTAGTATAGGACAGATACAATCTAGACTTTCTACTGGTAAACGAATTAATTCTGCTGAAGATGATACTTCGGGATATGCACTTTCAAAGCATTTAGAATCTCGTACACGAGGACTAAGTCAAGCTTTAGACAATGTTGGTACAGCTAAAAATGTATTAAATATTGCAGAAGGTGGATTTCAAGCACAGATGACTATTTTACAAACCATGAAGGAAAAAGCAACTCAAGCTGCCGATGGTTCATATAGTACAAATCAAAGACAAGCAATTCAAGATCAATTTGCTGCATTAAGAAC
>CAZGWH010000063.1:0-12617 GCA_964529325.1 uncultured bacterium | reverse complement strand
ATAAATTATACCCCTAATAAAAGAAAGAAAAAGATGAAAATTAAATATTTTTTAAGGTTATTTTTATTATTAATGTTTTTAAATTGTGAAGGAATAGATTCCAACAATAGTCACACCACTCCTTCAAAAATTGTTATACAGGATATGGACGAATATTTATCTTTAAATAATAATTATAAATGGCAAATGGATACACATACCCGAAATAGCATTGGGAAAATGATAGCTATATCAGAGGATAAGTCACTTTCTTCAAAAGATATTGGAGTGCAAATTCAGAAAGAATTAAATATTTTATTTAATGGTTGTACAATGCAGGGGGATGCCCATAATGAGTTACATAAATTTTTACAATTATATATACCCGTTGTAAACCAACTCAAAGAAACAGGTAATGATACAGATCTAAATAAATTAAAAAATCAATTAATTATATATCAAAAATATTTTAAATGAAAATTGTTAAAAGTGTTCAACCTGGCACAGAAGCAAAATTTATAGTTTCTGAAGATGGTAATTCATGGTATTTAATTAATGAATTATTACCTGAAAAAAACTTCCATGATTCAATTCAATTATTAGAATATATTATTGATAATCCAAATCAACTTAGCACATATATTTCTACAGGAAATTTTGAAACAACTAATTTAGATGATATGGAGCTTACAATACCTTTTCAACCACTATCTTATCGTGATTTTATGTTATATGAAAAACACTGTATTGATGCATCTCGTGGATTTGTAAAAAAATATTTACCTAAACTATTGCCAATTGTAAAAATATATGAAAAAATTACAGGAAAAGTTTTTCCAAAATTAAAACCAAAAAGTAGATGGTATTCACATCCAATTTATTATTTAGGAAATCATTTAACATTTATAACCGATGGTGATCCTGTTTCTATTCCAATTTATACAAATGAATTGGATTATGAATTAGAATTGGGTGTTATTTTATGTAAACCATTAAAAAACGCAACAGCTAAAGAAGCAGAAGATGCAATTGGTGGGTTTGTGGTCTTTAATGATTTCTCGGCAAGAGATGTTCAAATTAGTGAAATGGAAAGCGGGTTTGGTCCAATGAAATCTAAGAACTTTGTAAATTCGATTTCAAAAATAATTGTTACCGCAGATGAAATATTACCTATTATCGAAGATTTAAAAGTTCAAGTAAAAATAAATAATAAATCAATTATAAAAACGAAAACAGGAAAAATGGATTATTCTATTCCTGAAGCTATTGCATATGCTTCTCTTGAGGAACAATTATATCCTGGAGAATTCTTTGGGTCAGGAACAATACCTGGATGTACAGGAATTGAGAATGAACATTTATTAAATACGGGAGATACTATTTCACTTGAAATTGAAAAAATAGGTAAATTACAAAATAAAATATTATAGAATAAACAAATATGAAAAAAGTTATAGATTTATCAAAACCTGTACAATATAATTCAGGTGATCCATTTTATATGAAGGTAAAAGTAAAGCATAAACCCCACCATAAAGCAAAATGGTTAATTCGATTTGCATTGGGACTGCCATTTAAGTTATTTCCTAAAAATTTCATTGGGTGGGCCGATGATTATTTCAGCATGGGAGTCCATGCAACAACTCATTTAGATGCACCATGGCACTATAGTGAAACATGTAATGGTGAACCAGCAAAAACAATTGACCAAATACCCTTAGAATGGGGAATTGCACCAGGGATAGTTATTGACATGAAACATAAACCAGAAGGAGAGGCAATAACCGTTGAGGAAATAAAAACATACTTAGAAAAGAATAAATTAAAATTAGAACCAATGATGATTGTTTTAATTAAAACAGGTCGAGATCAATTTATGGGTACAAAAAAGTTTCCTGAAATGGGTACAGGAATGAGTGCTAAAGCTACAGAATGGCTTATTGATCAGGGAATAAAAGTAATGGGGATTGATCAGTGGGGTTGGGATGTTCCTTTTCAATATTTAGTTGATGAAGCCAAAAAAACAAATAATTCAGATTTATTTTGGGAGGGTCATTTAGTTGGACAACATAAAGAATATTGTCATATTGAACAATTAACAAATTTAGACAGTTTGCCAATTTCAGGATTTACAGTTATTGTATTACCTTTAAAAATAATAGGGGGATCTGCCGCACCAGCTCGAGTGGTTGCAGTAATGGATGAATAAATTAACAACAATTTACTTTGATTTATTTGGTGTATTACTGGGTGCTGATAAAAGTACAATAATTCAATATATATCAGTAAAAACGAATAACCAATATGAAATAGTTGATAAAGTATTTTCTGAACAATTTAATAAGTTTGAAAAAAGAGATATTAATTTTAACCAATTTTTTCAAAATCTTCAATATGGATTAGTAAATGGCGAATTATTACCAGTCGCAGAATTTAAGTCAACCTGGATGCAACAAGAATTATCAGAATTACCCACTGTTAATTATTTGTTAAAATTAAAGGAAAAGTATTCAATTAATCTTATTTCGAATATATCAAATTCATATTTAAAATTACTTCAAAAGAAATTTGATTTTTTTAAAGTTTTTGAATTTTGTATTACTTCTGAATTGGCAAATGCATCGAAACCATCTAAAGATATTTTTCATTATGCATTAAAGAAAACAGGAACATTAGCCAGTGAAGCATTATTTATTGATGATCAAAAACAGAATGTAAATTCTGCAGAATCTATAGGAATGAAAGGGCATCAGTATATTTCATATCATCAATTTAAAAAGTATATAGAAACTTATGTTTGACGCATTTAAAGTTGAAAAACTAAAACATATTTCAATAAAAGATAAAACGGGTTTAAGTGTTTATCCATGGCGAAATTGTAAACCGAAAAATAGTACAAAAATTACCAAACCACTTTCAGAGTGTAATATTGCAATTATATCTTCAGCAGGGTTATATATAAAAGATATACAACCAAAATTTGATGAAAAAGTAAAAGGTGGAGACTATTCATTTAGAGAAATACCTAGAAACATAAAAATAAACAGTTTAGGGGATAGTCATCGAAGTTCAACTTTTGATCATAGTGGATTAATTTCAAACCCTGAAACAGGAATGCCCATTCCTCAATTACTGGAGTTAAAAAATGAAGGTATAATTAAGGAAGTGAATCATCGACATATTTCCTTAATGGGCTCAATTCTTGCGCCGGGTAGATTAATTAAAAAGTCTATTCCAAAAATAATTGAAATTTTAAAAAATGATGAAGTTGATATTGTATTATTGATACCAGTTTGACCAATGTGTCCACAAGTCGTTGGCTTGGTTCAAAAATTTTGTGAAGAATCAGGGATTGCCTGTTCGGTTTTAAGTATCATCGATGAAATTACAAATCAATTAAAAATCCTCCGCTTTTATAGTGTACCATTTTTAATGGGGTTTCCACTTGGTCCTCCTCATGATTTTAATAATCAAAAACAGATTTGCAAGAAAGCTTTAGAATTAATTTATCAATAAACTAACCATCTTAATAAATACAGGGATTTAATGAATATATATTTTATAATAATAATTTCAGCAATTATTTTTGATTACTTATTATCAATGATAATTAATACTTTAAACTTAAAAGCACTTGACCCAATATTGCCATCAGAATTTACAGATGTATATGATAAAGAAAAATATAAGAAATCTCAAGATTATACGCGTACAAATACAAAATATTCATTTATAACTTCGACATTTTCAACCACAATAACATTGTGTGTTATTTACTTTGGTGTTTTTAATATTATTGATGAATTTGTAAGAAACTTTGGATATGGTGAAATTATAAATGGATTAATTTTCTTTGGTATATTATCAATTGCAAATGATATTATTTCAACTCCACTAAGTTTATATAAAACCTTTGTAATTGAAGAAAAATACGGTTTTAATAAAATGACAATTGGAACCTTTTTTATGGACAAAATAAAGGGGTATTTTTTAATGATTATCATTGGTGTTCCATTAATTTCATTATTACTTTATTTCTTTGAATCTTTTGGTGAACTTGCTTGGCTATATGCATGGTTATCAATTTCATTATTTAGCTTAGCAATGCAACCTATTTATAATTTATTCATTGCACCATTATTTAATAAGTTCACCCCGCTTGAAGAAGGGAGTTTGTTAGACGCCATAAAACTATATGTTAAAAAAGTAGATTTTCCGATTGCAAAAGTAGATGTTATGGATGGTTCAAAACGAACGGGGCATTCAAATGCGTATTTTAGTGGGATTGGCAAAACAAAACGAATTGCATTATTTGATACACTTTTAGAAAATCAATCAGATAATGAAATTCTTGCGATTATTGCACATGAAGTTGGACATTATAAACGAAAACATATACAAAAAGGAATTGTTTTAAGTATTATTCAATCAGGGATTATGTTTTATTTGCTATCTATTTTTATTAAAAATCCGTTATTATTTGAAGTATTTAATATGCAAGAATTGTCCGTCTATGCCAGTTTATTATTTTTTGGAATGCTTTATTCTCCCGTAGAAATGGTTCTTGGTTTTATTTTTAATTATCTTTCACGAAAGCATGAATTTGAGGCAGATGAATTTTCTGCTAAAACTACAGGTAAACCATTAGAATTAATTTCAAGCCTTAAAAAATTATCTGCTGAAAATTTAGGAAACTTAACGCCTCATTGGTTAAATGTGATACTAAACTATAGCCATCCACCAACTTTAGATCGAATAAATGCATTAAGAAATTTAAATAAATGAAGTTAAAAGTTTTCATCATTTTATTTATAGGGTTTATTTTTGCAGAAAACTCTGCACCTATAATTTTACTTCATGGTTTTTTAGGATGGGGAAGAGATGAAATGAAAGATTACTACTATTGGGGTGGGAAATTTGATTTAGAAACTTGGCTTATTGAAGAAGGATATGAAGTATATACAGTATCTGTTGGTCCTGTATCCTCAAATTGGGATAGAGCGGTAGAGGCTTATTATCAAATAAAAGGTGGCCAAGTAGATTATGGAAAATCTCATTCTGAAGAATTTGGATTAATTCAAAAACCTGCAGGAAAATCTTATGATGGATTTTATCCACAGTGGAATGCGAATAACCCTATACATATTATTTCACATAGTCAAGGTGGCCAAACAGCCAGAATGTTAGAGTATTTATTAAAATTAAGTTTAGAAGAAGATTCTAATTTATTATCACAAAATAAGCAGGGCTGGATAAAAAGTATCACAACTATTTCAACTCCACATAATGGAACAACATTGTCTAATATTGTAATGGATAATTTTCCAATAACAATTAAATTAGGCGTTTGGTTTGGTGCAATATATGAGGATGGGTTTTTAGAAAGTTTTTATAATTTGGATTTGGATCAGTGGGGATTGAAAAGAAATGAAAATGAAAAAATGATGGATTTTATACGAAGAGTGAATAAATCTCCTGCCGTAAACTCTAATAATCTATCACAATATGATTTATCTATAAATGGGTCTTTGGAGTTTAATGAAATTTATACAATAGATTCTAATGTACACTATTTTACTTATTCAACTTTTTCAACAAAGGTAGTTGGGAAAAATGGTAAACATTTTCCGGACTGGTCAATGAGTGCTGAACTATGGTTAGGAGGTACATTGTTAGGAACACTATCTGCACCTGATTCATCTTGGTATGAAAATGATGGAATTGTAAATACAATTTCAATGAAAGGTCCAAAAAGAAGAAGCGGAATAAATGACCCTATTTGTGAATATAATGAATTTTCTAAATCAGGTTGTTGGCAGAATATGGGGAAATTACATATTGATCACCATAAAGTTGTTGGCCATGGTTTAAAATCAGATGATACTGGATTATTAAAAGATTTATATGGGAATCACTGTCAAATATTAAAGGAATTAAATTGAATAAAATAGAAGCTGTTTGTTTTGATATGGATGGCGTTATTATTGACACTGAACCTCTCTATGCAAAAGGTGAAGTCAGGTTATTTAGAGAATATAATGTTGAAATCCCAGACGAAGATTGGGTTTTGTTTAGAGGGTGTAACGAAGAAACATTTTATGATTTGTCAATGAATAGATATGGGATTACCGAAAAGAGACAAGTTTTTATAGAAAAAGGCCGTAAATATGTTATGGCAGAATTTGAAAAGAATCTTGAGTTTATGGAAGGATTTAAAAAATTTCATAAATCATTAATTAATTTTGGAATTAAAACAGCGCTTGTTACAGCCTCTCCTCAAAAAAT
This sequence comes from uncultured bacterium, assembly GCA_964529325.1. GTDB lineage: Bacteria > Fidelibacterota > Marinisomatia > SCGC-AAA003-L08. Next base: position 6,353 of record CAZGWH010000063.1, on the reverse strand, counting down.
GTTTAATTTTGTTAATGAAAAATTAGGATTAACTAATTTATTTGATGCAATTGTGTCTGGAGGAATGACTGAAAATAATAAACCACACCCCGAACCTTATTTATTAGCCATGGAAAAGTTGAAAGTTGCTCCTGAAAATACAATTGTGATTGAAGATTCTGTACATGGAATTAATTCAGGCCTAGCTTCAGGTGCTTTTGTTGTTGGTTATAGAGGGTCAGTTCCTGAATCTGAATTAGAAATTGCACATTTAATTATTAATAATCATACTGAATTATCTGTTAATAGATTATTAAATATCTTACAAAAAACTAATTTGAGTAAGTCTGAATAAGTTTGTAAGATACAAGCATGAATCTGTCAGAACAAATACATGAATTAAATCTTGAGACAAGTTCAATTTTGAGAAAAATTGGAAACAGCCTCGGAATAACCTTAGCACAAGTTCAATTAATTTTAGCCGTTCCATTTAATTCAATAACAATGACTGATCTGTCTCATAACCTAGGGATAGACAATAGTACATTAACACGAAATTTAAATAAACTAGAATTACACGGCTTTGTTAATAGAAAAAAAGATGAGTTTGACCGAAGAGTATTTAAAGTTACATTAGCAAATAAAGGATTATTAATTAAAGAAAAAATAGAAACTCAACTAGGTGAATATAGTTTTAAACTTCTTTCTGCACTTAGTCATGAAGATAGACAAATTGTATTTGAGTCCTTAGAAAAATTATCCTGGGCATTCACGAAAATTAATAATTCTTAATTGAAATTTTCAACTCGATTAATTAAATGGTATAAAAACCAAAATATTTTAATGCCTTGGAGAGGTGAAAAAGATTTATATAAAATATGGCTCTCTGAAGTAATGCTACAACAAACTCAAGTGAAAACAGTTATCCCATATTATAAAAATTGGATTAATAAATTTCCTAATATTAAATCAGTAGCTTTAACATCTGAAAAAGAAATATTAAAAGCATGGGAAGGCTTAGGTTATTATTCTAGAGCACGAAACTTTCAACATGCGTGTAAAAGTATTGTATCTAATTATAATGGGATAATTCCAAAAAATGAAACGGAATTTATAAAACTAAAAGGAGTTGGTGAGTATATTTTGTCCGCTGTATTTTCAATTGGACTTGGAAAAAAATTACCCGTTATCGATGGTAATGTTAAAAGGGTAATTTCAAGGCTTTTAGGTTTAACAAATGAAATTAACAGTGAACTAATAAACATCAAATCGTTTCTTGAAATTGAAATTAAAGCTGTTAAAATACCTGGTGATTTTAATCAGGCTATGATGGATTTAGGGCGAATAGTTTGTAAACCTAAAAACCCAAACTGTGATATTTGTCCAATAAACACTAATTGTGTTGCTTTTAAAAAAGAATTGACACAATTAATTCCTATAAAATTGAAGAAGAAGCAAATTCCTCATTATAAAATGATTATTGGAATTATTCAGAATAATGACAAGTTTTTAATTTGTAAACGAAACTCGGATGGATTATTAGGTGGAATGTGGGAGTTACCTGGTGGAAAAATAAAGAACCAAGAATCAAATAACTCAGCATTAACCCGAGTTTTTTCTGATTATGGAATAACTTTAAAATCAAATTCATATATTGGAACTGCTAATCATACATATTCTCATTTTTCAATTGAACAACATGGATATAAATGTGATTATATTAAGGGAAATTTAATTAGCGAAAATCACACTGAATATAAATGGATTTCAAAAGGCGAGGAAGTTCTTTTTCCTATTCATAAAGCAAGCCATAAATTACTGGCAAAATTAAAGGTAAATTATACATGATTCAATCAATTTCATCTATTATTAGATGGACATTATTCATTCCTTTTTTTATTATTGGGATGCTGTCTATGATTATTGCAAGTTTTTTTAAACTCAAATGGCTATATGATATTTCATTACCAATTTGTAAGGTTTTATCTTGGACCGTTGGGGCAAAGGTGAAGGTAGAGGGTGAGTTTCCGAAAGATGGAAATTTTGTAGTAATGGCTAATCATTCAAGTTTTTTCGACCCATTTATTTTTCCATATTTTATGAGAGGAATGTACACAGGTATTGTTGCTGATTATAATTTAAAATATCCTGTTTGGAAACAATTATTAAATCGAATAAATGCAATTCCAATTAATCGTAAAAACCGAGAAAAGGCAATTGAAGGAATAAAAAAAGCTGAAGCGGTGTTAAGAAATGGAATGCATATTGGAATATTACCAGAGGGAACTCGAACGATTACAGGTAAATTACAAAAGTTAAAAAAAGGTGGTTTTCATCTTGCGATGAATACAAAAGCAAGTATAATTCCTATTGGAATTAAAGGTGCATTTAAATTAAAAGCAAAAACAACATGGAAATTAACACCCTGTGATATTATTGCAAAAATTGGAAAACCAATTCCTTTTTCAGTTTATGAATCTAAAGGAATAGATGGAATACTGGAAATGGTAGAAAAAGAATTGAAAATTTTAACAGGTGAAATTAACCCTGATTTAGTATAATAGGAAATATATTGAAAATAAAAGATATGGTTATCGTTGTAACGGGTGGTAATGGAGCAACGGCAAGAGGGATAGTTCAGCATTTTAAAAATAAGGCAAAGGCTGTTGTAGGCACTTTGCGAAATTTTGATTCTCGATGGGTAGAAAAAGATGGGGTGTTTTATACAAAATGCGACCTAGCTGAATTAGATCAAATTGAAGGATGTGTAGAATTAATAAGAGATAGGCTTGGTTTTCCTCATGTTTGGATTAATACCGTTGGAGGTTTTACAATGGGAAAACCCGTTGAAGATTGTATAAATGAATGGGAAAAAATGCATTTAATTAATTTTAAAACAACCTTGAATTGTATCAAAAATATTCTTCCAATAATGAATGAAAATGAATTTGGAAGGATAATTAATTTTGGAAGTAGGGCTGGAGAAAAAGGAATGGCAATGGCTGGACCATATTCTGTAAGTAAATCTTCCATTCATAATTTAACAAAAACAATTAGCTTAGAAGTTGTTGGAAATATTACTTGTAATGCTGTTTTACCCGAAATTATTGATACTCCTTTGAATAGAGAATCTATGCCTGAAGCAAACTTTGATACATGGTCAAAGCCAATTGATATTGCTGATAAAATAGAATCAATTCTTAAATCAAAAACGAATGGACAATTAGTTTATGTATAAAGGAAAAAATTAATGGTTGTAGTAAAAATGATTCACTCAATTCTTGCAATTTTATTTTTAACAGTATCGGTATTATTGTCATTAACATATTTTATTTATAAAGATAAGAAAAATCCATTAATTGGAATTTTAGTAAAATCGGAATGGTTTTTTTCTGCCCTTATGTTTTTTTTAGGAATGATATTAATGTTCTTAAACCCTTTCTGGTTTCAAGTGGGATTATTTCATATAAAAATTGCATTTGCAATGTTCGGAATTGGAACCGCACAATATTTTTATAAACAATATGAAATAGCAAATTCTGAAAATAGCTTCCCAACATTTTTATATTATTTTAGAATTTTAATTCCTTTATTTATATTTACAGCATATTATTTAGGTAATAAACTTTTAATGGCTTAATCTTGTCAACAGTTATTCCATTTATAAAAGCCCATGGAACTGGAAATGATTTCATTATTTTTATACAAAATGAATGTCCTGCTATTATTTCTTCATCTGAATTTATTTCAAATATTTGTCAGCGAAGAACGGGAATTGGTGCAGATGGTGTATTAATTATATCCGATAGTAAAACTGTAGATTATAAAATGGATTATTATAATTCGGATGGCTCTTGGGAAACTTTTTGTGCAAATGGTGCTCGCTGTGTAGGAGCGTTATTAAAACAAAAAAGGAAAATAAAAAATAATGCTACATTTGTTGGCGGAGATGGAATTCATGAAATTGAATTTGATGATGAAAATATTGTATGGATAAAAATGAAGACCCCAAATTATAAAACAGAAATAATTAATTTATTTGGGTTTTCAGGGCGTCATGTAGATTCTGGTGCAAAACATTTTGTATGTGAATCAAAAAATATTACGATTAATATGGCTGAGGAATTTGGTCCAAAAATTCGATATTCTGAACAATTTAAACCAAATGGAATCAATGTAAATTTTTTTGAGGTGATTTCAAATTCAAATATTAAAGTGATTACTTATGAAAAAGGAATTGAAAAAGTAATGCTTTCATGTGGTTCGGGATCTACTGCTTCTGTGTATCATGCAAATAATAATGCAAAATTAATTAGCCCTGTAAATATTCAAGTTCCTGGAGGAACCCTTAAATTAAAATTTGACAGAGATTGGAAGAATGTATGGTTGGGTGGTCCAGCTGTATTACTATTTGAGTCTCAAATAAATCTAAACGATGTTTTACCAGGAGTATCTTAAATCAGCTGTTGGAATTAAATCCCATTGATTTCCAAAAGGATATTCTGCATAATACAAATTATATCCTATTAATAATTTCATTTTAGGTTTAAATTGCCAAAATAAGTAATCACCATATTCAAATGATATATTCTGTTCGCTCCCAACATTATATTTAAATTCTCCACCAGAATCATAACCTATATTTTTCCATAACGGTCCAGTAAAATGCATGCCCGTAACTAATGTAAAATCAGAGTTATACAAATTCATTCGTGGGAAAAAATACGGTAAATCTATGGTTATTCTGGAATCAATTTCACCTAATCCAATAGCAAATTCCATTCCTGCAGACATGGTAAATAAATGTTTTTCTTTTATAGAACGAGTCGATAAAATTTGCAAACTAGAAACAATAATATGTGGTATCGATACTTCGTCTGTGTTTGGAGTAATTAATCCACCAATTCCTTCTTTTTGAACTAATTTAAGTAAAGGAGTTGGGTAAGTAAATTGAAGCGAATATGAATTTATAGAATTTTTAGCTGATAATAATTTACCTTTTACTTTAAAATTGGGAATCAAAAAACCCAAAATAGGGTGAATTGAATATTCTACATCATTTGTTTTCCCTAGACGATAAGGGTGGCATATACCAATTTCTTTTTTACCTTTTTCCAATAAGATTGCAGTTCGGTCTATTGGTAAATCTAATGAAAAAATTATTGAACAGGTAAAAATAATTAATAAAAAAGTTCTCATTTAATATCCCTTGTAAATAAGTTTGTACTTTTATTGAGTATAGCTGCAGACTCAGATTGAGATAAGTCCAAAAACATCATAATAGGTACATGGTCAGAAATTTCTTTAAATTGTTGCATCGTATATCTTTCATTCTCAAGGATATTCATATTTGTAAATAAATAATCTAATTTACGGTCTAAATCTAAACTTATACCGGGGCTATGTGTGAAATGTAGCGTATCATTAAAAAGTTGACTAAGTGGAATTCCGGGAGTATAATTATCATATAAAGGTTGTAGCCAATCGTTTTCAGATTCATCATATTCAAAATATGAACCTGATTTATGTGGTCCACCATCAGTTTCATTATGAAATGTTTCTCCAGTACATTTATCCTTTATACAAAAGTCGGGAATACTATCTCCCGATAATATTGGTGGTAATGAATTTAAATCACCACCAGAAATAAATTTATTTGGATGAATCTCATCAAGGGTAGAAATATATTTTTCTACATGCTTCTTTTTTGTATCATCTGTTGCAAAAGCAGTCAAATGTGTATTTACTATAAAAAGGGGTTCTTTTTCTGGGATTGCAACTTTTGCTTTAAGAATATTTCTTCTCAAATAAAAATATTGGGTGAGTGCATCTTGGTCTGTCATTAAATCTAATTGAATCCGTTCGGGTTCATCTAATTTCCAACGAGATAAAATTGCATTACCTGTATTTACTCTCCCCAGTCCATCACTGGGTATGACTTGAGCCTGCCACATTGAAGCAAATACACCATAATTTAAATGTGTATTATCTAATATATATTGAACTTCATCAATATAACCACTGCGTTTTGAATCGACATCAACTTCTTGCAATAATAGAATATCAATATTAATGTCAGGATCATTTAATTGCTCAATAATTTGATCTAAATTTGATTTAATTTCGGCCTCTGTTAATATAACTCTGTTTCCACAATGGTCACCAAACCAATCAATTCGCCCTGCACCAAATCGAATATTCCATGTCATCACGGAAATAATATTTTTTGTACTATCAGCTAATTGGCTGACATTATTTGCAGAATATTTAACCGCTGGCTCAATATCTTCAAAAGTAGTTACAAGTGAATTACATGAAATAAAAAAGATAAAAAATAATAGATTAATTTTTTTCATTTATATTTTCCAGTAAAA
>CAZGWH010000062.1:0-13038 GCA_964529325.1 uncultured bacterium | reverse complement strand
TGAGTTTTTAGTATAATTAAATAGTGTAGTAATAAATATTAATTCTTCATGTAAAATTATAAATCTCACATTTCAAAAATAGTGTAAATTTACCCGCTAATTTTGGAGTAAAAAGTGTTAAAAAGAAGCCATAATTGTGGTGAATTAAGAAATGAAAATGTGGGACAAAAAATTGTCCTAAATGGGTGGATTTCAAAACGGAGAGATCATGGTGGATTAATTTTTATTGATTTAAGAGATCGATATGGTAAAACTCAAATTGTATTTAATGAAGAATTACATGGAGATGCGTATAAACAAATTTTCCGATTGGGATTAGAAGATGTAATTGGGGTTAAAGGTGTCGTTGTTGCTCGTCCTTCAGAGGCAATAAATTCAGAAATGCCGACAGGTGAAATTGATGTTGAAGTGAGTGAAATTCATGTATTCAATGAAGCAGAACCAATGCCATTTAATGTGAATGATCGTAATTCTGCATCAGAAGATCATCGATTAAAATTTAGATATTTAGAATTACGGACGAAGGAACTTCAAGCTAATTTAAAATTAAGACATGAGTCTGCTCAAATCACTCGTCAATTTTTACATGATGAAGATTTTATAGAAGTTGAAACGCCTGTATTAATGAAATCAACTCCAGAAGGAGCCAGAGATTTTCTTGTTCCAAGCCGATTACATGAAGGAAAATTTTATGCCCTTCCACAATCGCCTCAAACATATAAACAATTATTAATGGTTTCCGGATTTGATAAATATTTTCAAATTGTTAAATGTTTTAGAGACGAGGATTTTAGGGCAGATAGACAGCCTGAATTTACTCAAATTGATATTGAAATGTCATTTATTGATCAAGAAGATATTATCGATTTAGGTACACGATTGACTCGAAAACTTTGGTCGGAAACAATTAATGCCAAGCTACCAGAACAATTTCCTGTTCTAAATTATTATGACGCATTGGAGCGGTTTGGAAATGATAAACCAGATACACGATTTGGAATGGAATTGCAAGAATTCTCTGAATTTGTTCAACAGTCAGAATTTAATGCATTTAAATCTGTGTTGGATAATGGTGGTAGGGTAAAAGCAATTGTCGCACCGGGATGTGCAAAATATAGCCGTAAAATTATAGATGAACTGACTAACTTTGTAAAACAATATCACAATGCAAAAGGGTTAGCATGGATGAAAGCAGGGGACAATGTTTTAGAGGGTGGAATTAGTAAATTTTTCCCAGAATCTACTCAAAAAGATATTATTGAAAACTGTGAAGTAAATGAAGGTGATATTGTATTTATAGTTGGTGATGATGCAAAAGTAGTATTTTCTGCACTTTCGGCTTTGCGATTAGAAATTGCAAAAAAAGAAAACTTAATTGATCCAAATGTGTGGGCACCGCTATGGGTTGTTGATTTTCCATTAGTCGAATGGAATGATGATGAAAAAAGATGGGATGCACTTCATCATCCATTTACCTCACCCAATTTTAAAGATATGGATAAAATGGATTCAAATCCAGGCGAGGTGAGGTCATTGGCTTATGATATTGTAATGAATGGGTATGAAATTGGTGGTGGGTCAATTAGAATACATTCGTCAGAATTGCAGGCTAAAATATTTACAATACTCGGAATTGGTGATGATGAAGCTCAAGAAAAATTCGGTTTTTTAATGAACGCATTTAAGTATGGTGCTCCTCCTCATGGTGGAATGGCATTTGGATTTGATCGCATTGTAATGTTACTTGCAAATTGTACTCAAATTAGAGATGTAATTGCATTTCCAAAAACGACTTCTGCAATATCATTAATGGATGAATCTCCTGCGAATGTAGATGAAAAACAATTAAAAGAATTACATCTAGAAATTATAAGAGCAAAATCCTGAGTAATTTAAAATCAACAATTCAAATTGGAAGTGTAGATCCATTAAGTTTATTGGGTCCAAATGACTGTAATCTAAAAATATTAGAACAGAATTTCACTGGTAAATTAATTACTCGTGGAACAGAAATGTTTTTGGAGGGCGAAAAAACTGAATTAGAAAAAATTGAATCTGTGGTTGCTGAAATGATTATTACAGTAAATCAAAAAGGGTTTGTAGATGAAAATGATGTGAAATCATTACTTAATTTTTCGCAAACTGAAAATACAAAAATTCACCAAAATGGTGAAGATATGCCTGTGATTTTATATACTCACAAAGGTGCAGTTGTCCCTCGAACAAATGGACAAAAAAAATATTTTGAAGCGGTAACTAAAAATGAAATTGTTTTTGCTATTGGCCCAGCAGGTACAGGAAAAACTTATCAAGCTGTTGCATGTGCAGTATCGGCATTAAAAGAAGGACTTGTTGAAAAAATTGTAATCACACGCCCCGCAGTAGAAGCAGGTGAAAGATTAGGTTTTTTGCCAGGAGATTTAAAAGAAAAAGTTGACCCCTATTTAACACCTCTTTATGATGCATTGGGTGATATGCTTACAAACGATAAAAGAAAAACTTATTTAGAAAAGCGAATTATTGAAATTGCTCCACTCGCATACATGCGTGGTAGAACACTCCATAATTCATTTATGATTTTAGATGAAGCCCAAAATGCAACAAAAACTCAAATGAAAATGTTTTTAACACGATTAGGAGTAACCTCTCGTGCGATAATTACGGGTGATATTACGCAGAGCGATTTACCAAATAATGAAATTCCAGGATTAATTGATGCACAAAATAAGTTAAAATCAATTAAAGGAATTTCGTTTGTCGAATTTAATTCAAGTGATGTGGTAAGACATAAATTAGTACGCCAAATAATTGAAGCGTATGAAAATGGAAATAAAAAGGAAAACAAATGAATAGAGAAGTATTTATTTTATCTTATGCACGAACTCCAATAGGAGCTTTTCAAGGAGCATTAAAAGATATTTCAGCTCCTAAATTAGGTTCGATTGCAATTAAAGGAGCTTTAGAAAAAAGTGGTTTAAGCCCAAATGAAGTGGATGAAGTGATTATGGGAAATGTTTTATCTGCAGGTGTGGGACAAGCTCCTGCAAGACAGGCATCAATTTATGCTGGATTACCTGAAAATGTAGAATGTTTAACCATTAATAAAATGTGTGGTTCAGGTTTAAAAGCAATAATGTTAGGTTCACAGGCAATTGCTTCTGGAGATGCGGATGTAATTATTGCTGGCGGAATGGAAAGTATGAGTAATGCTCCCTATTATTTGCCAAAAGGTAGAACTGGAATGAGGCTCGGACATGGTCAAGTTCTGGATGGAATTATTCATGATGGATTATGGGATGTGTACAATGATCAACATATGGGTAATTGTGCAGAATTGTGTGCAGATAAATTTGAATTTTCAAGAGAAGACCAAGATGAATTTGCAAAAGAGTCCTATAAAAGATCGTTAAATGCAATAGAAAATGGGCTGTTTAAGAATGAAATTATTCCTGTTGAAATTCCTCAGCGAAAAGGTGATCCAATTATTGTTGATACTGATGAAGAACCAGGAAGAGGGATGCCAGAAAAGTTCCCCAAACTTAGACCTGCATTTCAAAAAGATGGAACGGTTACCGCCGCTAATGCTAGTTCGATAAATGACGGATCTGCAGTTTGCATTTTAATAAGTGGCGATAAAGTAAAAGAATTAGAATTAAATCCTGAATTTAAAATTATAGGCCATAGCTCCTCTGCACAAGCACCTGAATGGTTTACAACTGCACCTGCAAAAGCAATGAAAAAAGTAAGTCAAAAAACCGGTGTTTCAATTAGTGATATAGATTTATTTGAAATTAATGAGGCATTTTCTGTTGTGACTATGGTAGCCCAAAAAGAGTTTAATTTAGATTCAAAAAAAGTGAATGTTAATGGTGGTGCAGTTTCTTTAGGCCATCCAATAGGTGCTTCAGGTGCACGAATATTAATTACATTAATGAATGCAATGTCTAATAAAAATTCAAAAACGGGGATGGCATCAATTTGCATTGGTGGTGGTGAAGCTTCTGCGATGATTGTTGAGAGAGTTTAATCAATAAAATATAAATTATTCTTTTGCTTTTCTTTAAATTAATACAATCTCATTATTTTAGTAAACTAAGGGAACAATATTTAATTTGTAAATTTAGGTCTTTGCAAAATTCATTATTTTATTAAATTATAATTAAATAAGAGGTTTATTGAAAATTCAAATTGGTGTGATTGGTGCAGGTACAATGGGCAATGGAATTGCACATATTTTTGCACAAAATGGATATCCTGTAACACTTGTCGATATTAATCCTGATTTTTTAGAAAAAGGTTTATCATCTATTTCTAAAAACATGGATAGACAAGTAAATAAAAAATTGATTTCAGATGCTGAAAAAATACAGTTTATGGGATTAATTTCAACAAATACAAAATTAGATTCTTTACAATCTTGCGGTTTAGTCATTGAAGCCGTGACAGAAAAATTTGAAATTAAGACTAAAATCTTTTCAACTCTTGATAAAATTTGTGATAAAGAAACTATATTAGCTTCAAATACATCCTCAATTTCAATTACAAAAATTGGTGCTCAAACATCAAGACCAGACAAAGTCATTGGTATGCATTTTATGAATCCTGTTCCTGTTATGAAATTAGTTGAAATTATTAGAGGACATTTAACAAATGATGTAACAACCCATAAAGTAGTTGAAATTTCTAAAGATTTAAATAAAACCCCAGTTGAATGCAATGATTATCCTGGATTTATTGCGAATAGAATTTTAATGCCAATGATTAATGAAGCAATATTTTGTAAAATGGAAGGTGTTGCTGAAACAGAAGCAATTGATCAAATAATGAAATTGGGAATGGCCCATCCAATGGGTCCCCTCACTTTAGCTGATTTAATCGGTCTAGATGTATGTTTAGCAATAATGGAAGTGCTACATCGAGAATTAGGTGATAGTAAATATAGACCATGCCCATTACTCAAAAAAATGGTGGATGCAGGAACTTTAGGTCGAAAAACAGGTAAGGGTTTTTATAATTATTAATCGAAAATACACAGTAGTTTTATTATTACTTTCTAAACAAAATACTTTAAATATTTAATAAACTAAAAAGAAACAATGGATTTTAACTTAACAGAAGAACAACAATTAACACAAAAAACGGCAAGAGAATTTGCACGCATTGAATTAGCACCAGATGTAGTTGAGCGAGATGAAAAAAAGATTTGGCCTAAAGATGCAATTCAAAAAATGGGTGAATTGGGCTTTATGGGTATGATGGTTTCAGAAAAATGGGATGGTGGCGGAATGGATGCTGTTTCCTATGCTATTGCAATGGAAGAAATCTCACGAGTGGATGCATCCGCAGCAGTTGTAATGTCTGTAAATAATTCTCTTGTTTGCTATTTATTGCAGAAATTTGCAAGTGATGCGTTAAAAGAAAAATATTTAAAACCACTTGCAAAAGGTGAAAAAATTGGAGCTTTTTCATTGTCAGAACCTCAATCTGGTTCAGATGCTTCAAATATGAAAACAATTGCTCAATTGAATGGTGACCATTATGTAGTTAATGGAACAAAAAATTGGGTAACAAATGGTATAAATTCGGATTATGTTATATTATTTGCAATTACAACTCAAGGCATTGAGCATAAAGGTATTTCTGCATTTTTAGTTGAAAAAGGATGGGACGGTTTTGAACCAGGTAAGCCTGAAGATAAATTAGGGATTAGAGCGTCAGATACAAGTGAGCTATATTTTGATAATGTGAAAATCCCGATTATAAATCGAATAGGTGAAGAAGGACAAGGATTTAAAATTGCATTAGCAACACTTGATGGTGGGCGGATTGGTATTGCTTCTCAAGCACTGGGTATTGCACAAGCTTCATTGGATGCTTCTATATCTTATTCAATAGAAAGAGTTCAATTTGGAAAACCAATTTCAATGCAACAAGCTGTCCAATTTAAAATTGCAGATATGGCAATGGAAATTGAAGCTGCTCGATTATTAATTCATAAATCCGCAATGATGAAAGATTCTGGTCAGAAATATGGCCATATGGCATCCATGGCAAAGGTATATGCTTCTGAAGTCGCAATGAGAGCATCGACAAATTGTGTTCAAATTCATGGTGGATATGGATATATGAGAGAGTCAGGTGTTGAACGATTAATGAGAGATGCTAAAATTACTCAAATATATGAAGGAACTTCAGAGATACAACGAGTTGTTATTGCGAGAAGTTTACTTTAAAAATTAAGAAAGGTGGATATGGATATTTTTGAAAATATGGTCCAAAGAGGCCATGAGCAAGTTACATTTTTTTCGGATCCTCAATCAGGATTAAGAGGAATTGTTGCAATACATAATACAACATTAGGTCCAGCATTGGGTGGGTGTAGAATGTGGAATTATGCAAGTGAAACAGAGGCATTAACAGATGTCTTGAGATTATCAAAGGGGATGACTTATAAGGCCGCAATTTCAGGATTAAATTTAGGTGGTGGTAAAGCGGTAATTATTGGAGATGCTAAAACTGAAAAATCAGAAACACTTTTTAGATCTTTTGGTCGATTTGTTGAAGGGTTAGGCGGTCGCTATATCACTGCTGAAGATGTTGGGACTTCTGTAAAAGATATGGAGTGGGTGAGAACAGAAACAAACCATGTCACTGGAATTTCAAGAGCATTAGGTGGAAGTGGAGATCCTTCTGTTGTTACCGCATATGGTGTGTTTATTGGGATGAAAGCAGCTGTTAAAGCAAAATTAAATAGAAATAGTTTAGATGGTTTAAAAATAGGGGTACAAGGATTAGGACATGTTGGAATGATTCTTGTTGATTATTTAGCTAAAGATGGTGCAGAGTTATTTGTAACCGATATAGACCAAAATTCAATTGATAAAGCAGTAAAAGATTATGGTGCTACTGCTGTTGGTTTAGATGATATTTATAGTTTAGATGTAGATATATTTGCTCCATGTGCTTTAGGTGCAATTTTAAATGATGATACAATTCCACAGTTAAAATGTTCTGTAATCGCGGGTGCTTCAAATAATCAATTGGCAAAATCACATGAACATGGTAAAGCTTTAATGTCTCGGGGTATTCTTGTAGCACCTGATTATGTTATCAATGCAGGTGGTTTAATAAATGTATCAAATGAATTAGAAGGTTATAATAGAGAGAGAGCATTTAATCAAGCAGAAGGTATTTATGATACATTAATGGCTATTTTTAAACGGTCAGAAGAGGCAGATATTCCAACAAATATTGCGTCTGATTATTTAGCTGAAGAACGAATTCGTAAATTAGGTGAATTAAAATCGATTTATACATCTTCTGGAAAGAAGCATCGGATTTAATGACACCAAGAGAAAAAAGAAAATCGAGAGTATTAGCTGTACAATTATCTTATGGTTGTGAACTTTCAGATAATTCTGCTGAAAATTTACTTGAAAATTGTTTTACAGAAGAAAATATTCCGATAGAAGAAGTAAAAGAATATAGTTTAAAGCTAGTTAGATTATCACATAATAATGTTGATAAAGTCGATAAAATTATTAATGAAAATTCTAAAAATTGGGAAATTACTCGAATTGCATTAACAGATAAATTAATTTTAAGGTTAGCAATTACAGAGATGTTGTTTTTTAAAGATGTCCCTGAAAAAGTGAGTATTTCAGAAGCAGTTGAGATTTCAAAAGGATTTGGAACAAAAGATAGTGGAACATTTGTGAATGGAATCTTAGATGCTGTATTTCAAAAATTAAATAAAGGTGAATATATTTTAAATTAATATGTCTATTTTTACAAAAGTAATAACAAAAATATTTGGAAAAAAATCTGATAAAGATATGAAACGAGTATTGCCACTCGTTGATGTAATTAACGAAAAATATAATGAAGTTAAAAAATGGGATGAAGAAAAATTAAAATCTCAAATACAACTTCATAGAGATGAAATTGATAATATTCGAAAGAATACAAAAAAGCAAGGTGAAGCTGAAAAATTATCTCGAAAAGATCTTGATGAGTCCATTTATAAAGCAGAACAAGCTTATTTAGATGAAATTTTACCTGAAGTTTTTTCTATTGTAAAAGATGCATCGCGACGATTAAGCGGAACTGAATATGATGTAGTTGGGCAAAAAACAGTTTGGGAAATGGTTCATTATGATGTTCAATTGATAGGTGGCATAGTGCTTCATGAAGGTAATATTGCTGAAATGAAAACAGGTGAGGGGAAAACACTTGTTTCTACATTACCTATTATTTTAAATGCATTAACAGGGCGAGGCGTTCATGTAATTACAGTAAATGATTATTTGGCACAGCGAGATAGTAAGTGGATGGGTCTCATTTATGATTATTTAGGATTTAGTTATGGTTGTATTTTAAATCAAATGTCACCCTCTGATAGAAGAATAGAATATTCTAAAGATATTACTTATGGTACAAATAATGAATTTGGATTTGATTATTTGAGAGATAATATGTCTGTGGCACCAGAAGATCAAGTTCAGTCTGGCCATGTTTTTGGAATTGTAGATGAAGTGGATTCTGTTTTAATTGATGAAGCAAGAACACCTTTAATAATTTCAGGGCAAATAGATGCTCCCAAAAATCAAAAATATCATGAATTTAAACGATCGGTAGAGAATGTTATTCGTCAACAAACTGCATTCGTTAATACATTATTATTAGATATTGAAGATTTGTTAAAAACCGATGAATACAAAGCGGGTGAAAAATTATTAACTGCACAAAGGGGAATGCCTAAACATAGACGATTAATGAAATTATATCAAATTCAAGGAACTAAAAAGTTAATACATAAAATTGAAAATGATTATTTACGCGATAAAAAACTCCACGAAATTGACGAAAAATTATTTTTTAGTATTGATGAAAAATCAGGAATAATTGATTTAACAGAAAGAGGAAGAGAACTTCTTGCTCCATCTAGTCCAGATAGTTTTGTTATTCCTGATCTTGGAGAGGAGTTTCATAAAATTGATAATGATAATAGTTTAGATGCTCATCAAAAAATAGAAGGCAAAGAAAAGGTACAAGGACTTCATATTGAACGGAGTGACCGAATACATGCAATTAATCAATTATTAAAGGCATTTACACTATTTGAAAAAGATGTTGATTATATTGTTCAAGATAAAAAAGTATTAATTATTGATGAACATACTGGTCGTATTATGCATGGTCGTCGTTTTAGTGATGGTTTACATCAGGCACTTGAATCAAAAGAAAATGTTGAAATCGAAAGAGAAACTCAAACGATGGCAACGATTACAATTCAAAATTATTTTAGAATGTATGAAAAACTTGCAGGAATGACAGGGACAGCGGTAACAGAATCAGGCGAATTTATGGAGATTTATAAATTAGATGTAGTTGAAATTCCTACAAATAAACCAATAATTCGTAAAGATAATGAAGACTTAATTTACAAAACAAAGAATGAAAAGTATAATGCCGTTATTTTAAAATTAATTGAATTATTTAAAAAAGGGCAACCTGTATTAGTTGGGACAACTTCCGTTGAAGAATCGGAGACACTTTCTCGTATGTTACGACGAAAAAAAGTACCTCACAATGTATTAAATGCAAAACAACATCAGCGAGAAGCTGAAATTGTCACAAATGCAGGTGTGAAAAATGCAATCACAATTTCCACTAATATGGCAGGACGAGGAACAGATATAAAATTAAGTGACGAAGTAAAAGCATTGGGTGGGTTATTTATTTTGGGTACTGGTAGGCATGAATCTAGGCGAATTGATTTGCAGTTACGAGGTCGTGCTGGTAGGCAGGGAGACCAAGGTGAATCAATATTTTTTATAAGTTTAGAAGATAATTTAATGCGTTTATTTGGTTCTGAACGAATTGCAAATGCAATGGATAGATTAGGGTTTGAGGAAGGTGAAAATATTTCTCATAGTATGATTAGTAATTCAATTGAAAGAGCTCAGAAAAAAGTAGAAGCACGAAATTTTGGAATTAGAAAACACCTTTTAGAATATGATGATGTCATGAATCAACAGCGTGAAATTGTTTATGATCGACGAAATTTTGCATTGTTAGAAGATGATATTAATCCGGAAATTCAAGAAATTCTAATTGAATATGCAGACTCAATTGTTGAGCAATATTGTATTGATGAAACACCAAATTTATGGAATTGGAATGGGATTACAGCTGATTTAATTTCTGTATTCACATTAGATATTACTCTTGAAAATGCAAATGTTGATCATAGAGAAGGACTAAAAGATTTAATTATTCAAGGTGCAAATGCAATACTTAGTCATAAAAAAGATTTAGCTGGTGAAGTTGGTTTTGAAAAGTATGAAAAATTTGTCATTTTAAGAACAATTGATGAAAAATGGCGTGAACATTTAGCAGGTATGGATCAATTGAGAGAAGGTATTAATTTGCGCGCCTATGGTCAAAAAAACCCATTAATTGAGTATAAGAAAGAGGGTTTTGGGATGTTTACAGATGCAATGGTCGAGACAAATGCAGAAACATTAAAACGAATTTTTAGAGTTAAAATTGGAAATGTTGAGCAAGAACCGACTACGATAAAAAATATTCCTAAAAACTTACGAACAAGACATGATGAAACTACAAACTTAGGATATCAGGCACCATCACAACAGGAGCAACAACAAAGTCAGCAAGCTCAATTTCCAGGTTCGCCTCAACAACAAAGGCCACAAAAAGTAGCTCCAGTTAAAGTTGAACAAAAAATCGGGCGAAATGATGAATGTCCATGTGGTAGTGGTCGGAAATATAAAAAATGTCATGGTAGAGGATAGTATGAAAAAATTGAATTTTAATACTCGAGCAATACATGTTGCACAAAAACCAGAACCGATATATGGAGCGGTATCTCATCCTATTTATTTAACATCAACTTATGAACAAGAATCATTTGGTGAATATGAATATGATTATTCTCGTGCAGGGAATCCAACACGCAATAATCTAGAAAAATCAATTGCGTCTTTAGAAAATGGAAATGGTGCGGTTGCATTTGGGTCTGGTATGGCAGCAATTTCAGCAATTATTACATTATTAAAATCGGGTGATCATATTTTAGTTTCTCATAATGTATATGGAGGAACCTTCAGAATTATTGATAAAATTTATAACAATTTTAATATTGAGGTTGATTGGGTTGATACAACCGATTTGAAAGCAATTGAGAACGGAGTAAAACAAAATACTAAATTTATTTTTGTGGAAACACCCACAAATCCAATGATGCAACTTTCGGATATTGAATTAATTGTAAAAATTGCACATAAAAATAATTTAAAATTAATAATTGATAATACTTTTATGTCGCCATATTTTCAGCGTCCGTTAGAGTTAGGTGCTGATTTAGTTATTCATAGCACAACAAAATATTTAAATGGGCATAGTGATGTTGTGGGTGGTATAGTTATTTCAAATGATTCTGAAATTTTAGAGAAATTAACATTTATCCAAATGTCTGTAGGAGCTGTTCCATCTCCATTTGATTGTTGGTTAACTCAACGATCATTAAAAACCTTACATATTCGAATGGAAAGGCATAATTCAAATGCAATTAAAATAGCAAAAGTATTAGAGGATTCAAATATTTTTGAAAATGTATTTTATCCGGGGTTAAAGTCTCATCCTCAACATGCATTAGCATGTAAACAGCAAATTGATCCAAAGGGGAATCCTGGTTTTGGTGGGATGATTTCTGTAGTATTAAAGGATAAAAGTTCAGCTCAAAAGTTTGTAAATAAATTAAATTTATTTACACTGGCAGAGAGTTTAGGAGGAGTTGAAAGTTTAGTTTGTCATCCTGCATCTATGACACATGCATCGATTCCTTTAGAAAAACGCAAACAAATTGGATTGAGTGACGGCTTAGTAAGATTATCGGTAGGGATTGAAGACCCAAATGATTTATTAAATGATATAACGGGTGCATTAAATTTTTAATTATTTATTACAAATTTCTATATTATTATATCTAAATACTTCATATTGTAATGAGTTATTTTCAAGATATTTTACAAATGATTTCGTTGTAACAATATTATACAAAAAATCTCAGATTCAAATTTAAAAATGCCGTAATTTAATAAGCTAATTTAACATTCGATTTTACAAGTTATTCAAGAAATCGAGAAATTTTATTTTTAATGACTAACAATAAATGGAGGTAATTCTTAATGTCATTCACACGCAAAATAGTTGCTTTATTATTTACTTTAGTACCCGTCATCGCTTTAGGACAAGTACATTTAGAAAGTAGTTATAACGAAGCAAATAGTACAATAACAGTAACAATGACAAATGAAGTTGCTGTTGCAGGAATACAATTTGATTTAGTTGATACACCTGAAGCATTTACCGTAACAGGTGTTTCATCATCAACATCATTAGAAACATTTAGTTCAAGTGCAAATGGAACTATTCTTGGATTTTCATTTTCAGGAAATGTAATTGATGCAGGTACGCATACATTATGTGAAATTGAAATTGAATTAACAGGGTCATATACGGTTGTTACAATAGACAATACAACATTTGCTGATTCTGAAACGAACAATTTAACAGTTACAACAGGAGATTCTATTGTAATTGGTGATTGGGTTCCAACAAATGATGTATATTTATCATTTGGTGAAATTGATGGTGATGTATTACCATTAATGATTAATAGCAATGTTGATATCTATGGATTCCAATTTAAAATATCAGATATGCCTGAAGCTTTAGATATTATAGGAGCAAGTGGTGGTGCGGCAGCAGATGCTGGTTGGACTGTACAAGCAAGCCCTGAAGGGGTTGTACTTGGATTTACATTCACACTTACACCAATAGTTGCAGGTGATCATACATTAATTAATTTAGAACTTGGAAATTATTCAGGTGCTTATTCTGAAATATATGTTGATGACAACGCTGATTTTGTTTTCTCTGATATTAATGGTGGAACAATTCAAGATGTTGCACATAGTGATGGGATTTTATGGGGTGATCTTCCTGATGCTC
>CAZGWH010000061.1:2820-13797 GCA_964529325.1 uncultured bacterium | reverse complement strand
TTAAATCAAGCTACTCCAAAACCAATTTGACTATGATGACCATCAAACATCGATGCGATTTCAATTTCACAATATTTTATTAAATCCTCTGTCATTAATCTTTGATTATATTTTCTACTCGCAGCTTCGGTTGCACTATTTTTTACAATAATATCAATCTGTCCACCAGATAATGCAAATTGTTTAGCTAAATATTTTTTATCGATTTCATCTGCACCAGGGATAGTCCATGGTAAATGTAAATCCCATAACCGCTCCCGCTCCTTTCTAGCGGGAGTAGAAAATTCAAGTTTGAGATGAAACCGACGACTAAAAGCAGTATCCATATTATCTTTTAAATTTGTGGTGGCAATCATAACTCCTCTTAATTGCTCAAATGCTTCAAGGAATAAATTTTGAAGCGTATTATACATAACATCAACAGATGAATCCGTTTTTGTCATTCGTCTAGATAGAAATTGATCCGCTTCATTAAGTAATAAAACAGGTGGATTATCTGTTCTTCGAACAATGCGTTCAAATATTGTAAATAATTTTCGAACATTTTTTTCGCTTTCCCCTACCCAACATGATTGTATGCGAGACATATCGGTAATTAATAATTGTTTCCCCAATGATTTTGCAATTGCACCCGCAGCAAATGTTTTTCCCGTTCCAGGTGCACCATGAAATAACATTAATAAACCAGGTTCTGAATTCTTTTTTACTTCACCTGCTAAATCAAGACCAGGGCTGTATAATCCCCATTTTTGTAAAGTTTTATCAATATTTTTATGATACCGAGATAATCCTGTTTTAATTGTCTTTTTCAAATCATAGGGTAATATTAAATCATTCATGGTTTGCCGTGGTTCCATGAGTGAAAATATAGTTTCACCTTTCAATATTTGATGTAATCGTTCTTGATCATTTGTAGGTGAGTTCATGATAACTTGCCTAGTAATATCAGGAGAAACTCGAATATCACCACCTTTACTTCTAAACATTACATTTTCAGTTAACTCAACAAGCCCATTTCGTACTAATTTTGAATCATTGGCTAAATATTGTCGATTCATATACATTTCATGAGGATCTTGACTAATAAGTTTTATTGCTTCATCAACATCTACATTTAAGCCATCCATTTCTTCTTTTATTAAATAAACTAAAATAATGGCTTCATTGTCATCTAATTGATATTCTTCAATGACATCCATAAGTGGAAAAGTTTTACTCGTTTTTATGGACCTATTTTCTAATTTTAGTTTCCATCTCATCGCATCAACATAATCTTTCGCTACATAATCATCCATTAATTTTTCAGGTCGTCTTGTATTAAAATCATTAAATGAAAATTCTTTCAGACAATTCACATACGAAAACCAATCTTTTAAATATTCCTTATTATTGGGATAGGGTTTATTCATATCTTGACTGATATCTTCATCTTCATTTAATAGCATTTTTATAAAATTACGATTTATGGATATATCATTATTTAAAAGTCCATATTTATAGAATGAGGCAATTGGCTTTGAAGCCCCTAATGAAGAAACAAATCCATTATTAATTATTTTTTTCTTTTCAGTATATAGTAATCCTTTTTTACAAAGTTCAATTATTTTATCTAAATTATTTATTGCCTTTGGGACACTATCATAAAATTTTTCTAATAATTGAACGGGATCAATAAATCTATTTCGTTCAGAAATTTGTTCATACCAAATTAAACTTAATATTTTTATATCAATTTCCTCTAAATGATAATCAATAAGTTGCTTATTGTTAAGTA
This sequence comes from uncultured bacterium, assembly GCA_964529325.1. Lineage (GTDB taxonomy): Bacteria > Fidelibacterota > Marinisomatia > SCGC-AAA003-L08. The sequence goes on along the minus strand of CAZGWH010000061.1, from coordinate 12,023 downwards.
CTGAGTTTAATGTTTTTTCCACTTTTTCAATTTTTACATGTTCATCAATATCATCTTCAAATGAAAGATATAAGGATTTTCCTATTTTTAAAAGTTGAGATGATAGATTTGGTTTTGCCATTTCGTTTTCCTTTTTATTCAATTACCTGACCCGTGGAATCTGTTTTTTTATTCAACAGGGTTTAATCATTTACCGACGCATTAAGTTAAATTAGCAATAAGTCATATTGTGTCGTATAGTAATTAGAATTTTTTATTATTTTAAATTATTCATTTTATTATTATTTTAATTACAATGTTATGCTTGAATAAGTTGCAATTGGTAAATTAGCCTGTTTGTAAGGTAGTAAATTTTAGATTTTAATTTATCTGTAAAGGAACGAGTGGTAAAAAGTACAATAATTCAAGAAATAGATGAGAATATTGCAATTCTTAAATTAAATAGACCCAAAGTCAATGCAATAAATGAATTGATGGTAGATGACCTACTTTTAAATTTATCCGAATTAAAAAATAAAAAAAATATTAATGGGATTATTCTTACAGGTAATAATGGATTTTTTTCAGCAGGGTTAGATGTATTAGAATTATTCCCAAAAAGTAAATCAGATTTAATTCTATTTTGGTCTAAATTTAATAAACTATTACTTGAATTATTTTCATATCCAAAATTAATTTTTAGTGCAATTACTGGCCATAGCCCAGCAGGTGGAACAGTTCTCAGTATTATGACAGATTTCAGAGTGATGGCTGAAGGAAATTATAAAATAGGGTTAAATGAAGTGGCTGTGGGTTTAATTCTCCCAGGAGCAATTGGCGGAGTTTATCAGTATATTTTAGGTACAAGAAATGCAGAAATATTTGGATTAACGGGTAAACTTGCAACTCCTAACGAAGCGTTAAAAGTTGGTTTAATTGATGAAATTCAACCATTGGAAAATGTATTAGAGGTAACAAAATTAAAAATGCACGAATGGTTAAAGTTACCATCATATCAACAAGGGTTAACAAAATTAAAATTACGCGAAAATTTAATTCAAAAAATCACAGAAAATCAAGAAAACTATACAAATGAGATTGTTGATATTTGGTTTAGTGAACCGGGTCAACAAATTTTAGGTAGTTTAGTTAATCGATTAAGGAAATAAATTTAGGAGATATATGTCAGGTCACAGTAAATGGTCAACAATAAAACGAAAAAAAGCAGCAATTGATGCAAAAAGAGGTGCCGCATTTACACGCGTTTCAAAAGATATTACATTGGCTTCCAGAGAAGGTGGTGATGATATTGAAATGAATCCTGCATTACGACTGGCTGTACAAAAGGCTAAAGCAGTTAATATGCCAAAAGATAATATTGAAAGAGCAATAAAAAAAGGTACGGGTGATTTACCGGGAATGAAATTTGAAGATTATGTCTATGAAGGTTATGGTCCTGGAGGTGTTGCCATTTTGCTTTCAGTAATGACCGATAATAAAAACAGAACTGTACCAGAGATTAGACATTTAATGTCTAAGAATGGAGGTAATTTAGGCGAACCCGGTTGTGTAAATTGGATGTTTGAGAAAAAGGGAATAATTTCAGTACTCAAAGAAAATAGAGATGAAAATGAATTACTTGAAACAGCATTAGAGTTAGGTGCCGATGATTTTTCCTCAGATGATGATTTAAATTATACAATTATTACAACTCCAGAATCCTTTGGAGAAGTAAGTAAGGGATTAGAATCAGGGGGGGTTGAGATTGAATCGGGGGAATTGACATTAGAACCACAAAATAAAATAAATATTGCAGGTAGCGATGCAATTAGTTTGCTTAAATTATTAGATTTATTAGAAGAAAATGAAGATATACAAAAAGTATATTCAAATTTTGAAATTGATGACGAAGAATTAGAAAAAATATCATCGGAATTATAAAATTTGATAATTTTGGGAATTGATCCTGGGTTGAGTAAAATGGGATTTGGGGTAATTCGAATAAATGATGAACATCCTTCATTTATTGATTTTGGAATAATTTCAACTACTGCAGATCAACCATTAGAAAAAAGATTAAAAACAATATATTTAGATTTAAAAACTGTAATAAAAGAATATGACCCGAAGGCAATGTCCGTTGAAGGTAGTTTCTTTGGAAAAAATGTACGATCGATGATGATGTTGGGTCATGCAAGAGGAATGGCACTATTAGGCGCAGCTCAGGCAGGGATTCCTGTTTTTGAGTATTCACCACGAAAAATAAAACAATCGGTTACAGGCAATGGAAATGCAACAAAAGAGCAAGTTAAATATATGGTTCAAATAATTTTGGGATTAAAAGAGAAAAAAATACCAGATGATGCAAGTGATGCATTAGCAATTGCACTTTGTCACACAAAACAATTTAGATATGATGATTGAATTTTTACACGGAAAACTACATAGCAAAGCTCAAAGTGTTGCTATAATAGATGTGAATGGAATAGGATATTTATGCCATATTACTTCAAGTACTTATGATAAATGCCCACAGAACGGAGAATTAATTTCATTATTGATTCATTTTCATGTAACTGAAAATGCACAGGAACTTTTTGGATTCTATGATGAAAAAGAACGAATGATGTTTAGAATGCTTATTGGTATTTCAGGAATTGGGCCAAAAACTGCAATTGCAATGTTATCTAATATTTCTCCACAAGAATTTAAAAAACGAATTATTGGAAGTGAAGTCAGTATGCTAACTGCAATTCCCGGAATTGGACCAAAAACTGCAAAAAGGATAATTGTTGAATTAAAAGATAAGTTTATTAAAATGGCTGACGACGATATGCCGATTGAAGATAATTCAGGAAGCTCACCTGCAATAAATGAAGCAAGTAATGCACTAATATCACTCGGATTTAAATTTAAAGATGTTCAAAATATTTTGAACTCAATTGTAAAAACAGATGGGCCAAATAGTACAGAAAATCTAATTAGAAAGGCATTAAAATTACTGAATTAAAATTAACAGCCTTATATGATTCTCACATTGAATTAGGAGCAAAAATGGTCTCATTTGCAGGCTATAAAATGCCTATTCAATATCCCCGTGGAATTAAAAGTGAATATCAAGATGTGCGGAAAGATGTCGGAATGTTTGATGTTTCACACATGGGCGAATTTGAAATTTCAGGTGAGAATGCTGAATTATTTTTACAAAAATTAACAATAAATGATGTTGCTCAATTAAAAAATGGAAAAGCCCAATATACAGCGATGTGTAATGAAAATGGTGGAATAATTGATGATTTAATTGTATATAAATTTGAAAATAAATATGTAATGGTTGTCAATGCTTCTAATTTAGAAAAAAACTGGAAGTGGTTGAAGAGTAATTTAATAACAGGAGTAAATTTAAAAAATATAAGTGATTCAATTTCATTAATCGCAATTCAAGGACCTAAATGTCGAAATATTTTATCCGAATTATTCTCTGAAGTAAATGATTTAAAATTTTATCATGCAATTGATTTAAAATATAATAATGAAAATTTAATTATAAGCCGAACAGGATATACTGGCGAATTAGGTTTTGAAATTTATGGTTCGGGGAATTCTATTAAATTCATATGGCAATATTTATTGGATAAAAATGTTCAACCATGCGGATTAGGTGTTCGTGATATACTTAGAATGGAAATGAAATATTGTCTTTATGGGAATGATATTGATGAGTCAACTCACCCACTTGAAGCAGGGTTAAGTTGGATTACAAATTTAAATACTGATTTTATAGGAAGAGATAATATATTAAAATATAAACAAAATGGGATAAATCGGAATTTAGTTGCAATAAAACTAAATGAGAGAGGAATACCACGGCAAAGTTATAAAATTACCAAAAATGGTGAATTAATTGGTGAAATTTGTAGTGGAACTCAGTCGTTAGGATTAAATTGTGGAATTGGAATCGGTTATGTGGAAAATGGATTTCATAAAATAGGGACTGAAATATCTGTATTAATTCGAAATAAAGAAGTGAATGCAACAATTATTAAACCACCATTTATAAAAAAGACTTCATTACTTGACTAAATCAAAAAATAATATGACCGAAAGACAGCGAGAAGTTATTGGCGTATTGCTAATGGCATTTGCTGTTCTTGTATTTTTAAGTTTAATTTCTTTTAACCCACTTGAAGAAATAACCATACCAAAGGAAACAAAGAATGGGAACTATTTAGGTTATTTTGGAGTTTGGATTTCTCACTTTTTAATAAAATTAACTTTTGGTTGGGGATCACTATTTTTACCTTTTATATTTGGAATTATAGGCTGGAGTCTATTTACGAATCGTCCACCAAAATTTTACATACGTCAATCAATATATATTTTGGGTATAGCAATTTGGACAGGATTAATAATTTGGGTATTTATTGAATTTAGTGGTGGACCAAAAGATTATACTGCTTCTGGTTATTTTATTTCTAGTGTGGGTAGATTAATTTATGATTTTATTGGAGGTTTTGGTCTTTTTATTATTTTACTAACTTCAATTCTATTGTTATTTTCTGGATATTTTAGATATTCAATTAAAAATGGCTTAATTATTATAAAAGAATTTATTGATAATAAATTTAGAGAATTAATAACTAAGTTTAATCAATATAAAGATTCAAAAACTGATAAAATTGAACCTGAAATTAATGTCCCACAAGATTCTGAAGTAATCTCTGATATTGTAAAACCTGAACCAACCAATGAGGAACCACCAGCGATAGAACAAGAACCATTAACAATTAACCGACCTGAAAAAGAAGATTTCGAAATTAAAGAAGGTAATTTCGAGGAAAATGGAATTGAAATCGATGAAGTAACTAAAATTGAAGAAGGTGATTTAGATTCTGCTGAAGACCGAAGAGTTAGATTTTTACAATATAAATTACCACCTTTAGATTTATTATATAATCCTCCAGAAATTCGTGAGGACATGTCTGAAGAAATTTTAAATGACAAAGCGAAAGAATTAGAACATGCTTTAGAAACATTTGGAGTTTTAGGGCGAGTCGTTCGAATTTCTCCAGGACCAGTAATTACACTATTCGAAGTTGAACCTTCTGAAGGAGTTAGAGTCAATAAATTTGTAAATTTAGCAGATGATTTAGCTCGTATAATGAAAGCCCATCGAGTTAGAATTATTGCACCAATCCCGGGGTCAAAGTCTGTAGGTATTGAATTACCAAATGCTAATCCTGCGATTGTATTTATTCGAAATATTCTTAATTCAAAAATATATATTGAAGCGGAATCAAAATTAACATTAGCAATAGGGCGGACGACGACAGGCGAAGCATTTACATTTGATTTAGGTAAAATGCCTCATTTACTTATTGCAGGTGCAACAGGTGCAGGCAAATCTGTCTGTATAAACACCATAATTATTTCAATATTGTATAAAGCAAGACCCGATGAGGTGAAATTTATAATGATTGACCCTAAGCGAATTGAACTATCAACCTATCGAGAATTAATTGATTATCATTTAATCACTTCGCCAAATATTGAAGAATATGTGATGACAACTCCTGAAAATGCCGTTGCCGTTTTACATTCTGCATTAGCTGAAATGGAAAGGCGGTATGATGTTTTCTCCAGAGCAACAGTTAGAAATTTAGGAGAATATCATAATAAATGCAAGCTAGATTCTAGTTTAGAAAAAATGCCATTTATTGTTGTTCTCATTGATGAACTTGCGGATTTAATGCAAACTTCAGGAAAAGAAATTGAAGACCCAATTGCACGGTTAGCACAAATGGCTAGAGCGGTTGGAATTCATTTAATTGTTGCGACACAAAGACCATCTGTAGATGTAATAACAGGTGTTATTAAAGCGAATTTTCCTGCCCGAATTGCATTTCAAGTCTCTTCAAAGGTGGACTCAAGGACTATTATTGACCAAATGGGGGCAGAAAAATTATTAGGTAAAGGTGATATGCTTTATTTGCCACCAGGACAATCATCACCTAAACGATTACATAATGCTTTTATTACTCTTGATGAAATCGAAAAAGTAATTGGATTTATTAGAAAACAACCTAAGCCTGAAGAAGTAATGCTTCCTGAAACAGCAAAAAAAATGGGTGGACCTGAAATTCAATTTGAAGAAGGTCGGGATGAATTACTTGCAGATGCAGCAAAATTAGTTATTCAACTTGAACAAGCCTCAGTTTCTCTATTACAAAGAAGATTTAGAATTGGATATAGTAGAGCGGGACGGTTAGTTGATGAGTTAGAGGCAATGGGTATAATTTCGGGTTATAGTGGAAGTAAGGCAAGAGATGTATTAGTTGATGAATCATATCTTGAACAGGTCGGACTTAATTGAGGTATATTTTTATTTTATTTATTTCAACTCTTTTAAGTGAGACAATTTTTGATAGATGGATTGATCAAAATATTGAATTATTAGATTCTTTTTCAATTAAAATTAAAGCTGAATTATTTATTAAAAATGAGTACTCAAATCAGAATTCAAACATTGAAATTAATATAAAGGATGAGCAGAATTTCTGGGTGCAATTTGAAAATAAGCAAATTTATTATTCTGAAAATTGGACAAAGATATTTGATGAAAAAAGTAATCAATTAATAATAGAAGTTTCTGACAAAAACTTAATAAATAATATTTCAAAATTTTTTGCACAGGAAGAAACAAATTTCAAATCGCAATGTATTGTTGACCAAAAAATTAAATGCAATGTACAAAATCCCGATTATGGATTGTTTTTTGATGCATATTTTAATTCTATGGACTCTACAATGACAAAAATTTCACATAATTATCAATTGACGACTACCGAAATAAAAAATATTAATGTAATTAAATTTGAAACGGATAATGATGAATTTTGGAATCCAAATTTTGAAAATAGTTTTATAATAGATTTACGCCCTTAAATTGTCAGAAAATAATTTAAATTTATCATTTGGATGGGATTTCAAAACCATCATCGGAATTCTGTTGAGTATTATTGGTTTAGTTTGGGCATTCCATGATTTTCAATTTAAATCCTTTTCTTCATCAGTTGCTGAAACTAAATTTATATATATAATAATCGCTTGTATTTCTATATTATTTTCGGTCTGGCTTCGTGCAATTCGCTGGAGATTATTAATAAATTCAGATAAAATTAATATAAAACAATTATATAATATTGAAATGGTCGGGTATTTTGGAAATAATGTGCTTCCTTTAAGAGCAGGTGAAATTTACAGAGGTGTGCTATTATCAAATAAAACAGGTCAATCAAAAAGTTATAGTTTAGGCACCATTGCATTAGAGAGAATGACTGATATGATGGGTTTAATTATTTTATTTGGTTTATTATTTATTTTTTATCCCCTACCTGCGGATATAAAATTATGGGGAACTCGTGTAATTATTTTCTCCATTGCCTTAGTATTCATTATGCTATTATTAAAATTTATATTTAAATCAAAAATGGATTCTATGTTAAAAGGGCAATTTATTAGTCAGTTTTTACATGGATTAACTGGAATAAATTTTACAAATTTTTTAAAAATTCTTGGTTGGACATTAATAATTTGGTTCGTTTATTGGTTAGATACACATTTAATACAATATGCTTTTGATTTAAATATGACATGGGAAGAATCATTATTGGTTCTTGTATTAACATCAGTCGCAATGGCAATTCCATCAGCTCCTGGAATGATTGGTACATACCATGCTGCTGTGAAATTTACAATGGTGACCTTATTAAACTATGATGTAGCTGTTTCTAATGCATTTAGTATTATTTTACATGCGTATGGGTTTTTAGCACTTACAGGTGTTGGTGCATATTTTTTTCTAATGTCCTTTAAAAAAATAAATGAAAGAAAAAATAAATGAAAATATATATTGTTGGAACTGGATATGTCGGATTAGTCACAGGATCATGTCTAGCAGAAATGGGAAATGAAGTCGTTTGTATTGATAATGACATTGAAAAAATTAATAATTTAATAGAAAAAGGGTTATTGCCAATTTATGAACCTGGGTTGGAAGAGCTTGTAAGAAATAATATTACTGCAAATAGAATATCTTTTAAATCCTCAATCCCAAATGATATACCTGAAAATTCAATTATCTTTATTGCCGTTGGTACTCCCTCAGATGATGAAGGGAAGGCAAATTTAGAATATGTTTATCAAGTTGCAAGAGAGATTGGTCAAAAAATATCATCATATAGTGTAATTGTAAATAAATCAACTGTTCCAGTGACGACAGGAGATAAAGTAGAAGAAATCATTCAAAAAGAATTAATAGATCGTCAATTATCAATTAAATTTGATGTGGTGAGTAATCCTGAGTTTTTAAAAGAAGGCGATGCAATTAAAGATTTTAATTTCCCAGATCGAATAATTATTGGTTCTAATTCAGAAAAAGCTAAAGATATAATGACTCAATTATATTCACCATTTTCTATTCGTAAATCAAAGCTAATTTATATGGCAAGAAGAGATGCCGAGATGACGAAATATGCTGCAAATGCAATGCTAGCAACTAAAATTTCATTTATGAATGAAATCTCACAAATATGTGACTTAACAGGTGTAGATGTAGAAAATGTTAGATATGGGATTGGTTCAGATAAACGAATTGGGTTTTCATTTATATATCCTGGCTGTGGGTATGGTGGGTCATGCTTTCCGAAAGATGTTAAAGCATTAATTCAAACTTCAAATGAGAATAATTTTAATCCTCTTGTTTTAAACGCAGTTGAAGATAGAAACTTTTTACAAAAAGAATTTTTATTTAATAAATTAGTTCATGAATTTGGAAAAGATTTATCTAATAAAACATTTTCAATTTGGGGGCTATCATTTAAACCAGGTACGGATGATATTCGTGAGGCTCCATCTATTGTAACTATTAAATCAATAATAAAAAATGGCGGGAAAGTCCAAGTGTTTGATCCTGTTGCGATGAAATCTGCTAAGAAAGAATTTTTAGAATACGAATTAGCCCAAATTAAATTTTGTGATTTTGAATATGACTCACTTATTAATGCCGATGCAATGATTTTAATAACAGAATGGCGACAGTTTCGCCAGCCAGATTTTATTAAAATTAAATCTATACTTAAAACTCCATTAATTTTTGATGGTCGCAATCAGTATAATCCAAATTATTTAAAAGATATTGGAATCAAATATATTGGCGTTGGTCG
>CAZGWH010000061.1:0-2720 GCA_964529325.1 uncultured bacterium | reverse complement strand
AGGTGCAGAGGTTTTTTATTTACCTAATTTATTAGAAATTAGAAGAGACCCTTTAACTGTATTTGGGCATGGAAAATATATGTTAATTGAATTTCAAACTCATCAATTACCTCCAAACTATGATGAAGAATTATATAAATTAGTTATGTCAGGCACAACTCCAATAATAGCACATCCAGAGCGATACAAACCAATTCAAGATGATATAAATATTGTTGAAAAATTAATTAATTCAGGTTGTTTAATGCAAATTGATGCAGGTAGTTTAATTGGGCACTTTGGAGAGAATTGTAAAAATACAGTAATTAAATTATTAAAACGAAATATGGTTCATTTTATGGGTTCTGATGCTCATAATGATGGGAAACGAAATTTTTGTTTAAAATCAGCAGTAAATATATGTGAAGAACTAATTGGTGATTTAACAGAAAAATTAGTATTTGATAATCCTCAAAAATTATTAAATGGTGAAAATATTATTCCTTGGGAAGTTTTAGAAGAAGAATCTAAATCATTTATAAAAAAATTATTTAGTAGATAAGTATTTATGGAAAAAAAGAAAATTCTAATTATTGGAGGTGCAGGGTATATTGGTTCCCATGTTACATTAGAGTTCTGTAATCATAATTATGATGTTGTTGTCTTTGATAATTTATCAACAGGACATAAAAGTAATATTGATAGTCAATCAGAATTTATTAAAGGTTCTATTTTAAACCTAACAGAATTAGATGATGTATTTAAAAAAGTTAAACCATCAACTGTAATTCATCTTTCTGCATTAAAAGCAGCAGGTGAATCAATGATTAATCCCATGAAATATAGTGAAGCAAATATTATAGGGTCAATAAATGTTCTAAATACAATGGTAAAACATAATGTTAAGAATATAATATTTTCATCAACGGCTGCCGTTTATGGAGAACCACAATATTTACCTATTAATGAATTACATCCGCTGAACCCTGTAAATTATTATGGATTTACAAAAAAATCAATCGAAGATTATATTCAATGGTATGCAGAATTAAAAGGTATCCGTTATTCAATATTGAGATATTTCAATGCTGCAGGATATGATGTGAGTGGAAAAATTATTGGTTTAGAAAAGGAGCCGCAAAATTTATTACCAATTGTTATGGAAGTAATAATGGGAGAGCGAACTCATTTAAATATTTTTGGGAATGATTATAAAACGAATGATGGAACTTGTGAAAGGGATTATATTCATGTCTCGGATTTAGCAACTGCACATTTTTTATCTGAACAAAAGTTGAATGACAGCCAAGAAAATTTTATTATTAATTTAGCAACAGGTCAAAAATATTCAGTATTGGAAGTAGTTAATGGATGTGAATCATTTTTAGGAAAAAAAGTAAATTATAAATTAAGTGATAGACGATTAGGAGACCCCGATTTATTATATTCAGATTCAAATTTAGCATTTGAAAAGCTCGGGTGGAAACCTCAATTTTCAGACTTAAAAACAATATTAACTTCTATGTACAATGTATATAAAATAAATAGGAATTAAATTGGATTTTATTAATTTAAAAAAACAATATCAATTATTAGAAACTGATATCTCAAATCGGATTCAAGAGGTATTAAAACATGGTCAATATATTATGGGACCTGAAGTTTTTGAGCTTGAATCAATTCTTGCTGATTATACACAATCAACACATTGTATTTCTTGTTCTTCAGGGACGGATGCATTAATAATGAGTTTAATGGCTTTAGATATTGGGCAAGGAGATGCAGTTTTTACAACTCCATTTACTTTTTTTGCAACGGCAGAGGTCATACAATTTTTAGGTGCAACGCCTATATTTGTTGATATCGAAGAAAACACATTTAATATTTGTCCCAAAAAACTTAAATATGAAATTCAAAAAACAATTAAAAATGGAAAACTTAATCCCAAAGCAATTATTCCAGTAGATTTATTTGGCTTGCCTTCAAATTATAAAGAAATTCAAGAAATTGCAGAACAGTTTGAATTAAAAGTAATTGAAGATTCTGCACAGGGATTGGGTGGCAAAATAAATAATAAAATGGCTGGTAGTTTTGGAGATATGGGAACAACTTCATTCTTCCCTGCAAAACCACTGGGATGTTATGGTGATGGTGGAGCAATCTTCACAGATAATGATGAAATAGCTGAAAAATTAAAATCAATTCGAGTACATGGTCAGGGTGCAAATAAGTATGAAAATATAAGAATTGGGATTAATGGTCGATTAGATACGATTCAAGCAACTATTTTAATTTCGAAAATGAGAATTTTTGAAAATGAAATAGTGGATAGAAATAAAATTGCAAAAAAATATTCAAATTTAATTAATGATTCAATTAAGCTTCAATATATACCTGAAGGATATCGTTCTGCATGGGCTCAATATTCAATTTTATTAAAGAATAATATTCAAAGAGATAGAGTTCAACAAAAATTAAAAGAAAATAATATTCCAACTGCTATCTATTATTTAAAGCCATTACATTTGCAAAAGGCGTTTGATAATTTAAATTATATAAAAGGAGATTTTTATATTTCTGAGAATATTAGTCAACGGATTTTAAGTTTACCAATGCACCCATATTTATCGGAAGAAGAAATAGAAATGATTTCAAAAATTATTAATTCTTGTATTTAGTAAATTTCAGATGTTTTATAGTTGAAATTAGAGAATTTTATGAGAATTAGAAAAACGCTTAAT
>CAZGWH010000060.1:0-13890 GCA_964529325.1 uncultured bacterium | reverse complement strand
AAAGTTGAACATCTTCATTTTCAGCGAGGTTCAAATCAAATTGTAGTTTATAATGGGAAAGGCAATAAAGACCGTATCGTGACCATTAATAATAAATTGAAGAAGTTAATTCAAGATTATATTAATTACATTCAATCAAAGTCAGATAACTTATTCCCATCTGAACGAGGGGAGCAATTAACTCGTTCTGGAATTCAGCAGATATTTAAGAAATGGGTGAAAAAGGCAGGTTTACCTAAACAGTTTTCAATTCACAGCCTAAGACATACTTATGCCACCAATTTATATAAAGCCAGTGGTTTTAATTTGAGATTGATTTTTATACTGTTGAATGGGATGACCCGAGATTTTCAAGCGGAGTGAAATTTGTTAAGCTTGAAGATTTTCGTTTTACAAATACATAGCAATTGATGGTATTGAAGTAAAAAAAATCATAAAAAATATTAATTAGTCTTGGTTCTTGAATTTAGAAACTAATAAATTTTATGCTCTGACTGAGTCAATATTTATTGTATAAAGATTTTTCACCTATATTAATTTTTACCGGCATTGCTGCCGTACTGGTTGCAGTACCATTCCTGCTACAAGCAATATTATCCCCTACCAAAAATAAAGGCGGAAGTAAATTAGAATCCTATGAATGTGGTGAAGTTCCTGAAGGTTCAGCATGGGTTAAATTTAATGTTCGTTTTTATATTATTGCGCTTGGTTTCCTCATTTTTGATGTTGAAATTTTATTTATGTTTCCATGGGCAGTTATTTTTCAAGATTTAGGGTTTATGGGATTAATAAAGATGTTTATCTTTATGTTCATCCTTGTATTAGGATTTGTATATTTATGGATTAAAGGTGACCTTGATTGGGTTAAAATGTCTGTGAAATATGCCAGTGGTCGATACTCAAATTTAAAAGGTAAATAGAGGTAAAATGGATCTTTCCGTTATCGATAAGTTTAATAAAGACAATGTAGTTGTTGAAAAACTTGAAAACCTCGTCAATTGGGCTCGGTCTGGATCTCCTTGGTTTTTTCAATTTGGTTTAGCATGTTGTGCGATTGAAATGATGGCCGCGGCCGCACCAAGGCATGACTTAGAACGATTTGGTGCAATGCCTCGAGCGTCACCTAGACAATCAGATGTAATGATTGTCGCGGGTACTGTAACACTTAAAATGGCATCTCGTGTAAAACGGTTGTATGAACAAATGACGGATCCCAAATATGTTATATCGATGGGAAGTTGTGCAAACAGTGGTGGTCCGTATTGGCAACATGGTTATCATGTGTTGAAAGGTGTTGATTTAATAGTACCTGTGGATGTGTATGTGCCGGGTTGTCCTCCACGCCCAGAAGCATTAATTTATGGAATTATGGAATTACAGCGAAAAATTCGAAATGAAAAACCATATACAAAGACTGCATAATGGATTTTAATAATATAATAAAATTGTTATCTACAAATCATGGTGAAGCTATTTCTGTTTTAGAAGGTTCTGAAATTGTTTTGATACAGGCAGTAAAATGGTCTGAAATTGCAAAAGATTTGAAAGAAAATAAAGATTTAACATTTGATTACTTAAGTTGTGTTACTGGGTATGATAATGGAGCAGGGAAATCAATTGGAGTTGCGTATAATTTTTATTCAATGGCTAAAAAACATAGCTTAGAAATTAGAATTGAAGTAGAAAGGGAAAATCCTGAGATTCCATCTGTAGAGAAAATTTGGAGAACTGCAGATTGGATGGAAAGAGAAGTTTATGATATGTATGGCGTTTCTTTTAAAGATCATTGGGATTTAAGACGTATTTTATTACCATCTGATTGGGATGGTTTCCCATTAAGAAAAGATTATAAAGAGCCAGATTTTTATAATGGAATGCCAGTTCCAAAGGATAAATCATATTGGGAATGAATACTGAATATCTAAAAGAGCTTGGAATTATCAAAGGTGATGAGATGATTCTGAACATGGGGCCACAACACCCGAGTACACATGGTGTTTTACGATTGAAAATTCATACAGATGGTGAAATTATCAGTTATATTGAACCTCATTTAGGATATTTACATCGATGTTTTGAGAAGCATTGTGAAAATTTAAGTTATGAAAAATGTATTCCATATACAGATAGATGTGATTATTTAGCCGCAATGCACATGAATCATGGTTTTGTAATGGGTGTTGAAAAGCTGATAGGGATTGAACTTCCAGAACGAGTGGAATATATTCGTATTATTATTGCTGAATTACAGCGAATAGCGAGTCACCTAATGGCTGTAGGTACATTTGGACTTGATGTGGGGGGTATAACTCCTTTTACATGGTGCTTTAGAGATAGAGAAAGAGTACTTGATTTATTCGAATATCTTTGTGGTGCTCGACTTTTATATAATTATATGTGGGTTGGTGGTGTATCGCATGATTTACCAAAAGATTTTATAAAAAGAACAACAGAGTTTTTAGATTATTTTGAAACTCAAATCCCAGAATATAACGAAATTTTAACCGGGAATAAAATTTTTATAGAAAGAACTGCAGATGTTGGTGTAATACCAGCGGATGTAGCTTTGAATTATGGATTGACTGGTCCAAATCTGAGAGCATCTGGGCATAGTTATGATCTACGAAAAGAAGAACCATATAGTATTTATGATCGTTTTGATTTTGATGTTGTTGTTGGAGAAGGAACACATGGTACTCTTGGTGATTGTTGGGATCGATATTATGTTCGAATTCTAGAAATGTATGAATCTATTAAAATAATTCGCCAAGCAATAGCTGATATTCCAAATGGAGATGTTCACGAAGCAATTCCTAAAAAAGTGAAACCACCAAAAGGTGATATTTATACTCGATATGAAAGTGCAAGAGGAGAGTTAGGTTTTTATATAAAGAGTAATGGTAAAAATATTCCAGAACGAGTTAAAATGAGATCTCCAGCTTTTGCAAGCTTATCAGCCCTGAATGAAATGGCTGAAGGGTGGATGATGTCAGATGTAATTACAATACTCGGAAGTTTAGATATTGTTCTAGGAGAGATTGATAGATGACCTCTGTAAATAATTTATTTGAATTTATAAAGGGTTTTGTTCCAATTGAAGATACAGCAATAATATGGGTAATTGCAGTTGCAATACCTGCATTAATTGTTTTTTTAGTGATGGCAGTAAATGCATTAATTGCAGTTTATTTCGAAAGAAAAGTATCTGCATTTATGCAAGATAGATTAGGGCCGATGGAAGTAGGAATTTTTGGATTTAAAGGTGGTCGTAAATTTTGGGGTGGAATTGGTCAAACATTAGCTGATGCTATAAAATTATTGACTAAAGAAGATATAATTCCAGCAGATGCAGATAGAAAAGTGATGATTTTTGCACCATTTTTTATATTTCTTGCACCATTTTTAACATTTATTGCATTACCATTATATGAAAATGTTGTTATTTCAAATTTTAATATTGGTATCCTATATATTTTAGCAGTGAGTTCCGTTGGTGTAATTGGAGTAATACTTGCAGGCTGGGCATCTAATAATAAATGGTCAGTATATGGTGCGATGCGTGCGGCCGCTCAAATGATAAGTTATGAAATTCCTATTGCTCTTTCACTTATGTTAGCTATAATAGTTGTGGGTAGTTTACAAATTAATGATATTGTACAATGGCAAGCAGATAATAGATGGTTTATTTTGCATAGTCCATTTGCATTTATGGCATTTTTTATATATTTTGTTTCAGTCGTAGCTGAAACAAATAGAACTCCTTTTGATATTCCTGAAGCTGAATCAGAATTGGTTGCAGGGTGGATGACAGAATTCTCTGGATTTAGATGGGCATTATTCTTTTTAAGTGAATATGCAAATATGCTAATTGTAAGCGTAGTTGCAACAATGGTATTTTTAGGTGGATGGTTATCTCCGGTGGAGTTAATAAATATTCCTGGGTTTGATTTGCCAAACTCGGTTTTATCAATATTAACTAATTCAGTTACAGGTCCAATGTGGGTGGTGTTGAAAGTTGTATTTTTAATATTTGTAATGATGTGGTTTAGATGGACATTCCCGCGGTTAAGGGTTGACCAATTAATGTACTTATGTTGGAAAGTATTTATTCCATTTGCATTAGCAAATGTAGTTTTTGTTTCAATATGGGAATTGATTTTTTAATTCAATAAAAATAAATTAATGCAAGATTATTTTAAAAATATTATCGAAGGTGTAAAATCACTAGTGATTGGAATGAGGGCTTCTTTACGGCATTTTAATAATCGTAAGGAGTTAGTTGCCACACTTCAATATCCACATGAAAAATGGCCAATCCCTGAGCGAAATATTGGGTTTAAAGAAGAAGATTATAACTTAATTCGTTCTCGATTACATGTAGATATTGAGGATTGCATAGGTTGCCTGCAGTGCGAAAGGGCTTGCCCAGTTGATTGTATTAAAATTGAATCAATTAAACCTCCAAAGGGAAGTGACCACGATTGTGGTATAACTTCAAACGATACTCAGAAAAAAATGATAATTGCCCGATTCAATATTGATATGGCTGAGTGTTGTTATTGTAATTTATGCGCGTATCCTTGTCCTGAAGAATGTATTTATATGGTAGGTGGTCCAAATTCAAATAAACACGAAATGGATTATGAATTTGCAAAATATGAGCGAGATGGATTGATGTTTGAATTTGCAAATGCATCGGATGAAGATATATTAGCAGCTGGTGGTGAAAAATATTTAGAGAAGAAAAAAGCACGAGTTGATGAGCTTGACAATGCATTAGAGCTTGTTGCAATGGCTGCGGAAAAAGCACAACAGGATATTGATAAAGGTGTTGAAAAATCTCCTGAGGCAAAATCTGATACACCTGAATTTCCTAAATATAATTTTGGTTCGTTAAATGATATTGAAGATAAACCAACGAGAGGGTTAGCAAAACGAGCATTTGCAAGAGGTCATCGTTTAGAGAAAGATTCTCAAACCGTTGCAGAAATGATTAAGGTTGATTTAGAGAAAGCAGGGAAATATTCATCTGATTTTGATGGAATTATTAAGTTAGTTGGAGAGGCGCCTCTTATAATTATACCTGAAGGTGTTGAAGATACAAAAGAAGTTGTTCCAACAAAAAATGAAACAGTTGAAGAGATGAAAACTGAAACTAAGCCTAATGTTGATGCTATACCTGATATTAAATTATTAAATGACATTACGGATAAAATGGTTCGTGGGATTGCAAAAAAAGCATTTATGTCTGCAAAACGACAAAAATTAGAACCTCAAGGTTATGTTGAGGCAATTAAAACTGCATTGAATGAAGCAGATAAATCGATCGATGATATTTCTGAAATATTAAAAAATCTTGTTCCTAAAAATACAAATGATAATTTGGAAAAAGATGAAACTAAAACTGAAAAAAGTATAACATTAGTAGTTCCTGATATTAAAATATTAAATGATATTTCTGATAAAATGGCTCGTGGAGTAGCCAAAAAAGCGTTCATGTCAGCAAAGAGAGAAAAGTTAGATGCAAATGGCTATTTGGATAAAATAGTTGAAGCATTAAAAGAAGCGGACTTATCATCAGAAGAAAATTTAGAAATTATTAAAAAGTTAGCGAATTAATATGGGTGATTTAGCGTTTTCAGGATTAGTAGTAATGACGATAGTATCAGCATTTTGGGTTGTGGTTTCAACTAATTTAGTCCATTCTGCAGTTGCATTATTATTTACTTTATTTGGTCTTGCAGGATTCTATATATTTTTATTCGCCGATTTTATTGCTGCTGCCCAAGTTATTATTTATGTAGGAGGAATTTTAGTATTAATTATTTTTGGTGTAATGGTAACAAATAAAATAGATGATCCTAAAGTGGGGTCCTCAAGTAGAAATCAACTTTTTGCATCGTTTGGTGCAGTTTTTGTATTAAGTATTTTACTGACTGTTATTATGAGAACTGAATGGAAAATAGGAAATGTAACCCAGGCAGATGAAACAATTCGTAAAATTGGTTCTCATTTAATGAATGATTTTGTACTTCCATTCGAGCTAGTTTCTGTTTTATTACTCGCTGCATTAATTGGTGCTGCATATTTATCTAGGAAAGATAGTTAATGGATAATCTTTCAACCTATTTAATTATTAGTGCAATATTATTTTCATTCGGAATCTATGGTGTAATGACTCGCCGAAATGCAGTTGCAATATTAATGGGAATAGAATTAATTTTAAATTCTGCAAATTTAAACTTTGTAGCATTTAATCGATTTAGTGGTATGGAAAAACTTGAAGGTCAAGTATTTAGTATTTTTGTTATTGTATTAGCGGCCGCCGAAGCTGCTATTGCCTTAGCGATTATTATAAATCTATATAAAAATCTCAACACAGTTGATGTTGATGAAGCCGATAGCTTAAAGGGTTAGAATGTCAATTAGTATTTTTACATTATTTTTAATTTTACCATTAGCATCATTTATTTTTCAAATATCAGTTGGAAAACGAATTGGACGAAATAGCCATTGGGTATCATTATCTTTTATTTTTGTCACTTTATGTATTGCATTAGGAAATTTATTTTCTGAAATATCTCATCACTCTGATGAACATACATCAAATTTAGTATTTAAATGGATTGATTTAGGGACATTTAAAATTGAACATGGTTTCCAACTTGATTCATTATCTGCAATTATGTTAGTTGTTGTGTCATTAGTATCATTTCTAGTACACTTATATTCAACCGAGTATATGAAGGGTGATCCTCGATATACGAGATATTTTGGTTTCTTAGGTTTATTTACTTTTTCGATGAATGGTATTGTACTTGCTGATAATTTAATCATGATGTATGTATTTTGGGAGCTCGTTGGATTAAGTTCATATTTATTAATTGGTTTTTGGTTTGAAAAAGAATCTGCAGCAAATGCAAGTAAAAAGGCATTTTTGACTAATAGAGTGGGTGATATTGGTATGTTCTTAGGAATAATGACAATTTATTTCTTTACTGCAAGTTTGGGATCAGCAACATTAAGTTTTGATGGAATAACAGCTTTATTTCAATCATCTTTTTCATCATTTTCACAGTCGGATATTACAATTGTCACAATTGCAGGTGTATTGATATTTTGTGGTGCAATCGGTAAATCTGCTCAATTTCCGTTAAATATTTGGCTTCCGGATGCAATGGAAGGTCCTACTCCTGTAAGTGCATTAATTCATGCTGCAACAATGGTTGCTGCTGGTGTTTATTTAACTGTTAGAATTTTCCCATTTTTAACTCCACAATCTTTAGAAGTAGTTGCTGTTGTGGGTGCTGTAACTGCATTTGGTGCAGCATTAATTGCGATTACACAAAAAGATATTAAAAAAGTTTTGGCATATTCAACCGTAAGTCAATTGGGGTATATGGTCATGGCGATTGGTGTTGGAGCATATCAGGCAGGGTTTTTCCATTTGACGACACATGCAATGTTTAAAGCATGTTTATTTTTATGTAGTGGTTCTGTGATACATGCAATGCACCATGCATTACATCATTTACATGACCATAAAACAGACCCTCAAGATATGTATAATATGGGTGGAATTAGAAGTAAAATGCCGATTACTTATGCATCTATGTTAATAGCAACGTTAGCAATTGCAGGTGTTCCATTATTCTCTGGATTTTTATCAAAGGATATGATTCTAGCTGGAACATTAGCATATTATCATGCACATCATGGTTGGACAATTATTTTACCTATAGCGGGTTTTGGTGCAGCCGTAATTACTGCATTTTATATGTTTAGATTAATTTATTTAACATTTCACGGTAAACCAGCAAGAAAAGATGTTTATGATCAAATTCATGAATCTTCATTACCAATGGCATTTCCTCTCATGTTATTAGCGGGGTTAAGTTTAGCATTCTCATTTACATTTAATTTAAACCCTATGGATAGTCATGGTTGGTTTACTCATTTAATTTCGGAAGGAATAAATGTTGTAGGGTTAAATATGAGTCAAGTTATTGAAGGAATTCATCATGCCCACCATGATGCAATGATAATCTCTTTAACTGTCGCTGGCATAGGTATTGGAATGGCAACAATATTTTATTTATATATATTGATAAATGTTAATAAACTTGCAAATAAGCTAAACTTTTTTGGTTTATATGATTTATCATTTAATAAATTTTATATTGATGAAATTTATGATGCTATTTTATACAGACCTTTTATGTGGTTCTGTAATTTATTCTCCTGGATAGATTGGGATTTATATGATCAAAAATTTATTGATTTTTGGGGTTGGTTTACCTTAAAAATCTCAGATGGTGCGGGTTATAGTGATTACAATTGGTTAGACCAAAAACTAGTTGATGGATTTGGGAAAATTACAAATAAATTTGGTCAAGGATTAAAGGTAACACAATCTGGAATTATTCAAAACTACTTATTAGGTGGTGTTTTAGGATTTGTTACAATATTTATTATTTTCAAAGCATTTTAAAGTTATAATATGAACGAAAGCATACTCTCATTACTTATTTTTATTCCAGTTATTGGTGCATTGGCAATGCTTGTATTTGCCCAATTTGGTGGCAAAGAAAATCCTGATGGTTTTAAATGGATTGCTGTTTTTTCAACGGGGATTCAATTAATATTAGGTATATGGTTATATCTAAATTATAATCCAACAGATACTGTTTTAACCTCTGCTTTTACAATTCAAAAAGAATGGATTCCACAGTTTAATATACAATATTATATAGGCGTAGATGGATTAAGTATGCCAATGGTATTATTAACAGCATTTTTATCCTTTATTTGTGTAATATCAAGTTGGAAAATTACAAAATCACCATTTGGATTCTTTGCATTATTTCTTCTTTTAGATGCTGGAATGATGGGTGTATTTGTTTCGCTTGATTTCTTTTTATTTTATGTATTTTGGGAAGTCATGTTATTGCCAATGTATTTCTTAATTGGAATATGGGGTGGACCGCAAAGACAGTATGCCGCGATTAAGTTTTTCCTTTATACTCTATTTGGTTCAGTATTTATGTTGCTCGCAATGTTGGCATTATATTTTTATTCAGATCCACATACATTTAATTTAATTGCTTTAATAGATACTGCTAAAACAATTGATGCAACATTATGGGGTTATCAAATTAAATATTTAATTTGGTTGTGTTTATTTATTGGATTTGCTATTAAGGTTCCAGTTTTCCCATTTCACACTTGGCTACCGCTTGCACATGTAGAAGCGCCAACAGCAATATCTGTGATTCTAGCTGGTGTATTATTGAAAATGGGTACTTATGGTTTATTAAGAATAAGTTACCCTTTATTACCTGGAGAAGTTTATCATTTTGCAACTATATTGGCAGTGTTAGGTGTAATAAATATAATTTGGGGTGCCGCAAATGCAATTGCCCAAATTGACTTAAAGAAAATGGTTGCATATTCTTCAGTCAGTCATATGGGATATGTAATTTTAGGTATGGCAGCAGTAGTCTCAAATTCAAAAGCAGGTGCAGAAGCTGGAATGAATGGTGCTGCTATGCAAATGTTTAACCATGGAACAATTACTGCAATGTTATTTTTATTGGTTGGTGTAATTTATGATAAAGCTCATCATCGATATATATTCTTCCCTACAGATTATAAAGATAAGGCTCTGGCTGGAAAACAAGGATTTGGTGGACTTGGTGCGCAAATGCCAATATATTCAGCTTTAATGGCAATGGCATTTTTTGCAGGATTAGGGCTTCCTGCAATGTCTGGTTTTATTTCTGAAGCATTATGTTTTATAGGTGGATTTAGTGTTGATACAACTTTTGCAGGTGAGTCTAGTATTATTAGAGTTCTTACTATTATTGGAACATTAGGTATCCTATTAAATGCAATTTATTTTTTAAGGGCTTTCCAGCATGTATTCTTTGGAAAGTTAAATGAAAAATATAAAGAATTAACAGATATAAGTTTAAGAGAATTAGCCTGTGTTGTACCAATTGCAGTTATTATTTTGATTCTAGGAATATATCCTGCACCATTAATTGAAATGATTGCACCAACATTTTCAAATTTAATAGATTTAATTCAGTCAACACCAATTACGGGAATTTAATAATTGACTAATTTACCAAGTATAAGTTATTTTATTCCTGAATTAATTTTAATTGGATTAATTCTAACTACAATTTGTCTTGATTTTTCCTCGAAATTAAGAAAGCATATATTACCTGTAAATATTTTGGGAGTTTTATTTGTTGGTTTATTTGTTTGGAATTCTTTGGGAACAAATCAAAATATATTTTCTTATTTATATATTATTGATTCCTTTTCAACTTTTTTTAAACTAATTTTTGTATTGACTACCTTTTTAATTCTAATTGCTTCAAGTGCATCGAATGAATTAGATGAAATCGGTCACCCTGAATATTATACATTAATGATGACTGTTCTACTTGGGTTAATGATTATGGTTTCTTCTACTAATTTAATAATGATTTATATTGGAATTGAAACAGCATCTTTAGCATCCTATGTACTCGCTGGAATGAAAAAAGGGAATAAAGCATCAAATGAAGCTTCACTTAAGTATGTTATATTTGGATCATTTGCATCAGGAATTATGCTTTATGGAATGAGTTGGCTTTATGGATTAGCTGGTTCAACAGATATATATCAAATTCATGAATCTATTTTGAATTCATCCGCCTTATTAGAAGATAATTTCATGATATATGTAGCTATCTTAATGTTACTTTCAGGTGTTGGTTATAAAATTTCAATGGTCCCGTTTCATTATTGGACACCAGATGTATATGAAGGTGCTCCAACACCAATAACAGCTTTTTTCTCAATCGCCCCAAAAGCTGCTGGTATTGGATTATTTTTAAGAATCATGTACTCATTATTTTCTGAGAGTGGGAATTTTGCGGACCCTGATCCAATTTTAAATGTTGATTGGCCATTTTTAATCGCTGTTTTAGCAGCAGGCACAATGACAATTGGAAATGTTTTAGCCGTTCAACAAAATAATGTAAAACGAATATTAGCATATTCAAGTATTGCACATGCAGGATATATGTTAATGTGTGCTTCCATTTTATCAATAAGTGCAATAAAAGCGATAATGTTTTATCTTGTAATTTATCTGTTCATGAATCTAGGTGCATTTTTCTTTGCCATATTTATTTCAAATAAATGTGAAGTAGAGGATGTTGAAGGATATAAAGGACTTGGTTATAAATCACCATTAATGGCATCATTAATGGTACTTCTATTAGTATCACTAACAGGATTACCACCTACTGCTGGTTTTATTGGAAAAGTATATTTATTCTCCGCATTAATCGAATCAAAAACATTTTACTGGTTAGCGGTTGTTGGTATATTAAATAGTGTGGTTTCATTATTTTATTATTTTAAAATAGTAAAAGTAATGTGGTTAGATGAACCAAAGGATGAATCTAAAATTACTCCAAAGCTAGCATTGAGTATACTTATTATTATTTGTAGTATTCCGACTTTAGTTTTTGGATTAAAGTGGGATTTGCTTCTTGAATTTATTAATAAAATAAATTTTTAAATTAATTTGAAGTCAGTTAAGGACTCGCAGGTTATTATGAATGAGCTTGTTCTTCCTAATGATACAAATATTCTTGGTAATATTTTAGGTGGAAAAGTTATGCATTACATGGATATATGTGCAGCCATGTCAGCTTATAAACATGCACGAACTCCAGTTGTAACTGCATCTGTAGATAATTTAGATTTTCTTGCTCCAGCAAAAATGGGTGATATAATTTGTATGAAGTCATCTGTAAATTATACGGGCAGGGCATCAATGGAAGTTGGTGTTAGAATAGAATCAGAAAATCCGATAACTGGTAAAATAAAACACACAGGTTCTGCATATTTAACATTTGTTTCACTTGATGAAAACAATAAACCTAAAAAGGTGCAATCTGTTTCTCCAGAGTCTGAAGATGAAATTAGAAGATTTAATGATGGAGAGCAGAGATATTTATATCGTAAAAAAAGAAGAAATAATTTTTAATGGCATATTTTAAAATACAAAAAGGTATTAATATACCTTTAGCTGGTGCCCCTGAAAAATCAATTATTGATTTAAGTAACCAGATTCAATTAAAAATTCATCCAAATAGAATAAAAGGTATTAAACCAAAGCTTCTTGTAAAAGAGGGTGATTTCGTAAAAACAGGATCTGTTTTATTTTTTGATAAAGTAATTGGAAATGTTAAATTTGCTTCACCAATAACAGGAAAAATAAAAACAATAAAATTTGGTGAAAGAAGAGTGATTGAAGAGATTTGTATAGAATATTCAACTAAATCTGATGAATTTTTGAAATCGCCAATTTATACATCTACTGAAATAAATAAATTAGATAAATCTGATTTAATTTCAATTTTATTAGATACAGGTTGTTGGTCTTATTTAAGACAAAGACCATATTCTAAAATTGCAAATCCACAAGATATTCCTAAGGCAATATTTATTTCAGGATTTCAAACGACACCCCATGCACCAGATTTTTCATATCTTGTAAATGAAGAGGAAACTAATTTACAAGCCGGGATTGATGTATTATCAAAATTGACTGACGGTATTATTAATTTTTCGACACATACTAGTCAGCCGAGTACTGTGTTTCATAAATTAAAAAATGTAGAACAACATGAGTTTAATGGTCCGCATCCTGCTGGAAATATAGGTATTCAAATTCACCATATTGACCCAATAAATATTGGTGAAAAAGTCTGGTATGTTGATATTCAAGATGTGATAGCTATTGGACATCAATTTTTAACTGGTAAATATTTATCTACAAAATATATTACTTTTTCAGGTGAAGGCATTAAAAACCCATCTTATGCCAAAGTTAAAAGAGGTACTATTTTAAAATCAATAATAGGTGATCAACTAAATGAAGGGCAATTTAGATTTATTTCAGGAGATGTATTATCTGGTGAAAAAGTAGATTTAGATTCAGGATTAGGCTATTATCATAATCAAATAACTGTTATTCCTGAAGGTGGTAAAAGAGAGTTTCTTGGATGGTTAAAACCAGGGTTTGATAAATTTACATTAACAAATACTTTTTTCTCAAGATTTAGATTTAAAAAAGATTGGTCATTAAATACATCTGTAAATGGTGATTTAAGAGCAATTATCCCATTTGGGTATTGGGAAAATGTATTACCAATGGATATAATACCAAATTATTTGATTCGAAGTATTTTAGCTGAAGATATTGAAGAAATGGAACAACTTGGAATTTATGAATGTGATGAAGAAGATTTCGCATTATGTTCTTTTGTTTGTCAATCTAAATTTCCAGTTCATAAGGTAGTTAGAGATGGACTTGAATTTATTGAGAAAGAGGGATAGATAATATGATTCGAAAAAAGCTTGACCAAATAAAACCACATTTCGAAACAGGTGGGAAGTTTGAAAAACTTTATCCTATTTATGAAATGTTGGATATTTTTTTATATACACCTAACTCAGTAACCAGTGACGGTCCACATATAAAAGATTCAATTGATTTAAAAAGAGCTATGATAATAGTTGTATTAGCTTTACTACCTGCTATTTTATTTGGTATTTTTAATGTAGGTTTTCAACAAGATTCGTCAAGAACAATTTTTGATAATTTTATAAATGGTTTAAAGATTGTCGCACCAATTATTTTAGTTTCATATGCTGTAGGTGGGTTTTGGGAAGTTGTTTTTGCCGTTGTTAGAAAACATGAAATTAATGAAGGATTTCTAGTAACTGGAATGTTGATACCCTTGATAATGCCTCCAACAATCCCGTTATGGATGGTTGCTGTTGCAACTTCATTTGGCGTGGTAATTGGAAAAGAAATTT
>CAZGWH010000059.1:0-14835 GCA_964529325.1 uncultured bacterium | reverse complement strand
GACACCCTAAGAGAGGTAAATTACCAATCAAGAAAGGTGAGGAAAATGGAAATAATGAAAACTTCATTCTGTTTATCTACAACCTACATTGAAAAAAGTATTGTTAAGTGTGAAGAACCTAAAAATCTAACAGATGAAATTATTTAAAATAGATTAATTAAATAATTAGTCATTTATTTTTCAATAATATATTACATATTTTCAGGTGCAGAAATACCAATTAAGGTTAATCCGTTTCTCATTGCAATTTGAATTGCTTTAATTAATATGAGGCGTGCTTCTGTTAATTTTTTATCATCGGTAATGACTTTAAAATGAGCATAGTATTTATGAAACTTAGAAGCAAATTCATGTAGATAATTCACAATTAATTGTGGTTCTAATTGTGTACTACATTTTTCAATTAATTCAGGTAATTTTAATAATTGATTTATAAGCTGTTGTTCTTCGTCTTCTATTAATAAACTTAAATCTGCTTTTAAATTAATTATATGTCCAAATCCTTTTGCTCTATTTATGATATTACACATTCGTGCATGGGCATATTGAAGATAAAAAACTGGATTATTATCGGATTGGTCTTTTGCAATATCTAAGTCAAAATTTAAATGAGTTGACATTCCACGCATTATAAAAAAATATCTAACAACATCTGCACCTACTTCATCTATTAATTCATCTAAAGTCACAAAATTTGCTTTACGAGTAGACATTTTAACTTGTTCGCCATTTTTCATAATAGTAACAAATTGATGAATAAGTACTTTGACTTTATTAGAATCGTATCCCAATTGATCAATTACGGCAAGTACATCGGGGTAGGTATCAATATGATCTGCTCCAAATACATCAATA
The DNA here is from genome assembly GCA_964529325.1 of uncultured bacterium. Taxonomy (GTDB): domain Bacteria; phylum Fidelibacterota; class Marinisomatia; order SCGC-AAA003-L08. The sequence goes on along the minus strand of CAZGWH010000059.1, from coordinate 13,980 downwards.
CATAAATCAAATCCTCTTTCAAACTTTGTTTTATGATATGCCATATCTGGAAGTCGATAAGTTGGTTCTCCAGTTTTTTTCACAAGAACTTTATCAACATCTCGTCCAATCTGAGTACCTTTAATCCAAGTTGCATTATCTTTTTGATAAATTAATTCTTTTGAACCTAATTCATCTAATATGTGTTGAATTTTTCCACTATTATATAATTCTTGTTCATTGTAGAAATAATCAAATTCTAATCCTAATTTTTTTAAAGAAGATTTAATATCTTCAAAAATAAATTTTTCAGCCTTATCTTTAAAAAAGTCTGGATTTTGTTTAGATATTAATGAATCACCATATTCATTATATATTAATTCTGCAATTTCTTTGATGTATTCACCTTGGTAAAATTCATCATCAAATTTTAAATCTTGACCACATGTTTGAAGGTATCGAGAATATACAGATTGGCCAAGTACCCGCATTTGTCTTCCCGCATTATTAAAATAATATTCTCGCAGAACTTTATAGCCATTCCATTCTAAAATATTTGCAACTGTATCACCTAGCATTGCTCCACGACCATGGCCAACGGTTAATGGACCCGTTGGATTTGCACTAACAAATTCAACATTTGCTGTTTTACCAACACCAATGGATGACTTTCCAAATTCAGTATCTGTTTTTAATACATTTAATAATTTATCATGAAATAGATTTTTATTTAATTTGAAATTAATAAAACCTGGACCAGCTTTTTCGACAATTGAAAAAAAGTTATCTGAATTTAGTTCTAATAAGTTTTGAATAATCTCATCGGCGATTTTTTGAGGAGGTCGTTTTAGTTTTCCAGCAAGAATCATCGCAATATTACTTGAAAAATCACCATGGTCAGGTTTTTTTGAGTTTTGGATTATTACAGTATCAGTTGGGAAATTTAAATCTATGAGTGTGCCTTGTAGTTTTTCAAGGACTTTATTTCTCATCTTTTTCCTTATCTTCTATCTTAAATGATTCAGCATCACCCCATAATCGTTCAAGGTCATAAAAAGTTCGATATTCTGGTAAGAAAACATGGACCACTACATTTATATAATCCATTAACACCCAATTGAGGCTTTCATAACCTTCAATACTTAATGGAAGAATATTTTCATCTTTTAATTCTTGTCGGATATAATCAACGATGGCTTTTGATTGAGTTGTTGACTGTGATGTGCAAATAATCACATGATCTGTTACGCTTGTTAATTTTCGTACATCCAGAATTACAATATCTTCTGCATGTCTGTCCAATAATAATTCTCCAAAATGAATTAGAAAATCATCTAATTTTTTTTTACTCAAAATTAATTCTTATTTAGTTGTGGATTTATAATTTGATTTGATTCAAGAACTTTGTCAAAGGATTTTAATTTAGTGTAATCTTTACCTAAAATTAATGTGATATCGCATGTTTGATTATTATCAATATCAGTTTCAATTTCTTCTACTGGAATCCCTAATAGCTCTGCTATATTATGTGCAGGATCTAGTTTTATTATTCTTGAAATAATTTTTGTTTTTGGATATTCAAAGTGAGGTGCATTTGCTTTTTCTAAAACATCATGCCCATTTTTTATAAAAAATGTAGTATATTTTTCAGCTAAATATTTTTCTCCACACCCATTTAATAATTGAATATTTATTTTATTTCCAGTTTCATTTTCATAAGATGAAGTTATTAATAACTCTGATAAATCAAGATTTTTTTTAAATTCTTTTTTTCCATCTGAGTAAAATAATTTATCTACTGCTGAGAATAATGCAATTGAAATAATTATTGAAAGACCTATGATTGCAATATTTGGTATATTAAATTGAGGTTTGCTAATTGGTCTTTTGCGTTTTTTTCTTTTCTTTATCATGGGTAAAAAATACTCTGTCTTTTATTTATTCCAAAGTTTGAAATAGAAAATTGAATCCAAGTATTTTCCCAAGGTTGATATTTTAAATTTAAATCATATAATACATCAAAATTTTGGTTTGGAATTGGTCCAGGGATATTTCCCGATTTTTGAAGGAAATGTACACCTCCAGTCATTTTCAGATTTGACTGTATTGAGTATTGAAAATTATTAGAAAACATACCATAGGAAGTAGATTGATTTCCCATTAATGAAGTACCAAATGTTACTCCCTGTTGGATTTTTAATTTTTCAGAATTAAGAAAATTCATACCCAATTTAGTAGAACTAATTGGGTTTTGATTTCCAATTACAGAGTTAAATTGGCAAATTGCTAATTGAATAGTGGATATAATTATTATAAAAGTTAATTTCATGATGTTGTCAACGGCTAATAATTTGAAAAAGTTCCGAGGTAATATGTTACTGTTATTTCATTTATTTTGAAATAAATATTTTAATTAAATTAGTTTAGTTTTTTATCAATAATTCCACCACCTAAAACTTTGTCATCATCATAAAATACAATCGACTGTCCAGGTGTTACCGAAAGTTGGGGTTGGTCAAAATTAACGGTTAAATCATCCCAATTTATTTGACCCATAACATCGGAGCTATTATATCTTATTTTGATTTGAATTTTTTCTGGAATTTGATTTTTATTAACTAACCAATTTAATTCATTTATGGTACAACCAGGTGAAAGTAGTCCTTCCTTACGAGAAATTGTAATTGTATTAGACTTTGCGTCAATAGATTTTACATATCGCGGTTCAGGAAATGTAACTCCAATTCCTTTTCGTTGCCCAATAGTATAATGGGTGTAACCTTGATGATTTCCAATTTCTTTTCCATCTTGAATAATTTTACCTGTATTTATTGCGTTCATTTTTTCAGGTGCATATTTATTTAGGAACTTCTTATAATCATTATCAGCCACAAAACATATTTCCATACTTTCAGGTACTTTAGCAGTTGCCATTTTATGTTGAGATGCAAATTTTCTTACTTCTGGTTTTGTCATATTCCCTAAAGGAAATATTGTTCTAGAAAGAGTTGATTGAGGAATGCCCCATAATACATAGGATTGGTCTTTATTTTTATCGATACCTTTATGCAGAGAATAAATTCCATTATTTTTAAATATTTGAGCATAATGCCCTGTTGAGATAAATTCAGCACCCAATTCATCAGCTTTATGAATAAATGCATCCCATTTAACAAATGAATTACAACGGACACATGGATTTGGTGTTCGTCCAGCAAGATATTCATCTACAAAATTATCGACAACATCTTCAATAAATGCGTCGGAAAAATCCATAGTATAATGGGGGACATTATAATGGTCACATACTAATTTAGCCCCATTTATTTCTTCAATTCCGCAACATGTACTTTCTTGAAATTGTGAGCCTTCAAACTTATTATTATCCCAGAGTTTCATTGTTACACCAATTGCTTTATATCCCAATTCTAAAATTTTAGCGAGTGCAACAGAGCTATCAACTCCACCTGACATTGCTACTAACACGCGTTTTTTACGCATTTATTTTTCTTTTTATTCGTGGGATTATTTCAGATAATATAGTTGATAATTTAGTTATTTCTTCTGACGTATTTTGCCTGCCTATCGAAATTCGAACAGTGCATTCAGCCTCATGAATTGGCATTCCAATTTCATTATGGATTGAGGACGGTTTTGAGCTTCCAGAAGCACAGGCCGCACCAAAAGAAATGGCGAATCCTTCTAAATCTAAATTCACAATTAATGATTGTCCTGGTACATTAAATAATGTGATATTACATAATCCCGTAACTTGATTTACCCCATTTCGTCTAAATTCAATTTGATTTATTTCCAATTCTAAAAGAAATTGTTTTTCTAGCTTTAAGATATAGTTATGATTTTCTTCTATATTTTGATTTGAAATTTCAAGAGCAAGTCCCATCCCTGCAATTCCTGGAATATTTTCTGTACCAGCTCTAAGGTTTTTTTCCTGTCCACCTCCTGAAATTTGAGGGGTTAATGATAATCCATCCTTAATATATAAAAACCCTACTCCTTTTGGTCCATGAAATTTATGAGCAGATGCAGACAAAAAATCACATCCGATATCTTTCATATCAATTTTTATTTTCCCAACCGCTTGAACTGCATCAGTATGAAATAATATATTCTTTGTTCCTAAATATTCTGATATTTTTTTAATTTCATTTATAGTTCCTAATTCATTATTTACATACATGATTGAAACTAGTTTTGTATTTGATTTAATTTTAGAGAGAATATCTTTTAATTTAATTTCACCCAAATGATTAGGTTTAATAATTGAATTTTGAACTCCAAGACTTTCTAATTCCTTTGTGGGTATTAATATAGCTGGGTGCTCTATGCTTGAAGTAATGAAATGGTCACCGCTTCTTAATAACCCTTTTAAAACTAAATTATCTGATTCTGTTCCACCACCAGTGAAAAAAATTTCACCAGAAGAGGCATTTATACAAGATGCGATTTGTCGTCTTGAATTTTCAATTACAGCTTTTGATTTCTGGCCTGCTTTGTGAATACTTGATGGGTTACCATAGGCATGATTTAAAATATTAACCATAAAATCAGATACTTTTGGATCAATAGGCGTTGTTGCTGCCGAATCAAAATAAATCATTTTTGAATTTTAATCTAAAAAAATGGTTTCTTCAGAACGAGAGAAACTTGAATTTGGAAAACTTTTTCGTGCTTCAGATTCTAATATTGCAATTTGAGTATCTTCATAATCAGGAGCATGATGAGTCATTATTAATCTTTTTGATTTAGAAGATTTTGCAACCCCTACGGCTTCCACCCAACTACTATGTCCCCATTCACGATGTAAGGGTAAATCTTCTGGCGAAAAATGCCCTTCATGAATTAATATATCTGAATTTCTTGATAGGTCAACGACTGATTTAATTAATTCATTTTCAGGGTGTTCAATATCAGTTATAAAAGTTACGATTTTCCCGTCAATTAATATTCGGTATCCTAAAGCACCACCTGGGTGGGGATGTGGTCTAGCTTCAACAGCAATATCTTCATTAATTTTAAAAATTAATGGATGGACTTCTCTGAATTGGATTTTTGCTCCCATTTTTTCTAGTGGAACAGGCCAATATCTATTATGGAGCATATCTTCGAATACTTCTTTTAAGGATCCTACTTCAGGTTTTTGTGCATAAATAGTAATATTATAACCTTCAATATAAACAGGTTTAAAGGAAGCAAATCCAATAATATGATCCCAATGAAAATGACTAAGTAATATATGAATATCTTTTACGGGGTTTTCTTCATTGATGAGTGAATTTCCCATTCTAATAATTCCAGTACCCATATCAAAAATAATGAGTTCATTATTAGCTGTTCTTAATTCTACACAAGTTGTTTCACCACCATAAGTGGACATATTTTGGGCAGCGGTAGGGTTTGACCCTCTTGTCCCCCAAAATTTTAGTTTTAGTTGTTTATCTCCCATATATCCTGTATTTCCTCATAATGAAATTTACATCAATTTTCAATTTTTATTTACAAATATAATCTATTATTTTTGTTACGATAGTTTTTAATTTAGTAATAATTATTTTAATTAAATGTGATTAATTCCCTATAATTTTTAAAGGAGGATAAGTGTATTTAAATCGAAAAAAATGGGGCTTGAAATTATACTTAATATTGTCTGGTATTTTTATAGCTTCCTTAGTAACATGTAATTTAATTTTTCAAAAGTTTTTCTTTTGGACCCCCTTAAGTTTTTTATTAAATGAAGCCAATTTGTTGAATAGTATTTTACCATTAAATGTATCACAGTTTTTAGGTAATTATACCTTTGAAATTTCAGCAGGAATTTTACCTTACCCCATTACATTTTTGGTTACAGATATTATTTCTGAGATATATGGTCGGAAAAAAGCAAATCAATTGGTATTGTCTGGATTTATTGCCAGTATATTTATATTATTCGTAACTATGATTGCTCAGGCTGTTCCAGCAACTTCTTGGTCTCCTATTAATGATGAAACTTTTACAAAAGTATTTGGGTTATTTGGACCAGCTGTTTTTGCATCTATGTCTGCATATTTAATTGCACAATTTATAGATATTCGCGTATTCCATTTTTGGAAAAACCTCACAAAGGGAAGGCATTTATGGTTGCGAAATAATGGTTCAACCATTTTTTCACAATTAATAGATACATCTGCTGTATTATTATTATTATGCAGTTTTAGTGTAATTGAATGGACTCGATTTAGTACATTACTGATTAATGGATTTTTGTTTAAAGTAATAGTAGCATTTTTAGATACACCATTATTTTACTTGGCTTCATGGTATTTAAAAAAATCATTTGGATTGGGTAGAAATGAATACTTTCAAGAAGAGTAAAAGTTATTGTTTGGACTAGGATTTTAGGATAGGGTAAATTTCACCCCCCTGCGGGTTTTGAAACTTTAAATAATAAAGGAATTTTCATGAATAACACCTTGGTAAAAGTACCTTTTCCAATAAATGAACCAGTAAGAGCGTATGAGAAAGGCTCACCGGAAAAGTCATCATTAAAATTAAAATTAAAAGAATTATCATCTAAAAAAATTGAAATTCCTATTATTATTGGTGGAAAAGAAATTAAAACGAATAATACCTCTACTTGTGTAATGCCTCATAATCATAAACATGTGTTAGCCGAATTTCATCAAGTCGGTGAAAACGAAATCCAATTGGCAATTGATACAGCATTAAATGCTCAAAAAGAATGGGCATCTATGCCATTACAAGCACGAGTCGCAATTTTCAAACGAATGTCTAATTTATTACAAGGTCCATACCGAGATTTAATAAATGCTTCAACAATGTTAAATCAAAGTAAAAATGTATTTCAAGCAGAAATTGATGCTGCATGTGAATTTATTGATTTTTTAAATTTTAATGTAAAATATGCTGAAGATATTTATTCGGAACAACCAATTTATTCGCCTGATGGCATGTGGAACATGGTACAATACCGTCCACTTGAAGGGTTTGTATTTGCAGTTACTCCATTTAATTTTACATCAATCGCTGGTAATTTACCAACAGCACCTGTGTTAATGGGAAATGTTGCTTTATGGAAACCTGCATCGTCAAGTGTATATTCGGGGTATTTTTTGATGAAAATGTTTAAAGAAGCTGGATTGCCAGATGGTGTAATTAATTTTATTCCGGGTTCGGGAAAACAGATTGGTGATATTGTATTAAAAAATAATAATTTAGCTGGAATACATTTTACAGGTTCAACAGCAGTATTTCAATCTATGTGGAAAACAATTGGAGAGAATATTGAGAATTATAAATCGTATCCTCGAATTGTAGGTGAAACTGGTGGTAAAGATTTTATACTTGCACATCTAAGTGCCGATACAAAAATATTAATTCCTGGAATGATTAGAGGTGCATTTGAATATCAAGGTCAAAAATGTTCTGCAGCATCACGATGTTATATTCCTAAAGATATGTGGGGGAGAATTAAAGATGATTATATTACTCAAGTGAATACAATTAAAATGGGTGATGTAATGGATCAAACTAATTTTATGAATGCGGTAATAGATAAGGCATCCTTTAATAATATTGTATCCTATATTGAGTATGCAAAATCGTCTCCAGACGCTGAAATTATTACAGGTGGTGGTTATGATGATTCTGTTGGATATTTTGTTGAACCAACAACAATTATTACGACTAATCCAAAATTCAAATCGATGTGTGAAGAAATATTTGGACCTGTTTTAACAATTTATCCTTATGAACAAAATTGGGAAGAAATTTGTAATATAGTTGATACAACTTCACCTTATGCGTTAACGGGGGCTGTATTTTCTCGTTGTAGAGAAGCAATTCAAACTGCACATCAATTATTATTAAATTCAGCAGGGAATTTCTATGTAAATGATAAACCGACAGGAGCAGTTGTTGGTCAACAACCATTTGGTGGAAGTCGTGCATCAGGAACCAATGATAAAGCAGGGTCTCCTCTAAATTTATTGAGATGGGTTTCTCAGCGAACGATTAAAGAAACATTTAATGCACCAACTGATTATCGTTATCCATTTTTAGAAGAAAAATAATTTTTGTTAATTTCAAATAAAATGGAAATTCGTTCTGAAATTACTCCTTTAAAACAGGTGTTAACTCATCGACCAGGAAATGAACATCAATTAGTATCTCCCTCTCACATTAAAGAAATGATCGTAAAGCACGGTGAATATATTGAAAACCCTGAGTTTATTTTATTTGAGGATATCACTGATCATCATAAAATTGGTAAAGAACATGATGAATTAACTTCGATATTAAATTCGTGGACAGAAGATAATTGCATAGATATTGATAAATTATTATCCGATTTATTTCAAGATTTAAAATTAAGAAAATTAGTTTTTGATGAATGCCTTCAAATAGATTTTAATTTATATGGATTTACTCCAAAATTAAATTTTGATTTCATAAATAATTTAACGAGTGATCAATTTGTTGAAATGTTAATTGAGGGTGAATGGAATGGTGAGAAAATATTTAATATGCCAATTCCCAATTTAATGTTTACTCGAGATATTGGTGTCGTATTTGGAAATTCATTTTTAATTTCAAATGCATGTCACTCAGCACGAAAAAGAGAGCAGGTTATTGCTTCATATTTATTTAAAAATCATCCATTTTTTAATAATTTAAATATTATTGATTTTAAATTAATTAGTGATGATTTAAGTATTGAAGGTGGTGATGTGATGGTATTTAATGAAAACATTGTCCTTATTGGAATGAGTGAACGCACACCAAAAAGCTCAATTGAAAAACTATTACCCTATATTTTCAAAGAAGGATTTTCATCTGTAATCGGAATTAATTTACCTAAAAAAAGGGAATTAATGCATCTTGATACTATTTTTACTCGTATTAGTGAAAGTGAATGTATTCTTTTCCCTCCCGTTTTTTATCAAGATAATTATGAAGGTGAAGATATGGATATATATCATTTTACAGAACCTACAGACTTTTGTAAAATTAAACCATCTCAAAAATCTTTTTTAGAATTATTTTTTAGTATAGGCGTTGAAATTGATCCCATTTTCTGTGGAGGGAATGACCCTCTTTTACAACAAAGAGAACAATGGACAGATGGTGCGAATTCATTTGCATTAGCATCGGGAAAAATAATTGGGTATAAGCGGAATTATGCGACAATTAATGAATTAGAAAAACATGGATATTTAGTTTTATCTTATGAGCAATTTAAAAAAGATCCCAATAAATGGAAAATGACAAATGAAAAATTTATCATTACAATTGAAGGATCTGAATTAGTTAGAGGGCGAGGTGGAATGAGATGTTTAACAATGCCATTAAAAAGAGAAAATAATAATGGATAAAACAGTATTAATTGCTTTAGGTGGGAATGCAATATCTCCTAAAAATACGGCTGGGACTATTAAAGAGCAGTTTGAACATACGCGTGAAAGTTTAAAAGGGATAATGCACTTTGTGGATAGAGGATATAAAATTGGTATTACGCATGGAAATGGCCCCCAAGTTGGCGATGAATTAAGAAGAAGTGAAGTTGCATCAAATGAAATTCCGCCATTACCATTAGGTGTTCTGGTGGCAAATACACAAGGTGCAATTGGTTATATGATTCAACAATCGTTACAAAATGCATTACATCAAAAAAATATTGAAAGAGAAGTTGTAAGTTTTATATCCCAAGTTAGGGTAGATGCAGATGATGAAGCATTAAGTCATCCAGCAAAATTTGTTGGTAGAAGGTATACTGATGAACAAGCAATTAAATTTCAACAGGAATTAGGCTGGGATATGAAAGAGCAAGAGCCTGGAGAATGGAGAAGAGTTGTTCCATCACCAACGCCTAAATATTTGTTTAATGGATTATCAATTAAAAATTTAATAGATTTTGGAACGATTGTAATTGCCAGTGGTGGCGGTGGAATTCCATGTTATTTTGATGAAAGTGGAAATTTAGATGGAATTGATGGCGTTATTGATAAAGATATGTCTGCTTCTTTATTAGGTCGTATTTTAAAAGCCGAAGAATTATTTATTATTACAGATGTTGATAATATATTTATTAACTTTAAAAAACCAAATGAAAAACCATTACATCAAACAACTGTATCCGAAATTGAAAATTGTTTAGCTAAAGGACATTTCAAAAGAGGAACGATGGAACCAAAAATTAGAGCAGCACTTTATTTTTTAAAATACCATGGTGAAAAGGTAGTTATTACTTCAATTAATTGTATTGAAGGTGCTATCAATGGAACTCAAGGTACAACTATAAGGAATGACAAATGAATATTCATGAATATCAAGGAAAACAGATTTTTAGGGAAGCAGGTGTTCCTGTACCCGAAGGTTACCCTGCTTTTTCAGTTGATGAAGCGGTAAGTAATGCGAAAAAAATTGGAACTTTGCCCGTAATGGTTAAAGCCCAAATTCATGCTGGAGGAAGAGGAAAAGGTGGTGGAGTTAAAATAGCTCGTACGATTGAAGAGGTTAAAGAACATGCCCAAAATATTTTAGGGATGAATCTTGTAACTCATCAAACAGGACCTAGCGGAAAATTGGTTCAACGATTACTTGTTGAGTCTGCAAGTAATATTGCAAGTGAATTCTATGCAGGAATTGTATTAGATAGATCTTCTTGTAAATTTTGTTTTATGGTTTCTACAGAAGGCGGAATGGAAATTGAAAAAGTATCAGAAGAATCTCCTGAAAAAATATTCAAAGTATGGATTGAACCTGGAGCTAATTTAGAACCATTTCAAGCGCGCCAGCTTGCATTTGCATTGGGTATGTCAGGGACTCAAATTAGAAGTGCAGTAAAAACTTTTATGAATCTTTGGAATGTATTTAGGGATAAAGATTGTTCATTAATGGAAATTAATCCATTAATTGTGACGGTTGAAAATGAAGTAATCGCAGTGGATGCAAAAATTAATTTTGATGGAAATGCATTGTATAAACATAAAGATATTGCTGAAATGCAAGATTTGACCGAAGAAGAACCAAGCGAAGTTGAAGCAAAAAAATATAATTTAAATTATATCAAATTGGATGGTACAGTTGGCTGTATGGTTAACGGTGCTGGATTGGCGATGGGTACAATGGACATTATCAAATTATATGGTGGTGAACCCGCAAACTTTTTAGATGTAGGTGGTGTTGCAAATGCAGAAACAGTTGCACATGGATTTGAAATTATATTATCGGATCCAAATGTGAATGCAATTTTAATCAATATTTTTGGTGGAATTGTTCGCTGTGATCGTGTTGCTCAAGGCGTGATTGATGCAATGGGTAAAATTGAAGTAAGTGTTCCTGTTGTTGTTCGACTAGAAGGAACGAATGCAAAAGCGGCTCGACAATTATTTGCCGATTCTCCTTTGGAATTCATTGTTGCAAACAGTCTTGAAGATGCTGCTGAAAAAGTAGTAAAAGCCAGTAAAGGAGAAATTTAATGAGTATTTTAGTCAATAATGATACACGATTAGTTGTGCAGGGAATAACCGGTAAAGAAGGTGCGTTTCATACAGGACAAATGGTCGAATATGGAACCAAAGTGGTCGCGGGTGTTACACCTGGAAAAGGTGAACAGAAAGACGCTAATGATATTCCAATTTTTAATACAGTTGCAGAAGCAGTAAAAGAGACCAATGCAAATACAAGCATCATTTTTGTACCACCTCCATTTGCTTCTGACGCATGTTTAGAAGCAATTGATTCAGGGGTAGATTTAGTTATTTGTATAACAGAAGGAATTCCTGCGAAAGATATGGTGCCTGTTAAAGATGCACTTAATAGAACAGGTGTAAGAATGATTGGCCCAAATTGTCCAGGTATTATTACACCAGGTGAAGCCAAAATTGGAATTATGCCAGGGTTCATTCATAAACCACATGGCAATGTGGGAGTGATTTCTCGGTCTGGTACTTTAACTTATGAAGCTGTACACCAATTAACGGTTAGAGGAATTGGGCAAACAACATGTATTGGAATAGGTGGTGATCCAATTATTGGTACAACATTTTTAGATTTATTGAAATTATTTGGTGATGATCCTGCAACAGAAGGATTAGTTATGATTGGCGAAATTGGTGGTTCTGCTGAAGAAGAGGCTGCCCAATGGATTGTTGATAATAATTATGATAAACCGGTTGTTGCATTTATTGCTGGGCAGACAGCACCTCCAGGAAGACGGATGGGGCATGCAGGTGCAATAATTTCAGGTGGGAAAGGAACTGCTGCAGATAAAATGGCAGCATTAGAAAAAGCGGGAATCCATGTATGTAAAAGTCCTGCAGATATTGGTGCAACTATGGAAAAAGCACTTAAATTATAAATAACAACGAAAGGGATATTGCGAATGACTAATCGCACTTTTGCCATTATTAAACCCGATGCGGTAAAAAATGGAGACTCAGGTAAAATTTATGATCGAATCCTAAGTGCAGGATTTAATGTTTTATCTGCAAAACTAATTAAATTAACATTAGCACAAGCAGAAGGATTTTATGCTGTTCATGCTGAACGACCATTTTTTGGTGAACTCACTGAATTTATGTCCTCAGGTAAATGTATGGTATTAGCTTTAGAAAAAGAAAATGCAGTTGCTGAATGGAGAAAAACGATAGGGGCAACAAATCCAGCTGATGCAGATGAAGGAACAATCCGAAAAGATTTTGCGACAAGTGTTGGAGAAAATGCAGTTCATGGTTCAGATTCTGATGAGAATGCAACAATTGAAATTTCATACTTTTTTACAGGAAGTGAATTAGTACAAAATAGTTAATTGAAAAATCATTTTTCATATATTAAAAAATACATTGGGCTCGCTATCATTTTGGTAGTGAGTCTTCAATGTGAAAAAAAAGTGGAAAGGCGAGTAATTGATACTGGTAAACCATTAACAATTCTTAGTCCTAAATCTGATACTCCAATAAATTCGATTGAATGGTATTTTGGAAAAAAACCATTTAATAGTCATACAAATTTAGCAATTTCTTTTCAGTCGGTGAGATTTATTCCAGATTATCAAGGTGAATACGATATAGTTGCCGAATTATATAATGAAGCCAATAAAATTATTGGTGTTAGTATATTTAAGTATAATGCAATTGGTTCAAATTATAATAATGTTAACCAAAATATAGAAAAACTGGTTATTAATACTGATTCAACTAAAATTGATTTAATAAATAATATATTAGATACATTAAGTAATTTTGATACAATTCTAAATGATACGAATCAAATTAAAATTAAAAAAGATATTACTGTTCAAACGGATTCTATTCCTAAAAATATAGTAAATAATAATGAAAAATTTAATTATACAATACAAGTTTATTCGTTTCCAAATGAAATTGAAGCAAATAATAAAATTCAAAAACTTAAAACAGCTGGATTTGATGCCTATAAAATAGAATTCTTACATCCCAAGTATAATAGAATTTGGTATAGAGTAAGAGTTGGCAAGTTTATTGATTTTACATCTGCAAATGTTATTGCCCAAAAAATTGATAATCACTTTAATATTACCACTTGGATAGACCATATTGATAATTAATTCTATGTCGTTAATAGTTTTTGGTGAATGGAAAATTGTTAATTTTTGGATGGAGAAAAGACATTGGAAAACACTGAATTAAGGAAAAATAAACGAAAAAAAAGGAGTTGGGAATGAAAAAAATGAAATTGTACCTCAGTAATATTATTATACTTTTTTATTTTGGTTGTATAACAGAGCCAAATGAAGTTCATGGTTGTTTAGATAGTCAAGCCTGTAATTACAACTCAGAAGCCACAATTGATAATAATAGTTGCTTATATGAAGTAGATTGCATGGGAGATTGTGGAGGAGAACACATTGAAGATAATTGTGGGATTTGTGATGGAGATAACTCTTCTTGTATGATTACAGACTACGACGGCAATGAATATCAAACGGTTTTAATCGGT
>CAZGWH010000058.1:9764-14950 GCA_964529325.1 uncultured bacterium | reverse complement strand
GAGGTGGATTTTGAATTAGAGCTTATCCATAAAGATGAAATAAATGTAGCCTACATTCTAGTTCTATTAGCAAACTACAGAGAAGCGACACCTGACGCTCAAGCTGAACATCGTCAAAAGATTATGAATGTATTAAATAATTCTCCCCAATTGAGAAGTAAGCGAGAATTAATTGAACAATTCATTGATGAATATTTGATTCATATAAGCGAACCTGATTTAATAGAAGAAGCATTTGAAAAATATTGGGAAGAACAAAAAGTCGATTCATTTCTGCAACTGTGTGAAGATGAAAAGCTCATCAAAGAAAAAGTAAATGAAGTCATAGAAACATATCTCTATGACCAACGATTACCCCTTAAAGATGATATTGTACAAACAATGGAAGTAAAACCCAAATTATTAGAACGAAAGTCTGTTGTTCCAAGAGTAATGGATAAAATTATAGACCATGTAGGCACATTTTATGAAAATATGGGAGACTTAGGATTTGGTGATATAGAAGTTCCCAACATTTATACATATCAATCACCACCATTGAAATATGCTGCAGAGCCAAACCATAGAAATTTGAATTAATTCAGTTTCTTTGCTAAAATAATGCGTTCAATTTTTTTAAATGAATTATTTGAATGTGAATCATCGGCTTCAAATTTAATAATATAGGGTCCAATTCTGCATTTTCGGTTTTTATTATCATAACCATCCCAAGTGATGAATCCATTTGATGATACAATTACACCATTGAATAAACTTTTAACTAAAATCCCATTTATTGCATAAATATCAATATATAATTTGCTATATGAAAATGGGATATTATATGAGATAGTAAGTTGATCTTCAAAACCATCTTTATCTGGCGAGAAGGGATTGGGTGATATTTCAATTGAACCATTTTCATGAATTTTATCTACAAAGAGAGAATTTTTTTCTGAAGGTGTTGAACCAAATGGATTTACGGAACCACCCCAATTTACAGGATCATTTGAGTTCATAAATAATGTAATTCGCTCAAGTGAAAATCCATCACCACCTCCCCAATTATCTGTGTAATTCACATTATCAATCACTTTATTTGCGGGGTCAATTAAATATAAATTATCACCCGAATTATTTAATGAAGGAAAATAATCTTGAAACATAAACCCAGAAATAAATTCTTCCCCAGAAATGACAGCAAACTCATTCGCGTTCATTAAATGTGATTGTTCAACGCCTATCGTTTCATCTTCCCAATCATCTACGATTCTCCAGTGTTGAATATTAATTTCATATTGAGAATTATTTATTATTTCAATCCATTCAGGGTCACCTGTTAATGGGTCATACATAATTTCATTTATTAGTATCGTTTTTTCGGGATAAGAAATAAAAATTGGCTCAGTCATTGAATTATTAAGTTGGTTTTTATCACCTGGCACATGAATCATAAATTCAGTTTGATGTAATCCTGAATCAAAACCATTCCCAATTATTTCAACAATTGTATCTAATTGAGTGTTCAAATTAAAAGAAATCTGAAAAATCTGTTCCATATAAATTTGGACGAGTGATTCTTGTAAACCTAAATTTGAAATTTTGAGAAAATAGTGAATGTCTTCAAATTTATTTGGGAATTCAGGTAAATGCCAAAGTGTATCAATGCCGACATCCATTCCTAAACTTGAAACGCTATTTTCAAATCCGGGGCTACCCAATAAATTTATACTTTCTCGCCAATTTCCAGATGTATTTGGAAAACTTAAATTTACTTTTTCAAGGCTATGTCCTTCAGTAATTCCATTATTCCACCCCATAAAATCGATTGTATCACCCATGTCGGTAATGAGGTATAATGAATCTCCAGTATTTCCTAAATTATTTCCAATTGCGGTACCATCCACAGGAATTATTATTGTATTTTCAGGGATTAATCCTTGATATAATATGCCATCAAAATCACCTTCTACAATTAGAGCATACGCCATTGCAGGAATAATATGACTCCCTTCGATAAAGTCATCTGTCGATAATTTATCAGCGATAATCCAATTTGAAATATCAATTTGAGTTGTGCTTGAATTAAAAAGCTCAACAAATTCATTGGGAGAATCACCTCCTTCCAAGTTGAACATAACTTCAGAAATGATGATTTGAGTGTTCAGGACATTTATTATTAAAAATAGAACGATTATTTGTTTTTTTATCATGGTTTATTTACCTCATTCAAATACCAATTTTAAATAGACAGGAAGATGGTCAGATATTTGGCTAAAATAAAACTGTACCTCATCATCCAATTGAACTGTGTATGTTTGTGTATATTGTGAATTAAAATATGTAAAAAGCTCATTTGAAATTAAAATATGATCAATATGGCTTGGGTAACTTGGGTATGAATAATTATCAATTTCAAAATCTTCATCAATAAATAGGTAATCATTTCTATCTTCTAATAAAGGTATAAAAACATTTGAATATTCTAAATCATTTAAATTATCATTAAAGTCACCCAACATAATTATTCGATCATTTGGGTAATTAATATCCATATAATCTTTTATGAGCATAACGGCTTCTTCTCGTCTTGAAACACCATCATCGCAACATTTAAAATGATTATTTATAATGATATAATCTAAGTTATTAATTTCACATTCCATTACGAGCGGTGACCGAGGAAATGGATACCATTGATCTTGAAAAATTTCAAAAATATTAACATTTTTAATAATATTTGTATCCCACATATAGGCGAGGTTTATACTATAAGATGCACTTGAAGCTCGGTATCCATCATAATTATCAAATTGATTATGCATAATATCAAATTCAGATAAACTATTAATTTCCTGAAATGCAATAATACTTGGATGTAGGTCGTTAATGATGGAAATAACAGAAGATGTAGTATTGGAATGTTTGGGGAATTGTTCAATATTCCAAGTCATAATATCAAAATAATTTAGATTGTCAGGAATTTCTTCTACAGGTGAAATTAATGTACATGTAGAAGTGAATAGGACGATTAATATTATAAAAAAGTAATTCATTTAATAATTATTTAGTTCTTTACAGGTTCTATAATTTAATCATTCATAAATTACATACCATAATTTTTCCTTAAAAAATATAATTAGATGAGAAAACCAGTAATTTTAATCACCGGAGCAAATGGCGAAATGGGTCATGGACTTATTCATGGTCTATCAAAAGAAAAAAATACAGATATTTTAGCATTAGATTTAGAACCATTATCCAAGGATATAAAAGACAATGTGTTGGATGGTGTTCAAGGTGATATTTTAGATATTAAACTTCTTGAAATGCTAAATACTGAATATGAAATAAGAGCAATTTATCACCTTGCCGCATTATTAAGTACGCGCGCCGAGTTTTCACCCATGATTGCTCATGATGTGAATGTGAATGGTACTTTGAATTTACTTAAATTGGCAATGGAACAAGCACAATCTCAGGGAGAAAAAGTAAAATTCTTTTTCCCAAGTTCAATTGCGGTTTATGGAATTGACTCGATTGAAGAAAAGGAAAAAGCAGGTGCGATTTCTGAAACTGAATATTTATCACCCCAAACAATGTATGGCTGTAATAAATTATATTGTGAACAATTAGGTACTTATTTTTCAAACCATTATCAACAATTATCAGCAACTTATTCACCCGGGTTATTAGATTTTAGATCTATTCGATTTCCGGGCTTGATTTCGGCTATTACAATGCCAACGGGGGGGACAAGTGATTTTATTCCTGAAATGTTGCATAATGCCGTGCAAGGTAAACCATATAATTCATTTGTAGATGCGGATACGGCTATTCCATTTATGACAATGCCTGATGCAATAAGAGCAATTTTAGAATTAATGAATACTCCTCAAATAAAATTAAATAGAAATGTGTATCATATTTCGGCATTTGCACCAACTGCGGGTGAATTTAAAACCGCAATTGAGCCTTATTTTTCAAATGTTAATTTGGGTTATGATATTAATGGTAAAAGGCAAAAAATTGTAAATTCATGGCCTAAAGATGTAAATGATTCTTCGGCAAGAAATGATTGGAATTGGAGTCCTGAGTATAATTTAGAATCTGCATTAAATGAATATTTAATTCCGTGTGTAAAAGAGTTTTATAAAAAGAAATAATAGGTATTATGAATACAATTAAAGATATATTAAAGACAGAAATTGAATCAATAAAAGGTGCAGGATTATTTAAAGAAGAACGCATTATACAATCACAGCAATCTGCTGAAATAAAAGTAAATGAAGAAACCGTTTTAAATTTTTGTGCAAATAATTATTTGGGATTATCAAACCACTCTGAGTTAATTCGATCTGCCCAAAAAGGGTTAGATAAATGGGGGTTTGGATTAAGCTCGGTAAGGTTTATTTGTGGTACTCAGGAAATTCATAAAGAACTCGAACAAAAACTTTCTACCTTTTTAGGATTTGAAGATACAATTTTATATACTTCTTGCTTTGATGCAAATGGAGGACTTTTTGAAACTTTATTAAATAAAGAAGATGCGATAATTTCAGATTCTCTTAATCACGCTTCAATTATTGATGGTGTAAGATTATGCAAAGCAGAACGGCATCGATATCCCAATTCAGATATGAATGCATTGGAGGAAATTTTAAAAAATACTCAAGATAAACGGTTGAGAATGATTACAACTGATGGTGTATTTTCTATGGATGGGTTTGTGGCAAAATTAGAAGAAATTTGTGATTTAGCAGAAAAATATAATGCCTTAGTTCATGTGGATGATTCACATGCAACTGGTTTTTTTGGAGAAACAGGAAGAGGTTCAATAGAACATTGCAATGTAATGGGCAGAGTTGATATTGTTACTTCTACTTTAGGAAAAGCATTAGGCGGAGCTTCTGGTGGATTTACCTCTGCTTCTAGTGAAATTGTAACAATGTTAAGACAACGATCTCGTCCCTATTTATTTAGTAATACAGTTGCACCTGCAATTGTAAGTGCATCTATTGCATGTATAGATATGCTTTCAAATTCTAATCATCTTGTAGAAAAATTAAAAAAGAATACTTTATTTTTTCGTGAAAAAATGACGGAAGCTGGATTTAATTTAAAAGAAGGTGTTCATTCAATTGTCCCGATTATGTTAGGCGATGCAAAATTAGCTCAAGAATTTGCTTCAAAAATGTTAAAAGAAG
>CAZGWH010000058.1:0-9664 GCA_964529325.1 uncultured bacterium | reverse complement strand
ACGATTTGAAGCATAAACTAAGTTTTTACCGTCTTTAGAAAAAACAGGGAATGAGTCAAAAGTTTTATTATTTGTCAAGCGTTGAATTTCTCTACTTTCAATATTGATGATATATAATTCAAAGTTATGTCCATAAGAATTATATTTATCATTCCAATCATCCTTGTTTGATGAAAAAACTATATGTTTACCATCGGGATGCCATGATGGAGACCAATTTGTTGCACCATTATCCGTAAGTCTTATTTTTTCTGAACCATCTCTATTTGCAACATAAATATCTAGTGGAACTGCTTCAATATAGCTTTTCTCTAAATTATTTTCCCATGTTTTTATTTCATCCTCCGATTTAGGATACCATGCTCGCCATACAATTTGATTTCCATCGGGTGAATAAAATGCTCCCCCATCATAACCAAATTCAGTTGTGATTTGTTTGACATCACTACCATCATAACTCATTTCATATAAATCGATATCGCCATTTCGTAAAGATGTAAAAATTATTTTTTCTTCG
Organism: uncultured bacterium; assembly: GCA_964529325.1. Classification (GTDB taxonomy): domain Bacteria; phylum Fidelibacterota; class Marinisomatia; order SCGC-AAA003-L08. The sequence continues at coordinate 9,147 of CAZGWH010000058.1, read as the reverse complement.
GTTGGGTGTATTGTTGCTTCTGCATCATATCCATTATTTTGTGTTAAATTGATAACTTTTTCCTCTTTATCTATACTATAGATTTCAAAATTTCGAAGTGGCCAAATGTATTTGTGTGGATTTGGATGTTTGTAAACTTCAGGGCAATCTGCTCCATCATGCATTGTTGACGAAAAGAAAATTGTTTTATCATCTATTGAATAATATGAACAAGTAAATGCTCCATCTGTAACAGGTAATGCTTTCTTGTTTTGCCCATTTAAATCCATTGTATAAAGTTTATCGCATTCATTGCCATCCCTTTTTGATTGAAATACAAAACTATTATTCGATGTTGAAAAATATGCTTCTCCATTATCACCTTCAAATGTGAGTTGGGTTGTATTTTTCAATGAAAACGATTTCTGTTGAGTGCATGCACTTATAAATAAACAAATTCCTATTTGTATGATTACTTTTTTCATTTTTATTTTCTTATTTAAAATTCAACAGTATAGTTTATTTCTTTCCCATCTCTCAATACAGAAACTGGTGCAGACTCTCCAGGATTTATTTCTCCGAGCCGATGCATGTATTCATAAATATCTCCAACTGGTTTATTACCGATACTTGTAATGACATCCCCATCCAAAATACCTGCATTTGATGCTGGCTTCCCTTGTAATACGGCATCAACTCTTAATCCTTTGGTTTCTGAATAAGTATAATCAGGCATAATTCCTAAAGTAACTTTAAATCGTTGTCGTTTTTTTTCTTCTTTTGGCCCTGCTTCTTGATAGACTAATCGATCTTCTGAATCAAAATATGATGTAATTGAAAGTATTAAATCTGAGATTGATGCAATTCCTTTATAATTTACTTTATCTGCATCATCTTCAGGTGTATGGTAATCAGAATGTGCTCCTGTAAAGAAAAATAATACCGGAACATCGTTCACATAAAAACTGGAATGATCTGAGGGTCCATATCCTTCTGGAGAAAATGTATAATTTAAGTTTGAATTTTTTATGAGGGGTTCAATGTTTTTTTCTAAATCAATTGCTGTATGAGTCCCACCAATACTAATTTGGTTTTTCTCTGTATCTAACCTGCCAACCATGTCCATATTTATCATTAATTGAATATTTTCATTTTTCACTAATGAATTTTTCACAAAATATTTAGATCCTAATAATCCCATTTCTTCTGCTCCAAAAGCAATAAATACTAAAGTTCTTTTATTCTCTCCTTTTTTAGCCATTTCATGAGCTAATTCAATAACAGCAGATGTACCGGAAGCATTGTCATCAGCTCCATTGTGAATTTCATGATTATCAGGTCTTCGTGAGCCTGAATGATCACCACCATATCCTAAATGGTCATAATGAGCTCCAATTATGATGAATTCATCTTTTAATTTTGGGTCAGTTCCGGGTATTGATGCAACTACATTTTGAGTTTGTACTGTTTCGTAGGTAATATCAATATTAGCTGTAACTAAATTGTTGATGTTAAATGGTTTAAAATTTTCATGTTGCTCTAAAATGGCTTTTTCAATTTTATTAATCGTTTGGTTTTTTAATAACTTATTTGCCACATTCCGAGTAATATGGATAACGGGAATACCAATATCTACTTGACTCTGTTCATAAATTAATGGAATTAAATTATCTTCTTCATCAAATTCTTCTCCGGAAACAAATATAACACCTGATGCTGAATTATCTTTTGCAGTCATTACTTTTGTTCTCAGTGAGCTATATTCAGAAAATGGTCCATGCGGGTTATCACCATCAGGAGCTCCTCTAAAAATCATTACCCATTTTCCATCTAAATTTGCATTTGAGTAATCATTCCAATTTAAGCTATCATTTTTTATTGAAAAGCCATACCCTGCTACAAAAATTGTACCTGAATGAGACATGCTTTTGCTAAAAGATAATGGTGTAAAATCTTTTCCGACTTTATAAGAATTGCTTCCAACCAAAAAGGAGTTACTATCACCTAAATTAACTCCAGTAATAACATCAAAATATTGAAAACCATTATCTCCAAGTAATGCTAATCCACTTTTCTCAAACTTTGATCTTATATATTCCGCAGATTTTTCATCACCATTTGTACCCGGAAATCGCCCTTTTAATTCATCTGATGCTAAATACTTGACATGAGATTTTAATTTTTTATGAGAAACTGTACTTGCACAGTTTTGAAAAAATATACTTATTAAGAGAATGTAAATAATTGTAGTTAATTTCATAATTCGCCTTTATAGATGTGTTGTTATGTTAAAGTATTAAGAAAAATTGGTAATAAAGTTATTGCAAAGTTAATAACTTTGCCATTTGCTAAGGGTTAAATTTAATAGAATTAATAAATATTGTATATTCTATTTTATTACAATTTCAAATGACCCTGATATAAAGACCGACAGTGAGTACATATTTTTATTTAATTTTCAATTCAAAAGTAGATTTGATTTCTAAACATCGATATTTATTATTTAAAAAGCGATATATTTTTAATTTAGATGTTGATATATACATAGAGGATTAGGGTTAATTTTACAGGGTGGATTTTACTATATATTAAATAAATCTAATTGAGAATAACGAGGAAATAATATGAAATATTTTAATAAAATAATTTTAACTATAATTTTGCTTTTATCAAATTTTGGATGTCAGTCAAGGGATAAGGTTTCGAATAAAATCAATGTTTTTCAGTCTGAAAATTTATGGGAACATGACACTCAATATTTTAATTTTTTAAAAAATGAATCTAGTATTAAAAAGCCATTAAATTGGGACATTAAATTGACCTTAAATTGTATTGATCTTGAGTTAAATGAAGGGTCATGTATTTATTCAAGTATGTGTGTTGATCCTGTAATTGAAGGGCATAAAAGTACATCGATGGCTATTATTAAAGATGTTGAATTAGAGGATGTATATTCTATACCCGTTCAATTTTTAAAAGATAAACCTGCGGAGCCAGTAATTGGTAGTAATTGGATGGATGATTCACATGAAATAGTTCCTAATTCATATATCTTAAAAACATGTATAGGGGAGGTTTTTGCATTTCAAATTTCTGATTATGAATATAAATTTATTAATCATCAATTGACCGATATACAAATCCAAATAAAAAACTTAAATACAAATTCAGAATTTAAAGAAATTACATTTAATGAAGCATACACAAATCCAATTTATTATTCGTTTAAAAACGGGTTTGTTGAAAAATATAATGTATGGGATCTAAAACTAGATGAATATAGCTTTTGGCTTGGAGGCGGAGTTAATTTATTTATTCAGGAAAATAGTTCTATTAAAAATACTCAGTTGATTAACGAAGATGAAATAATATTAACAGATAAACCTAAATCGTTTATTACTCAAAATTGGTATAACTATAATCATAAAACAAAAAAATATGATTATAATAAAAATGTTTATGTTTTAAAATTATTAGGTGATACATATATAGCCTTTCAAGTTATTGATTATTATGATGATAAAGGAAAAAGAGGTTTTATGAAATTAAAATGGAAATATTTATCGAATGAATGATTCATTACCACTACTTTGGATTTAATTATGCAAAATTATCATACATATTTATTATTTTTTCATATATTCCTCAATTTTCAAAATGTCTATACCTTTTAAATGGATTTTTAGAATAGCTATTGTCTTGGCTTACGACACATCAATTTAATCGGAAATTGTGGTGTAAAATAAATGGAGTAAATAATGGTGCCTGCACGGCTTTTGAAGGGTAAGTCGTCGTAATACCGAGTAGATACAGCAAACCCCACAATTGCTTGTAGGGTTTGTATAATAATCACTGGATTATTTATTGATGTACACCCGACAGGATTCGAACCTGTAACCGCTGGAGCCGAAATCCAGAGCTCTATCCAGTTGAGCCACGGGTGCAAAAATTATTTTTTTGATTTTTTGATTTTATCTACGGACATATAAATTGGTTTTTTACCATAAAACTCTTTCCAATCTAATATAACGGAGGATTCATTTGAATTTATTGGACAACTACTACAACACTCTGTTCCATTGTCACGGTGACGAAGAATATCCAGAATTTTTTCATTTTTATCTTCAAGGTTTAAACTTTCTAATTCTTCCTCTAATTGCTCATCACTTTCAACATACCATCTCATTGTCACTACAAATTGACTCATAATTCCTCTATATTATAATCAAAATTATAGTATAAAAATTACGGTGAGTTTTCAATAAATTTTTATAGAATAATTACTAATTAACATTAAATTTTTATTTGGTTTTAAGTATATGAATAATAAATATGGTTTTCTTGTTCAGAGATACAAACAACTATTAAATTTACCCGCTTGAAAATTAGGAGAAAATAAGCATTTAATGAATATACAAATTAAAGATATTAATAGTTTTACAAAAGAAGTTGAGATAAATATCACTTGGAAAGACCTTGAAGAAGATTATGAATCAGAATTTAATCAATTCAGAAAAAAAATATCAATGTCTGGATATAGAAAAGGAAAAGTCCCCGTCGCATTAGTAAAATCGAATTATGGTAAATCATTTGAATTTGATTTTATTGATAAAAATTTAAACATTTATTACCAAAAGGCAATTTCAGAACAGCATCTTCACCCTATCAGTAAACCTGAAATTAGTGATTTAGATTTTAGTTATGGTTCAGAATTGAAATTTAAATCTACATTTGAAGTAATTCCTCAATATGACCTCCCTATATATGATAAAATTAAAATTAATTTAATCAAACTTACCCCAACAAAAACAGACATGGATAAGTCGTTAGAGGAATTTCAAAGTCGCCAGTCAACATTAAAAACATTGGATGAAGGTGCAAAAACAGGGAATTATGTTGAATGTGATTTAAAAGAAATTGACGAAGCTGGATTGCCTGTTATTGGTAAAAAACAAGATGGTCGATTTTTAAGACTTGGTGAAGGGTATATTCAGGGTGATGCTGAAAAATCATTATTAGGAATTAAAGCAGATGAAAATAGAAAAGTAGTTGTCACGATGGATGATGATTCAAAAGTAACTTATGATATTCATGCTCGGAAGGTTCAAGAATTAATTAAACCTGAAATAGATGATGAATTTGCAAAAATTGCGGATGAAAATGTTGGCTCTTTAAAAGAGTTAAAAGCGAATATTCAAAAGCAAATAGATAAATCATTAGAAGAAGATTATATTTCTGCGAAACAAGGAGAAATAATTAATTGGTTTGTTGAAAATACGAAATTAGAACCACCGACCACTATGGTAAATAATTATATAGATAATATGATTACTGAATTAAAGACAAAATCACCCGAAGCAAAGACAATGGATGAAGCTACATTAAGGAAAATTTATCAAAAAAGAGGGGAAGACCAAATAAAGTGGTATTTAATTCAAGAAAAATTAATGAATGCTGAGAAGGTTGAAGTTTCTGAAGATGAGTTAAAAACTGAAATTCAAAAACAGATAGATGAATTTAAGGAAGTAAACCCAGATGTGATTAAATACTTTAAAAAACCTCAAAATAAAAAAAGATTTCAAGAGGAATTAGAAGTAAAAAGATTATTTGAAAAAATAGAATCCTTCACAATTATTAAGGAGACGAAAAAAACAACAGATCAGTTTAGAAAAGAACAAGAAAAAGCAAAAGGAGGGAAATAAATGTTAGTTCCTATGGTCATAGAACAAACTCCGAATGGAGAAAGATCTTTTGATATTTATTCTCGATTACTTAAAGAGCGAATTATCTTTTTGGGAGATGCAATTGATGATAGAGTATCTTCGTTAATGATTGCTCAATTATTGTTTTTAGAAGCTGAAGATCCTGAAAAAGATATTTTTATGTATGTGAATAGCCCTGGTGGTAGTGTGACTGCAGGATTTGGGATTATTGACACAATGAATTATATAAAACCTGATATTGCAACTATTTGCATGGGGCAAGCTGCAAGCATGGGGGCATTAATTTTAAGTTGTGGTACCAAAGGGAAAAGATCTGCACTTTGTAATTCACGCATTATGATTCATCAACCATTGGGTGGTTTTAGTGGACAAGCCTCAGATTTTGAAATTCATGCAAATGAAATACTTAAGATTAAAGAAAAGTTGAATAAAATTTTATCTAAAAATACAGGTAAAACGATTAAAACTATTGAAAAAGATACAAATAGAGATAATTTCTTTTCGGCTGAAGAAGCGAGAGATTATGGAATAATTGATCAGGTTGTTACTGAAAGGAAGTAGTCATGTCTGAAAAACAATTTGGGAAATTTTTAGAATGTTCATTTTGTGGTACAAGTGAAAAAGATGTTGAGGTTTTGGTTGAAGGCCAAGATGTTTATATTTGTGACAAGTGTGTCATTAGTGCTGAAGAAATTGTAAAAGAAAATAAATTATCTTCAAGAAAAAATGAATTTAAGTCTCTTATTCCTACTGAAATAAATGATGAATTAAATAAGTTTATAATCGGTCAAGATTATGCTAAAAAAGCTGTTTCAGTTTCTGTATATAATCATTATAAGCGAATTTCGGATGTAAATAATGATGGTGTTGATTTAGAAAAATCAAATATTCAATTAATTGGCCCAACAGGAACAGGAAAAACCCTTATTGCTCGGTCATTAGCCAAATTATTAAATGTTCCATTTGCAATTGCAGATGCAACAGTTCTTACTGAAGCGGGGTATGTTGGAGAGGATGTTGAAAATATTTTGGTAAGGTTATTTCAGTCTGCCAATCATGATGCAACTGCTGCAGAACGGGGAATTATTTATATTGATGAAATTGATAAAATTGCTCGAAAAGATGCAAATAAATCAATTACAAGAGATGTCTCTGGTGAAGGAGTTCAGCAAGCGTTATTAAAAATTCTGGAAGGAACTGAAGCACATATTCCGCCAAAAGGTGGACGGAAACATCCGGAGCAACCCCTTGTGAAAATTGATACTTCTAATATATTATTTATTTGTGGTGGTGCTTACGAAGGATTAACAGAAATAATTAAAAAAAGAGTAATTGGTGGCTCGATGGGGTTTGATCGTAAGCTAAAAACAAAGTTAGATGATGAAGATATTTTGTTAATGGTTGAGCCTGAAGATTTAATAAAATTTGGATTTATCCCAGAGTTTATTGGTAGAATTCCTATTTTAGCACCATTAAAAGCGTTAACAGAAGAAGCGATGCTTCAAATATTAACAAAACCTCAAAATGCCTTAATTAAGCAGTATAAAAAATTATTTGATTTAGAGGGTGTTAATTTAGAGTTCACAAAGGACGCATTGAAATTAGTTGCCAAAATGGCAATGAAAAAGAAAACAGGTGCAAGAGGCCTTCGATCAATTTTAGAAAATGCAATGTTGGATATTATGTATTCAATTCCATCAGAACGAGATATTGAATCGTGCATTATTACAAAAGGTGTAATAAGCGGTGAGTCTGGTCCTCAAATAAAAAAGCGTCGAAAAACGGCTTAATTAAAACAATGTTTTCCACGAGAGTTGTAACATATTGAAAATATATTCATGTTGTATAGGTCACTAAATATAATTCACATTCAGGGTATATTTAGTACTATTGAATAATAAAATTTAAAAGAGAAGTAAGTGTTTTAATTGTTTTATCTTAGGGACGGTGAAGCAAAATAATTAAAAAAAGGGAAAAATAATGAAGAAAAATATATTTATAACTTTAATCGCAATATGTTGTTCGTTCGCATTTGCAAATGTAGAATTGTCTTTAGGGAATTACTCCGAATCTGCAGGAACTGCAGATGTTTTATATAATTCATCAGTTAATATTGGTGGATTTCAGTTTGATTTAAATGGTGCAGAATTGACAGGTTCATCTGGTGGCGAAGCAGGGAATAATGGTTTCACTATGTCCTCCTCTGCTACTACGGTATTAGGGTTTTCATTTTCAGGTGCAACAATACCATCGGGCAATGGAATATTGGCAACAATTTCGTTTAATAATGCTAGTGATCAAGTATGTCTTATAAATCCTGTAATGTCTGATGCTTCAGGAACTTCAGTTTCGGTTAGTTTAATTAATGAATGTGTAGGAAATGTTCTTCCAGTTGAAGGGTGTTTAGATCCTGAAGCCTGTAATTACGATGAAAATGCAACAGCTGAAGGCGAATGTTTTTATTCTGAACCAAATTTTGATTGTGCTGGAAATTGTACTTTAGATGTAGACTGTGCTGGTGAATGTGGCGGTACTGCATTAAATGATGAATGTGGTGTATGTAATGGTGATGGTTCTACATGTGCAGGTGGTACATTTACTATTTATTATAATTCTTCTGAACCACTTGGAGGGTTTCAGTTTAATGTTGATGGAGTAACGGTAACTGGTGCTGAAGGTGGTGTTGCAGGTGAAGCTGGATTTACAGTTTCAACAGGAGCATCAACGGTTTTAGGGTTTAGTTTTTCAGGAGCAACTATTCCATCAGGAAGTGGAATATTGACAATTTTATCAATTGAGGGAGATGTGAGTCAAGCCTGTTTATCAGGATTAGTATTATCATCTGCAGGCGGGGGTTCTTTAGATTCTTTTGTTGAAGGTTGTAATACAGTATCTCATCAGGCAGAAGCAATTATTGGTTGTATGGATGATACCGCTTGTAATTATGATTCAAATGCAAATTCTGCTGGTGAGTGTGTTTATGCAGAAGATGGATATAATTGTGCTGGCGAATGTATAATTGGAATAGATTGTAGTGGTGTTTGTGGTGGTTCTGCTGTAAATGATGAGTGTGGTTTATGTAATGGTGATGGATCTTCATGTTTACCTGGACAGTTTTCAGTTTTTTATTCTTCACCATCTGAATTTGGTGGATTTCAATTTGATGTAAATGGAGTAACGCTTACCGGTGCAGATTCTGGTGCTGCGGGTGAGGCAAGTTTTACTGTTAGTACAGGTGCTACTGGCACTGTATTAGGATTTAGTTTCTCAGGTGCAACTATTCCTGCTGGAAATAGTGTATTAACTGTTTTATCTACAGAGGGAAATATTGATAATGCATGTATTGATGGTTCTTCAATAGTTATTTCGTCGCCAAATGGAGGTTCTTATAATGTAGAAGTTTCTAATTGTAATACCTTGGTTATTGAAGGTGGTTTAATAGACC
>CAZGWH010000057.1:0-15339 GCA_964529325.1 uncultured bacterium | reverse complement strand
AACGACTATTTTTTTAATTCTCCATAGTTACATTAATTATGAGGCAATGCGTTAATAGGACGCAGATTTTCATTGATTAAACAAAGATAATAAATTTAATACGAGATTAATAAAGTTTCTGATAATATCACTAAAAATCAAAAAAATAATTGAGAAAATAAAAAAAGACAATCAAATTTTGATGTCAAAAATTGGTAATTTATTAAGGATGCTTAAAAGAGAAATTCTTGAAAATATGAATAAATTTAAAGATGATGGAATAATTAAAAGTATTGTATCTCTAAAATCAAGTAATTGGGAAGTAACGAAATAATATTTTCCTTTCCCAATATTTAAAATTTATCAATTTTAATAGAAATCTGTATGAAAACCATTTAAATTTACCTCCTTATTTTTTTCCTACAATAAAAGATTTAAGATGATATGGAGAAAATTAATTTAATATGGGCTGTACGACTTCTTTTAATGTCTGTTTTTTTGTGGAAAATTAGAATGCAGTAATTGTAATTACGTTAAATATTGGTGTAGATAAAATTTTTAGAGATGTAATTTTACTTCCAAAAAATACATTAGTAAATTGCATAATCCTTTTGGAGACGGGAGTACAATTAAAAGAATTATAGAATTTTAAAAAAAAAGGGGGTTTTAATGAAAAAAGTAAATGTTTTTGAGATTGGAATTACGGTTAAAGGCGGACTTGTTAGATTCTTAGATCAAATGATTCATGTTTGTATTAATTTGTCAATTGTTACAATTGATGTTGATATATTAAATTCAATAGGAAACGCTAATTATTACAACTATTGTCAGTACTATTATGGAAATAAATAATAGAATTAATTACTATTTAAATGTTTACCTTTTTACTAAAGAGTTCATCAATTGTATTTATTTTTAATACTATAGGGATATTATTTAATTTATTAATCACAATATTTATTTCTAGAAAAATTGGTTCAGTTGCTTTAGGTATTTTTACTTTATATATTTCAAACATAAGGTTTTTATCTATTTTTTACAAAATGGGTTTAGATATTTCATTGATTAGAGTTCTCGGAGATTTATTTAAAAAAAATATAAGTAATAATAAAATTAGTCTTATATACAATAATTCTTTAAAGTTTATTTTATTTTTTTCATTAGTTTTAGTTTTATTCATTTTACCATTTAAAAGTAATATAGCGATATTATATTTTAAGGATATTATTTTTGAAAATTATATTTTAATAATGTCCCTTACTGCTATTTTCTTAAGTGTAGTTTTTGTAAATTCATCGATTTTTAAGGCAACAAAACTATTTAAGGAATTTTCATTTTATCAATTTACTATGATAAATTTAATTTCTTTAATTTCTTTAATATTTGTAAATATTTTTTTTCAGAATTCATTAAATATTGATATAATACTAATTATTTATACCTCCTCAATTATTTTAACTTCCATATTATCCACTATTCATATTTTTAATAAATTTAAATTCAATCTAAATGCCTCCTCAATTAAAAATGTTGTTAATAGTAAATTAATAAAAATTTCAATACCTATATTTTTATCTAATAGTTTAAATACCCTTGTTCCTTTAATTGATATATTTTTAATAGGAATTTTCCATGATCCTCAACAAGTTGCATACTATAATGTATCTTATAGAATTGCATCAATTACAATTTTATTCTTATCATCAGTAAATCATGTGATAATGCCTAGTTTAGCAGAATTTAATGTAGATAGAAATAAGAGATTATTAACAATAAACTTATTGAAATCATCTTTTATTTCAGCAATTATATCTATACCTATTTTTATTTTTATTTATTTTTTTGATAGTTCAATTCTTGGGTTTTTTGGAGTAGATTTTATAAATGCAAAATCAATATTAATAATATTATTATTAGCACAGATTATAAATTCAATCACGGGACCATTAGGTGAAGTTTTGCAAATGGTTGGCTTAGAAATAGAAAATAAAAATATTACAATTATTTCTATATTGGTAAAGTATTTTATTGTATATCTATTTATAAATAATTATGAAATAGCTATGTTGATAGCAATATCTAATATTTTTTATTATAGTATGGTGAAATTGCTTCCAGTAATTTATTTAGTTAGGCTAAAATAAGGTGGGTTAAAAAATGATTAAACTTAATGATGTAAATAAAATTTTAAATAAATTAAATTTAAATATTTCAAAATATAATAATTCAGATAATTATAAATTAGCAAAAATCTTTTCTACTCAATCTATTGATTTAGTCATTGATGTTGGGGCTAATATTGGACAATATGGTAAGAAACTTAGAGAAATTGGGTTTAAAAATAAAATATATTCAATTGAACCCAATAAAGATGTATTTAATATTTTAAAGTCAAATATAATAAATGATAATAATTGGGTCGCATCGAATTTTGCTTTAGGTGAGGTCACTAAAAAAGACAAAATAAATATATCAAAAAACACATTAAGTAGTTCAATTTCTAGGATCCTAAAAAGCCATCTAAAAGTCACTCCTGAGGCTAAAGTTATTGAGACACAAGATATTAAAGTTTATAAATTAGATGATATTTTTAAAGATCTTGGCGAAGAACATAAATCAATATATTTAAAACTTGATACACAAGGATATGAAAGTTATGTAATTAAAGGTGCGAAAGAATCTTTAAAAAATATAACGGGTATAGAATTGGAATTATCATTGGTTCAGCTATATGATGGAGAGAAATTATTTTTTGAAATGTGTGATATGTTGGTGCAATATAATTTTCAATTAGTGCTAATTGTACCTGAATTTTTTAATAAAATTACAGGAAGGCAATTACAGGTAAATTGTATTTTTTTTAAGGAAGGATCTAAAATCTTAAATTAAATATGAAATTATCTATAATATTTTTTTCAATTATATCTGTTTTATTATTTAAATGGATTTATTTATTTTCTGATGATTTTTTGAAATATTATTATGTAATTTTAATTATATTTTTAATCTTTTCACCTCTAAAATATTCACTTATTAATTATTTTTGTTTGATTATTTTTTTACCTCAATCTATTTGGTATTCAAGTTACAATCAAAAATTTTTAACAATTTATGAAATTGAAATATTGGGAGCAAAATTTATTGAATTATTAACATATTCTTTATTAGCAAAGGTAATAATAATTTACCATTTAAATAAAAATAATAATACCAATATTTTAAATAATAAAATTAGCAGAGAATCGAAAATATTTATTTTTACTTGGTTATTAATTATATTTCTTGGAGTTATTCGTGGAATTGCAAATGGAAATTCTACTTATGACATATTTTTATTTGCCGAATTTCGTACATTGCTTTTGGGATTATGCTTTTTTTATATTCTAAATAAAATACTGTTAAATAAACCAAAGTTTATTTTGGAATTAATTAACTATTTTCATGTTTTTTTAATTGTTAAACTTATTTTTATTTTACCAGAATATATATTTGGCTCTAATTATATTCTATTATGGCCAATAACAGCTGAAGGATATATTCAAAATTCCCCTAGTTTTTTTGGTGCTGACTCAGATGTTTACATAGTTTTATTTGGGCTTTTTTTATTAGTAATTAATATGGTTGAACAAAAACAATATAATAATAAAAAAATTATTTTGATTTTAGTGTATTGTGCATCGATATTTTTATCACTTAGAAGAGGTCCTTTGATTGGAATGATAATTTTAACTATATATACACTTTATAAGTTAAATATAATAAATAAAATATTAATAACTTATACTTTTGGTATTTTATTTAGCTTATTGATATTTAATATTAAAGATAATTCAAATATCATTATGTTATTTTATCAAAGGATTGTTGGACAAGATGACAAGGTGCAAAAATCTAATTTGGGTCATATATTAGATATTCAGGACTCAATCAAAGATATATCAGAATCTCCAATTTTAGGTAAAGGGGTCGGATTTCGTTTTGACTTAACTAGAATGCAAATTCAAAATAAAGATAAATCAATTACAGCACACTCAGGATTATTACAATCATGGGTTAAATTTGGTCTTGTTGGCGTTATATTTTATTTGTACACCTTTTTGAAATTTATAAGGTATAAAAGATATAATTTGAATAATAGTTTCTATTTAAATGCTTCTATTTTATTCTTATTATCAATTTTTATTTGGGAACTGTTTATACCTCCATTTTTCCAGGGATTTAGAAGAACGGTAATTGTTATGTTCGCAATTACTTTAATAGTTATTGCAAATAGTAACACAATTATTAATAATGATATTCTAAAAGCTAATGCAAAATAAATTTTCTATAATTACCCCTTCATATAACCAGGGGGAATTTCTTGAGGAAACTATTTTAAGTATTATAGATCAAAATTATTCAAATTTGGAAATTATAGTTATTGATGGTGGTTCAACGGATAATTCTGTAGAAATAATTAAAAAATATGAGAAGTATTTGACATATTGGGTGTCTGAAAAAGATAAAGGACAAACGCATGCAATTAATAAAGGTTTTAAAATCGCTACAGGTGATTTTGTAAATTGGATAAATTCTGATGATTTAGTTGAAAAAGGAGCCTTAGAAAAATTAAATAAGGCAATTAATAAAAATCCTAAAATAGATGTAATATACGGAGACTATTCGGCAATAGATAAATATTCAAATTTAATTTATAAACGAAAATCTGCACCTTTTTTACCATTCAATTTAATTTGGGGGAGACAATTAAGCAGTCAACCAGCAGTTTTTTTTAAAAGAGAATTATTAGATAAATTTGGATATTTAGATGAAAAGAAACATTTTTGTATGGATACAGAATTTTGGATTAGAATGTTTTTGAGAGGTGTGAAATTTTATCAGATTAAAGAATTTATTGGAATAACTAGGGTTCATGGAGATGCAAAAACTACTAATCTTCAAGAAGTTTTAAAACATGAACATTTTGAAATATTAAAAGAAATTAAAAATAATAATTTCTTTATTAAAAATATTTTAGGAAAAAGTTTATTATTCACTTTTGGAAACTATTTTGCTCGGTTTCTTTCAGCACTTTTAAGACTGATATTTAGATTTGACTTTACATTTTTAAAAGCAAGTACTGCGTTGAGAAAATTAGAGAAATGAATGTTTGTGTAATTGGTGATTTTACAGGTAATCCTGACGAAGGTATGAAGAAAGTTGCTTTCTCGCTCAGAGAATGTTTATCTCTTGAAAATAAATTATTTCATATTGGACTAAGGCAATTTCTAAATCCAATAAAATTACTTCAGTTAATTAAATTTAACCCAGAAATACTTCACTATGTCCATGGTCCAACTTTAAAAAGTTTATTTTTATTAAAATTTATTAAAACATTTTTTTTTATTAATTGTAAAGTTGTTAGCACAGCTACAAGACCTGATATAAATAAAAAATATTTTTGGATTTTACCGAAAATAAAACCTGATTTAATTTTAACACAATCTGAAAAGCATGAAGAATTATTTATTAAAAACAATGTAAATGTTAAATTTTTCCCAAATGGAGTAGATTGTAAAATTTTTGATTCGGTGAGTAATGTTGCTAAATTAAATTTGAAGATAAAGCATAATATTCCATTGGATAAAAAAATAATTTTACATGTAGGACATATAAAAGAAAATCGTCAGTTAGATTTGTTTGTTGATATTCAAAAAATAAAAGAATATCAAGTCGTTATTGTTGGGAGTACAAATCAAAAATTAAACAACGAATTATATAGAAAATTAAAATCATGTGGGATAATAATAATTCATCAATTTATAGAGAAAGTAAATGAAATTTATAGTTTGGCTGATTTATATGTATTTCATTTACTTGAAAAAGAATCGACAAAATTGAGTAATAACAAAAATGGTGCGATAGATATTCCGCTGTCTGTTTTAGAGGCAATGGCATGCAATCTACCTGTTATCAGTACAAGATTTGGAGCATTAGAAAGAATTTTAAGTTCTGGTGATGGATTTAGTTTTGTAAACTCAAAAAGTGAATTAATTAAATCAATTAGAGAGTTAAATTGGAATGATCCAATTAATACAAGAAAAAAAATAGTTAAATACGATTGGCATGAGGTTGCAAAAAAATTAATTGATGAATATAAAAAATTATCAAATTCTGTAATTTAGTTTTAATAAAATGAAATTAATCAATATAATCGGAATAGATGGTGCAGGAAAGACTTCTTTAGCATTAAATATAGTAAAAATACTTAAATTGAGAAATATACCATATGAGTATAAATACTGTCAATATTTTGCAAAATTATTATATCCTTTAAAAGTAATTGCAAAATTAACAATAATGAAAAAAACTAATGAATACCGGGATTATAATAAATACAATAATGTAAAAAAAATGAACAGTTCAAAGCATCCTATTCTTTCAAACATATATATTTTTTTATGGTTGTTAGATTATTCAATCCAAATATTTTTAAAAATTAAGATAAATATGATATTTGGAAGGAAATATATAATTGATAGATATATTTTTGATATTGCTATAAATGCGTCTTTAACTCGAAATAAAAATTTAGATTTTGCACAACGATTAATCGAAATATTTTTTAGGATTTTACCTAAACCTGATATGGTAATTTTTATTGATTTACCGGAAAAAATAGCAATGGCAAGAAAGGACGATATTCCTGATATTGAATATTTAACTGAGCGCAGAAAGAGATATTTAGGATTGTCTAAAAAGTATAATTTTAAGATAATTGATGGAACTGAGTCTGAAGAAAACGTTTGTAAAAATGCATTAAAATTAATTGAGGATAATGTTAAAAAATAAAATAAAAGTATTGTACCTTCATGCTAACAATAATGATATCGGTGGTGCTGACTATTGCTTATTTAAGTTAGCTGATCAACTAGATAAAAATAAATTTGAACCAATAGTTGTTTTATCTAAAAAAACTAAGGTATTTGAATTATATCAAAATGCTGGCATCAGAATTAAAATTATCGATATGGTAAGGATTAAGAAATCGACAAATCCACTCTATTATTTAAAACTAATCTTTAAATTTCCTTTCACTATTTTAAAAATCAATAAGTTAGTTAAAGAAGAAAAAATTGATATTATTCATGGAAATGATTTATTAGATTTGTATGGTCCAATAGTTGGAAAAATAAATAAAATCAAATCAATTCAGTATATTAGATGGATATTAGTTTCTCCCAAATGGTTAAAAAATGTAATTACAAGTATTGTTTATTTTTTAAATAATAAAATTTTTACTGTGTCCGATGGTGTTGCTAATGAAATGTTTAAAAAGTATTTAAATGTTAAACATGGTCGGAAAATAGTAACTTGTTACGATTGGATTGATATGGAAAAAGTTGGACACCATAGTAATTTAATTCAGGAGGATTTCTTTAAGGAATTTAATATTCCTAAAGGAAATAAAGTTGTCGGATTAGTTGGAAGGTTAGAGCCATGGAAAGGGCAAGATTTGTTTATTAAAGCTTCGTCTGAAATTTTGAAACAATTTCCGAATACAACTTTTTTAATTGTGGGAGGAGGAGTAAAAGGAGGGGGAAGGGATAATTATTTAGACGAACTTAAATTATTAACTGAGAAATTTGAAATAAAGTCAAATATAGTTTTTACAGGACAAAGAAATGATATTTTTGCCTTAATGAGTAACTTTGATATATGTGTTCACGCATCAACTACACCAGATCCATTACCTGGGGTAGTAATGGAAGCTCAGTTTTGTAAAAAACCTATTGTAGGAGCAAATTCAGGTGGTGTGCCTGAAGAAATTATAGATGGTAAAACTGGACTTTTATATGAAATGGGTAATTATATAGATATGGCAGAAAAGATTTGTATATTAATTAAGAATAAAGAAAAAACCAAAAAAATGGGTGAACTTGGACATAATCATATTATAAATACTTTTAATAAAGAAAAGTTATGCAATCGAATTGAAAATGTATATACTGATTTAATTTCTAATCATTAATTAGGCACAAGCTATGAACACATTTGAATTAATAAAAATTATTGGATCACCTTATGTTGATAAAAAATATGAAATAGATGATTTAAAACTTGAAGAAATCTATGATGAAGCATTTAAAGATAGAGTTGCATTATTATATCTTTCTATTTATAGAAAAGATGGTTGGTCAGAATTGCTTGAGGAATATTATCAAAAATTAAATACAAGAAGAAATAAAACTCTGAGTGTTGTTTCAACTTTAGGTAAAAGTTTAAATGAATTTGGTAAAAATAAATATGCAATTTTTAAATCTTTAAAACCTTACCCTGCTACACCTAATGATACAGATGTAATAAATTTTGGTGATAAATATGAATTTAAAAAAGTTATTGACTATTTATATTCTAAAGGTTATGAATTTCATGAGTGGGCACCAATGCAAACTACTTTAATACATCCAGATGGAATAGGTAAAACAGGTAAAGGTAAGAAAGGTGGAACCTATTATATAGATATGTATTCTGATATTTCAACAGATTATTTTTTATATATTGATAAGCGTTCATTAAAACCATATATAGAAACTAGAATTATTGAGGGGTTAGAAATCCAAAATATTAAAAAAGAAATTGAGTTGGCAATAATTCTTTTTCATAATATTTTTCCAGAAAGGACTTTCCAATTAGAGCATTTTTATATGCCATTATATCATTTGTTTGAAGAAGATTTTAATATTGACATTATGATTGAATTTTGTGAAAATCAAAAATTAGTAAGAGCAATGTCTACAAATTTAACATTGACCGAATATATTCATAATGAGATTTTCGGATTTGTACCATCTAAAATTACATTTTTATTAGAGAGGTGGGGTAGAAATAAATATGAGCTTGAATTATTTAAAAAACAAGGAAAAAATACTCCATATATGATTTCACCTAAAACATTTTGGTTAACTTTCCTTGATAAATTACATGATGGTGCTGCATTCAAAAGTATTTTAATTCAAGGGTTACATATGTTAAATCCAATTTTCTTTTTTGATGTTATGAAAAGCTTAAAAAATCGTTTTAGTGAAAAAGGAACTTATCATCTTGAATAATTTTTTTTCACCTCCTGTTATTGATATTAATCTAGAATTATTAGAAAAATATTCAATACAATTAGCTGATTTAATAATCAATGAGGGATTTAAACCTGACCATATTTTATTTATTGAAAGAGCAGGATTGTTAATTGGAGATATAGTTGCAAATTATTTAAGATGTGAAATGAGCGGGATAGCTACAAAGCGAAGTGGTAATGGTGTAAAAGCAGGTATTAAAAATATTTTGAGATATCTTCCAAGGTTTATCACTCATTTTTTAAGGCGAGCTGAAATTCATTCAAATATTCATGAAGTAAAAAGCGAAAGGAAAATTGTTATTGATTATCCTCTTCCTTGTAAAAAAAAGAAAATACTTTTAATCGATGATGCTATTGATACAGGAAACTCAATTAAAGCAGTAATAGATTATTTAATAAATAAAGGGTATTCTCGTGAGCAAATTAAAATTGCTGTAATTACTACGACTGGTAAGGAAGTAAAATATAAAGCAGATTTTAGCTTATTTAATCAGGTTATTTGTGCTTTTCCTTGGTCTTATGACTCAAGGGAGTTTGATAAAGCGTGGTCAATCTATTTTAATAAAAAATCATTGCTATGCCAGAAAATTTAAATAAAACAATAGTCTTTTTTGATTTAGACCTTACTATAACGAACAAGGATACACTTAGAATATTCATAAATAAATATTATTTACAATCCTTTTCAAGGATTTATTACTCAATTTATATTATTTTTTATGGTATACTTAGAAAGTTTAGATTAATTTCATTAAAATCATTTAAGGAAATTTCATTAGTTGCACTAAAAAATAAAACAAAAGATGAGATATATTTATTTGGAAAGGAGTTTTTTTATCTATACTTAATAAATCAAATTCGTCCAAAAGCAATAATGCAAATAAATTCACATTTACAAAAAGGAGATATTGTATATATTATTTCTGCATCGCCTGATATTTTTCTAAAAGAGTTTTGTAATTATCTTAAATGTGATGGTTATTTATGTACAGATTTAGAATATATAGACAAAATTTTTACGGGTAAAATTAAAGGATTGGACTGTTTAGGTGAAGAAAAAATTTTAAGAATAAAAAATAATATTAAATATAAAAAATATAATAAAATTTTTGCATATACTGATCATGAATCAGATATTCCATTATTAAAATTCTCAAATAATCCTAAAGTAGTTAATCCTACAATAAAATTAAAAGAGTATTCAATGAAAAATAATTGGGAAGTATTAAATTGGTAATTAAAATAATGGAGGCAAATTAGTGGAAAGCATTGTAGTTGGTGGTTCTGGATTTATTGGTCAACATT
Source organism: uncultured bacterium (assembly GCA_964529325.1). Taxonomy (GTDB): domain Bacteria; phylum Fidelibacterota; class Marinisomatia; order SCGC-AAA003-L08. Next base: position 4,940 of record CAZGWH010000057.1, on the reverse strand, counting down.
TAATCTCAATATTAGATAGGAATTTTATTAATTTAGATATAGTTGAAAAAGGAAATAACTATAAATTTTGTGATGTAAGAAATTTGATAGATATCAAACTTTCTAATCAGGTAAAAGTAATATATAATTTAGCTGCTGTTCATAAAACTCCAGGACATTTGGATGTTGAATATTTTGAAACGAATATCAAAGGTGCTGAAAATGTGTGTGATTTTGCAAGGAACAATAAAATTAATACAATTGTCTTTACAAGTTCAATTGCTCCTTATTCAGCTTCAGAAGATGAAAAAAAAGAAACAACATTGCCAATGCCAAATACTCCATATGGTATTTCAAAATTGATTGCAGAAGAAATCCATAAAAGGTGGCAAGCTGAAAATCCCGGAGTACGAAAATTAATTATTGTTCGACCAGGTGTAGTATTTGGAAAAAATGAGGGTGGAAATTTTACTAGATTATATAGGGCATTGCAATCAGATAAGTTTTTCTACCCGGGTAGAAAAGATACAAAAAAAGCTTCTATTTATGTAAAAAATCTCGTTTATTTAATGTTAGAATTTACAGAAAATGAAAAACCGGGGATTCATTTATATAATATGGCTTATAAACCAATTCATACAATTGAAGAAATTTGCCAAGCAATGGCAAAAATAACAGATGTAAAGGTGCCAAAAATTACTATTCCGTCAGGAATTTTAAAATTTGTTGCATCTATTATACAAGTACTGGGTAAAGTGATTGGTTATTCATTTGATGGTATACACCCAGATAGAGTAGAAAAATTAATGATTTCGACGAATATAAATGGGCAAAAATTATTAGATAATGGATATAAGATGAAATATTCATTTGAAGAAGCCGTCGAAGATTGGTATAAAGATTGTGGTAAAAAGGAGTTGAAATGAACAATACAGCATTAATTTCCCCAATGTTTCTAACGAGGCACGCAGGAAATATTGGGCGAGATAGTTTATATTAATTTTGAATTTGGGAAATAATATCATCGAACAAGAACGAACAAAACAAATACTTAAACATGTTAGTATTGTTAGAATAGTTCATTGAATAATGAAAAGTCCCTAAATGTTGAATAAATTTGATATTATAAAATTACTTTCACAAAGTGAAAGTGAAACCCTTGAATTCAAATCCTCATTTGGGAAGGAGTCATTTGTATCCATTGTTGCATTTGCAAATAAAAAAGGAGGTAAATTATTAATAGGTGTAAATAATAATGGTGCAATTTCAGGAGTTAACATTAATAATGAGACAATACAAAATTATTATAATCAAATCAAAAATTCGACTGAACCATCTATAATTGTTGAAATTGATCAAATAAAGATAGAGAAAAAAAATATTATAGTCATTGCAGTAGATGAATTTCCAATTAAACCTATTAATTATAAAGGTAAGTATTATAAGCGAGTTGGGAATAGCAATCATCAATTAACACTTACGGAAATATCAAATATGCATTTGCAATCGCTCCAATTTTCTTGGGATGCGTATGAATATCCAAAAGAATTTTTATCATCATTAAATATGACAAAGATAAAATCGTTTATTAAATTACTAAATTCAACAGGACGATTTTACGCTGAAGAATCTGAAATAGATACAATGCAAAAATTAAAATTCGTCCTTGGAAAAAAACCAACAAATGCTGCAATGCTACTTTTTGCGAAGGAACCTCTTCGTTGTAATATTAGAGTAGGAAGATTTAAAGATGATATTACTATTATTGATGACAGGCAAATTACAGATACTCTTTTTGAAGCTTCTTTCCAAGCATTAAAATTCATAAAAACATATTTACAAGTGGCTTATGAATTTGATGGAAATATTCGAAGAAAAGAAAAATGGAATTATCCTTTACAAGCCATTAAGGAGGCTGTTTTAAATGCAATTGTTCATCGAGACTATACAAATCCTTCAGATATTCAGATAAAGATTTATGATAAGAAAATTACAATATTTAGTCCTAGAAAACTTTATGGTGATTTAACGCTTAAACAGTTAAAAAATAGAAACTATCAATCAAGTTTACGCAATAAACTAATTGCTGAAGCATTTTATTTGACTGGAGAAATTGAAAAATATGGTACAGGGTTTTTGCGTATAGAAAAAGAATTAAAGTTCTATCCTGATATACAATTTGAGTTTAATGAAACAGCAAATGGGATGTTAGCCGTATTTGAAATATTAGAAGTAAAAAGTTCGGTGAAAAGTTCGGTAAAAAGTTCGGTGAAAAGTTCGGTGAAAATAATTGAAATGATAAAACAGAATAATAATATTACTATCCGAGAACTCTCAATGTATTTGAATATATCAACAAGAGCAGTCGAAAAAAATATAGCAAAACTTAAGGAGAAAGGAATACTTAAAAGAATTGGTTCCTCCAAAGGTGGATATTGGGAATATAATAAAAAATAAAAAGTTATAAATTTAAGATATAAATAAAAAAATTAAATTAGGTGAATATTTACATATGAATAAATATAAAACAGCATTAATTTCAGGAATCACAGGACAGGATGGCTCCTATTTAACAGAATTACTTATAGAAAAAGGCTATGAAGTACACGGAATTATCCGCCGAGCTTCGAGTTTTAATACTTTTCGAATAGACCATTTATATAAAAATAAATCAATTTTAAATAAATCATTATTTCTGCATTATGGTGACTTAACAGATTCAAGTAATTTAAATAGACTTGTAGAAAAAATTAATCCAAATGAAATTTATAATTTAGGAGCACAAAGCCATGTGCAAGTTTCGTTTGAAGTACCGGAATATACGGCAGAAGTTGATGGAATTGGTACACTTCGATTTCTTGATGCAATTAGAGAAACGGGCATAAATACAAAGTTTTATCAAGCTTCAACAAGTGAACTATATGGGAAAGTACAAGAAATTCCACAAAGTGAAACAACACCTTTTTATCCTCGTTCACCTTATGCCATTGCAAAATTATATGCGTATTGGATTGTAAAAAATTATAGAGAAGCATATAATTTATTTGCATGTAATGGAATATTGTTTAATCATGAATCTGAGCGAAGAGGTAAAACATTTGTAACGCGTAAAATAACGGTTGGTGCATCTAAAATTATATTGGGGATGCAAGAAAAATTATTGCTTGGAAACCTTAATGCTAAACGAGATTGGGGATATGCACCTGAATATTGCGAAGGAATGTGGCGAATGTTACAAATAGAAGAACCGGATGATTTTGTTTTAGCAACAGGTGAAACACGCACCGTTAGAGAATTTGTAGAAAAAACATTTAATGCATTGGGAGAGGAAGTTGTATGGAATGGAAAAGATGTTGATGAAAAAGGGATTTTGAAATCAAATGGGAAAGTTGTGGTTGAAGTAAATCCAAAATATTTTAGACCTACAGAGGTTGATATTCTAATTGGTGACCCCACAAAAGCAAAAGAACAATTGGGTTGGGTGCCAAAAGTAACATTTGAAGAATTAGTAGAAATTATGGCAACTGCTGATTTTAATAAAATAAAGGAACGAAACTAAATATTCTTAACTAACAAAACCAATAAGATGAGTAAAAAAAATAAATATAGTTGGTACTGGATATGTTGTTTGTTGAAAAAAGGGAATATATATGTCTATTAATAAAAATTCAAAAATATATATTGCTGGTCACAAAGGTTTGGTTGGATCGGCAATTGTGAAAATACTGCAATCAAAAGGGTATAGAAACCTTCTTTTTAAAACACATTCTGAGTTAGATTTAATGAACCAAAAATCGGTTAAAGATTTTTTTAAAACCGAAAAACCAGACTATGTAATTCTTGCTGCCGCAAAAGTAGGGGGTATTATTGCAAATAATACTTACCGTGCTGATTTTATTTATGAGAATATGATGATTCAGAATAATGTAATCCACCAGTCTTATAATTCTGGTGTAAAGAAGCTATTATTTTTAGGAAGTACATGCATTTATCCTAAAAATGCACAACAACCTATGAAAGAAGATTGTTTGCTGACCTCTGAATTAGAATATACAAATGAACCATATGCAATAGCTAAAATTGCAGGTATTAAAATGTGTGAGAGTTATAATCTTCAATACGGAGCTAATTTTATCTCAGTAATGCCTACAAATTTATATGGTCCTCACGATAATTTTGATTTAGAAAAATCTCATGTATTACCTGCTCTCATTCGTAAGATTTTTTTAGGAAAATGTTTAGAAAATAATGATTGGAATAAAATTAAATTAGATTTAGATAAAAATCCTATAGAAGAAGTAGATGGAAAATTTTCTGATATAGAAATACTTGAAAAATTAAATAAGTATGGAATTTATTCTGATTCTATTGAAATTTGGGGTAGTGGAAAACCCATGCGTGAATTTTTATGGTCAGAAGATATGGCCGATGCATGTGTTTTTTTATTAGAAAATAGAAATTTTTCAGATGTTATTAATAAAAATGATATTGAAATTCGAAATACACATATTAATATTGGAACAGGAATTGATATCTCAATAAAAGAGCTTGCAGAATTAATTAAAAATATTATTGGTTATAAAGGAGAATTTATATTTAACAAATCAAAACCTGATGGCACATTAAAAAAATTAACAGATGTTTCTAAGTTAAATTCTTTGGGGTGGAAATATAAAATTTCACTTGAAGATGGTGTGAAAAAGTTGTACAATTGGTATTTTGAAAATTAATAATCATCGAATAAGAATGAATTATATGAACAGAATTGGTTTTTATTGTTAGAATCGTTCGTTGAATAATTTTTAATAATATTGATATAATTAGACGCTTTCTTTTAATAAAATATTTTTAAAATCGTATCAGTAACAACTGATATGCGTATCATTTCTTGTCTGAAATGATATGTATGTGTTAAGTTAATGATACGATAATATAGATTGTTACTATGAAAATAGATAAAA
>CAZGWH010000056.1:0-15524 GCA_964529325.1 uncultured bacterium | reverse complement strand
GAGAAAATAGTTTTTTTGAAAAAACTAAGTATTTCAAAACAAACTTAGTTTAAACATAAATATGTAATGTGAAAAGTTGGTTGAAGAAAACAAAAGATGTTAAATTATACTATGAATAAATTAATTGTGATCATTCTTTCAATTACTTTTATTTTCGCAGAAATGGGCGATGTAATCCATACGATTCCAACTCCGGGTTATTATTCAAATGGTTTGGCTTGGGATGGTATTAATCTTTGGGTTGTAAATATTGCTGATTCAGATCATTCTGATAATTATTGGTATCGAATATTCCAAATTTCACCAGATGATGGAGAAATTCTTTCATCCTTTGCTACAAATCCATATTTTTACCATGGGTTAACTTTTGATGGTGAATATTTATGGGGAGAACATAATTATACTTCGATTGAGAGATTAACTATTTTAGGTGAATCATTACAACAATTTTCTGCAATTCCACTTGGTGTTGGATTAGCTTTTGATCAATTTAATAATGTATTATTCCAGTCATCTACCCAGCCAGGAGCAATATATAAATATAATGTAGTAACAGAAGAAATAATTGGAGAATTACATCCTGAGGAACCTTATGAATATGGTTGGGGTGATTTGGCATTTGATGGTAATTATTTATGGCATATAAATGTTGCATCAGATACAGTTTATAAAATAGATCAATATTCAGGAGAAATTATTGATTCATTTACTGCTCCAAGTGGACAATGTTCAGGTTTAACCTTTGATGGTGAATATTTATGGATAACAGATACTTCCCTTGATTTAATTTATCAAGTTGATATTGAATATGATACAGGAAATAATTCAAACTGTGATCTTAATGCTGATGGATTAATAAATATATTGGATCTTTTATTTGTTGTAAATTGTATTTTAGGTACTGGTTATTGCGATAATAATTGTATGGATTATAATAATGATGCTTCTATAAATATTTTTGATATTATGATTCTTGTAAATATTATTTTAAATTAATTTAAAAAATATGATTTATAATATAAAGTGAAAATGTCTGAAAACTTAGAAAACAGTGGCATTTGTATTGGAAAGTTTGAATTAAAAATATCGAAAGTTATTTTAGATATATTAGAGAAAAATAATATACAATTTGAAATAGAAATAGATGATTCAGAAATTAAAAACTTAACACCATTACAAGCTCAGGGCGGTACATTTGGATTAGGAGTATTTGTTTCAATTTTTGTTAAATCTCAAAGTGAAAATAATTCATTAAGGTTAATAAAAGAATACATATAACATTTTTCTTTGGAATTACTGAACAATTCTAATTTAATATAGATTTTTATAAATCGTTACAAATTTTAAAATTTTAAAATAAATCTATTGACAATAAAGCGTGTAAATTTCTTAGCTATACTTTTTATTAAAAATTAACAAATAAGGAATTTATGAAGTTTATAAAACCACTACTACTATTCATGTCTTGCCAATTAATCATTGGGCAAGTTGTACAAGATTTAAATCCACTTAGCTTAAAATCTGATATTAATTTAGAAAGAACAACCGTTGTATTACCAACGATTGATGTTAATGATTTATTAGAACAAGATGAGCGAATGGCTCAAATTACACATTTAAAAAGACAGCGGTTTGGTTTTGAACATGAATTAAATCAAAATTTTATGAATGAAGCAAATTCTTCATTTCAAGATGATGGTCAAGTGTATTTAATGCAATATTTTTCCTATGATGCTTTTGCATTAAGAGCAATATTTGATACATTTTATTTACCAGAAGGTGTGAGTATGTTTGTATATAACGCAGATATGTCTCAATTAGAAGGTGCTTATACACACGAAAATAATAATGATGCATCATTTTTCTCTACACCATTAATTGAGGGTGAAAGAATCATTATTGAATTAAATGTAAATCATAGTGTAAATATCGATGAGATTCAATTAAATATTTCAACAATTATTCATGATTATCGAGGAATAATGAATGAAATGAATGGATATGCTGAGCGAGCGTGTGGTGCAAATATTATGTGTGAAGAAGCAGATCCATATTTAGATCAAATTAATGCAGCTGCATGGTTAGATATGGGGTCATATATTTGTTCTGGAGCAATGGTTAATAATATTAATCAAGATTTAACACCATATTTTCTTACTGCAAATCATTGTACTGATGGATTAAATCCACAAGGATTTAGATTTTATTTTAACTATTTTTTATCGGGATGTACTTCTGGTCAAATTATGCAAGGTGCAAATGCATATAGTTCAATTTTGAGATCTACTTGTGATTGTATTACGGGTTCAGGAGAAAATATAAATATTCCAGGGCCTGATTTTTCATTGCTTGAAATAACTGCTTTTATTAATCCAAATTGGGATGTATTCTATGCAGGATTTAATGCAACAGAGCCTAATCAAATGCCAATTTCAGTTGGCGTTCATCATCCAGGAGGCGACCCAAAAAAAATAAATTATGATTCAGGATATGCGACTTCTTCATTTTGGTCAGCAACAGAACCACATACTCATTGGTTTTTTCATTGGGATGAAGGTGGAACAGAAGGCGGTTCTTCAGGATCTCCAATGTATGATAATGGTGGACGAATTGCAGGTGTTTTAACAGGAGGTGCTGGTGGGTGTGACGATGCAAATTCAACTGAATATTATGGAAAACTTGCAAAAGCATGGGAATGGGGTACAACTCCATCAAGAAGATTAAAAGACTGGTTAGACCCTGATGATACTGGTGATTTATTATTAGATGGAACTTATGTCGTATTTTCAGAATATACTTTGGGTGATGTAAATAGCGATGGTTCAATAAATATTCAGGATATTATTTTTGTAATTAATTTTATTGTTGGAGCAATGGTTCCTGAATATCCTCAAGATGCAGCCGCGGATATGAATGAAGATGATTTAATTAATATTCAAGATATTATTTTAATTATCAATGAAATTGTAAATGGGTAGTTTTATTATTAAGTAATTTTATTTTAAAAATAGGGCGAATTTTCGCCCTATTTTTTTAATTTATATAAAGGAATTTAAAATATGAAAATAAATAGATTGATTAAATCAATGATAGGGTTTTGTTTTTTATCATTAGTTTCTGCTGAAATGTGTGGCACAATGGAACGATATTATCAACTTGAAGGTGATCGTGCAATGCAATGTTATCAAGAAGGTGATGCTGATAACCCAAATATAAGGAATTTGCATATTCCTGACAATTCAACACCTATTAAAAATGTGAGATTATATATTCATACTTTTTCGAATGCAGATGGTACATTTCCTTCAGTGTCTGAGGGAAGAGTACAACAACAAATGGATTATATGAATGAAGTATATGAACAATATAGAATCCAATTTGTTTGGGAATATGAAGTTCATCCAGATGGGGACTATACCGTTGTAAATAATCAAGAGTACAATAGTAATCAAATTCAACTTCAGTATAATGTTGATCCAAGTATGTATCATAATATTTTTGTTGTTTCAACATCAGGAGTCGATTGGGCAGGTGTATCACATTTTCCATGGATGTATGGTTCAACTACAACAATTGGAGCAACATTTGTGGATGAAAACTATTTTGGTCATAGCAATGGTGGAATCAATCCAATCTCCGGTAAAACATTTGTACATGAAATTGGCCATGCTCTAGGATTATGGCATACTTTTCATGGTGTAGATGAGGTGACAAATTGTGGGAATTGTTATGAATTTGCGAGTGGAGAAGAGGGTGATTTAAGAGGTGATTTTTGCTCAGATACGCGTCCGCATCCTACAAATGTTTGGTCGTGTTCTGACCCTGGTGGAGATGATTGTGAAGGGACTCCATGGGGTGAAACGCCAGTAAATAATTTTATGAGTTATTCAAATGATTGGTGTCAAGAGCAATTTACTTGGCAACAAGCAGGACGAATGCATGCATGGTTATCAACCCATGAAATTGGTGGTTGGGTTGTTCCATTTAATCCATATGAAATGGGTGATCCTAATAATGATAGCTTTACGAATATTCAAGATATTCTTCTATTAATTTCGTATATCACAGGACAATCTGAACCAGATCAATATGAAGAACTTGCATCAGATTTAAATCAAGATGGAAATATTAATATTCAAGATATTATTATAATGATTAATATGATTTTAGGGAATACTGTTAATCAGTAATATTAGAAAAATATTATTTTTTATTTGTATTTCATTCCTTTTCGAGGGGTGTAGCCGCTCTCAAGAATCTGCTTTTAATGATTTAAAGAGTGCGTTCATTGGTTGGCATTTAAAATCTAATCCTGTTAAATCTGAATCTTTTAATCAATTAGAAAATGTTAATGGGTGGCATTCTTTTAATAAAGAAGATAATGATGAATATTATGCTGACCATCATCGATTTTTAATTGAATTATCACAAATTGATCGAGCTAAACTTTCTGATGAGTTAGAGTTTGAATATCTAGTGTTATGGAGTCATTTATCGAATATGTTGTATTTTAAAAATCATTTAAATCCATTGAGTTGGAATTTTAATTTATGGGCTAATAAATTAAATGATGGGTTAAAGATATTAAACTTGGAATGTGGAACTCTTACCGCAAGAGAAGAAAATATTTTAAAAAGTAGATTAAATGAATTGGAAACTATTTCTGAAAATATTATAACCCATATTTCTGACCCAGTTTCAAAATTTACATTTGAAGGAAGTGAAAAAATAAGTTTAATTCAATCTCGAATAAATACATTTTTAATAGAATGTCATGCAGATTCTAATATTCTTGAAAGATGGGAAAATGTGCTTAATGAATCTGATAATATTTTGACTGAATTGGTGAATAATATTAATAAAATTGATCAAAATGAATTTCCTATTATTGAAAATGAAATTTGGGGAAATGGGTATGAAACTTATTTAGGCCAATTTATTGATGATTTAATAGATCATAATAAATTAAATAATGAGATTGATAAAATTTTAAACAAAATGTTAGACATCTCTTTACCAATTTACTTAATTGAATATGATGAACCTGTCTGGGTTTCTCAACAGGATACATTACAGGTAATTAAAACAATTTTTGATTCGTTTAAACAACAAAATTTAAAAACTTCAATGATAGTTGAAAAGTCAAATCAAGTTTTAAATGATATTTATAGAAATTTTAAAAGGGAGAATATTGTTTCTTTTAAATTACCCCAAATTGACTATAAAATATCAACTTTTAAAAATGAATTTAAATCAAGTTACCATTCTAATTTTTCAGGGAGATATTTAGCTGATTTTTTTCTACCTGAAATGAGTGATTCTAATTTTGTAATTAATGACAAAATACTAATGTTTCATTTAGTGAATGAAGTTTATCCTGGAAAATTAACATTATTAAATCAAAGTTTAAAGTCTGGAAAATTATTAAACTTATTACAAGATGATGTATTTTTAGGTGGATGGGAATTATATATTCATTCTTTATTATTAGAGTCAAATTATATAAAAAGAGAGCCTGAACTTGCATTACTATTATTAGAAAACAGATTAGTTGCAATATTTAAATTAAAACAACAAATTGAATATTTTAAATCAAATATTAATGAAAATATAGAACATTATTCAAAAATTTTATTTTCTGAAATGGCAATAAATAAATTACAAAATAATTGGTACAATACAATTCCTTTATTAGATTATCTCATTTTTAATGAAATATTAGATTTAAAAAACCGCTTTTTAAATGTTGAACAGAATAATTTATTACAGTTTAATGATTTTATTACACAGGGTGGTGCCCATTCAATATATGTTAGACAAAATTTGTTAAAGCATTAAATCAATTATTTATAAATTATACGCATATAATATTTTTATGAAAGGACATTTTGATGGCAAATAATCCATTAATAAATAAATTCAATACACCATTTAATTCTGTACCATTTAACAAAATTAAATTAGAACATTTTATTCCAGCAATTGAAAATGGTATGGAATTAGGCAGAAATAATTTAAAAAATATTAGGGAATGTAGTGAATCCTCAATATTTAAAAATACCATTATTCCATTAGAGTGTTGTTCTGAAGAATTAGATGTAGCATTGCGAGTTTATTTTAGTTTATATAGTTCAGAAGCGACTGAAGAATTTCAAAAATTAGCTGAAACAATAAGTCCAATGGCTTCTGAATTTGATAATGATATTTATTTAGATAATGTTATATTCAAGAAAGTGAAAACTGTTTTTGAAAATATTGATCAGTTAAATAAAGAGGATGCACGATTAACTGAAAAATATTATAAATCATTTGTAAGGAATGGTGCATTGTTAAATGCAGAGCAGAAAGAAAAAATGAGAGAAATTGATAAGAAATTATCAGTATTATCTCCTCGATTTTCAAAAAATGTATTAAATGCAACGAATGATTTTGAACTCTGGATTACAGATGGAAAAGAATTAGACGGATTACCAGAATCATCTCTTATTTCTGCAAAAGAAACTGCAGATGCAAAAGGAAAAGAAAATGGATGGGTATTTACTTTACAAATGCCAAGTTATTTTCCATTTATGAAATATGCAAAAAATAGATCACTTCGTGAAAAAATGTATATGGCTTCTACTTCAAAATGTACTTCAGGTGAGTTTAATAATTGTGAAAATATTAAGCAAATCACACGATTAAAGTTTGAAAAAGCTCTATTATTGGGTTACAAAACGTATGCAGAATATATTTTAGAAGATAGAATGGCTGAAAATGTTTCTACTGTAACAAAGTTTATGGAAGATTTATTTGAGCCTTCAATGATTTCAGCAAAACAAGATGTAAAAATATTAACAGAATATGCAAATAAACAAGATGGAATTAATATTCTTAAACCATGGGATACAGCATATTATTCTGAAAAATTAAAGGAAGAAAAATATGGGTTTGACGATGAATCATTAAGACCTTATTTTTCTGCTAATTCTGTATTAGACGGTGTATTTAAAATTGCAGGTAAACTATATAATCTCCAATTTGAAAAACGAGAAAATATTCAAGTATTCCATCCTGATGTTCAAGTTTTTGAAGTTAAAGAAAATGAATCTCATATTGGTTTATTATATATTGATTTATTTCCAAGAGAAACCAAAAAATCTGGCGCGTGGATGAATGAATTAAGATCTCAAGGATTGTCCTTTGGAGAGGTCGAAAGACCGCATGTAACCTTGACTTGCAATTTATCAAAACCAACAGCAAATACACCAGCACTTCTAACAATGAGAGAGGTCGAGACTGTATTTCATGAGTTTGGGCATTGTCTGCATGGATTGCTTTCAGACTGTACTTATCAATCAATAGGAGGCACTTCTGTTAAATGGGACTTTGTTGAATTACCATCTCAAATTATGGAAAACTGGGTTACTGAAAAAGAAGCCTTAGATATATTTGCGTCTCACTATAAAACGGGTGAAAAAATTTCTAATGATATGATTGATAAAGTAAAATCATCAAGTAAATTTTTAGCTGGAATGTTTTCAATTAGACAATTGCAACTTGGGTATTTAGATATGGGATATCATTCTACAGATCCAAATAATTTACCAGAACCATTAGCCTTTGAAAAGGAAGTATTGAAGAAATCACAATTATTAGAGTCTGTTGAAGGTTCATCGATTAGTTGTAGTTTTGCACATATTTTTGCAGGCGGATATTCAGCTGGATATTATTCTTATAAATGGGCAGAAGTATTAGAAGCTGATGCATTTGAAAAGTTTAAAGAAGATGGAATTTTTAATCAAGAAACTGCAAAATCATTTAGAGAAAACATATTATCTAAAGGTAATTTAGAAAGCCCTAAAGTATTATATAAAAAGTTCAGGGGAAGTGAACCATCGACTCACGCTCTTTTAGAAAGAACAGGATTGCTTCAATTTGCAGGTGATACTGAAGAGTAACTTGAAAATATCCACATAAATGAAAACGCTAATAGTAAGAAAAACCACATTAAATTCTTTGTATTAAATCGTTTATTTTTTTTGGACATTAAATTAGTTTATAAATAAAACGAAATTCTAAATCCTAATCCAAGTCCGTTTGCAGAATTGATTAATCCATCATAAGACGATACATTTAGTAATATATCAATAATTCCTGATTGAATTCCTGTTCCTAAAGATTGTACAATTTGTTTATTATTTGTTTTCAAACTATAACTTAAATGAAACCAATTTGTCGGGAAAAATCCAGCTCGTAAATGAATATTTGGTTTAGATTGTTGGGATAAAAATTGAGATGAATATTTTTCAAATCCACCCGAAAATACAAATTGCGGAATAGGTTGATAAGTTGCTTTCAAAATTGTTTTTCGAGGAATATCAATTGCAATATCGCTATTGATAATAACCGTATCCATTCCTTCACTTAATAAACTTATAGAATCGGCAAATTCAACCATATTATTTACATTGATCTCATTTGAATAAATTTCATTTTTCGCATTTATAAATGTTAAAGATGCACCAATATTTTGGATTATTAATTCAATATCCAAGTTTTGGCGAATAAGTTTCTTTAAATTTACACCAAACCCAATATCGAACCCATTTGATATTTCACCTAAATGTGTTTCATCAATAGCATTACCTTCTATTGAATTCCAAAATAACTCAGAACCTTCAACAGATAAATTTATATTCGTACTTACATTATCTAAATTATTGGTAAGATTAAAAGTATCAGCTATTGTTTTCGCGTAAACTATTCCTTTATAATAATTATAATTAACACCGCCTCTTAAAGTAGCAAATTTTGTTTTATATGTATGACCTATCCCAATTGAATTTTTTAAGAAACTTACCATTTCTACATCCAATTTTTGATTATAATTTGAGCCTAAATTTAAATTTGCAAAAGGGATGCTTAAAATTTCGCCTGTAAAATCACCATTTACTAATGCAACTAAATTGGATGAAAATCGAAATTTACTAAATTCTATTAGTAATGGATTTATATTTATTTGGGATAATAATTGAATATTACTCAAATTTGAATACACTTCATTTTGAGCGTTAATACTCAATTGTTCACCTGTTGTAAAATGGTCAATTATCATTTGAGGCGAAATTGATTTATTTGTGAATTGAAGATTTATTGAAGGTAAATCAAATCTAAAATTATAAAATGGAGAATTGATTCCTAAGTTTGCAGGGTTATTATCTGAATAAATAGAAGATCTGAAAAACCGATGGAAAATTAGATTACTTTTTTTCCAATAACTTTTCTTGGATCTATCTAATTTATTTTTATCTGATGTTTTCTTTTTAGGTTTCTCTTTATAAATAATTTGAGTACTTTTAAAAGTTGAATTATTTGTGGTTGCAAAAATAGGGGATAGTGTAGAAAAAGTAAAACATAAAATTATTAAGATTAATTTTGTCATTTTAGTTTCCTTCTGAATTTATTAATGTTGAATCAACGAGAATAGATGCATTAGCAATGATATCCAATTTAAGTGAATCGGTAGAATAAATTATAAATGGAATTGGTGCACCATCATCATCATAGTTCCCCATAATTGTAATAATTGGCTTTATATAGGTTGTATTTTCAATCATATTCATAAATAATTCATTATCTAAGTCAGAGATGTTTTCAATTGTCTCACCACCTGTCATTGCAAGACTCGTTAGAAGTGTGTCAATTGGAATTGTATCTAAAGTATCTGAATATATAAATGCAGAAATATCAAAATTGAGCCCAAAATTACTAGATATAATAGATGTGATTTCAGCATGTTGAACATTTTTTATCATATCATCTAATGGGTCTATTTGTTGCATATCTAAATCTAATAAAATGGTATCTTCAATTATAAATGCTAAAGGAACTTTTACTGTAATATTTCCTGATAGCTCGCTACTTTGTGTAATTAATCCAGATTCATTTCCACCACCAACTTCAGCATGGACAGTCGCTGAAATTTTATTTGGGAAAATATTTAACAGATTTTCAGTATTGGATAAATTAAAAATATTTTTATCTAAAAATGGATCTACAATTAAAATGGTATCATAAGATGCTGAATCTAAGTAAATAGGTTCAATTGTGTCATCTGTCTCCATTGTTGTCCGATATGATTTTAAACTTAGTCCAATTTCCATAGGCACTTCTATGGAAGATTCAATTACTAACTCAAAATCAGATTTATAAAAATTAAATCCAGATAATTGCTCTGAAAATTCATCAATTGCACTCGGAAGTTCAATTGGAAATTCAATAACTTGATCCATTGAAACTGGACTAATTATTCCGCTTACCGATTCAAATTTTAAATTTGTAATATCTACATTAACAGTAAGCCCGCCATTAATTGCAATTTCCTGTAAGGATGTATCCATAGTAACGGTAGAAGTGTAATTTATCATTTGTGGTTCAATTCCGTCAATTGATCCTTCAGGAAGCTGAATTGTATAGCCATTTAGATCAATTATATGGTTTATTGTCGGACCACTAAGTTCAATTATACTTTCTAGCGAATTACCATTTGGATCTAAAAACTCATCTATTGTGAATTTAATTTCTGCGTTTAATCCAAGGCCATTAATAATAGATAAACTCATTTGTCCTGAATCTAGCACTGCACTTTCTAAGCGTGTTTCTGATGCTAAATCAATTTGGCTTGAATTTTCGATTACTTCATTAAAATAACCTTCGATACTTGTAAATGTTAATCCTGTATTTTCATCAGGTCCATGAATTTTTAATTCTACATTAACTTGGTCTGTATGGTCAATATTTACAGAATCTGGAATTGTGGTAACGGTATAAAAATATTCTAAAGAATCACCAACCAATGAAAGTGTGTACCCTGATAAAGTTTCAGCATTTGGATTTGTAATTGAAGGTGTATTTCCTAATGCTCCATCAATTTGAAAACTGGTAGAATATTGCCCATTCTCGTTTGTTAATCCTGGAATTGAAATTTCCAATATTGAAGCGAGTGAAATTCCATTTTCAACGATTAGGTCAAGTAATCCAAATTCAATTTCAGCATTTACTAACTGAATTTGACTTGATGATTGGGCTAAAGCAAATTTTCCAGATTTAGCCATTGTCTGCTCAGGAATATTTGCAGTGGCACTTAGTACTTCCATTTCGTTAACTGTAATAGAAATATAAAAACCAGAATCTAAATCCGAAGATTGAATCAGGTGATCTTCGTCTTCTGTCCCCGAAGTATTCCCTGTTACTATAATTTTTATAGTTCCCGGCAAGGTTACACCATTTAAGTTCAAGGATTCAGTAGAAGAATCATTCGTGCTAATTTTGTTATTAAATATTACTTGTCCAAGTGATTGAATACCTAATGTATCCATTAACTCAATTGTAATTGGTTCACCAAGTGTGATAAACATATTGTTTGAAATTGTAATATCTATTGATGAGGAATAAATTTCAGCTTCACTAAAAGATGAAAATGAAAATAATTGTTCTGTAGGTGTAATTGATGAAGATGGAATATTTATAGTATTATTACCACCACTTTCATTTGCAAGAGCTAAATTTTCAGCTAATTCAATAGTCCCAGAATCCATAATATCTCTAAAGGTAATTAAAGGTGTATCTTGAGAAGGCATTTGCCCTAAACTTATTGTTCCAATTTCGGTTAACAAGTTTGTTGTTACAGGATTTATTACAACTTCATCTATTGACTGTTCAAATTCTTGGTGAATATCATCAAATTCAAGTTGATTTCCAACAGTAATAGTACCTATTGAATCACTTATTTCAATCATATAAATTCGACCTCTACTTGTATCACAAAGAGTTGTATCTGTGCAATCATAAGCAATAAATGTAGTATCTGAAATTTTTTCAGAGAGTCTAATATTTTCTTCATGAATATGAAAACTCATTTCTGTTTCCCAAGCAGGAAGTTGAATATTACCAATAGCATCGATAAATTCAGTACATCCATGGAAAAGAAAAATAGTTATTATAAACCAGATTTTTTTCATCATATTATTAACCTAATAAATTTAAATTTACTTTTATAACCCTGTTTCAGCAACTGTTTTCTTAACAGCTTCAAGTGTATTCATTAATTGTGTTTTCTCATCTTCTAATAATGGAAAGTCTAATATTTTTTCAATTCCATTTGCACCAATTACAGTTGGAACTCCGATGAAATACCCATCAATCCCAAATTCACCTTCACATAACGCAGCACTTGGAATAATTCTTTTCTTGTCTTTTAAATAGGATTCAGCCATTTCAATTGCAGATGCCGCTGGAGCATAAAACGCAGAACCGTTTCCAAATAATTTTACAATTTCTCCGCCTGCAAATCGAGTTCTTTCAATAATTGCATCTAATCGTTCTTTTGAAATTAAATCTTCAGCAGGAATACCACCAATTGTAGCTAGTCGTGTAATTGGAACCATCGTATCTCCATGACCACCTAAAACCATACATTGAATATCTTGGACTGAATATCCAGTTTCCATTGCAAGGAATGCTTTAAATCGAGCACTATCTAATGCTCCTGCCATACCAATAACTTTATTTTTGCTAAAACCTGAAACTTTATAAAAAGCATATACAATTGCATCTAATGGGTTTGATACAACAATTACAAATGCATTTGGTGCATATTTTTTTACATTTGTAGCTACATCAGAAATTATTTTTAAATTAATACCTAATAAATCATCTCTTGACATTCCTGGTTTTCTAGGAACTCCTGCAGTTATGATTACAACATCAGATCCTTTAATATCTTCATAATTTGAAGTTCCTGTTAAATTTGCGTCATATCCATCATGTGGCCTTAATTGCATAATGTCTAATGTTTTACCTTTAACCATCCCCTCAGATTGTGGAATGTCAAATAGAATAACATCTCCTAATTCTTTTTGAGTTGCGATAAGAGCTAAGTTTCCACCTATTTGTCCACCACCAATAAGTGTGATTTTATTTCGTGCCATTTGTTTTATCCTTAATTATGAATTAAATTGTAAAAATAATAGTATATAAATTACAAAGAGCAACTCATTTAAGTCATTAACTGTTGTTTTTATTTTTTTCATTCTTTTTTATAGAAATTATTACAAAATTTAATTCATAATTTTAGAAATATTCAAAATAATTATGGCTTTATGTGATATTAATCAAAACTAAATATTCTGTTTGTAAATATTTATTGTATAGCAGTTTATATCTCAATAAATTAGAAATGTTAAAAAATGTAAAAGTATCTACAATTTGTTAATTAATTACGACAGATTTTAGATTCTATTTAACAAATTACGAATTACAGAATATAATTTTTATTTCTGCAATGCGGAGGAAATTTTAATTTTTTTATTTAATAATAATCTTTTTAGGAGGAAGATAGTTTATGTTTACAATTAATAAGGGGTTCAAATGGGTGTCAATTATAGCACTCACACTTTCTTGTATTTTTGCTAATGTTGAATTAGTTATATCATATGATTTTGGTCAAGATATCACTGGATTCCAGTTTGATGTTTCAGGTGTAGAAGTCGTAGAAAACAGTGCAACAGGTGGTGCTGCGGGAGCCTATTTAGATTTAGTACAAACAAATGCAACAACGGTAATTGGTATATCATTTAGTAATACACCAATTCCAGCAGGTGCAGGAGTACTAACAACATTAACCGTACTTGGTGATATTGCAAATGCAACAATTACCAATGCAACCTTAACGGATATGAATGCTCAAGAAGTCGCATCTACAATTAACGGGTTAACAATTGGTTCTGATTGTTTAGATGCTGATAAAGATTGCGCAGGTGAATGTTTTGGAAGTGCATTTGTAGATGATTGTGGTGTGTGTGGTGGTGATGGCTCGTCTTGTGCTTCTCCTCCTGCTAATTTATTTTTCTCAGAACATGCCGAAGGATCAAGTAGTAATAAATATTTTGAAGTATATAACGCATCTGATGCATCTGTTGATTTAGTTGATTATTCATTTGTGAATTGTAGTAATGCATGTACTGATTGGGAATATTCAAATACATTTGCCGATGGTGCAACTATTGCACCAGGAGGTGTCTATGTTGTATGTCATAGTAGTGCAGATGCGAATGGAATTATCCCTTTCTGTAATGAAACAAGAGCTTTATATCATAATGGAAATGATGCACAGGGATTAATTCATAACGCTTCAGGAACATTATTAGATGTAGTCGGAGATATTGCCACCTCGGGTACATATTGGGATGTTGCAGGAATTACTCAGGGTACAAAAGATCATACATTGGTGAGAAAGTCGGCTATATTATCTGGTAATACAGATTGGGTTGCTTCTTCTGGTACAAATGCAGATGATTCTGAATGGGCAGTATTTGATCAAAACACTTGGAATTATATTGGTGGTCATCCACATGATTTTTCTGCTGATGTACCTGGATGTACAAATGTAAATGCATGTAATTTTAATGTAGATGCGACAATTGATGATAGCTCATGTTTATTTAATGATTGTGCCGGTAATTGTGGAGGAACATCAGCTGAAGATGCATGCGGAGTTTGTGATGGCGATGGTACTTCTTGTTCTGTAGCTAATTTGTTTTTTTCCGAAGCCGCTGAAGGATCTAGTAATAATAAATATGTAGAAATTTATAATGCATCTGGTGAGTCTGTTTCATTATCTGGCTATGCATTCCCAAGCGTTTCTAATGCACCTACCGTTACTGGTGAATATGAATATTGGAATAATTTTTCAGAAGGTGCTGTTATAGCTCCTGGTGATGTATATGTTATTTGTCATGGTAGTGCAGATGCTATTATTTCTGCTGAATGTGATCAAACACATAATTATTTAAGTAATGGCGATGATGGATATTGTTTAGTATTTGGAAATGAAGGTGGTTTTGAAATATTAGATTGTGTTGGTGATTGGAATGGTGATCCCGGAAGTGGTTGGTCTGTAGCTGGAGTTTCAAATGCTACTAAAGACCATACAATTGTTAGAAAAGCTGATGTAGCTTCTGGTAATACCGATTGGGCTTTATCAGCAGGTACAAATGCAGATGATTCTGAATGGGCAGTATTTGATCAAAACACATGGGATTACATTGGTACTCATCCACATGAATTTGCACCACCTACAGTAGATTTAGTTGTATCTTATGACTTTGGTCAAGATATCACTGGATTCCAGTTTGATGTTTCAGGTGTAGAAGTAGTAGAAAATAGTGCAACAGGTGGTGCCGCGGGAACATATTTAGATTTAGTACAAACAAATGCAACAACGGTAATTGGTATATCATTTAGTAATACACCAATTCCAGCAGGTGCAGGAGTACTAACAACATTAACCGTACTTGGTGATATTGCAAATGCAACAATTACCAATGCAACCTTAACGGATATGAATGCTCAAGAAGTCGCATCTACAATTAACGGGTTAACAATTGGTTCTGATTGTTTAGATGCTGATAAAGATTGTGCAGGAGTATGTAATGGTGATTCATTCTTAGATTGTAATGGTACCTGTAATGGTTATGCAAGTT
>CAZGWH010000055.1:0-15597 GCA_964529325.1 uncultured bacterium | reverse complement strand
CAAATTGCAGTATATACATTTTTCCTTATTTTCTTCTAACTTATAGTAATTATTGGAGTTAACCAAACAATTACTCTCTTTTTTAATATTGTTATACCGCTCTTTTTGCCGTATAACACTTTTAGAAATTTTCATAACAAACTATCTCCAGGACTTTTTACACCCATCGGCCCTTTATTCATTACATGTGTGTAAATCATAGCGGTTTGTAAATAATTGAATTCAGCAAATTTGGGGTTTCCCAGAGAAACTTTATTATAATGAAGATTCTCTACAATTAAATTCATTACTAAATATATAGTTTTAAAGTGTATTTTACCAATAATCTAATTATTTACTTTTCAATAAAATGAGCAGTAAAATGTCTCAAGTGTTCTGCTTGATATGTCATTTTCAATCCAGAAATTTCATTTTTTCGATGATATACATTAATTATAGATTCAACTACATAATCGATATGGCTTTGAGTATAAGTCCGTCTTGGGATTGCGAGCCTTACTAATTCCATGGGGGCTAAAATTTCTTTTCCCGTCTCTTTATCTGTAGAACCAAACATAACCGTTCCAATTTCAACAGACCTAATTCCTGATTCTAAATATAATTCGCAAATTAATGCTTGTCCAGGGTATTCATGAGGAGGGATTTGTGGTAGCATTTCCTTTGCATCAATATAAATTGCATGACCGCCGGGAGGTTGTACAATTGGAACACCAGCTTCGCTTATTTTTTCGCCTAAATATTGGGTTGAAATTATTCGATATTCTAAATAATTTTCATCCATTGCTTCTCTTAATCCAATCGCAATCGCTTCTAAATCTCTCCCTGCAAGCCCTCCATAGGTTGGAAACCCTTCTGATAAAATGAGTAAATCTTTTTGCTTTTGAGCCATTTCATTATCATTTGTACATAAAAATCCACCAATATTTGCAATTCCATCTTTTTTTGCACTCATTGTACATCCATCAGCACATTTAAAAATTTCAGAAACAATAAATTCAATGGAAGAATTGTTAAATTCATCTTCCCTGAGTTTAATAAAATAAGCATTTTCAGCAAATCGGCAAGCATCAATGTAGAATGGGATTTTATATTTTCGAGCGATTTTAGAAATTTCACGAATATTTTCTAATGATACGGGCTGTCCACCTCCCGAATTATTGGTAATAGTGACCATAATTAATGGAATTTTATCAACGCCTACATCTTCAATTGTAGAAATTAATTTATCGATATCCATATTTCCTTTAAATGGATGTTTAGATTGCGGGTCTAATCCATCTTTGATAACTAAATCTTTTGCTATTGCTCCTTGAATCTCAATATTTGCTCGAGTAGTATCAAAATGAGTATTGCTCGGGATAACATCTCCATTCTTACACATTACCGAAAATAAAATTCGTTCAGCAGCTCTACCTTGGTGGGTCGGAATTACATTTTTAAACCCCATAATATTTTGGATTGTTTTTTCAAATCGTTGGAAACTTATACTTCCTGCGTACGATTCATCACCACGCATAATCCCAGCCCATTGTTCACTACTCATTGCACCCGTTCCAGAATCTGTCAGTAAATCTATAATTACATCACATGCATTTACTAAAAATAAATTATGATGAGCGTTTTCAAGTACGGATTCTCGTTCAATCCGAGTATTCATTTTAATGGGTTCGACCGATTTTATTCTAAATGGTTCTATAATTGTTTTCACTAAATTTCCTTTTTAATTTTATAAATGGTGGTAATAAATCGTTATTGAAGATTATCTAATTGTCTTTGAACATTTTTCTTCATCGGTTCAAAAATAAGATAGCCTGCAATAAGACCATAAAGTGTTGGAATTAATGATATTCCCAACGATTCACAAAATGCTTGAAATAATTTTTCATCCATTTTGATGGAACTAAAATTAATAATTAAACCCATAATTGTCCCTATAAATCCAGAAGCAATACTCGTGGATTTCATTTCTGTTAAACAATCTACTGCAATTAATAAAATAGATTTATCCTTTGTATCTACAAATGCAAGTCCTAAGGATCTAAATACTTGACCAACTCTGAATGATGAAAGTGCAATAAATATAGTAGGTCCAAAAACAAAAATAAGACTAAATACATTATAAAAAATTTCAGGTTGTAGCCCTGCTGTTTGAGAAATAAAAACCATTCCAAATAAAATGATTGCCATTCCTAAAAAGTAAAATATAAACGACATTATATGTTCTTTCTTTAATTTAAATGAATGCTAATCTATTAATATGATGAATTACAATAAAATAATTATTACACTCTCTAAATAGATTGATTAGTGAAAATATCTTAAATTTCATTACTTAATTATTAAATAAAAATATAGATTTATGAAATTAAACATTGGCGTTATTGGTGTTGGGCATTTAGGAAAATATCATCTTGAAAAATTAATTAGTAGAAATGATATTAATTTTGTTGGTTTTTTCGAACAAAATATCGCTCGCAGAGAATTTATTTTAAATGAATTTGATGTAACAGGATTTAATAAAATTGAAGAATTATTAAATAACTGTGATGCAGTTTCTATTGCAACTCCAACAATTTTTCATTATGAGGTTGCAAAAAAAGCAATGGAATTTGGATGTCATGTATTTATCGAAAAACCAATTACACATACTTTAGAAGAAGCAGAATCATTGATTCTGCAGGCAAAAGAGTTAAATAAATTTATTCAAGTGGGGCATATTGAACAATTTAATCCTGCATTAACAGCAATTAATTTTGAAGATATAGACCCAATGTTTATTGAAGCTCATCGCCTATCACCATTTCCAGGTAGGGGAATTGATGTTCCTGTTGTATTGGATTTAATGATTCATGATATTGGTGTTGTATTATCTCTGGTACATTCAGAAGTTAAAGATATTAAAGCGTTTGGGCAATCTATTGTTTCTGACACAACTGACTTAGCAAATGCCCGACTTGAATTTGAAAATGGCTGTGTTGTTAATTTAACAACAAGTAGAGTTTCGCTTAAAAAAATGCGAAAAATGCGGATTTTCCAACATCACCGTTACATTACAGTTGATTTTCTAAATAGAATTGTAGATGATTATCATTCATTTGATAATGAACCTGAAAATGATAAAACTCAAACGACATATACAATTGATGGTCCTCGGAAAAAATATATTCAATATCAAAATGTAGAAGTTGAACAATCTGATGCGCTTGCCATAGAATTTGACTATTTTATAAAAACGATTCGCACAAATAAAAATTTAGGTTATAGTGGAATAGAAGCAACAAAGGCATTAAGTTTAGCAATCCAAATTCAAAATATTATTGAATCAAAATAATCTAACCTGCTAAATGAATAAAGAGATAAATATTTTTATAATTGCAGGTGAATCTTCGGGTGATCTTCATGGAAGTTATTTGATGGAATCATTAAAAAAAGTGAATTCAAATATTTCTTTTTCAGGTATCGGTGGGAAATTAATGGAAGCTCAAGGATTAAATTCGTTAGTATCCATTGAGAAAATGTCAGTGATGGGTTTTATTGAAGTGATAAAACATCTACCTTTTTTTATGAAAGTTAAAAAAGATGTATTAGAAAAAATTAGCTCTATTAAATTTGACCATATTATACTAATTGATTATCCTGGATTTAATTTGAATTTACTTCCAAAGATAAAAAATATTTCATCAGCAAAAATCACATATTATATATGCCCTCAAATTTGGGCATGGAAAGAAAAACGAATAGAGATTCTCAAAAAATATGTTGATAATCGTATTGTGATTTTTCCATTTGAGCCTGAATGGTATAAAAAAAGAGATGTGGACGTTTTTTTTGCTGGCCATCCAATCTTTGATGAATGGAAGGCAACGCCTAAAGAAAAATTGGCTAAAAAATTAAATATTAATCCTAATAAACCAATTTTAACTCTTTATCCTGGGAGTCGAGAACAAGAATTTAAAAGACATTTTTCAATATTTATAAAATCAGCGAAATTAATAAAATTAAAAATTCCAGAATTACAAGTATTAGTTGGATGTGCAAAATCACTACATATTAATAATTTACTTGATAAAACTCCCAAATGGGTAAAACTTGAGAAAAATAATCCACAACATGCCTTAGAAATTGCAGATGTTGCAATAATTGCATCGGGAACATCTACCTTAGAGGCAGCTGTTTTTGGAACTCCTGGAGTTGTTGTATATAAAATGTCACCCATTTCGTGGTGGCTCTCAAAACGATTTGTAAGAGTAAAGTTTGCAGGGATGGTTAATCTTATTGCAAAAAAGGAAATAATGCCTGAATTATTGCAAGATGAGGCGAACCCGATAAATATTTCAAATTATGTCATTGAATTATTATCAGATTCTAAATTGATAAAAGATAAACAGAATCAATTAATTGAAATTAAAAATCAACTCGGTGATTCTGGTGCAAACAATAGAATTGCAGAGTATATATTAAAAGGAAAAAATGGAAGCATTTAAAATTTCACTTTTCACTTTTTTAGGTAAAATTTTATTAAATTTTTTAATGTTTTCGAATAGATTAGAAATTAGAGGAAAAGAACATGCTTTTTCTGCAATGAAAACTGGACGGCCTATTTTATTTTGTTGCTGGCATGGTAGATTGGTTTTTGCAAGTTTTGGTTTATCTCGTATTCAGAAAGGTTTATGGGCAATTGCAAGTCGCCATAAAGATGCGGAAATTATGGGACGAATTTTAAAATCATGGGGATATCAATTAATTAGAGGTTCAAGTAATAAGGGCGGAAAGGAAGTGTTGAGAAAGATGACAAAAGTATTTAATTCTGATACACCTTATATTTGCATTACAAATGATGGCCCCAAAGGGCCTAAGAATATTGCAAAGCCAGGCTCATTAACAATGGCAAGAAAATATAATGCCCAAATATTGACAATTACAGGCACATCATCCAAATTTATAGAAATGAAATCATGGGATAGATTTAGACTTCCAAAACCTTTTGGAAAAATAATTATCACAATTTCAAAACCAATGGACTTTCCAGATGAAATTAAATCTGGAGAAGGTTCACAATATTTGTCTGATTTTATGAATAAGGTTCAAGAAAAAGCGGATAAATGTTTCAATTCATAAAATATTTTTTTCTTTGGCCTTTTTCGTTAATCTATTGGCTAATATTACAATTACGATATTTTGTTTATTTTATAGGCATTAAGCATGTGCAGATATTCAAAACACCAATAATTTCAATTGGAAATTTAACAGTTGGAGGTACTGGCAAGACACCAATGGTTCATTTTATTGCTGAAGAATTAAAAGAATTATACCCTAAAATTGCAATTATTAGCCGTGGTTATGGAAGAAAATCTAATGGATTTCAATTGGTTCATGATGGCAACGAAATGAAATCAAACCCCGAAATTGCTGGTGATGAACCATTTTTACTTGCCAATTTATTAGGGAATTGTATTATTGCAGTAGATGAGAATAGAGTAAACGCAATTCATATTATGGAAAAGAAATTCCACCCCGATTTAATAATTTTAGATGATGGGTTTCAACAGTTAGGTATTCAAAAAGATATAGATATTTTATTATTAAATTCTTCAAAATCATATTCAGAATTAAGTTTATTACCGATGGGATTTGGAAGAGAAACTAAAAAACAAATTCAAAGATCTAGTTTAATGATTTTAACGAAAACAAATAAATTTAAGTTACCTAATTGGGTAAAAAAAATAGACTATAAAAAAGAAGTTTACGCAACTAAATTTGAATATGAAATATGGGAATATTCAAAAAAACAGTATAAAAAAATTAAAATACTCAAAGATAATGTTTTTGCTTTTTGTGGCATAGGCGACCCCAACTCTTTTAAGATAGGATTAATAAGTAAACAAATTTCCTTCGTTGAATTTGTAGTATTTAAAGATCATGAGCCTTATTCTAACAAAACAATCCAACAATTAAATCATCAAATTCAAAATTTTGGAGTAAATAATATTATTACAACGGAAAAAGATATTGTAAAACTACCAAATGAGTTTATTGAAAATTATCATATATTTACACTTCGAATTCGTTATAAGTTTGATAAAAAAGAGCTATTTATTCAACAATTAAAAACAGAATTAAAAAGGAAAAACAAATGAAATATTCAATTATATTAATAATGTTTCTTAGTCAATTATATTCTATTCAATTAATAGAACCAAATCTTAATGGTCGAACATCAATTTTTATTTATCATTCAGGTAAAGCAATGGTAAATGAAAATAGAGTATTAGAAATTGATAAAAAAGGTGAATTAGAACTAAAAATTATCGGAATTTCAAATGAAATTATTGATTCTGGAGTTCAAATAAATGCTGAAAATTATATTTTAAATAATTTTTCTGTGATTAGTGATTTTATATCTGAAGAATCATTACTTCAACATTTTGTGGGAAGTAAAATTTTATTACACGATTTTGAAAAAAATGAAATTATTGATGCTACTTTAATTTCATATAATAATTCTAAAGCAATATATGGAATAAAAAATGGCGTCGTTGTAAATCCACAATTAAAACCCATATTTCCATATATTCCTGAACACTTAGAAAATGAAGTTTTTTTAACAACTTCAGGATTTGCCGAAACTGGGAATGGAAATCTTGATTTATCATATTTCACAATGGGGCTAAGCTGGGAAGCTGAATATCATTTAGTTATTATTGGTGAGGATAAAGCAATATTGAATGGTAATTATCAAATTATTAATAATACTGAAACTTCCTTTTTACCTGCTGAAATATATTTAATTGCAAGTAGTAATTCACAAAATAATACTAAACCAATTAGAGTTATGCATAAAACGGCGTCAAGAGAGTCAAATAATAATTCATCTGAAGTTCCAAAGACTGTGGAAATTGAGGATGTTGAAATTTATAAAGTACCGCAGAAAACTACATTAAATCAAAATTCAATCCTGAATGCAAATTTTATTAAAAAAACTCAATTATCAATGAATCGAATTTATTCTGCAAAACATTATACTAGATTTGATAAAAGAGCAGGAAGAAGAGATAAAAATGATAATTGGAATTCAACGGAATTATTATTGGTTTTAAATTCTTCTGAAAAGTTAAAGGTACATCTTCCTAAAGGAAGGCTGAATATTTATGAAAATAAAGATGACTTAAATATGTTTATAAATGAAAAACAAATTCCCAAAACTTCTATGGGAAAAAATATTCATCTTAAATTAAAACCATCCCAAGATATTTTGTATAAATTCACTTATATGGATATAAACGAAACAAATAAAGGAATATTTGTTACGATTGAAGCAGAATTTAAAAATTTAAAAGATGAAAATATTTTTGTAAATTGGAATGAAAATTCGGGGAGTACAATGGAAATAATTGAAAGTAGCGTAGAATTTGACAAAGAAAGTGCATTTGAATTATCAGCTAAAATTGAGGTGAAAGCGGAATCAACGCGGAAAGAAACAATAACATTATTTACTCCAAAAAGAGATTAATATGAATTTAAAAATTAGAGATATGCAATTATTCCCAATGGGTTTAGCAATTAAATGGAATGATGAGACTGATTCATTATTGTCTTATGAAAAATTGAGAACACTTTGTCCTTGTGCGCATTGTTCTGGCGAAACGGATGTTTTTGGAAATGTTTATAAGGGGCCTGATAAAAAATTATCGGCGAATGCATTTCAACTAGTAAATGTGGTGAAAATTGGTCATTATGCCATTCGTGTTTCTTGGGGTGATGGACATAATACGGGAATTTTTTCTTATGAAATGCTTAGAGAAATGGAGAAAATAGAGGGAATTTAATTTATAATGGGAAGTTTTTAGTAAAAAGGAAATAGTGAAGAAGATATAATCTTCTTCACTATTTTGTTATAAATATTATTTTGGAACAACATTTACAGCACAAGGTCCTTTATCACCTTGTCCTACTTCATAGCTAACAGTTTGACCATCATTTAGCGTTTTATAGCCGTCCATTTGAATACTACTCATATGAACAAAAAGATCTTTATCTCCACCTTCTGGGGTAATAAATCCATAACCTTTTGCACCATTAAACCACTTAACTGTTCCTTGCTTTACATCACTCATTTGTTTGCCTAACTTATTATTTTACTAATTATTAATTCTTTACTTAAAAAAACAAATCTTCTATGTTCTAGAAGATTATAAAATCTACTTTGACTAAAACGCCCTTTAAAATATATCTATCATCTTTAAATAAAGCACTTAAATTTACACAACAATATATACTAAATAATATTTTAATATTTTTACAATATATTTTAATATTTCGTGAGATAAATCAAAAAATATTTATTTAAAAGGTTTTAATATTTGTTAGGATATAGGAAAAATACCTCAATTACTTACCTCTTTATAGTGCCTCAATTTATTGGGGCACTCCTCTTTTTACCTAAATCTTAAAACTCTTCTTCTCGCACTCGTTCCCCTGATTCATTCCACCAAAACCAATTCCCAACGGCTTTACCATTCCGGTATCTTCCTTTACTTTTTACTTGGCCATTTCGGTGATAGGTAATTGTTTGTCCATTTCCTAATCCTCTGTTATAATTTTCTTCTGATTCTAAATTTCCATTTTTATAATACCAAATCCATTGCCCATCTCTTACGCCTTGCATAAACGACCCTGTTATTTTCAGGTTTCCATTTTCCCAATAGACTTTCCAATTCCCTTCCCATTTTCCTTCTTTTTTTATTCCAATTGATTCAATCATCCCAGAATCATAATACCATGCAAATCGTCCTGTAGATTGTGTAGAATCCGAATACCATGCAAAAAGTCCACTTTTATTTCCTTGTTTGTAATTCCCTAAAGATTTAATAAATCCATTTTTATCATACCAAGCCATTTGTCCATTTTTAATTCCTTCCGAATAATTTTCAATTTGTGTGATTACTCCATTTTCAAACCATTGAAATGATCCATGTTTGATTCCATTTTGATAATTTCCAATTGTTTGCGGAAAACCATCTTCAGTAAACCATATCGATTTACCATGTAATTTTCCATTTTTAAATTTTTCTTCAGAAATTAATACACCTTCTTTTGTAAATAATCTGAAAACCCCATCCTTTTTTCCAGAATTATAAAACCCAGTATGCTTAACTTGCCCATTTTTATAATAGGATTCGTACTCTCCAGTCTTAAAAATATAACAACTTGTTAAAAAAAGTAATAAAAATATAATTTTTTTCTGTAATGTCTTTTTGGTCATATATAAATATTATTAAATTGAGGTGATTATGTGAGATGAAATACATCGTAATTTAACGCTTCGTTTTATATTTCATTTTATAGAAATTTTAAAAAATGAGTAAAAGAATGCAAATAAATTCAAAAAATAAAATATTATTTATCATTTTAGCATTAATTGCGACTTCATGTTTGTTAATTATGCCAGATTTGGAAGCACCTGAAGTTGAAATAATTTCACCAACTCACGGTGAAGTGCTATATGAAATTGTAGAAATTAAATGTTTAATTGAAGATAATAGTAATTTAGAACGAGCTCAACTTTGGGTGAATAATGATTCAACTTCAACATCTATTTTTATTAATGAGTTAAAAGAATCATATTCAATGTTTTGGAATACAACAAATATTGATGATGGAACTTATTACTTAGAAGTAAAAGCCTATGATAAAAATGGGAATATTGGAAAAAGTAATGAAATTACAATTCATGTTGATAATACAAATTCATATCCACAAGAATCTCCAATAATTTCAGTAAATTTAATTGATAATATATATCAAATTACTTGGCAAAGAACAAATGCAACTGATTTTAAAAAGTATAAATTACAACATTTATATCCTTGGATTGATATTTTACATTATGATAAGGTTGATATTTATCAAACATTTGACCAAGATGATACGGTTTATTACAGAACAAATATTGATGCGACCCAAGAAGATAATTATTACCGAGTAATTGTTTATGATACACTTGGATTTGAAAAACCGGGGCTTCCAAAATATGTACCACCAGATCCATTTCCTAATGAGGTTTTGGTTATTTCAGCTGAATATGATAATAATAGTATAATTATTCAATGGGAAGAATCATTCGATACTGATTTTTTAAGATATGAACTCTATGAGTCGTATGATGAAAATATGAATGAAGATGAAATGATATTTACATCAAATTCATCTGAGAGTCAAGAATATACTCGTGTAGGAATTTACGATAATGAAACACGGTATTATAGAGTAGATGTTATTGATATTTGGGAACAAAAAACGGAAGGTCCAATAAAGTCAGCAAATGCATTTACACGATTTTATAAAACTTTTGGTGGTGGTACTGATGATGAAGGATATCATGTTTTACCATTAGGTGAAGTGGGATTTATTGTTTCTGGTTATTCTGAATCATCAGGAATGGGCATGGAAGATGGTTTATTTTTGAAAGTTGATTCCGAAGGTAAAGAATTAGAAAATTTATCATTTGGTGGGGCTGATCGAGATATTTTGGTTCAATCAATTATTTTACAAGATAGTACAATTGCATTGATTGGAAGAACAGAATCATCTAGTGAAGGCAGAAGTGATGGATGGCTATTGATAACAGATTTAAATGGTAATATTTTAAATGAACAAACTTATGGCGGTGCTGAAAATGATCGATTAACTTCTATCGTTGAAAAAAATGACGGAAATTTAGCCGTAACAGGATGGTCTGAGTCATTTGAAAATGGGGCAAGTGAATTATGGTTAATGGAATTAGATCATGTTGGAAATATGTTAAATGAGTTTAGATTTGGTGGATCTGATTTTGAATATGGTCGTGATTTATATCCAATACCAATTGGAGGTTATTTGCTTTTAGGGGAAACTCGATCTTATGGTTCTGGAGGATTTGATATTTGGTTAATAAAAGTAAGTGAAGATGGTGAAGAAGAGTGGAATAAAACACTTGCTGGGACAGGAGGACAAGATTATGCGCGTAAACTCCTTGTAGATAATGATGGGGGTGGATATTTTATATTAGGAAAAGAAGGAAATAATTCATCGTCTCCAATATGCCTTATTAAAGTTGATTTAGATGGAAATGAAATATGGCGAAATAATTATGGATATACTTCTTCAGATGATGCCGTGGATATGGTTTATTTAAATGATAATTCGGATGAAATATTAATATTGGGAACAACATTTAAAAATGGGAACGGTGATCTTTGGTTTATAAAAGTAAATTTAGAATCTAATGGTGCTATTGAATTTGAAAATATTTTTGAAGATGGATTAATGGACGAACATGGTTATAGCATAAATGTAGTTTCAGAAGACGGTGGATTTATTTTAACAGGAGAAACAAGTTCTTATGGTTCCGGAGGTAAAGATATTCTTCTTATAAAAACAGATCCTTATGGCAATACAGTTGGATATGACGGAAATTGATTTCATTAATTATTATTGCTATTATTGGTTTTGGAATTTGGTTATATTTTAAATTAATGAATGAAACTACCTCTACAATAAAACCAAAAAAAAATGATTTTAAAACTACATTACATCGTGAAATTGAAAAATTAAAGGACAATAATTGAAAATTACTTATTCGATAATAATTCTAATATTTGGATTATTTTTTACCCATTGCTCCTCGCCTGAAAAATCTAAAATTGTTGACATCTATTCTGATGGTTCTCCAAAAGAAATAGAAGTATATGCGGGAAATCCACCTAAAAGATATTTATCAAAAATTATTTACTTATCCTCTTTTGGCGATACATCTATGACAATTAATGTTGAAGATGGAGATACCCTCATGCCTGAAATAAATAAAGAAATTGAAACACAATCATTTGAAAACGGAAATAAAATGATTGTTCAACATTGGAAAATTTTAGGACATAGTGAAATTTTAACTGAAGTTCATTACTTTGATGATACTGGTGATATTTTACAAGTTGATGATAAAATTAATGGCGTTTTAAGGAAATATGCCGAGTTACATGAAGATTTAAAAAGATGGTTGAAACCAGAAAATAACCCATTTAAAAATTATTTACATGGAAAATGGGATGTGACTTCAAAAAATAGTAAGCAAAAATTCCTCGCAGAATTTAAAGGTAGTGCCTATTCAATTGCTGAGTTAGACAAAGTAGGTACAAAAAAATGGGAAGAATTTCATAGTGTAAATTATTTATGGAATTATGAGTTAGAGTTTAGAATGCTAAATAAAGGTTTTCCTAAAAGCCGTATTAAGTCGGGTACAAGAGAAAATTATATTTTACATATAAATACTAAGTATGATTTCTTAATGGAGGGAAATTCAAAAAAATATTCATTTTCTCGTCAATAATAAATTAATCGCTTTTAACCCATTCTCCCTCTTCATAAAATTTATGATTTAATATTTTCCCATCTTTTTTCCACCATTTTTGCGAACCATGTTTTTTACCATTCGCATAATTTAACTCGGATTTTATTTTTCCATTTTTATGCCAGCTGTACTGAGTTCCTTCTCTTAATCCATTTACAAAAAATAATTCAACCCATTTATTACCGTTATCATAATAGGTAATATATTTTCCATTTCTCCCTTGAGGCTTTTCAATAGAATTTAAGTTTTGAGTTTTTATTTCTTTGAGAGCAATAATATTAATTGATTCTTCATCAACTTTCACTTTTTTAGTTTCAATTATTTGTTTTGACTTTTTTTCATTATTTGTTTTAACTTTTTCCTCTACTTCTATTTTTTCATTATAGGACGAATCTACATTTATTTCTGCAATTTCAACTTTTGAAGGAATTGTTTTGAACTTTGAATTTCCAATATATAAACCACCTACAATAAGAAGAATACTCGCTATTCCTATGGAAAAATATTTAAAAAATGAATTATACTTTTCTTTGCGTTTTATATCTGTTTCAGATTGATTTAACTCTGAAACCCAAGAATTTTGTTTTGTTTTGTTTTCAGTCATTTTATTAATTAATTGATAACTAAATTTATTACATGAAATAAATTAATATAATCTTTTTTTACACACTCTATTTTTCAGGGTTTTTCCTGAAAGGTATCGATTTAAATTTTTAGCAAATTGCACAACAACATCGTGTTGATATTCAGGGAAATTTCCAGAAATATGTGGAGATAAAAATACATTATCTAACGCAAACATTGGACTATTTTTATCTAATGGTTCATTTTCAAATACATCTAGCCCTGCACCTGCAATTTTATTTTCTTTTAGTGTGTAAATAAGTGCAGATTCATCAATTATAGCTCCTCTTGCAATATTAATAATAAATGCAGACGATTTCATTTTTCCTAATTCAGCCTTGCCAATCATTCCATTCGTAAGTGGTGTGAGAGGGCAAGCGATAACAATATAATCACTATTTTTTAAAAGATATGTTAATTCAGAAAGCGGAACTAACTCATCGACTATTTTTTTATGTTCAACTTTTTTTTGTAATCTCCGTGTCGCAATGACCTTCATATCGAATGCTTTTGCTTTTTTTGCAATGGATTTTCCAATTTCTCCAAATCCTATTATTCCAATTGTTTTATTTTTTAATTGAATTGTTTTCCTTGCCAATTCCCATTGAGACCATTTTTGATTACCTTTAAATTTCTCACAACCTAAAAACTGTTTAGAAAAATATAGAATCATACCCATTACAAATTCAGAAACTGGTCCTGCGTGGATTCCACTTGCATTTGTAATAATTGTTTTACTTTTCAAAATTTCAGGAAATAAACTTTGCTCAATTCCTGCTGAGCCTAAATGAACCCATTTTAATGTATTAGATGAATGAGAAATTATTTTTTCATTTATTTTATAAGCTACAAGAATATCTAATGAATCGATTTTTGTTTTTAAATCGTCATCATTTCCAATCTGTATAAAAGTGATTTCATTTTTTTGGTCTAATTTGGATTTAAGTATAGAAAGTAACTTTGAGTATTTTTCTTGATTTTGAGTAAGTTGTAATCCAATTTTCATTGAGATTTTATAAAATATACTGTTTAAGTTTATTAAATAATTGATGTGTTGCTTCTACATCTCTCATTACATATTCATTTACGGCTTCAATATTACCTTCTTCAAATGCTTTTGCAACAGTATCACCTTTTACTTCACCTTCTTTGGGAGACTGAATCCCAAATGATCTACAGGCAATATCCATACTGACGGAATTATAACTATTCCAATTACAAAGGTACATCATTACATCAATATGGCTTTTGTAAGAAAATCGGCGTAAATCTTTAAAGTTATAATTATTAATTTCAATTCCATAATGGGCACTACGGACTAATAAAAATGGAATGTCAAACCCCATACCATTATAATGAACAAATCGAACACCACGAGAACTGGGGTGGTTAATAATATTAAAAAAAGCATTCAATGTTGCTTCTTCATTTTCCTCACAAATAACTTTATCTTTTGTTTGCCCATTATCTTGTAGCCATCTCATGCCAATACATAATACTTGGCCAAAAAATGGTGAGGTTGATCGGATTAATGATTCTGCATTTTGAGGGTCATCACCAGTTCGCTCAATCCGTGCCTGTGTTTTTTGTGAAATAACTTCTTCCACAGTATCATCAATTGGTGGCCGTGGTATGGTTTCAATATCTAATATTAAATATGCCATGAGAGTTTTCCTTTAAATTTTGTCCAGTGGACTAATTAAATTATTAAATGCTAGTTTTGTAATATGAGTATAAATTTGAGTTGTTTCAAGTTTTTTATGGCCTAATAATTTTTGAATATATCTAATATCAGTACCTTGTTCTAATAAATGTGTTGCAAAGCTATGTCTTAATGTATGAATAGTTGCAGGAGTTTTAATTTTTGCTTTTTCTAATGACCTTTTATAAAATGAACGGATTGAAGTTGTACTATATTTTCCTCCCTTAGGATTTTCAAATAGAAAAACTTGAGGTGAATAATTTTTAATATAGGTTTTTAAAATTGGAGTTAGTTTTGAGGATAACATTATCATTCTATCTTTTTTTCCTTTCGCACCACGGATAACTATTGTTTTGCGAATATAATCAATATCTTTAATTTCTAAATTAATTAATTCACTAATTCGTAATCCACCCGAATAGATGGTCATTAAAATAGTTTTATGTTTCAAATTTGGTGTGTGTAAAAATATATTTTTTATATCAATAACCGATAATACAATGGGCAGTTTTTCTTCTGGTCTGAATGAAAATTTTAGTGATGAAGGAAATTCTTTTAATAAAACTTTTTGGTAAAGAAATTTTATTGCCGAATAAATTTGCTTCATTGAGGACAATGAATAGCATTTTTCAATTTTACAATAATTCAAATAGTTTTGTATTACGGTTTCATCAATTTTTTTAGTTTTATTGTGTTGAATATACTCAATAAATTTATTGAGTGCAGAAATATAAGAACTAATTGTTTGTTTACTATAATTCTGTATATTTAGTTTTTGTAAATAATTATTAATGAGTACATCTTTTAACATGAATATTTCCGTTAATACACTATTAAAAATTAATACATATAACCCAATAAACACAATAGCGTTTATCGGGAAGTT
>CAZGWH010000054.1:0-15643 GCA_964529325.1 uncultured bacterium | reverse complement strand
TTAATTTTTTTAACTTATATGCCATAATGAATTATGGCTCTACTATTTTTCAGAAATAATAGTAATTAATGATCCATCATTTTCTTCTAAAATAGTTTTTGCATCATCAAAATTCTTATTCAATTTTTGCATAACAATTGCGGTTTTAACTTCTCCATTTGCACTTTTTAATAACGCTAAAGCACTTTCATGATTCAAATTTGTAAAATGCATAATAATACGAGTGCCTCTATCCCAAAGTTTTTCATTAGAAGCATTTAAATCAATCATTACATTACCAAAGGTTTTATTGAGTTTAATCATTGTGGCCGTGGTTATCATATTTAATACCATTTTAGTTGCCGTACCCGCTTTCATTCGAGTTGACCCTGTAACTACTTCAGGGCCTACAATCACTTTTATTAAATGGTCAATGAAATTTAATTTTTTTGAATTATTGCAAACGAATAATCCTGTAATTGCCCCATTTATTTTAGATTGATTTAATGCAGATAATACATAGGGTGCTGTTCCTGATGCAGAAATTCCAAGAATTATATCATTTTCACCAATATTTAAATCGTTCACAATTTGTTCTCCCAAAACAGGGTCATCCTCTGCCCCTTCAATTGATTTTATGAGTGCATCAAACCCACCTGCAATAATTCCCTGTACCATTTCGGGATTTGTCCTATAGGTTGGTGGACATTCAGAAGCATCCAAGACACCTAAACGACCACTAGTGCCTGCACCAATATAAAATAATCGACCACCTTTTTTTAAACATTTAACTGTGCTTTGAATAAATTCTGAAATTTCAGACATTGATTTTTGTACAGCAAGATGTACCGTTGCATCTTCATTATTTATAATTTCTATAATTTCATGAATTGACTTTTGATCAATATCCATTGAATTAGAATTTTGTTTTTCAGTTATTTTGTTCGAATACATACTCACTTCTCTGTAAATTTGACATATAAATCACTCTAATTTCGAAAGATATATGTAATCAATGGAAATCTATTTTTCAATAATCGGGTTAATTTTCTCGATACTTTATTCAGGTTCTGAAATCGCTTTAATTTCTGCGAATCCAATGCAGATTAAAGTTTGGCAAAAACAAAAAATGTTATTTTCATCATTTGCTACAAAAATTCTTGATGAAAAGCCCACTTATATTACAGTAATTTTAATCGGAACTAACCTTGCAAATGTGTTAGCAACTTCATTTTTCACCATTTATTTAACCACTTTAATTTCAAACCCAATTGGGGTGGTATGTATTATTGCAGGTATTATTTTATTATTTGGAGAAGTAATTCCTAAAACAATTTCTAGAGAGTTCTCAAATACAGGTATTTTATTATTCTCCCCTTTTCTCGTATTTTCCTATTATTTATTCTTTCCTTTTATTTTCCTCTTGAATAAGACAAAATGGTTGGATGTTGCAACAGAATCAACTCACACAAGTGATGAAGAAAACCACGAAGACAGGACAGATTTACAACATATGTATGAACAGGTGGATGAGCCTGAAGTATTTGAAAAAGACCAACAGGAAATGATATCCCAAGTTTTTGATTATAGTGAAAAAACAGTAGAAGAAGCTATGACACCTCGTACAGATATTTCTTCAATTTCAATTAATAGTACTCTAGAAGAAGTATTACATGTTTTTATTGATTCAGGACATTCAAAAATATTAGTTTATGAAAACTCAGTCGATCATATTAAAGGTGTAATTCATTTATATGATTTATTTAAAAGCCCCTCAACAATTGAAGAAATAATTAAACCTGTAAAATTTATTCCATATACAAAATCAGTAATGAAACTCATGTCCGAATTTCAAACAGCTAGACATACCATTGCAATTGTGATAGACGAACATGGTGGAACCGCAGGACTTGTAACCGTTGAAGATTTATTTGAAGAATTATTTGGCGATTTTGAAGATGAATTTGATGTAGATAATTCAGAAATAAATCAATTAGAAGATGGAACTATTATTGCAAATGCTAAAATTGACTGTGAGCTATTTAATACTAAATTTGGAAATATTTTACCTGAAGGAAAATTTGAAACTCTCGGTGGATATATAATTTCTGAAATTGGCAGAATTCCCAATAAAGGTGAAAATTTATTCCTACCAATCGGGCAAGTCATTATTAGTAAATCATCAACACGAAGTATAAATCAGGTGAAAATCATATTGAAAAATGGTAATTAATTACATTAAACAAAGGAAGTTATTATGGAAGTGTTTGGAATTATAGGCTTTATTTTTGGTCTAAGTGCTTTTAGCAAATTAATAATATTAGAAAAAAAGCTTAAAGACTCGGGGATTATTAAAACTGAAACTGAATCAGAAAAAAGAAATACTTCAGTTGGAAATTAAATAATAATTCCTCTTTTTTTTGAAATATACATTTCAAAATCACTCAACTGAGCAATTTTGATCACCTACATAAGCATCAATACAATCTGGTAATAAAAATTTAGTACATAAATGATTTTGAGATAAAAATGAATCCCCCATATCTCTATAATTCAAATTTAATTCACATACATTATCGGGTATTTCAGCTAATTTATTATGACTTAAATATAGTTTTTGTAAGGTTTTAAAATCACTAACCCATTCAGGCATATTATCAATTTTATTATAAGATAAACCTAAATATTTTAAACTTTCTAGTAATGTAAGCGTTTGTGGTATTGATGAAAAATGATTATATCGTAATTCTAATATTTCTAAATTCTCTAAATCTGAGAATGACTCAGGTAATTGTTTAAGATTATTATACGATAACCATAAATTTTTCAATTGAGTTAATTTCCCTATACTTTCAGGCAAAGTTCTAATTTTAATTCCTCCACCATCACTCCATTTTCCAATACTTAATTCAGTTAATTTTCCATTTGTCCATACCTGCGTACCTAATTCTGAAGGAATAACATTTAAATTATTTTCGATTACAATATCTAATAAAACTTGTAAATCAGTTGGTACACCCGAAACAAAATCCGAGTTTACTTGAACACCAAAAATATCTTCTACCGTCAACTGAAAATAATTTATTCGACTAAAATCTTCAATTATAAAATTAAACGAATTATCAGATGAACTTTTAGATTCAAATACTTTTTGTTTATCATTCAAATCTGGATTTTGTGAATGATACAATAAATATCGACTAAAGTCTTCATCACCATTTTTATTCCAATGTAATTGTAAATTATCATTTTCATCTATATTCATTGAAATTTGAGATTTTGCAGGTGGGGAATTTGTTATTACTTGTGGTGGAGAAATTGATGATTGATTTCGTGAATCCGACACAACGACCCATACCCAATTATCAATATTTGCATTAAATCCAGAAACTAATTTATGACTTGTAATGTTTTGATTTTCATAAACGGCAACTGTATCTGGATTTGTTCCTAAATCGTGCGTATGACAAATATAGTATTTATCAAAATTATCTTCATCTGACTTCGTCCATTCGACTACAAGAGATTTGCCTTCAAAATACAATGCATTTACAGAAACTTGATTAGGTACATTATCAATTTTGTTAGAAACAGAATTTCCAATTGAAGTTTGGCCCCATATATCTGTAGTTTTAATAAAATATTTATTTTTAATTGTCGGGTCAAATACAGAAATTGATAATGTATTCATAGATTGTTCTGTAATTATTCCTAAAGACACTTCATCTATTTTTTTATTAGACATAAATATTTCATACGATTGAAAATCATTATCTGAATTTTCTTCCCAAATTATTCTTAATTCATTATCATTATATTCAACTGAACTAATTTGAGTTGGCGTTGGTGGATTATCAATTTGATTTGATTTTCCATTTCCTGTTGTTTTATATCCATGTTTATCCGTGACTTCAATCCAAAACCAATTTTCAACTAAAGGATTAAAATCCGAAATACTAAATGAAGTTTTATTTTGAGATGTAATTTTTTTAATTCTTTTTTTCTTACCTCGTAATGAATTTGCTTTATATAATGAATAATATGAAAAATCAGAATCTGTAGATCTATCCCAAGTAATTTTCATTGTTGAATTATTATAATCTACATTTTTAACATTTACAGTAGAGGGTACTTTTTCTAAATTAGATGAAAAAACATCACCTATTGTTTTATAGCCAACATAATCTTCTACACTTATTCGGTAATATTGAAATTTTAATGGATTAATTTTTTCATCTCTAAATTGATTATCTGTAATAATATTGGATTCATAAATTACTTTTGCATCAGACAATGATTTTTTTGAACCTTTTTCAAGTATATATCTTGAGAAATCGTTATCCTGAGATTTTTCCCATTCTAAATTAAACCCTTTATCTTTTAATTCAATGTTTGATATTGCTACTTTATCTGGATATGATTTTGAATTATCAACAACTAATTGAAGTGTATCACTAAATGTACTATCTCCATCTGGACCATAAGCCAATATATTTATAGTATGATTAGACTGGTCATCATAATCAACGGTATTCCATTTAATGCTCCAAGGGGCAGAATCATCTTCTGATGAAATTAGTTTACCATCAACAACACATTTGATTTTACTAATTTCAGAGCTTTCAAATGGCTCGCATGTAATCGTAACAATTTCTGAAACAGTATCAGAAACCTTTGAATTATTGGAATGTGAAGTAATGACCACTTTGTTAGGTTTACTACAACTTGTAAATAATAAAATACTAAAACTGCAAAGAAATAAAATTTTTCGAATCATTTCGAATTCCTGTTTAAGTTAAGAAATAGGTGCCAAGGAAATGAATTATTTTCTCTTCCATAGGTACTTATAATACTACTTTTAAGTATTTTTATTCAAATGAAAAACAAATACATTTTTTTCTTGATAATTATCACTCATTTTGTGTAAACTCATTTATTGTCAAAAAAAAAATTTAACTTTTTGATGATGAAATTATCATCTATTTTACTTTTATAAATAAAAAGAGATTAAATTATGCTAAAATTTATCATTTTATCAATTTCAATTTTAAGTATTTCAATTGGAAATGAGTTTAATTCAGAGAAATTTCAACAAAATTTTGAAAAATTAATTGAATATTCAAAAAATACAAAACCAATTAATATGGATTTATTCTCAAAGCTACCAACTGAGCCTCTTCCGATTATTAGACAATCAACTATTATTAAAAAAATAAATCCTGCAATAAACCACCAAATAAATACTCGAACAGTTGAATTTAATCATTTAAATACATCACATTTATTAAATAGAACAATGTTTGGTGCAACATATGAAGAAATTACACATGCAAATAACTTAGGATTAGCATCCACTTTAGAAGAATTATTAAGCTCTAGTGAATCACCGGCACCACCTGGGGATTGGGTGAATCATCCTATACCTTCTAATTTAGATGAATTTAGTTTTGAACAAATTGATAGTTTACTACAAACCTATGCTAGACAATTTGGTGATATGAGAAGTTGGTGGATCGATTTAATTTTAGAACCAGGAATCTCAATTCAAGAAATGATGGTTTTATTTTGGCATGACCACTTTGCAACTTCACAGGATAAAATTGAATTTCCACCCGCGATGTATAATCAAAATACATTAATTAGAGATTATGCACTTGGAAATATAAAACAACTTGTAAAAGAAATGGCACTTGACCCTGCAATGATATTATGGTTAGATAATAATCAAAATAAAGTTCGAAATACCTATGTCTCTGGAAGTTTTAATGACTGGGAAGACTATGGAAATCAATTAAATGATGATAATAATGACGGAAGCCATACGACTACAATTTCTCTTCCACCAGGATATTATCAATATAAATATAACTGCGGGGGTTGGGAAATCCATGATAATGCACCTTACGGCTGTACAGAGAATGAAGAATACAATACAAGAAGCTTTGTTGTCAATTACGAAAATACGGCTTTAGATGAACACTCATGGAATGAATGTAGTGATAATGAATTTAATTCAACATCTCAACTTACTTTTAATATTGATATGTCTGGAGTAGATTTACAAGGAGGTTCTGTATTTATAACTGGAAATATTGATGATTGGTCTGGAATGGGTGTAGAGCTACAACATATTGGAAATAATATTTATTCAGGTAATATTGATTTACCATTTGGCCATTATGAATATGTTGTGACGGTAACAGGTGAATTTGACAATTGGTCAGGCTGGGGTATGGTAGATAGACCCGAATTGGGTTCAAATTGTGATTTTAATCCAAATGACCAATGGGCTAACTTTGGGTTTGCATTAGCAAATGGTGAACCTTTAACAATCAACAATACATGGGGACAATGTCAATATAATAATTCTGATAATTTATATGATGTTACTTTTAATTTAACAGAATCACCTTGTGCAAATGGAATAAATGAAAACTTTGCACGAGAATTACTTGAGTTATTTACTATTGGAATTGGAAACTATACACAGGTAGATATTATTGAAGCTGCAAGAGCGTATTCTGGTTATGTTACTGATGGAACAAATGTATATTTTAATCCCAACCATCATGATAATAATGATAAAACATTTATGGGTCAAACGGGAAATTGGGATGGAGATGATATAGTCGATATTATTTTTGAACAAGAAGAAACTGCACTGTTTTTTGCTCGAAAAATTTATAAATGGTTTTTATATGAATATCCCGATGAACAAATTATCAATGATATGGCTAATATTTTAATTGAGAATGATTTTGAAATTAAACCAATGTTAGAAGCACTATTCACAAGTGATCATTTTTATGAGGATACATTTAAAGGTGCTGAAATTAAATCAACACTTTGGCATACAATTGGCTCTGTTCGAAAATTATATATTAATGAATTTCAACCCATTGAAGAGGAAACAACAAAACATTTAATATTAATATATTTCCAGAATCTATTAGGGCAAGTAATGTTTTTACCACCTGATGTTTCGGGTTGGCCGGGATATCGAACTTGGATTAATACTTATACACTCCCTTGGAGAAAATCATTTACTGGAGCATTAGTAGATGGGAATATTTATAATTTTGATATTGGAATGCAAATGGATGCTTTAGGGTTTATTCAGCATTTCCCTGAACCAAATGATGCTGAATTATTAGTTGAAGATATTTACACTTATCTATTAGCAATGGAACCAACTGAACAAGTTAAAGATTTATTGCTTCAAGAATTACTCCAAGGATTACAACCTTACAATTGGAATATGAATATTCCCGAAGCCGAATCACGCATTCGGAGTTTAATTAAATTAACAATGAAATTATCGGATTATCAAATACAATGAAGAGAAAAGACTTTATTAAAAAAAGTGTAGTTGCCTCTTTAGGTGCAACTTTAATACCTAGATGGATTCAACCACTTATGGGGAATAGCGATTTCTTAAGAAATCGTACAGATGACCGGATACTTATAATCATAAATCTTGGTGGTGGTAATGATGGGTTAAATACAATTGTTCCTTACAGCAATGATATTTATTATAATTTGAGACCAAATATTGCAATTCCTCAAAATAATATTATTCCTTTAAATAATGATTTGGGACTAAATCCTAATTTGAGTCCACTTCAGCAATTCTGGGATAATGAGCAGATGTTAATTATTCAAAATGTGGGATATAATCAACAAAATCTATCTCATTTTAGATCTACTGATATTTGGAGAAGTGCGACAAATGCAGATTCTTATTTACAAACGGGTTGGTTAGGTCGCTATCTTGAAGCAATGTATCCAAATGTGTATTCTGATCCAAGTGAAAATCCATTAGCTTTACAACAAGGCTCTTCTTCTACTTTATTATTAACAGGTGATGGTGGTACACCTGGAGTAGTTGTAGATGACCCTTCAAACTTTTATAGCTTAGTTGGCGATACATTCGTAAATGGATTAGATAATAATCCACCAGATACTTTTGGTGGAGACGAATTATCATTTATTAGACAAGTGGACCAAAATTCATTTCAATATGCTGAAGTGATTCAAAATGCGTCGAATAATGGTTCAAACTCTGTTGAATATCCTCAATCTCAATTGAGTCAACAATTATCAATAATTGCTCGATTAATTTCAGGTGGAATGTACACACCTATATTTCTTGCTCATCAATATGGTTATGATACACATGCAGACCAACTTGGAAATCATTCTAATTTATTAACTGATCTTTCTGGGTCAATTAGTTCATTTTTAAACGATTTAAATGCACAAGGATTAAGCGATAAAGTTACTATAATGACAACTTCTGAATTTGGAAGACGACCCTTTGAAAATGGTAGTTTTGGAACAGACCACGGAGCAAGTGCACCATTATTTATGATTGGTGAAGCTGTAAATGGTGGTGTTATTGGTAATAATCCGGACTTGGAATTATTTGACCAAAACTCAAACCTTACCCATCAATATGATTTTAGACAAATATATTCAACCGTTTTAAAATCCTATTTCAGTGCTCCACATAATATAGTTGATGAAACTGTATTATTCCAACAATTTGAAACTTTACCTATTTTTAATATTTCACAACTCGGAGATATTAATTT
The DNA here is from genome assembly GCA_964529325.1 of uncultured bacterium. Taxonomy (GTDB): domain Bacteria; phylum Fidelibacterota; class Marinisomatia; order SCGC-AAA003-L08. The sequence goes on along the minus strand of CAZGWH010000054.1, from coordinate 7,070 downwards.
TGATGGTGATATAAATGTAGTTGATATCGTCATGATGGTAAACTTTATTTTAGATAATGATAGCCCTACAAATGAACAATTTATTGCATCAGATTTAAATAATGATGGTAATCTTGATGTTCTTGATATTATTCTAAATGTGAATAATATTCTAAATGGTCAATTAGGTTTAAGCAATTCTAATTTAAATATAAAACCAAATTTAATTATTGATAATGGTGTATGCAAATTGGAAAATGCAAAAAGTTTGGCTGGCTTACAATTAAATGTATCTGGTGATTTTAAATTAAATGATTATAGCCTTCCAAATGGTTGGGAATTATATCACTCCGAAAATAAAATTTTAATTGTAAATAGACTTGGTAATGAATGGATTGATAAACAAGAAATTTTTACTTTCACTGGACAAATGGAGATTGATAATATCATATTTGGTAATTCGGAAGGAAATAAATTAGATGGTAATTTTACCGTAACTCCTGAACATTTTATTATTCAACCTGCTTTTCCAAATCCATTTAATCCTAAAACAAATATTAGTTTTGAAATTACAAATGATCAATTTATTAATATTAACCTATTAAACTTAAAGGGACAAAAAGTTAAATCAATTGCATCAAAATTATTTAATTCAGGTTCTCATAATTTATTAATTGATGGTTCATTTTTAACTTCAGGAATTTACTTATTAAAAATAAAGTCCGATCATATTGAACGGACTTTAAAATTATACTTGATTAAATAAATGAGTTGTTGCTTAGTTATTCAATATAAGATTAACCAAATTAACAATATCAACTACATTTAACGCACCATCGTTATTTAAGTCACCGATACTTACTAATTCAGGTGTTTGATTGATGGGCTCTAAAATTAGATTAACTAAATTAACAATATCGACTACATTTAACGCACCATCGTTATTTAAGTCACCTGGCATTGTTAATATTGCATCAACACATACACCATAACTCACATTTAAATTATTTCCTTGAATATCTGCGAAAATACCTTCAGTTAAACATAAGCTGGGGCTACCAACTCCATCAACTTGTAATTGTAATAATACTGATTCACCCACAGGTAATGTGGAACCTGAGAAATCAAATCCTAAAATCTGTCCACCTGTAGAAGATGTTACCGTGAATCCATAATCTTCAGAAATTCCACCTATAACACCTAAAATATCTAAATCATCAGGAGTATCTGTAACCACAAATTGAAACCCTGCAACAGGGTAAGAGTTTTCCATTACAACATCCACTAGCCCAGAAGAAACCTCGCCAAAACTTAAAAGTACTGTCCCTGCAATTGCCATACAGTTGCCATAATTAACAGGGTATGCATTTCCTGCATTATCTGAAATAACAGCATTACTTAAACATAACTCAGGGTTTCCAGTTCCTTCATAGGAAATTTGAGTAATTATAGACTCACCCGTAGGTAGTGTTTCACCCGAAAATGAAAAACCTAAAATTACACCATCAGCTGAAGATGAAACGGTGAAATTATTATTTTCAGCACTTCCACCTGAAGCACCAGTAATCACAATATCATTTGGAGTATCATTAATTTCAAATTGAAATCCACCAATTGGAGTTGAGGAATCTAAAACAATATCGAATGATCCTAAATGCTGTTGTCCAAAACTTAATGTAACAGGTTCTAAACAAGTTGATCCGTCTCCACCACATACTCCACAAATATCTGTTGTATTACCAAAGCAATCACAATACCCAGCCGGAGGATTACCATTACAGTCGCATGATCCTTCTGCGTAAGTACAGCCATAGTTATCAGTTGCATCAGGATTATAATTACAAGCTGAATTATCAGTACACCCATAAATTATTGAAATTCCATCATAAGTACCGTCTAAAGTATAAACACTGGAATTATTAGGGTCTAACCAATCTTTTACACGACTTGATGAATTACTTCCAAAATTCCAAGCTTTGGAAAATTTCCCGTAATAATCAAATCCGTTTCCACATTCAGCACCACCAGATAATTGACCAATAAAACGTCCATTATTATCATAAGCTGGAGAACCTGAAGACCCACCTGCAGTTCCACCAGTATCCCAATAAATTTCCCAATGTGAACCTGAAGGTGAATATCCACCACCATACCAATTTATAGAACCTGCACTAGAAGAATAATCATTGTCATAATTTATTTTTTTTGGATCTCCACCAGGGTGATGAATTCCTGTTGAAATTAAAGAACTACTTGTACTTCTATTCCAACCTGCATAATAGACATCACCATAAATATTTCCTGTAATTTCTAAAAGTGTAAAATCTGCATCCATGCTTCCAGAAGTTGCTCGTTGAACAGAACCATAAGAATAATTTCCTATATTTGCCCAAGTACTCGAACATGAACTACCTTCATAATCAAAATAAAATCTAAAAGTACCCACATTTTGACCTTCAGTACAATGCCAAGCAGTCATATAATATGGTGTTAAATCTTGAGATGTATTATTCAGCATAGAACCAGAACAAATATACCCTCCCATATCTAACCAAGAAGTTGCATTAATTTGATCTTGAAATGAAGTTGTACATGCTACATTTTCACCGCAATTTCTATTTCGATCTGTATTATTAAAATTCATAATATCTCTGTAGTCATGTATGATTTCAGATATTATTATTTCAGAATTATTCCTATCCCCATTAAATTCTAAAATAATATCTTCCCCTTCAACTAAAGGTGTGCTAAATATATTTTTTTGGTTATTATTTAATCTTGAATATGCACCAAAAACCATTTCGTTATTAGAACTATAAACATAAAACTTTCCATCATTATTTATTTTAAAATAACTATATTCTAAAGAAATAGCATAGGCATTATTACTATTAATTTTCAATACCCAAACCATTTCATTATCAATAATTTGTTTTTTTGCAAATTGAAAGAAATCTAATTCAACTTTATTTACTTTTCCATATCTAAATGGTGTATTCGGAAGTCTATTTTCATCTTCTAAAAGTAATTGATTATTATCAACTCTCTCATTTACATATTCATTTAATTCAACATTAAAATTATTTTCGAAACTTATCGGTCTATCATTAATTATTTGTTGACTAAATATTTGACTAATTAGCAGTATAAATAATATTTGTATTGATTTTTTCATAATCTCTCTTCTGGTTTTATTTTATTTAAATCTTATCTCTAATATTAGACTAAAATTAACTTTAATTTTGTGATATAATAAACATTCTTTACAAATAGAAACATAATAAAAAAGGGGACAAAAATGTCCCCTTTTTTTATCTAGATTATTTTTCTAGAATATTATTTCACTAACATAATCTTTTCAGTTTTCAATTGATCTTCAAACTGAATTTTAACTAGATACATTCCACTTGGTTGACTATTACCGTTCCATTCAATTTCATAAGAACCAGCATCCATCATTCCATTTTGAATTGTACTTACTAAGCGACCATTCACATCAAATACATTTACAGTAACCATACCATCAGTTGGAATACCAAATGATAATTTAGTTACCGGATTAAATGGATTTGGAAATGCTGGATTAACAGTCAATACCTGAGGAATCTCTAAGCTAGAACCAGTTAATTTATTAACTGAAGAAACTAACATTGTTGACCAAGCTTCAACTGAGCCATCCAATTCATAAATTTCTCCTGTACTTACAGAATATAATTTAAATTGGATTTTATCTCCATTTTCACTAAACCCAACTGTATTTTCAGATAAATCTCTACCCATCACTGGAACTGCTGTATGTTTACCAGCCCAGAATGTTGAACCAACTAATAAATCATTATTATACGCTAATACAACATCATTATATGAAGGTTCAATTCCATCTATTGAAATTTCTTTAATTAGATAGAAAGCTTGTTCTGTTGATTGAACAAATTTAAATTCATCATACATTAATTCATTTGGATTAATCATTTCTGAACTTGATCTTCCTAATGGAGCGACACCACAATTGTCAAATCCCCATTTGAAATCTGCAACACCTTCAGATATATTCACCCAGTAACCTTTACCTTCAACTAAGTTTGTTAAGTTACCAGACCATCCATCAACGGTATTAAATAATCCAAGTCCTTGACCTAAGATGAAATTAAAGTTAGCAGACGCAAATGCCTCGCCACCTAATGCATCCATCGTAGATGAACTTCCTTGACCCCATTTATAAGACATCAAGTTGTTACCACTTGATGTGGTATAAGATTCACAATCTTGAATTGCACCACCTTCAAATAATAAATCCCAATTATAAACATCAGAAGTATTAATCCAATATCCTGAAAATGGGTTAACATTTGTTAAGTTACCAGACCAACCTGTATTTGTATTAAATAATCCAAGTCCTTGACCTAATAAGAATACAACATCAGTTCCATCATTAATAATATTATTCATTAAATCTTGTGAGTTTGAATTATCAAAATAACCAGGTAAACTAATCAAGTTATTACCACTTGATAAACTCATAGATAATTCATAACCATATTCACAAGTTCCATCATCATCTGTTGCGCTTTCATCAAAATTAGATGCAGTAACATCAGTACATCCCATAATTTCAAATTGGTCACAAATAGAATCTCCATCTGAATCCGATGTACATACTCCATCACAATCATAATATTGTTCAGGCCCTGATCCTGCACAAACACCACATTCATCAGTATCATTTGTAGTACAATCAGGTTCTTCATCATTATTATTAGGAACATATCCTGCAGGCCATCCACATTCAACTAATTCACCATTTGGATCACCTAAATTATCATTATCTGAATCACTATACCATGTTGATGCACCTGGACCATTACATACACCACATTCATCTTCAGCAGAAGAACCACCACAAGTACCTAAACAATCAACTTCAATTATACAAACACCTAAACAATCATAATTTGTTTCTGAATAAGTACAAGAAGAACTTGCAATAGTAGCATATTGATCATAGTTACAAGCAGTATCATCTGTACATCCAGTACATGTAGAGTCATCACCACCACATACACTACAATCATCAATTAATAAGTGAGTTCCATTATTTGACCAATTACCATCACATCCTTGTATACAACTATCATCTCCTGAAGGAACACATTCACCACAAGAGTCAATCCATGATGTACCACCAAGAACCTGAGCACAATCCATAGGACATGCTGCTAAACCTGTATTACCTTCAACACAAGTTCCACAACCATCAATAACGGCACCCCCATTTAATTCACCAGCACAATCTGTACATGAAGAATTATCACCACTACATATTCCACAATCATCATTCTGTGCTACACCACCACATTCACCAGCACAATCAAATCCAGTATCAGCAATACATTCACCAGCACAATTATATCCTGCATCTGGTCCACTTCCACCACATTCACCACATTCATCTGTATCATTTGTAGCACAATTTGGCTCTAAATCCATATCATTAGGTACAAATCCACCTGGTACATCATCAGAACAGAAATCAATTGAGGATCCAGCTCCTAAATTATCTGAATCAGAATCTAAGAACCAAGCAACCATACCTGGGCCATCACATAGACCACATTCATCCATTGCATCATTTGGTTCATCATTGGTATTACCACCAACACAATTTCCACAATCATCAATAAATGCATATCCACCTAAATCACCATGACAATCATCAGTTAATGTACATGCTGCAAAAATACCAAATGAGGTGATATTTGCATTACAAACACCATCAACACAAACAACAGGCTCACCTGAAATTGCATCTATAACAACTTCCCAAGTTGTATCATCTGCATCATCTAGCACGCATAAATATTGTTCTTCTCTAGAATTTCGATCACCTATAGTAATTTCAATTTCAGCAGGCTCATCTAATTCTAAATCTAATGGTGTAAATGCCACAGGGTCTTCAACTTCATAACCCGTAGAATTATTTACTTCATCAGGTAGTTCTTCAGTTACATCACCAACACCAATTGTTTCTGATGTATTTAATGCACCTGCTGGAATATCAATTCCACCACTTTCAGACTCAACAACACCACCTTCTTCAGGATTAATCACAGTTACACAACCACCAAGGACAACATCTGTATTTGCATAACCATCAACAGAAGCTGAGGCACTTTCAATACAGAACTCACCTGTTCCATCTGTAAAGTCAATAACCGTAATAACTCCTGATTCTGAAACTGAAGTAGAATTACTTACATCATTACCTGAAGTGCTAAATCCATTTGAAGCACCTGCTACAGAAGCACCTGTTATAGTAAAGCCTAAAGAACTAATTTCTGCATCACTATTCAATGAAATTTCAAATGTTCCAGATGCTAAATCAACATTTCCTAATGATAGACCAATTACAGGTGGATAATCACATTCACCATTTGAATTAGAAGCATTTGCATCATAGTTCAATGCAGCTGGATCTAAACAACCATAGGTTGGTAATACACATGAACCATCTGATAATGTAGCTGAGGCATCATAGTTTAATGCTAATGGGTCAATACAGCCTGAACAGCTTGAATTATCACCACCACATACACCACATTCGTCATCTTCTAATGTAGATCCACAAGTATCATCACATCCGCTTGGTCCAGATTCACCGCAACCACAACCTAAATCAACATTACCATCACAATCACATGCATCTATAGCAATTCCTTCACCACCACAAACACCACATTCATCTAAAAATGCTGACCCACCACATTCACCGGCACAATCTAATACATTACCATCACAATCACATGCACCTTGCCAATATGGTTCATAACAACCACACTCATAGATATCACCTTCACCACCACATATTCCACATTCATCTATTTCTAAAAATCCACCCCAGTCACCAGCACAATCCTGTACACAATCATTATCTAGATTGTCATCACAACTTCCACAATTATCTGTTAATGAACTTCCACCACATTCACCAGCACAATCTTCTACAACATCACTAAAACATACACCATCACATGCTACATCTGGTCCTGTTCCACCACAATCTTCTCGATCACTTGAAGTTGCTATTGGATTAT
>CAZGWH010000053.1:0-15647 GCA_964529325.1 uncultured bacterium | reverse complement strand
TTGGAATTACCACTATCATTTCACTTTTAGGGCATTTTAATTTTATTAAATATATTAAAATTATGAATATTTTCACATTATTTATTGGTTTAATCAGTATATTTTTTATTTTTGAAACGGCTGAACATGGAGGCGAATTAGTATATAAGTATAATATTGGTACGAAAGACAATAATCAAATTCTTCAGCCTTCAATCATTGATTCAATAAATCAAAATAATGAAATTTGGTTAGAAATTAATTCAACGGAGTCTCTACTCATATTTAGTATTGATTCATTATTCTATGAATCACTTTCTATTACCGTTGAATTAAATGTAGATAAATTTAATGGCGATGTAGATATTATTCATCATTTTCAAGATAATAATAATTATGATTTTATGCGTATAAAATCCAATCAAACATTATTAGGACGAATGGAAAATGGGGAAGAAAATATATTAAATTCTAAATCGATTGAATTTAAGGATTGGGTATTTTGGAAATGTTTTGCAGATGGACGACATTTTAGAGGTTTTCTAAGTGAAAAAATGGTAACTCATGGCCATATAGCTCCTTTGCCTAGCGGGAAAACATTTATTCAGTTTAATGGGGTGGGTAAAATTGGAATAAAAAATCTTGTAAATAATTCTATTAAAAAATAATTTCAAGTGTAAATTAATTACACGCTATTACAATATAATTGGAAAAAAGAAATATTTAAACTGTTAAATTAAAATTAATTTTAAACAAAAAAATGAAAGGATTGTGTATATGAAAAAATTATTATTACTTCAATTATTAGTACTCGGGTTATGTTTTTCTTCCGTAAAATATCAAAAAGAAACACTTATTGTTAAATTTGAACAACAATTAAATAAAGAAAATATCGAAAAACAATTGAGCTCATCTTCATTTAAACTTGAAAACTTACTTGTACGACAAATGAATATTTGGACTGTTAAATTTAATGAACAAAAATTCACTTCTGACCAAAATGCGTTAAATGAAATATTAAAACTTGATGGTGTCATTTATGCTCAATTTGATCATTTAACAACTCCACGATTGACACCTAATGATCCAGATTTTAGCCAAATGTGGGATATGAATAATACAGGTCAGTCTGGTGGGCAACCAGATGCAGATATAGATGCCCCTGAAGCATGGGATATTACAACAGGTGGAATAACTGCTTTAGGTGATGATATTGTTGTTGCAGTTGTAGATGGAGGAGTTCAAACAAATCATGTAGATTTAGTAGAAAATATATGGGTGAATGAGAATGAAATTCCTGGAAATGGGATTGATGACGATAATAATGGTTATGTAGATGATATTAATGGTTGGGATGCTTATAGTAATGATGGTTCAATTCCATCGGATTCTCATGGAACTCATGTTGCAGGTACAATTGGTGCTGTCGGTAATAATGGAAACGATGTTGTGGGTGTTAATTGGAATGTAAAAATTATGAGTGTTGCAGGTTCTTCAGGACAAACATCTGTAATTAGTACTGCATACGGCTATGTACTTGACCAAAAAACATTATGGTTAGAATCAAATGGTGCATTTGGTGCAAATGTAGTTGCGACAAATAGCAGTTTTGGAGTGGATTATGCGGATTGTAATTCAGGTTCATATCCTGTATGGAATGATTTATATGATGCAATGGGAGCTGTTGGTATTTTAAGTGCAACAGCAACAATTAATTCAAATCAAAATGTAGATAGTGTGGGTGATGTTCCTACAGGTTGTAGTAGTGATTATATGATTTCTGTAACCAATACAACGAATACTGATGTGAAATATAATAGTGCAGGCTATGGAACAGAAACGATTGATTTAGGTGCACCTGGAACAAATATTTGCAGTACGGTTCCAACAAATTCTGTGAGTTGTTCTTATACAGGGACATCCATGGCAACTCCGCATGTTGCGGGAGCAATAGGGTTTATGCATGCTGCCGCATCATATTCATTGGCAGAATTATGTATTTCAGATCCTGGAAGTTGTGCATTGGCAATCAAACAGGCAATATTAAATAATGTTGACCAATTATCAAGTTTACAAGGAAATACGGTAAGTGGCGGTCGGTTAAATTTATATCAATCGGCACTTTCAATAAGTGGTCCACAAGCACTGCTTGAAGTTTCAACAGAATCACTATCATTTGATTTAGCCCAAGGAGAAATGAGCTCAGACCAAATTATACTTACAAACATAGGTGAAGATGAATCCATATTAAATTATTCAATTACAGCAAATCCATTTATGAATTCTGGGGGTGGTCCGGATTCAGAAAATAATTATTGGGCAAGTTCAAATAATAATCCAAATATTAATTTTGATTGGGTAGATATATCAGAAAGTGGAACATTATATACATTTCCGCAAAATGATCAATCAGGTGAATTAATTGATATTGGGTTTGATTTCCCATTTTATGGCGAAGTTTATAGTCAATTTATTGTAAATGCAAATGGTTGGGTGGGATTTGGTGATGATAATACAGAGTGGGATAATTCTTCACTACCATCTACAACTGCACCTCGGCCAGCTATATTTGGTTTTTGGGATGATCTAAATCCTGTAAATGATAATTGTAATCAATATTGCTTTGGAGAAGTTTATTATCATTCAAATAATGATAGATTAATTGTTTGGTTTAATGATGTGGCTCATTGGTGGACAAATAATGAAAATAGTTTTTATGATTTTCAAATGGTACTTTACCCAAATGGAGAAGTTCAATTTAATTATAATTCATTAACAGGGAATTTTTCACCAACCATTGGTATGCAAAATTCATTAGGGAATTCTGGCTTACTTGTTTCTAGTCAAATTCAAAATAATATGGCAATTAAATTTAAAAAATCTCCAAATTGGTTAACAGCTTCACCTATTGAAGGAGAAATAAATTCAGGTCAATCTTCACCTGTAAATATAAGCGTTGATACAAACGATATTTTAGGTGGTGAATATTCAGCATTTTTAGATATTAATTCAAGTGGTGGTTCTGAATCTGTACATGTTTTATTAAATATTGATGGAGCAGGAACTGTTATTAGTGGCGATGCAAATTTAGATGGAGTAGTCAATGTTTTGGATGTTGTAATAATTGTAAATTTTGTTTTAGGGGATTTAACTCCAACAACTCAACAGCAAAATGCAAGTGACATCAATAATGATGGTGAAATTAATGTTTTAGATATTGTTGGAATTGTAAATATAATTCTTGACAATTAATTGGATAAAATAAAAGAATGAAAAGTGTGATTTTCTTTATTATTGGGTTTATATTATTTTTAGTTATAAAAACATTATATGATGCAGGTGAATTTAAATCAATAAATCCTCATTTTGAGGGGAATTGTGAATCGGTTTTTGGACTGAATGGTCCAGAAGATATTACCATATTGAATAATGGAATTGCATTTATTTCTGTAGATGATCGTTGGAAAACACTCGCTGAAAACCCATCGCAAGGCCATATATATTCCTATGATTTGAATGATGAATATCCTGAATTGATAAATCTAACATCTAATTTAGAATTTGATTTTCATCCTCATGGTATTTCAGTATTTGAAGATTCCTTGGAAAATGTCCATTTATTTGTAGTAAATCATGTAGATAATATTCATTCAATTGAAGTGTTTAATTTTAAAAATAAAAAATTAATTCATGAAAATACAATTAAAAGTTCATTATTAATTAGTCCAAATGATTTAGTTGCAATTAATGAAAATCAATTTTATGTTACAAATGATCATGGTGTTTCTTCACGATTTATTAAAACAATGCAAGATTATCTGCAAGTTTCAAATTCAAATGTTATTTTTTATGATGGGTCTAAATTTAATATTTCTGCAATAGGTTTAAGATATGCAAATGGAATTAATATTTCATCGGATAAAAAATTAGTTTATGTGGCAGAAACAATTGGTCAAAAGTTATCCATTTATTCGCGAAATGAGGAAACAAATGAACTTCACTTAATAAATGTATTAAAAATGAATTCAGGTGTTGATAATATTGAAATAGATGAAAATGAAAACTTATGGATTGGTTCTCATCCTCAAATGTTAGCATTCTCTCGTCATGCAAAAGATCAACATAAATTATCACCATCACAAGTATTAAGAGTTTCTCAAGATTCCACCCATAATTATATTTTTGATGAAATCTATTTAAATAACGGCGAATCAATATCAGGTTCAAGTGTTTCTGCCATTCATAAAAATAATATTCTTATTGGTGCAGTATTCGCTGACCATTTTTTACATTGTAAAAATTAGAGTATTAATCAGAAATTCCCTTCGGTTCATTCTCAAATATCACTTTAATTTAACCCCCTTAGTTTTATTTAATATTTAGATGTACATTAATAAGGATTTCCTTTGAGCCTTACTCATTTAGAAACATTAGAAGCAGAGAGTATTCATATTATGCGAGAGGTTGTTGCAACTGCAGATAATCCCGTAATGTTATATTCAGTTGGTAAAGATTCTGCTGTTATGCTTCATTTAGCACGAAAAGCATTTTACCCCAATAAAATTCCATTTCCATTAATGCATGTAGATACAACCTGGAAATTTAAAGAAATGATTTCTTTCCGTGATGAAATTATTTCAAAATATGGATTAAAGTTAATCGTTCATATCAATAAAGAAGGTGTTAAAATGGGTGTAGGACCTTTTACACATGGCTCTTCTGTACATACCGATATAATGAAAACTCAAGGGCTTAAACAGGCGTTGAATAAATATAAGTTTGATGTTGCATTTGGAGGTGCAAGAAGAGATGAGGAAAAATCAAGAGCAAAGGAACGAATTTTTTCTTTTAGAACCGAAAAACATCAATGGGACCCAAAAAACCAAAGACCAGAATTATGGAATATTTTTAATACGAAAAAGAAAAAAGGTGAAAGTATTCGTGTATTTCCATTATCTAATTGGACTGAACTCGATGTTTGGCAATATATTTATAAAGAAAATATCCCAATAGTACCCTTATATTTTTCTGATAAAAGACCAGTGGTAGAGCGAGATGGTGTATTGATTTTAGTAGATGATGAACGACTTCCACTTAAAAAAGATGAAAAACCAATATTTAAAAATGTTCGATTTAGAACATTAGGTTGTTATCCACTTACAGGAGCTGTTGAGTCAAATGCAAAAACGCTCCCTGAGATTATTCAAGAAATGTTAATTGCAAAAACGTCAGAAAGAGATGGTCGATTAATTGATTTTGATAATATTGCTTCAATGGAGCAGAAAAAACAGGGGGGATATTTTTAATGGCCACTGAAGTAGAAAAATATTTAACAGATCAAGAAAATAAACAGCTATTAAGATTTATTACTTGCGGTTCTGTAGATGATGGAAAATCGACATTAATAGGGCGATTACTTTTTGAAAGTCATTTAATTTTTGAAGATCAACTTTCCGAATTACAATCCACCTCAAAAAAAATAGGTACTCAGGGTGATGATATAGATTTTGCGTTACTTGTAGATGGTCTTTCAGCAGAAATGGAACAAGGAATTACAATAGATGTTGCGTATCGATTTTTTTCTACCGATAAACGAAAGTTTATTGTCGCAGATACACCAGGACATGAACAATATACACGAAATATGGCAACTGGAGCATCAACTGCAGATGTGGCTATACTTTTAATAGATGCGAGAGCAGGGCTTTTACCACAGACTTGTAGGCATTCTCATATTGTAGATATGTTGGGAGTGAAAAATATTTGCCTTGCTATAAATAAAATGGATTTAGTTGATTATTCTCAAGATGTGTATGATAAAATAAAAAATGATTATATCAAATTTTCTAATGGATTAAATTTCGACAATATTGATTCAATTCCAATTTCTGCTCTTCAAGGTGATAATATTATTGAATTAAGCAAAAATATGATTTGGTATAAAGATGAAAGCTTAATTCAGTATTTAGAAAATGTTAAATATAATCTTGAAAAGAAAAACCAACAATTTATACTCCCTGTTCAATGGGTAAATCGATTGAGTCATAATTTTCGCGGGTTTTGTGGGCAAGTTGCAGAAGGTCATATATCAATTGGCGATGAAATAATAGTAAAACCATCTAATAAAAAAAGTACAGTAAAAAATATTTTAGTTTCTGATAATGAACAAAATTCATGTGGTGTTGGGCATTCGGTTACTTTAGAATTAAATGATGAAATTGATATTTCTCGTGGTGATATCATTAGTCATATAGATTTTTCATGTGATATCGCAGACCAATTTCAAGGTAAAATACTTTGGATGGATGAGGATAAAATGGTTCCAGGCCGGCCATATATTTTCAAATTTGGAGTGGCAGAATCAAATGGATCGATAAGTAAATTAAGAAATAGAATTAATATCAATACATTTGCAGAAGAAAATTCAACAACGCTTGAATTAAATGAGATTGGTTTAGTTAATATTGCATTAGATCGAAAATTACCAATGAAGCCATATATTGAGTCTAATTCATTTGGTTCTTTTATTATAATTGATAAAATGACAAATAATACTGTTGGAATGGGCTTAGTTAATTTTGCTTTATTTAGAAGTGAAAATATTCAATGGCATGAAATGTATATCAATAAAGAATTAAGGTCACGAGCTAAACATCAAAAATCAGTTGTATTATGGTTTACAGGATTATCTGGTTCAGGGAAATCAACAATTGCCAATATTTTAGAAAAAAAATTATTTAATTTAGGTAAACATACCATGCTATTAGATGGAGATAATGTTCGCCATGGATTAAATAAAGATTTAGGTTTTACCAATGCAGATAGAGTTGAAAATATTAGAAGAATTGCAAATGTATCAAAATTAATGATTGATGCTGGATTAATTACTATTGTGAGTTTTATTGCTCCCTTTAAAGCTGAAAGACGACTTGCAAGGGATTTAATGCCGAATGATTTTTTGGAAGTATTTATTGATGTTCCGCTTGAAGTTGCAGAATCCAGAGATCCTAAAGGCTTATACAAAAAGGCGAGAAGTGGAAATATCAAAAATTTTACAGGTATTGATTCGCCTTATGAATCTCCCGAAAACCCCGATATACATATTAAATCAGATGAAATGAACCCCGAAAAAGCATCAGAAAAAATTATAGAATTCTTGAAAAATAAAAATATAATATGAAAATTTATTTTGCAGGCTCAATAAGAGGTGGTCGAAATGATAAAGAATTATATCTTAAACTTATTCAACATCTATCTACATATGGGCAAGTATTAACCGAGCATGTGGGCGATATGAATTTAACAGAGTTTGGTGAAGACGGTCCTTCAGATAAATGGATTTTTGATAGAGATGTTTCATGGATTGAAGAAGCAGATATTCTAATTGCGGAAGTTTCTACTCCTTCATTAGGTGTAGGTTATGAATTAGCAAAGGCTGAAATATTAGGTAAAAAAATTCTATGCTTATATCGAAACCAAGAAAATAAAAGATTATCAGCGATGATAAATGGAAATCAATATATGATGATTAAAAATTATTCCTCCTTAGAAGAAGCCCAAAACCAAATTGATGAGTTTTTACTGGATTGGATTGAGGAATTAAATTTCTAGATTGGACATGTTCTTAAGTTAATTTATCTAATGAAGTTTGTAAGTTGTAGTTGATTTTGCTTTATCAGCCTTTATTTCAACAATTTTACCATTTAAAGATACAATCAATGGTGTTTTTTCATTTTTTTGAATTCAATCATTTTTTCATAAGCTAACTCTAATCCTTTTATTATATCATTTCTTCTCTTATCTACTTTATTATTTTTCATTTAATCCTTTTATTTTTTTCGAATATTTTTTTATTAAATATCTTTGTGGTGTTATTATTATTTTCAGCAATTAATTATAAGGTTCACCCGAATTATTAATTATCATCCAATTATCAACAATTGGAAGATAGAGTTTAAATAGATTTTTAATACCATTTTTATATCTTCTAATAATTACATCTTCAGGAATATTATGCCCACCTTCTAAAACTCATATTTTTACTCTTTGAATTGTAAGGTTATAAGAATTTAACCAAAAAAATAATATATTAGTTTTAAATCCATTTTTTTTGCAATATCAATCAATTTACAATATGATTTTGTTGCCAATGTTGTTTCTATTGCAAAACTAACATCCATATTTAGTAAGTATTTTATTCTATTTAGCATTAATCTACCAGCTGTAATGCCTGCATTCTCTAGCTGAAATGGGAAAATTCCTTTTGCTATTTCATCGGCATTAATAAATTCTTTGCAATTTAATAAAGTTGGAAGTGTTGAATATGATGCTGTTGTTTTTCCAGCTCCGTTACAACCTGCAATAATAAATAATTCTTTCATAAAAATATTAAACTAATATTGGACTAGTTTGATTTTTTAACCAAACCAAGTCATCCCCAGATAAATAGGGTGAAATTTTATCCCAAATAGTTTGATGATAATCATTGAGCCATTGTATTTCAGTATTAGACATTAACTTTAAATCTAAAAGGTTTTTATCAAAGGGTACCAATGTCAAATTTTCGAAACCTAATGTTTCAAGATTTCCAGTGGTTTTCACAGCTTTAACAAAAACTAAATTTTCACACCTAATTCCAAATTTACCCGTTTCATAATATCCAGGTTCATTAGAAACAACCATTCCTTCTTCTAATGGAACGGGACTACCTTTTTTAGCAATCCCATGTGGACCTTCATGAACATTTAAATAATGGCCAACACCATGTCCTGTTCCGTGGTCATAATCCATGCCGTGTTCCCATAGAAATTGCCGAGCTAATGGGTCTAATTGCATACCTGAAGTACCTGTTGGGAAAGTTGCTCTTCCGAGTGCAATATGACCTTTGAGAACTAGCGTAAAAGCTTTTTTTGCACTTTCATCTACATTTCCGATTGAAATTGTTCTCGTAACATCTGTTGTTCCATTTAAATATTGACCGCCACTATCAACTAAATAAATTGAATTCATTTCTAATTTTTTAGGAAATTTATTGTTCGTATGATTATAATGTACAATTGCAGCATTCCCACCCGCCCCAGAAATTGTATCAAAACTAATCCCTTTAAACATTTCACCTTCTTTTCTAAATAATTCTAATTTATCTGAAAGCTCTCCTTCGTTTAATAAATTACCACTTGTAACCTGCTTATCCACCCAAGCTAAAAACCTAGATACAGCTATTCCATCTTGTATATGGCAATCTTTCATTCCTTGTAATTCAATATTATTTTTACATGCTTTTGGTAAAGTACAAGGATCTCTGAAACTAATTACTTCAGCACCACCATTTTCCATTAAATCAGCAGACCATGCATTTCCACAATTCATATCATATCCAATTTTCATTCCTTTTAGGTTTGATAGATTTGATTTTAAATCATTTTGTTGAAAAATGCTTACTCCAGATCCGACATGGTCATTAAATCCATTTGATATTTTATTTTTGTCTATAAATAAATCTACATTACCATTTCCATATATTAAAGCATGTGATAAAAGTACAGGGTTACACGGCACATCTTGCCCTCTAATATTAAGTAGCCAACAAATAGAATCTAATGCGGTAATAAAAGCACCATCTAATTTTTGATTTTTTAAGATTGCCCCGATTTCTGTTCGTTTATCAAAGCTAGATTTACCTGTAAATTTTTCTTGTAATAATATTGCCTGGTGAGTTTCTAGATATGGTCTGTCATTCCAATTTAAATCAATTGGATTTTCTTTTATGGCTTCCAATTCAAATTGATTATTTAATGTTAATTTTGCATTTTTTAACCAGTTACGAGTAACTAATCGAGAATCATATCCAATTTTTGAATTTAGTTTAATATTTTTTTCAATCCATTTTAAATATGGATTATCAATTAAATGGTTAATCTCAAAAAGTTTATCAGAAACTTGTTCTCTTACTTGAACGGTATATCGCCCATCAACGAAAATACTTGCATTACTTTGAGTGATTACTGCTACGCCAGCCGAACCATTAAATCCAGTCGCCCATTCTAAGCGTTCATTTTGTGGCGGTAAATATTCGGACATATATTCATCCGCATGTGGGATTATAAAAGCATCATAATTATTTGATTTCATCCAGTCACGAATTTGATTTAATCGATTTGAAATAATTTCCATTTTAAATTTCTTTATTTTTGATAAAAATTGATGAGAGAAATTAGAGAGTTTTTTAATATTTGAAATATTAAAATTTTTATTTAGTCTAAATATTCTATTATCGTTGGTGTAGAAACAACATCTTCATCCGAAATAGTATATGCATTTTGAATTATTTTTTCAGCTTGCTTGAATTGATTCTCAGTTTGTGCATGAATAATTGCAAGTTCTTGGTTATTAATTATTTTTTCACCGAGCCCTAAAACATTGGTTAAACCAACAGAATGATTAATAATGTCATCTGTCCTTTTTCGCCCACCCCCTAATTCAACAACTGCTAATCCTAAAGCTCTCGTGTCAATTTTAGAAATTACCCCTATTTTATTTGATTTTACAGGTTTAATAATTGGTGATTTGGTAAATGTAGAAAATTTATTTTGTAAAATATTATTTGGTCCTCCTAATTCAGATACCATTTTTTCGAATATTTCACCTGCTTTTCCACTTTTCAGGGCATCATTTGCCATTTGTATTCCAGATTCCTTATCATTTACGATTCCTGAGTTTAATAATATTTCAGCAGATAAAGCCATTACAATTTCATGAAGGCGGGGCTCAATTTTAGTACAATTCAAATATTCAATTACTTCAATAATTTCTAATGTATTGCCAATTGAATTTCCTAATGGTTGGTTCATATCTGTAATTAAAGCCGTTGTTTTCATTCCAAAATGATTTGCAACTTGTATTATTTTCTTACCAATTCCTTTTGCAAATTCTAAATTTTTAGCAAAAGCACCATTTCCTAATTTTATATCCATTACAAGACCATTTAATCCAGCAGATAATTTTTTTGACAATATCGATGCAGTGATTAGCGGAATTGATTCTACTGTTGCAGTAACATCCCTAACACCGTAAATTACTTTATCAACAGGAGCTAAATTTGCAGTTTGTCCTATAATTGCACAGCCTATATCTTTTACAATTTTACGAAACTTTAAATTATTTGGAGTGGTGTTATACCCAGGAATTGATTCTAATTTATCAAGCGTTCCACCCGTATGCCCAAGTCCTCTTCCAGAAATCATCGGATTATAAATACCACAACTTGCAATTATTGGACTGAGCATAATGCTTACTTTATCGCCTACACCACCCGTTGAGTGTTTGTCAATTACAGGCCCATTCAAATCATCCCAATTTAAAACATCGCCAGAATTCATCATTGCCTCTGTTAATGCAATACATTCATCCGTATTCATTCCATTAAAAAACACAGCCATTGTGAAGGCGGAAATATGACTTTCAGAAACTTTACCATTAAGAATTCCAGAAATAAATTCTTGAATTTCAGCTAAACTTAATTGCTCATTATCTCGTTTTTTACGAATTATCTCTTGAGGTAGCATTATATTTTAGGGTGTAAATTTATTTGGAGTAAGATTTGAGAAATTTACTTAGCAAAAACTGAAGATCTTTTGAAGCCTTCTGTGCATTGTCCATTGTTTGTTCATGACTCAAAATAGTATTACTCATTCCAGCTCCCATATTGGTAATAATTGAAATGGCCATAACCTTAAGATTAAAAAATCGAGCAAGAATTACTTCTGGAACTGTGGACATCCCCACTGCATCAGCACCTAATAATTGAGCAGATTTAATTTCAGCAGGAGTTTCAAAATTAGGTCCACAAAACCAGATATACACCCCGTCAAATAGAGTGATATTATTTTCTTTTGCAATATTTTGAAGTTTTTCACATAATTCAGGATTATATGCATTCACCATATCAACAAATCGATTATTTTCTTTTTCTCCAAAAAGAGGGGATATTCCTGTGAAATTAATATGATCTGTTAACATCATTAAACTTCCGGGTGTTGCTTCTGGTAAAAGACTTCCAGCTGCATTTGTTAGAATAAGAGTTTCACAACCTAATTGTTTTAATGTTTCGATTGGGGTTCTCATAATATCTGCTTGACCATGTTCATAATAATGAGCTCGCCCTTGTAAAACAGCAACTTCAGTACCATTAATTTCACCTAAAATTAGTTTTCCAGCATGACCTTTTACACCAGCTCCTGGAAAGCCGGGTAAATCTCCATACGAAAATTTAATTTGATTTTTAACGGAATCCGCAAAAGCACCAAGTCCTGAACCTAAAATAATACCTACTTTTGGTATTTTGCCGTTTGACTTTGATTGTATTATTTCAAGTGCATTTTTACTCATTTATTAAATTCCGATTGGATGCCATGTTGTTTTTGTTTCCTGTGTATTTAAAATATGATATGGACTATGAGAATTTTCTAATGTCTCATTTTTATTTTTATAATGAACAACGCGTTTTAAATTAAGTGAAGCATTCGTTTCAATTAATTTCTGTTCATCTTTATTTTCACCGCAATATATAATTGCATTTACATCCATGTGTGTTGAAAAATGTTCAATTAATTCTGTTTTTTTCCCAGTTAAAATATTAACGACTCCATCAGGTACATCTGAAGTGTGCAAGACCTCGCCAAATGAAATTGAACAAATAGGAAGTTTTTCAGAGGCTAAAATTACAATTGAATTTCCGCCAGCAATAACAGGTGAAATAATTGACACTAAACCTATTAATGAAGAATCATTAGGAGCTATTGCTGAAACAACTCCAGTCGGCTCTGATATTGTAAAATTAAAATAGGCTTGTGAAACAGGATTTACACGACTAAAAATTTGTTGATATTTATCAGCCCATCCTGCATAATAAATAAGGCAATCTATGGATTGATTAATTTCATTTTCAGCATCTTTTTTACTGGAACCTTGTAGAATTAATTCAGCTGTAAATTGTTCTCTTCTGCCTTCCAACATTTCACCAATTCGGTATAATATTTGAGCTCTATTATATGCTGTTCGTGATGACCAGCCAGTAAATGCTTTTCGGGCAGAAACCATTGCATTTCTAAAATCTTTTCGTGAACCTCTACATATATTAATAATTGTAGATTCATCTTCATTCACCCACTTTATATATCTACCTGATTCTGTTCTTGGGAATTTACCATCAATATAAAGTTTATATGTTTTTTGTATATTAATTCGATTGTTCATAATTCTCCCTAAACTAAATCCAAATATCCTCGAAGACCTTCAATACCGCCTTCGCTTCCAACACCACTTTCCTTATAACCGCCAAATGGTGAAGCGGGGTCAAATTTATTAAATGTATTTGCCCAAATAACACCCGCTCGTATATCTTTTGTTACTTTAAAAATCTTAGATCCTTTATCTGTCCATACACCACCAGAAAGACCATAAGCTGTATTATTTGCTTTTGCAATTACTTCATCCACAGTTCGGAATGTCTGAATTCCTAATACAGGTCCAAAAATTTCTTCTTGAATAATTCTATTTGACTGACTTACATCTGTGAAAATTGTAGGTGCATGCCAATATCCTTTTTTAGGAAGTGAACATGAAGATTGGTACATATTTCCACCTTCTGACATGCCTAAATCAACATACATTTTAATCTTATCTAATTGCATTTTAGAATTAATTGCACCAATATCTGTATTTTTATCGAGTGGATTTCCAATAATTAAAGAGCTCATTCGATTGCGTAATTTTTGAATGACTTCTTCTGCAACACTTTCTTGAATATATAATCGAGATCCAGCACAGCAAACATGGCCTTGATTAAAAAATATAGAATTTATTATTCCTTCAACGGCTTGCTCAATTGAAGCATCTTCAAAAATGATATTGGCAGCCTTTCCACCTAATTCAAGGGTGTATTTTTTTCCTGTCCCAGCGATTGACTTCATTATATATTTACCGACTTCAGTGCTTCCAGTAAATGCAATTTTTTTAATATCAGGATGATTTACAATGGCTTTTCCAGTATCACCTGCTCCAGTAACAATATTTACAACTCCTGGAGGTAAGTCTGCTTCTTGAATGATTTCTGCTAATTTCATAGCGGTTAATGGTGTTGTTTCTGCAGGTTTTAAAACAACTGTATTTCCGGTTGCAAGTGCAGGTGCAATTTTCCATGAAGCCATTAATAATGGAAAGTTCCACGGAATAATTTGTCCGGTAACACCTAATGATTTTGTTTGTTTTCCGGGGAAAGCATACTCAAGTTTATCTGCCCATCCCGCATAATAGAAAAAGTGTGCAGATGCGAGTGGAATATCCACATCTCGAGATTCTCTAATTGGTTTCCCACCATCAATCGTTTCAATTACAGAAAATTCTCTTGCCCGCTCCTGCAATAGTCGAGCAATGCGGAATATGTATTTTCCTCTCTCTTTTCCGGGCATTTTAGACCATGTATTATCATAGGCCTTTTGTGCAGAATCTACTGCAAAATCAATATCTTTTTGATTCGCTTCTGCAACTTCTGCAATTTTTTCTTCATTTGCTGGATTTACAGTTGAAAAATATTTACCCTCAACTCCAGGTGTAAATTTTCCATTTATAAATAAATCATATTGTTTTTTTAATTGAATATGATCTGTGCCTTCTAATGCTGGGCTATATTCCCATTTTTGTTTTTTACTCATATTTCATATTCCTAATCAATTGAAAAATAATCTTTAGATTGATAATTTCCAGTAGATTGCTTCACAATTTGCATCAATATATCATTTGCTAATGAACTTGCACCTAATCGAAATAAGTTTGGAGACAACCAATCATTTCCAAGTGTTTCATTAATCATCACTAAATATTGAATAGCTTGTTTAGCCGTTCCAATTCCACCAGCAGGTTTCATTCCAATTTGTTTTCCTGTCTTATTATGGAAATCTCTAATTGCTTCTAACATGGTTAAAACAACGGGCGGTGTAGCAGAAGGTGATACTTTTCCTGTAGATGTTTTAATAAAATCGGCACCTGCTTCCATTGCAATATCGCTAGCAAGTCTCACATTATCCAAAGTAACCAGCTCACCTGTTTCTAAAATGACTTTTAAATGAGCTTTTCCACATGCTTCTTTAACTTGAGCAATTTCATCACTTACATATTGATATTCTCCAGATAGAAATTTACCTCGAGATATAACCATATCAATTTCATCCGCACCTTCATTGACAACTGATTTTACCTCCTCAAGTTTTGCTTGTAAATTTGCCATTCCACTTGGGAAAGCCGTCGCAACAGAAGCCACATTAATTTTTGTCCCTTCAAGAGCTTTTTTGGCAATTGAAACCATTGGTGGATAAACACAGATGGCCGCGACATGAGGTAAGTTTGGAAAATTATCGTGCAAGTGAGACGCTTTATAGCATAATTGTTTCACTTTGCCGGGAGAATCTTTTCCTTCTAAAGTGGTTAGGTCTATCATGCTCAAGGCTAAGTATAATGCCTGTACTTTTGATTCCTTTTTAATACTTCGGGAAAAAAGCCGTGCCACTCGCTCTTGTGTATTTATTTGATCTATTGTTTGATTATACATTGGATATTGTACTGTTTTGATTGATTTACATCAACCATAAATTAATACCAATTAATCTATGGTT
>CAZGWH010000052.1:0-15894 GCA_964529325.1 uncultured bacterium | reverse complement strand
GAAAGTAACATTAACATGCCCACTTGTTGAATTCCTAATTTGAGTTTTATTGGTAATTCCCTTCGAATTATTCCTTCAATTGCAGTGAAAAATATATGTCCACCATCTAACCCTGGAATAGGCAATATATTTAGAAATGCTAAATTAATACTAATAATTGCCATTAAATTAAGCCAATTCCAAATACCCGCTTTGGCCGATTCACCTGCCATTTTTGCAATCATAATCGGCCCACCTATTTCGTCTAATGAAGCAGAGCCAGAAATTATCATTGCCATCGATTTTACAGTCATTTTAAACCAATAAACTGTTTTGGTATAGCCAGCAGAAAATGATTTAATTAGCGATACTTTTTCCTGTGTAATCACAGGAGCAATTCCTATCATTCCAATTTCTTTTATTTCATCGCCAATTAATTTTTCAGTAGATATAGTTTTTATCGAATCTGTTAATATTAAATTATTTCGTTTCCATGTTAAATATATATTCTCATTTGGTTTTTTATAAATTATAGAAGTAAGGTCATCCCAAGATGAAACATCAATTCCATTAATTGCAATAATTTCATCTCCACTTATTAATCCCATTTTTTCAGCAGGATACTCAGAAATTATATTACCAATAATAGATCCTTCACTTACATTTCCAATTCCTAAATTAAATGTAATTAATGTAAAGACGAATAATGCAAGAATCATATTCATAATTACACCCGCAGATAAAAACCATATTTTTTGAAGTGGTGATTTTGAATTAAATTCATCGGGTGCCCCTGTATTCACAGGATCTAAACTTTCATCAATTACACCTGCAACTTTTACATATCCGCCTAGAGGAAAAAGACCAATACCATATTCAGTCCCCTTATACATTTTTTTTATCCCAAGTCCAAAAAGATTATATCCAATATAAAATTTCTCTACACGCATACCCACTGACCGTGCAGCCATAAAATGCCCAAGTTCATGTACAAATACAAGAATACCTAATAAAAAAATAAACGAAAATATAAAAATCATAATTGGTCCTTAATAAATTTTTCTGTCCAATGAGATAAATCTTGAATTGTTTTTAAATCATTAGAATTTGTGTTAGGGTGAGTTTCCATCGCTAATTCATTTAATCGTGGAATATCGTTAAATTTAATCTTTTCATCTAAAAATGCTTGAACTGTTGTGTCATTTGCAACATTTAATACAACAGGATATGAATTAGATTCATTGATTGCTTGATATGCTAATTTAATACACTTAAATTTATCAGAATCAGGTTTTTCAAAAGTTAATGTCCCAATTTCTGCTAAATTTAAAGTTTCCCAATCTGACTCAATATGTTTTGGATAAGTCAATGCATATTGAATTGGTACTTTCATATCTGGTACGCCAAGTTGAGCCTTAATAGAACTATCCTTAAATTCAACCATTGAATGAATTATTGACTGTGGATGTATAATAATATCAATTGCATTCGAAGGTATATCAAACAACCACTTTGCTTCAATTACTTCAAGCCCTTTATTCATCATTGTAGCAGAATCAATTGAAATTTTTCTACCCATATCCCAGTTGGGATGTGCAAGAGCCTCATCTACAGTTACATGATGGAAAGTTGAAAATTCTCGTGTTCTAAAAGGTCCACCACTTCCGGTTAAAATAAGTCTTTTAATATCTTTAATATTTTCACCAACTACACATTGCCAAATTGCACTATGCTCTGAATCGACAGGAAAAATATTACAATTATTTTTTTGTTTTAATTGAGTAATAAAGTCTCCAGCCATGACCATGCTTTCTTTATTTGAAAGTGCAATATCTACACAAGCCTCTAAAGCATTAATTGTAGGTTCCATACCCGAAGCACCAACCAACGCATTTAAACAAATATCAACCTCATTACAGGACGAAATTTCTAAAAGCCCTTTCCGCCCATAAAAAATTTCAATATCTTTATTTTTTAATGATATTTTTAGCTTATCCTTTAATTCAGAATTTCCAATACATATAAATTTAGGATTATATTTTTCAGCCTGTTTTATAAGCAATTCAATATTGTTATTTGCCGTAAGGTAAATAATTTGAAATTGCTCAGGGATTGCATCTATCACCTCTAATGCTTGAGTACCAATTGAACCTGTTGAACCAAGTATTCCTAATTTTTTCATATTGGAAATTCTATATTTAAATTAAAAGATAAATTAGAATTAGTAAATTGATATTGTATTCCGTATCCCAAATTTAGTTTATTAAATAATGAATGAATATAATTAAACCCAATCGTTTTTAATGATTCTGATTTAGTAAAATAATTTTTCAATGAAAACGAAATTTTTTTATTTAAAATCAACTTATGGTAATCCATTCCAAATTGAAACCAACGGTCATTTCCTGTTATTGTTTTATTAATTAATCGATGCATTCCCGTATTTATACTTATAGGTGAAAAATTATTCTCCTCATTAATAGACCTATAATTTATTCCAATATATTGATAATGATATAAATCAGTTCCTGAATTATAAGGTGCAATGCTTCCAACAATTGCTAAATTTGGTGATACCCAAATCTGACTATAAATGGCATAAGAAGTAAAGTCTTTATTTGTATTAAATAAAAGTCCTGCCTGAATTAATGACTCTTGATACTGAATTTGAGGAATTGAAGAATAATTATAAATGCGGTCTTGTAATGGGGTACACCACAATAACACAGGAATAAATATTAAAATAAATTTAAACGAGCCCTCGGTCACTTTTTTCGATAAATGAAATTATGGTTTGCACCTCTGGAACAGAAATATCTATTGTCTCTTTAATTTTTTTTATTGCGGAACTTATATTCAAGTCTGAATGATATATAGTTTTATATGTTTCTTTAATCAATTTTCTAACTTTTGAAGAAAAACCCCTTCGCCTTAATCCAAGAGAATTTAATCCATTATATTTTAATGGTTCTCCTGCAGCTAAAATAAAGGGCGGTACATCCTGAACTACTCGAAAACCTCCACCAACCATTACATGTTCACCTACTTTACAAAATTGATGTATAGGTGTCATTCCACCAATAATAGCATGGTTACCAATATGAACATGTCCACCAAGTTGTACACCATTAGCTAATATAACATTATTACCAACTTTACAATCATGGGCAATGTGAACATAAGCCATTAATAAAACATCACTACCAATTTCTGTTTTTTTGGATTCGAATGTTCCTCTATTCAATGTACAGAATTCTCTAACGGTTGTATTATTTCCAATGATTAATTCTGATTTTTCTCCACCAAATTTTAAATCTTGGGGGATTTCACCAATCACTGAATGTTGAAATATTTTACAATTTTTTCCAATGGTTGTGTATTCCCGAATAACTGCATGAGCTGAAATAGTTGTTCCACTCTCAATATGAACATCATTTTCAATAATTGCAAATGGTGAAATAACGACATCATCATCAATTTGTGCTGATGAATCTACAATAGCAGTTGGGTGTATTTTTGAAAAAATTTCTATTCTCTTTTATCAACAATTGTTGCCATTAATTCAGCAAATGCAACAACATCACCATCTACCGTTGCGACTCCTGAAATTTTACATGTACCCATTCTAAATTTAAGTAATTTTACTTCAAATAATACTTGGTCACCCGGAATGACAATTTTTTTAAATCGTGAATTATTAATAGCTGAAAAATACATTAATTTCGTATCTGGGTTTGGTATTGAATTTAAAATTAAAAATCCACCTGCTTGTGCCATTGCTTCTAAAATTAAAACACCCGGCATAATAGGTTGCCCAGGGAAATGACCTTGAAAAAACTGTTCATTAATTGTCACATTTTTTATTGCATGTACAATTTTTCCAGGCACAACATCCAATATTCTGTCAATTAAAAGAAATGGATATCGATGCGGCATAATTTGCAAAATTGCGTGTATATCAAATTTTGCTACATTTGATAATTGGCTACTTCGTTTTAATGCCATTTTCTTAGAATAAGTTTTTTTAATTTTTTTAACTAATTCTACATTTGCAGCATGACCAGACCTTGCTGCGATTACATGTCCTTTAATTGGCATTCCAAGTAAAGCTAAATCGCCTACTAAATCCAATACCTTATGGCGGACAGGCTCATTATCAAATCGTAATTTTACTCCATTTAAAATACCATTTTCACCACAAAAAACTTTAGATGTAATTCCAAACATCTTTCGAAGATCTTCTATTTCTGAATCTTCTACTTCACGATCTAAAAAAACCAATGCATTGTCAACAGATCCACCTTTAATTAATCCTTGATCTTTTAAATGTTTTATTTCAGAGAAAAAACAAAATGTACGAGCAGGTGATATACGGTCAACAAAATCATGTTCTAATGAATATATTGCGGTATATTGCGTTCCCAATGATGGAAATTTATAATCCGTCATAAAAGTAATTCGGAAACAATCTGATGGAAGAACATGAATATCGACACCTCTATCTGGGTCACTATATGTAATTGTTCTATCAATTACAAGTTCATTCCGTTGTGCATTTTGAGATTCAATTCCAGATTCAAGTAAAATATCTATAAATGGCTTACTACTTCCATCCATTACAGGAGGTTCTTTTTCAGTCAGCTCAATTAAAATATTATCAATTTGAAGCCCAACAACTGCAGCAAGTACATGTTCAACCGTATGAATTCGATTGTCGTTTTCTCCAATAGTTGTTCCTCGTGATATATCAATTACATGGTCAATATCTGCTAAAATTTCAGGACAATCTTGTAAATCTAATCGTTTAAATCGAATACCAGAATTTACGGGAGCAGGTTTAAATATTGCTGTACATTGAACACCTGTGTGTAATCCAACTCCTTTAATACTCACTTCGCTTTTTATTGTACTCTGATAATTAGAATGTCTATAGCTTTCTGGCAAATTTTACTCTTTAGTTTCTTCAAAATTATTTTCAAGATTCCTTATTCGCAATAGCATTTCGGGTAATTGCTGAATAATAAATTCTTGTTTAATCCGTTTTTTATGATTTCTCGCCGGATTTCCTGATACAAATGAATCAGATGGTAATGATTGTAAAATAGCAGATTTAGCTGCAATTATACTGTTTTTTCCAATTTTTAAATTATCACCAATTCCACATTGACCAGCAATTGTTACATTGTCTTCAATAATTGTACTTCCTGCAATCCCTGTTTGACCTGCAATTAAACAATTTATCCCAAGAATTACATTGTGTGCAATATGAATTTGATTATCCAGTTTGCATGAATTACCAATTATTGTCGATTTAAAAGTACCACGGTCTATTGTACAATTGGCACCTATCCACACATTATCTTCAATTTTAACATTACCGATATGTGGAATTTTATGATGTTTTCCTTTATCTGTAACCCAACCGAAACCATCTGCTCCAATAACCGTCCCCGAATCTATATTTACATTATTTCCAATTTGAGAATTAATATAAATAGTTACATTAGGATTAATTGTACAATTTTCACCTAAATTACAATTTTTATCAATAAAAACGCCACCTGCAATTGAACAGTTATTAGAAATAACTGAATCCTTACCAATTATTACATTGGGACCAATGGAAACATTTTCACCGATAATCACACTTTTTTCAATAATTGCAGAAGAATGAATATCCGACAGAGTTTCAATTTGATTTTGAAAAATTTCAAGTGTCTGTGCAAAACCTAAATGAGGATTATCTACTCTTATATATGTTTTCTCTGAAAAATCAATTTTTTGATTTTTATTGATAATTACAGCTGACGATTTCGTAGAATTTAAAAAAGGAGTATATTTAGAATTTCCAAGAAAAGTAATTTTTCCTTCAATTCCTTCTTTTATATCGCAGACTCCACTAATTTCTAAATTAGAATTTCCTTCAATTTCACCATTAATTCGGTTTGCTATTTCTGAAACCAATACCAAATTATTATCTATTTGATGTTGTATTCTTTTTTAATTCTTTGATTATATCTTCAGTTAAATCATATTGAGGTAATGCATATAAGATTGAACCCGTCATAGCATCTAATATATAATCAAAACCGCGTTCTTTTGCGATAACATCAATTGCTGTTTGTACTTTTTCTAATACAGGTTGAAGCTTTTGATTTTGCATTCGCGTAATATCACCCTCAGGACCAAACTTTTTCATCTGAAATTCTTGAGCAGTTCGTTCAAGATTTACAATTTCTTGTTCACGATTTTGACGACGATCATCACTCATAAGCAAGCGTTGTCTTTCATAATCTTGACGCAAACTATCAATATTTTCTAAAATTCGATTAAATTCAATTTCTAATTTTCGCTGTTCTTTTTCTAATTCAATTTGAATATCTCTAACGGGTTCATATTCAGCCATAATTCTATTTGAATTTACATATCCAATTTTAATCT
The DNA here is from genome assembly GCA_964529325.1 of uncultured bacterium. GTDB lineage: Bacteria > Fidelibacterota > Marinisomatia > SCGC-AAA003-L08. The sequence continues at coordinate 9,474 of CAZGWH010000052.1, read as the reverse complement.
CTGCAAAACTGATTGCAGGTATTAATAACAAAAATAATCCAACTATTCTCATTCTATTTTTCATTTTACTCCTTGTATTCATATTCATAAATTAACTTATAAAGGCATTCCAAACAAAAAGTGATAATTCCAGCCTTGTGGTTTAGAATCACTATCAATTATGGTATCATCAATACCATAACCGGCATCAAATCCAAGCATTCCCAACATGGGCATATATGCTCTAATTCCAACACCTACAGATCTTTTTAAATAATTAATATCAACTGTTTCAAAATTTGACCAAACATTACCAGCTTCAGCAAAAGCTAAGGCATAAACCGTTGGGCTTTTCGCAAGAGACAATCGAAGTTCTACCGAATATTTTAAAATAATATTCCCACCTTTTGGTCTATATGTTCCATAAGGCCCAACTGTATTATCTGCGTACCCTCTCAACATTTCACCATAAGGCATACCGCTTCCACCCATAATAAATTTAGCATTGGGATTAATAATACTTCGTTGACCTTCTGAAACAGGAATTTGTTTTATTGAACCCATAATATAATTTGAGTGAATTACTAATTTTTTAGTTAAAGGTGAATAAAAATCAAAATTAAATCGATGTTTATGATAATCTTCATCACCTCCAAGGAAAGAACCTGAAAAAGTAGAAGACCAAATAAATTTGGAACCATTGGATGGAAATTCAGGATGATTTCGGCTATCTCTTTGAATTGTTTGAGTAAATGAAATTCCTGATGTTGAAAAATAAGGTGAACCATCTGGAGCAACTTCAATACTATTTGAAATGCTTTCTCCAAAATAACCAGTTAATTCACTCTCGTTATCTGCGAAATATCTACTATTCCCTACTGAAAAACTCCAAGAGCCACCAAAATATCGATCAGGCCAATTAAATTCTCTACCTAACCGAGCAGATCCTCTAATTTGTTTAATATCAAATTGTAAATAACTTGCCGAGCTTCCTCTTTCTGAATAATTTGCTGAAACTCCAACTAAGTTTGGCGTATCTAATATTCGAGGATCAGTAAAACTAAAAGAAAAACTTTGATAATTAGCAACAGATGAAGAATTATAAGATGATGGAAGTTGCTGATTATATCCTTGATTTTGATTATTTATTCCCCGTTGATAACTGAATGATAACAATCGCCCCGTTCCTCTGAAATTAGGAAATTGGAATGAACCACCGCCTGTTAAACCCATTTGAGCATTATATCCCATTGATAATTGAGCAACTCCTGACCTCTTTTCAATTACTTCATAAATCAAATCAATTTCATCTTCATCATAAGGCAAATAATTTGGAATTACATTTTCAAAATAGTTTAATATAAAAATATCCCTCGCACTGTTTTCAAATTTTGTTTGGCTAAAAACTTCGCCTGGAAATATTTTTAAATACCGCCTAATAACATTTTCATTTGTATAATTATTTCCAGCAATATGTACTTTACGGATTTTAACCTTTTGATTTTCCATTATACTAAATTTTACATTTAGCGAATCTTTTCCAATAGGCTCTACCTGCGGTTCTACTTGAATATAAAAATAACCTCCATCTCTATATAATGGGTAAATTCCCTGATATATTCCTAATTGAAATTTTTCTTCGTTATATACATCACCACTTTTAATATTAAAGGCATGAGAAAGAATTTCATCATCATGAATCAAATTCCCCTCAAAAGAAATCTCATTAAAATAATATTTTGGCCCTTCATAAATTTTCAAGTTAACGGAAAGTCCATTTTTATCTTCCATTAAGTCAACAGATTCTTCGATAATATAAAAATCGCGGTAGCCTTTCTTTTTATAAAACGCAGTAAGGCGATCCTTATCTTCTTTAAATTTATCTCTATCAAATTTCCCACGAAACGGTAAATACCACCTATATGCATTTATTGATTTCATTTGCTTAAATAGTAGCGACCAATCACTAAATGCCTTATTTCCTTCAATATTTACTTCTTTTACTTTAGTTTTATTATTTTCAGTTATTATGATAACTAGGTCTGCATAATCTTTTTCAATCGTTCGACTTAATACAGTATCAATTTTTACATTATGAAAATGTTTTTCTTTATATTCATTTAATATAGTCTGTGTTGCTTCAAATATTTTATATGGAGATAATAAAGTACCCTTAACTAATTTTGCTTTTTCTTCTAATACTTTATCAGATAATTTTTTATTACCTCTAAATTCTAAGTTTTGAAGAAGAGGATATTCTTCAACTATAATTTGTAAAGTTACACCATCAAAACTTGAATTATCAGCAAAAATTTGTATATCGTTAAACTGTTCTAACTTTGAGAGATTTCGGATTGCATTTTGTATATCTTCCATATCAATAGAATCACCGATTTGTAATCTAGAAATTCGTATTATATCATTTTCTGAAAGTCTGATATTCCCTACAATTTGAATATCATTAATTAAAATTCCATTTTGAGCGATTGTTATAGAAAATAATAATAAAAGTAATATTTTTTTCAAATTAATCATTATTTACCTGTTCGCTTGTTTTCCCAAAACGCCGTTCTCGTGAATTATATTCATGAATTGCTTTCATTAATTCCTCTTCGTTAAACTCAGGCCAAAATATTGGGGTAATATAAAATTCTGAATATGCTAATTGCCATAACATGAAATTGCTAATTCGATAATCGCCCCCCGTGCGAATTAATAAATCAGGCTCTGGAATATTATGTGTATATAATTTTGAATTAAATATATTTTCATCAATATCATTTATTGAAAGCTTTCCATTTTCAATATCTTTAGCAATTAATTTTGTAGCATTCATAATTTCTTGTTTACCACTATAATTTAAAGCAAGAACCAAATTTAATCCTGAATTATTTTTTGTAAATTCAATCGATTCTCTAATTTCGTTTTGTGCCTTTTCAGGAAGCTCACTTATATTTCCAATAGTTGTAAATCGTACATTGTTTTTATTTAATTTTTTAATTTCTTTTCTTAATGTCCCTGTTAATAATGTCATTAATGCTGAAACTTCCGTTTGAGGTCTATTCCAATTTTCTGAAGAAAAAGTGAATAATGTTAAATGTTTCACTCCTATTTGTCCACATTTTTCTGTTATACGACGAACAGCCGAAACACCTTCTTTATGACCAGCAAATCGGGGTAACCCTTTAGATTTCGCCCACCGACCATTACCATCCATAATAATTGCAATATGTTTAGGGATTTGCATCAATTAAGAATTTTTATTATTTGAAAATTGATATAAATCTGCAGTATGATGGTCAAAGACAGACAATCCGTCAATGCCATTAAATCCACGCAATTCAACAGAACATTTATAACACACGGCCACATCAGGAACATAATTAAATAATACAATATCTAACAATGCAAACCCAATGAGAACAAAATAATTATAAATAATTGATAATACTGCACCTGTTAAAAGTATTCCTGCACCTAAAATTTGATTAAAATCTTTCCTTTTGTAATATGATTTACATTCACAAAAAGGACATGAATTCTCCAAACTCCAATTATCTGAAACTGTTCCCAGTTTATTTTTGCATGAAGTACAAATTATTTCAGCAGAATCTTCTATAGTGTAAATTTTGAATAATCCACATGAATCGCATTCATACCCAAATGATCCGTTCATAAAACCCAATTATATTGAAGTAAATAAAATTTAAATATCATTTCAGACATTAAAATTAATACGACATTAATATATAATAGCCCTGTAGCAGATTGTGTAGAAAATAATTTTAATGTCTTACTTGTCATTATATTTAAAATAATTGGTGCAAGAAGTCCAAAAAATAACGCAATCCAAAGAAAGATACCATCTATTGACATTAAATAAGAATATCCATTTATATAATTTCCATCTTTTAATATATTTTCTTTTGAATAAATTGAATAAAAATCCCAAACACATCTAATTACTAAAAAAATACTTAACATTGAAACTGTTTTTTGTAAACGAGTAATTTTTAAAAAGGGTACATTTAAAAACCAATGTCCCAAAATCATTGCAAATAAAACATTGGATAAACATAATACTCCAATCATAAATGCCGGATTTAAAAATTCAATATTTACAATAATGGATTGATGTAAAAAATAAGAGGTCATTGCCAAAACCCCACACACAATTGATAATAAAACTAATGAAATATTATCCCTATTCCAAATAAACGCTGTGTATCCGCCGATTAATCCTAAACCTGCAAGCGATAACCCAAAGTATTTAGAAATTTCATTTAAATCAGAATTATTAAAAAATAATAAAATACACGCCATTCCCCACAAAATAGTTGAAAGACCTAAATTAAAACGATAAAACCCATTTTTAATTTCCTTTTGAGGTGTATTCCAAAGAAAAAATGGAAATGCCCAAGCAATATTGAAAAACAAACTCATGGTTAACTTTGTAACCATTTAGCTAAGGTTAGAATTTGTTATAATTTGTTTCGTCATTTTTTCAAATTCTTTTGTGATATCAGAATCAATATTGTTTAATACAAAAATATCGCCACTATCAGCTGATTTAACTAATTCTGGTGATAATGGAATACTGCCAAGTAATGGAACATCAAGCCGTTTACTTTCAGCTTCACCACCATTTCCTTTGAAAATTTCGGAAGGTTTATGACAATGTGGACATTCAAAATGTGACATATTCTCAATGATTCCAAGCAATGGTGTATTGACTTTTTTGAACATATCCGCACCTTTCTTTACATCTAATACTGCAAGATCTTGAGGTGTGGTAACTATTATTGCACCAGTTAAAGCAATTTTTTGAACAAGCGTTAATTGAATATCACCTGTTCCTGGAGGGAGATCTAATATTAAAAAATCTAATTCACCCCAATTAACATCGTCAAAAAATTGTTGTGTCATACGAGAAACAAGTGGACCTCTCCAAATAGTTGGAGCATCATTTCCGCTTACAAATCCAAATGACATAAATTTCATATTGTATTTTTCAATTGGAATTAATTTTTTCTCAGCAGTAATTTTTGGCGTTTCATTAATACCTGTAACCATTGGTAAACTTGGTCCATAAATATCTAAATCAAGAATTCCAACCTTATAATTTTTTGATAATTCAGCAGCAATATTTATTGCAATAGTTGACTTTCCAACACCACCTTTACCGCTTGCAATTGCAATAATATTTTTCACCCCAGAAAGATTTACAGGCGTAGTTGCCTGCATATTCTCTACTTTCTTTTCAGGAGAGGCAGTACCAATAAATTCAATTTTTATTTCGTTAATCGATGTTATATTTTCTCGCATCACATCATTAATTTCAGATTCTAATTTAGTTTGGTGATTTGGGTTTCCAGTTGTGAGTTGAATTTGAATTATTAAATTTTGGTTTTCTATTTGAATTTCTTTTATTAATCCAAATGATACAATATCTCTAGAAAATCCAGGATATTTAATTTGTTTTAATAATTCAATTATTTCATTTTTATTCATATAAATTTATATTTAAAACACGCAAACGGCTGTCTGAGGACAGCCGTTTGTCGTAATACATTGTTAATTATTATTTAATAAGGGGGGTTACTTTTGATACCAGTTCGCATTTATTTCTGTGAATTTACTCCATTCTTCAGGAAGAGCATCTTCCTCAAAAATAGCTTCTACTGGACATTCAGGTTCACAAGCCCCACAGTCAATACATTCTTCTGGGTCAATATAAAGTTGTAAATCATCTGGATTAAATCCATCAGCCTTTGCTTCTTCACCAGCACCTTCTTTATCAAAAGGTCCATTTATACAATCAACGGGGCAAACTTCAACACAAGCGGTATCACAAGTTCCGACACAAGGTTCTGCAATTATATATGCCATTTTCTTCTCCTTTATTGCTAATTTTTTGGGTGTGGAAAACACGGTTTTCAACCAAGAAAACCATAGGTAAAATTACACCATACAAATAAGTTGCACCAAATAAAAATAAGCTAAAAAAGAATGGAGTATTTTAATATAAATGGATAGAGTGTTTAGAAATAAAAATATATTGTTTTTATGGTTAGGACATTTTATTTCACATACAGGTGATGCAATTTATATAATGGCACTCCCATGGTTAATACTGGACTTTACAGGTTCAAAAAGTAGTACGGCTTTAGTTACGGCGAGTGTGTATTTACCCTCCTTAATATTTGGACTTTTTGCAGGTTCTTTAGTCGATCGATATTCCCGAAAACGCATTATGTTAATATCTGATATTCTCAGAGCAATTATTGTACTTTTAATACCAATCGTTATTATAACAGAAAATCAATCAACATTTATTATTGGAATTATCGCATTTTTAATTTCTACTGCAGGAACTCCATTTTATCCCGCTAGAGATTCATTAATCCCAAACCTAGTTTCAATCAAAAAATTATCCATGGTGAATAGCTTTATATCAACTTCGGGACAATTATCTCATTTAATGGGGCCTGTATTTGCTGGATTATTTGTTGGAATTGTTGGTTTAACACATTTATTCACATTAAATGCCGTCACTTTTTTACTATCATTTATTTTCATTTGGTCTATTTCTATTAAAGAAACAATAACTGATAAATCTAAAAATACCTACATTGATGATATTAAAATTGGATTAAAATTTATAAAAAATGAAAAAGGGATTTTAATATTAATTATCATGACAAGTATAAATAATTTATTTATTATGGGACCTGCAATTATAGGTATACCTGTTTTTGTGAGAGAAATATTAAATGCACAATTTACAACTTTAGCTAAAATTGAATCAGCAATGGCTTTGGGTATGTTATTAGGTTCATTAATTATTATTAAATTTCTAAAAAATATTTCAATTATTAAAATTCTATTTTTTGGAATCATATTTGATGGAATTACTTATTCAATATTATATTGGGTAAATTCAGAACTAATTACAATAATAACTCTATTTATCCATGGTATTGGAATTCCATTAATTGTTGTTTCTCGAACAAATTTAATTCAAAAATATATTCCAAATGAATTAAGAGGACGAATATTTTCTATGGTTAATATGTCTGTATTAGGTACTACGGCTATCTCTTCAATGTTAACGGGATTCGCGTTGGAATATATTTCAGCACAATTATTATTTTTAATAATCGGCATTGGTGCAATAGGAACTTCATTAATTGGCTTTTCAAATCCTACATATTTAAACTTGGAAAAAAGAGAGAATGTTTAAGTTCTATTAAATGGAATTGGCTTTAAAATTTTGGGTAAATATAAGGGATGAGAAGGGAATCCCTGTTTTGTAATACGAAGACATTTAATATTTTGAATAATATCTAAAATTTCGATACCTCTATTTAAAAATACTCCGTGATTTCCCCATGCACCAATTGTTAAATCTGCTTCCTCATGAAGTTTTTTCAACCAATAATCATTTTGAGGGCCAATAGGGTCTTTTGTTTTTTTTAAATTTGCCGGGTCTGTCGATCTAAATGCAAAAATATTACCCATGATATAACCACCGTAGCCCCAATCTTTTGCATACCCCATACATCTACGAATTGTAGGGTCATTTTTGGTTTCTGTTGCGGTTGATGGATTTAATCCAATAAATAATACTTTGGGCAAAGATTTATCCCAAATCCGCCATAATGCATAACGGTGCACCCGATCATCAGAAAAAGTAGCATCTGTATAAATTAATGGAAATAATGTTAAATTTGTATAACTCAAATTTTAATTTTAGCAATTTGATTATGAATTTCATTGACTTTCATCAAACTAGCCGATCCATACCATGGATGTAATTCTAAAGATAAACTTCCTGCTTTAATAGCGGGATCACTCTCTGCAATCTTTTGAGCTTTTTCTACCGAATCAATATTAAAAATATATATTCCTCTAATTTCGCCATCATCTAAAAATGGTCCCGCTAAAATTAAAGTTTTATTTTCAACCATTTTATGAATATTATCTAAATGGGCTCTTTGTAATCGAGTCGCTTCTTCTTTTGATAATTTTCTATTTGGTCCTTTTTTTAAGAATGCAAGTATATATTTTCTCATACCATAATCATCTGCACCTAAATGATTTGCTAATTCTGGATTAAAGTTAAATTTCATAGATTTTTAATTTGATTTCCATATCTAAAAATAAAGGGAAGAAATAAATAAGAAAAAATATTTTAATTCTTACGAATTTAAAATAATTTGCATTTCACCTTCAGATGCAAAATGTTTATCCCAATGTTGTAATTTTGGCTTCATAATTCGTTTAAAAAGCCATGGAAACATAAGTGTCATATATGCCATTGTTAAATACCCAAACGGCATTTCTGGGGCATTTGGATATGGTTTTAATTCCCAAAATTCTAATGATGCTTTTTCATGATGATGAGAATGCCGAGTTAGATTAAATAAAATCATAGAACTGACTGACGCATTTGTATTCCAAGAATGACGGGGATGAACTGGCTTACCTTTTTCTCTAACTAACCCATAATGTTCGACATAATTAATCGTTTCTAATAATATTTTAGCCCAAATAATTGATATGATATAGCATATTAATCCTATTTTCCCTCCTATAAATAAAACTAATATTAAAATAATAGATGATCTTATTATTGATTGTAAAATTCTATTTTGTAAACTTACAACGAAATATCCTTTTTTTTCTAATCGATGTGATTCTATTTTCCATGCACTTATCATTTGACAATAAGTTGATCTAAATAGAAAGCTATATATATTCTCTCCTCGTCTTGCGGTTGCAGGATCAATTAAAAATCCTACATTTTTATGATGGCCATATACATGCTCAATAACAAAAAATGGCTCACAAGCGATACCAAATAACCAATTTCCAAAAAGTAGCTTTAATGGATTCTTTGTTTGATGGGTAAGTTCATGTCCAACATTTATTGCAGCACTACCAATTGTTAATCCTAACATCATGGTAACTCCAATATAATCCATAATTGAGGATGCTTCATTTTGGATTAGTGTAATTGAAAAATAGATAAGAATTAGAAGTAAAGGAAAGTGTAAATAAAGAGAAAAGTTAAGTAATAATGGGTTATTAACCTGTATTTCAGAATTATCATCTTTAAAAAATAAATCTCCAAAAATAATAAATGTATCCAATGCAATAAATGTAATCCAAACAGCTGGAATACTATGCATGGATGCAAAAATCATTATTAAAATTTCAACAGGTTGAAAATAATATTTTAATTGTTTTATCACAAATTTTTACAATATAAGATAGAGTAATATATAAAATTTAAAATTAATAAGTATTAATTTATACCAATTAAATATATAACTTTTTTATATAAATAGGATTCAATAAATGAAATTAATAAAAATTAACTTAATCATTATTTTTAGTTTATTATTTGCTAATAATACTATAATAATGACCAATATCTCTAATAATAATTTACAACATTCTTCTGCTAATGTATTAGAAATTGATTATATG
>CAZGWH010000051.1:0-15959 GCA_964529325.1 uncultured bacterium | reverse complement strand
GTTCTTAAGATTCCCTCGTTTGTCATTAGAACCATAACACTTTTTTCTCTTCTTTTTACAACGTAAATGTGCACTTCCTACATTTTATTGGACACCCCAAGAGAGGTAAATTACCAATCAAGAAAGGTGTAGAAAATGGAAATGTTACGATTAAAGATAATATTATCTCATCACAATACGCTTTTTGGGTTCACGACCATAATGATGTGAAATTTATTAATAATAAATTCTACTTTCTTGATATTCACCCTGAATGGGAAACGGCAATTGAATCTGATAACTCAAATATATCTTTTTATTTTAATCAAGTGTATGGATTTAGAAATGGACTTTCTCTTAATTATGGGGAATTTTCAACTGTAAAATATAATCTTTTTATAAATTGTAAAAATTCAATCTCTTGCATGAGAAATGTTGTTCATATTGAAAATAATACTTTTGCTAACACTATGAGTTTAGAATACAACCCTGACGATATTGATGGCTTTTCTAAGTTTATTCTCAACTTATTTATGTATCTAAAATAGTTCGTCAAAAAGGGGATCCACTCTATGTCATGGATATTACCATGCTGAATAATGAGCCAGTCATTTCTTCGTTTTTAAAAGTCAAACTCCCCACTGGTTTTAGTCCTATATCATTTGATATTGAGGAACATGCTGAAAATATGCAATTAGAGTATAGAATTTCTGATGACAATAAAATTGCTGGTATAGTATTATTTAGTTTAGATAATCAAATTGCACCCGGTATAGGTAAAGTAATTTCTATTGGACTTGAAAGGACAGGACTTTCCAGATCAGATGACATAGTGGATGATAGTGAATTTAAATCCATTCAATTTGCGAATACAGGTTTAGGACTTTTAGGCTTTGAAGAAGTTAGTGAGGATGAATTAGTTAGAATAATTTCTGAAATGAATAATCCACTACCTACAGTATATTCATTATCTCCTGCTTACCCCAATCCTTTTAACCCAATTACAACCGTCCCCTATGAATTACCGGAAAAATGCGATGTAAACATATCTGTTTATGATATCCAGGGGCGATTAATTACTCAAATAATAAATGATCGAAAGTCTGCAGGATATCATCAAATAAAATTCGATGGCTCAAATATGTCAGCTGGGACTTACATTGTTAATATGTCCACATCAAATTTCACATCTTCACAAAAAATAGTTTTGCTCAAGTAAATTAATTCTTTAAATTTCATTGGAATAAATCAATAAATTTTAACTTATAATTGGACAATTAAATATGAAAAGTAAAAAAAACTTAACACGAAAAGAATTTATAAAATTGAGTTCACTTGCTACAGCCGGTGGAATTTTATTACCAAATTTTTTATTATCTCAAGAATGTGAACTGACAACCGATGATATTTTAGGTCCATATTATGATGAAAATGCTCCATTTAGAACTAACCTTGCTCCACTTGATGAACCAGGGACTCGCATAACAATTTCGGGGATAATTACAGGGGATGACTGTGAGACTCCTCTCCCAAATACATTAGTTGAAGTATGGCATGCAAATTCAGATGGATGTTATTCAATTTTTCAAATATGTGATACCGGGAATTCAGATAATGATGAATTTCATTTACGCGGAAAAATGTTGACAAATTCAGAAGGATATTATGAATTTCACACAATTCAACCTGGACATTACCAAACTCGCCCTAAACATTTTCATATCAAATTTACAGCTCAAGATGGCACAACATTAATAACTCAATTATATTTTGAAGGTGATCCGTTTATTTCATCTGATCCATGGGCACAATATGCAGGTGACAGAATACTACCACTTACCGAAACTGAAAATGGATTAATTGGTGAATTCAATACTATTCTTCATGCACAGCCAATTGATTTACTTTTAGGAGATGTTAATTTTGATGGTCAATTAAATGTTATTGATGTAATCGGTATTGTAAATATTATTTTAGGTATAACCATTCCTACAGATAATGAATTATATGTTGCAGATGTGAATCAAGATGGAATTGTAAATGTGATTGATGTTATTGCATTAGTGAATATTATATTAAATCAAACCCATAAACATATAATTAACCCCGATATTGCTCAATTTGAAATTTCAGATAAAGAAATTAAATTATTAACAGAAGAACCAATTGCAGGGATTCAATTGGAATTAACGGGTGATTTTAATATCGAAGAAATTAATTTAAAAAATAGTTGGAAACATTATTATCATAATGGAAGATTATTAATTATAAATTTAAATGGTCAAAATATAACCAACCCTAAAACTATTTTAAAATATTCAGGGCAATTATCTATTGCCAGTATAATTGTTTCTGGATGGAATGAAAAATTAATAAAAGCTCAAATAAATTCACTAATTCATTCGTTTACTGTAGATATGCCTTATCCAAACCCATTTAATCCTGCTGTCAAAATTGGTTACCAATGCAAAAATGATGGTATTATTAATATATCTGTGTTTAATATACGAGGGAAATTAATAGAAACAATTTTAAATGATAATTTAGTTAAAGGAAATTATGAATTACTATGGAAACCTGAATCAATTCCGTCAGGTGTGTATTTAATTAAATTTGAATTTGATAATGATCAATATTATCGCCAAGTTATTTATTTAAAATAAAGGAGAAGATTATGTATGATAAATTAATTATCAATATGACAACAATAACTATTTTCTTCGTTTTATTAACATTTGGTATATCACAGGATAGCGAATTATGTGGAATGGAGTTCTACAATAATCCCCAATCTCGAAATTGTGATTTATTAGGACCTCCAGATTTTCCTGAAATTAGAAATAACTATTTACCAAATGAAAATACACCTATTAAAACAATAAATTTAATTATACATACATTTGCAGATGACAATGGATTGAACTTTCCAATTTCTCATGCTGAATTTGATGCACAAATGCTAACATTAAATGAAATGTTTCTACATTATAGAATACAATTTAATGCTTCATTTATAATTAATAATCATGGATTAATTCATTCAGAAGGTGTGGATGTAATGTATTATAGCATGATAGATGACTGTCCTGAATGGTACGCTGATGGTGTACTCCCTGATGTTGTGAATCAGTTTGCAATTATTCCAGAAGAGAATATTAATATATATGTGGTGAATATTCCATATATCGATGCAACACAATGTGGAGAGGATGTTCATGGGATTGTTGAAGGTGTTGCTACATTTCCTTGGGAAGAAAATATATTAACGGCTGAAGGGGAAATATTTATTAATGTAAACGACTTTGGAGGCGACCAAACTATTATAGCTCATGAACTTGGTCATACTTTAGGACTATGGCATACATATAAAGGAATTGAAAGTGTTGAAGAATGTGGGCCTTGTTATGAATTTGGATTTAGGAAGAATTGCTCATGGTGAAGATATTATGAAACCCTTTTCGTTTGCATTAAAATCTGCATACCCTAATCCATTTAACCCCATAACAACAATAAACTATGAAGTTGGTAGTGAATCACTTGTTGAAATTTCAATTGTAAATTTAAAAGGTCAAACAGTCGAAAATTTAGTGAATGATGTAAAACAAACAGGCCAGTATTCAGTCCAATGGAATGCAAAGCATATTTCTTCAGGTGTGTATTTGGTGAGAATGGAGTCTGCATATTATTCTGCAGTACAAAAAATTATCTTATTGAAATAGGCGGATATTATGAAAACATTAATAAAATTATTAGTTATAGCTTCATTTATATTTTCACAAGATGATTACTATGAGTTTATAATCACACCAGAAGAACCCGAATTTGGTTTAGGAGTTGGAAGTAAATTATCAATAAATAATAACGAAATGGTATTCTATGCTAATGACTTTCAAAATTCTACTCAAGTTTCTCGATTTTATAAAATTATTGAGGATGAATGGTTCTTACAACAAGAAATTACCTCCAATGATAATATCAAATTCCATCATTTAGATGATGATTTATTTATTCGTAGTGAAGAAGAAATGTTAGCAAATCAATCTACGCCTGACTATATAATTAATTTCTATGAGAAAGTAAATCAACTATGGCAATATACTGGTATAAATATTAGTAATCCAGATGTGCTCAACTACAAATATTTTGGTTCGAGTTTTTATAGAAATGGTAGTTTATTAATCACTTATTCACAGCATATAGCGTCAAGTTTAATTAAAATCCACATTTTCAGAAAAGTAGATAATAATTGGATTGAAGAATTTTCTATTCTACCTGAAGCCGTTGGAGGAGATTTGTATATAAATAACTCAATGTTTATTTATGGTGTTTCAGGTTACAATATTGGGGAATATTCTAATGTAGGGGCTATTCAAATTTATACTTGGAATGGTATAACATGGCAAGAAGATACTTTGATCTCTTCACCTGAATTAGCGAATGAATTGAGATTTGGAAGATGCATTCGATATTCAAACAATCAATTATTTATTAGTAGTACTAATGAAAATAATGACAGCGGTGCTATATATGTTTACAATAAAATTGATGGAGTTTGGGTTTATAATCAAAAGATTATTCCAAGTGATGTCGCGTTAGGGGATCAATTTGGACGCGATATTGAAGTCAATGATAATTATTTAATAACCAATTCCTGGAAAGATGATGATGCGGGTCCATCAACAGGGGGCGTATATATGTTTCAAAAGAATGATGTTGGTATGTGGGTAGAAGTTAGAAAAATAGTTTCTTCTGATGCAGAAGCTATTGACCTCTTTGGTTCAAACTTTGCATTTAATTCAAATCATATCGTGGTGGGTGCACCTATGAAAAACAATATGTCCGGTTCTGTTTATGTGTATGAATTAGAAGATTTTTCATTATATTCCAATTTTGCTACCTACCCCGTTACAGGTAATGCACCCTTAACCCTCACCTTTAATGATTTATCCCAAGGTGAACCTGCTGCATGGCAATGGGATTTTGATTCTGATGGTACAATTGATAGTGAACAGCAATACCCTGAACATACCTATGAATTTTCTGGTGATTATACCGTAACGCTAACCGTTACCAATAACCAAGAAAGCTCTACATTTACCAAAGAAAATTATGTATCTGTATCTGGGGGGTTAGCTTATGGTGATTTAAATGATGATGCCACCGTTAATATAATAGATATTCTTATTATGGTCGAAATCATTATGGAAGAAATAATACCAACAAATACCCAAATTGAAGCCGGAGATATGAATAATAGCGGTATAATTGATATTATCGATATAGTATTGGTAGTAAATCAAATATTAGAAATTAATTAATTAATTTTATATATTTATAAAAAAGGAGAATATGATGACAGCAAGACAACCAATTGTAAAAGATTATATGACAACTCAGCTTATCAAGATAAATGAAAATCAACCCGTGTACGAAGCAATTAATACACTATTATCAAATAAAATTTCAGGTGCGCCTATAATTGATGATGATGGAAAATTAGTGGGTGTGCTTTCTGAAAAAGATTGTTTACGAATTTTTGCAAATGGGTCATTCCATGCATTGCCGGCTTCAAATGTTTCTGATTATATGTCTAAAATAGTTACAACGGTTCAGCCTGAAACTGATGTTTTTACAGTTGCTGATATATTCCTTAAGCACACATATCGGCGATTTCCTGTTGTAGATGGCGATGATTTAGTTGGTATAATTTCAAGACGAGATATCTTAAAAGCGGTTCAAGATGCAATTAATGATAACTCAAATTATTCAAATGACCAAAAAGAATATCTTACCGAAGAAATGAAAGCTCGATTACAATAAAAACTAAAAAGCCTCAAAATTAATTGAGGCCCTTTAGTCTTAGTCAGAGGAGGAATCTGATAAAAAATTAAAAGCGATGATTATTTCTTTTGTTCCCCTTTTTTCTTCTAAAATGATCATCATTTTGATTTAATTCTTTTTTCATCTTTCGAGTAAATTTATGTTTAAATACAATTAATTTTGCAATTTGTTCTTCAGATAAAACATCTTGACAATTTTCAATAAATTCACTTCTTATTATATGACGGTCATGCTCTAAATCATTAATTTCATTTTGTATGTTTTTTACTTCGTTTGAATTAATTTTGCCATCATCAATCATTTCTTCAACTTGATCAAATAATTTTCCAATTTTTTCATGAATTGAATTTTGTTCTTTTTGAAATGAATTAAACTTAGGGAAAAAGCTATCTCCTTGTTCTTCCGAAATATCTAAGTATTCAGTCAGTTTCCATTTCATTAACATTCTTGCTTTTTCCCCACCTTTTTTATGTGGAGATTTACCATTCATAAAAGCAATTGTAATTAATATCAATAATGTTATTTTAAGTATTTTCATTTTTAGCCTTCTAATTTAATTTTATTAATAAACGCGATTTGTTCCTCTTCTGATAATTCTTCAATAAAATTATATAAATCTAATTCTTCTAATAAATAATAATAAATATCATCTTGAGATATTTCCGATGATTGCTCCCATTCAAAAGAATCTTGTGCGAATTCAACTTCCTCAAATTGTTTCCACAAAAATTCCATTTTAGATTTATCTATAAATTTCATACTTGTAAATGTCATAACAAACATCAGAGCAAATGAAAAGGCAAATGTTAACCCATAATTTAATTTTTGTTTTTTATTAATTTTATTATGCACATTTTTTAAAAATTGATCATTCATCATTTATTTTTTTATCCATTTTTTTAAATTTACTTTTGCCTTATAAAAACTAACTTTGGCAGAATTTTCAGAAATCCCAAGAATTTCTCCAATATTTTTAAATGGTAATTCCTGATAAATTCTTAATACCGTTATACTCCGTTGAATTTTTGGTAATTTTTTTACCAAATTTCTTACCGCATTTCCATATTTTTTTACATCACTTTCATCATCTGGATTATAAGATGGAACTAAATGTTCTTCTTCATCTTCTCTAAACCATGAAATCATTTTTTCTTTTCGATAAAAAAGATTTAGCTCGTTCATGGCAATTCTATAAATCCATGTTTTTAAACCTGCTTCAAACCTAAATTGATGTAATTTAAAATACATTTTTACAAATACATTTTGAGCAATATCCTCTGCTCTATGTGGGTCGTCTAATGACCCCATTGCCATTCCTACCACCCAATCTCTATGGCGAATTACAATTTCATCAAATGCCTGTTTATCACCGCCCAAAAATCTTTTAATTAATGTATAATCATCCATAAAGGTTGTTAATAAGGACAGCTTCTAATTTAAAAAGTTAACTAATAAAAATAATATTAAGAAAAAAGCTCTATTGAAATAGAGCTTTAAAATTGTAAAAAAGAAACGATGATTTTTAATATTTATTTTAATATGGTTATCGGTAACGATTCAGTTTGAATATTACCATTTTTTAATGTTTGAATCAGCTTAACCCAATATACACCAGATGAGAAATTTTCTAAATCAATCGACTTTTCAAAATGCCCCAATGATAATTCACCTAAATTTTCTGAATACATTAACCGTCCTTTTACATCTGTAAATTTCATTAATACTTCGCCTGGAATATTTATATTAAAGACTATATTAGTTTTAGGGTTCGCAGGGTTGGGATAATTTTTAATAAAATCGAAATTTTGCAGTAGAGATAAATCTTGACTCGTTGATAAATTATCCTCTAAAAAATTAGTTACATATAATCCTGTCTGTCTATCAGATATTAAAATTTTCCCAGATGGTAAAAATGGATATGCTCCCCATGCACCTGAATAAATATAACTTGAATTTTCTAAATATGTATCAAATGCTCCAGCATAAGTTAAGTTTGAAGGATCAGAAATATCTAAAACCTGTAAACCAAAGACATAATAACTAATATATAAATACTGCCCTTTTACAAAAATATTATGTGCCGAAAATTGTTCGCCTCCAGGAGGCATCCATTCGTCCAAATATTCTACATTGTTAATATCACTCACATCCCATGACATTATGTGCCCTCCGCTTGTCTCAGAGCCTGTAAACAAAGTGTTGCCATCTTCTGACACCCAACATGCGTGAGATGACGGAATTCCATACCATTGCGTTATTATTTCAGGATTTGATTTATCCGAAATATCAAAAGCAATCATTGATGCACTATAAATTCCATTTCCATATAATATATCATTATGAATGCACACATCATGTAAATATTCACCACTCCAACCACCAATTTTAATGGGATCAGCTGGATTAGATTCTAAATCTAAAATAATTAAATCGTCAATTCCCCACGAATTTTGCTCTCCATCATCTGAGTAAATTTGAGTAGAACCAATTACATATAAATATCCGTCTGCTTCCATTATATTATGAGATTGAACTACACCTTCCCATTCATTTATGAGAACTGCATTTTCAGGGTCAGATATATCAATAACTTGAACCCCTTGAGGTAATTTAAATACTTCGCCTGTTTCATCTAAAATTATAGGATCAGGTAAATTTGCTTCTGTTCCTGCATACATATAATTTCCAAAAGTTTTAATATCTCGATGTGTAGAATGACTTCCTGGAATGAATGATACTAATTGAGGGGAATCTGGTGTAGATGAAACATCAACAATATAAGTTCCATCAAATCCTCCAATTAACGCATATTCATTTCCGTTTCCATCGTCATATCCCCAAATATCATTATAGGTAGAGACCCCATAAGGTAGAAAAGAGTTTTCATTTCCCCCATCCCAATTTGCAATAAATTCCATATTAAAAATATTTACATTCGGTATTCCTGATATTACCTCGCTTTCAATAATATTTTCACCATTTTCATCTAAACCAATAATAAAATAAGAATACGAAACCCCGTTTTCTACATTCAAATCATTAAATGTATGAATAGATGAATTTACTTCTTCAATTAGCACAATACTACTTTGTGTTTCACCTTTGTAAATTTGATAAGTAGAAATTTCATGTTGTTCAATTTCAGGATTTTCATGCTCCCAAAATAAATTAATTTCTTGATTTTCACTTGTTAAATGAAAATTTGAAAATTCCCAAATATTACTAAATTCTAATTGAGCAGGAATGCTTGAAAACCAATCTTGTCCTGGTCTCCTTCTCAGCCAACAGAAATATTGAACATCTGCATTATATGCAGGATTTATGTCATAGATAGTCCCTGAAGAATCATAATCTGATAGCATAATGAGTAAATATTCATATCTACCAAATTGAATGTCGTCAGGGTCCCAAAATAAATTATCATTTTCTTCCTCAAAAAATGCTACATTTATTCGGCGTGGATTATCAGGGTTATTCATATCTACTACTATTCCTGGGAAATTTCCGAGTCCTAAAAAAGAATTATCAACAATTGAATATACAGGTGCAACAGATAAACTATCGTGATTTTGAGAAAAGTGAATTGTAACATTAACCATTTCATTTTCAGATAATGTAGATTGCCCAGTTAATCCTCCACCTTGAGCAATACTATTATAGAATGTAGTTCCTTCAGACCATGATCTTCCATATAACCAATCATTCTCAGAATGGAATTGAACTTCTAATGTTCTTCCCAATATAATTTGTAAACAAAGTAATAATATTATTACTTTCATTTTATTAATTGCTCCCATTTAATAATTTCAATTTCATACCATTAATTTAAGATAATATTCATCATTAAAATAATATCATTTACAGTAATCAAATTATCATTATTAAAGTCTGAACAATCAAGATTACAATTAATATCTTCTAAAATGCATAAAATTACAGATAAAATATCCATTATATTTACTAACCCGTCATTATCAACATCGCCCAGTAAACATTCTATTACCTCTGTACAATTTTGACTTTCCCATTGATCAATACAATCAAAATGAAATTCTTCACATAAATTATTATTGGACACATTTATTGAGCAAGTCAAAGGAAGATCGCATAAATCTTCAGGTAATGATTCTAATTGGTTTCCCGAAATTTGTAATTCCGTTAATTCAATAAAATTTGATATTCCTGGCGGAAAGTAAGTAATTTGGGTCGAATTAATAAATATATTTTCTAAGGTAATTAAGTTACTAAAACTTTCAGGGAGTAAATCAAAATTTGGAGAATTTATTGAAATACTTTTTAAATTTGATAAATTATCAATTGAATTTGGAATTTCCATAAGTGGATTATTCAATAATATTAAATGTTCTAACTTTTCTAAGTTCGTAATATTTTCAGGAATAAAAAATAATTGATTATTAGAAAGATCTAAATAATTTAATTCTGATAATTCTCCAATACTATTGGGTAAACCCACAATTGAATTTGATTGAATATTGAATTCTATTAATCGTCCTTGATTCCACACTTGAGGGAAATTATAAAATTCATCATTACTATTTATATTATTTAAATTTAAAATATCATTAATGACAGATAAATCAGAGGAATAAAAACAATTGGTTTGGTTTTCTAATTGAATATGGTCTGGAATGTTGTTTACCCAAGTAAAGTCTTCATCACACATCGTACAGTTTTCTACATTTTGGTAACCAATAACAAAATCGGTTAAACATTCAGGATATGGAGGACAAATATTATTATTATTTATTGCAAAATAATTCAGGTTTTCATAAATATCACAAATACCATTTGAAATTGAGTCGATTTGGTTATTTTCTAAATTAAGTACTTCTAATTCTTCAAAATTTGCAATATTATCAATAAAACTATCTAATTGATTATTAAATAAATTTAATTCTTTTATCTCAATTAGTTCAGAAAAACTATTTGGTAGTGAAGTTAATGAATTATTAATAATATCAAAATCATCCAATCGTTCTAAATCCCCAAAATTTGCGGGGAGCAATGAAATATTATTATTCGCTAATTTTAAACTCGTAAGTTTTTCTAAATTCCCAAAACTTTCGGGTAAAAATGTAAGTTGATTATTATATGCCCATAAAACTTCTAAGTTATTTAATTGCCCAATTGATTCGGGGAGTTCATTAATCATACATGTATGAAAATATAATCGTTCAAGAAATTCTAAATTTCCAATTTCATCAGGAATAGTCGTAATCGGGTTTGAAGAGAAATATAAATTAATCATTAATAAAAAATCTCCAATACTCGGTGGTAAGGAATCGATACCCGTAGCGAATAAATTTAAGTAATTAATTCTTTTATTTTCCCATGCTTGGGTTCCAATTTCTAAAGGATTATAACCATCTAAACTAGAATTTAAATTTATTATATCTGTTAAAATAGTTAAATCATTTGTACTAAAACAATGTTCATCTTCTTCTACTTCAATGGAGGTAGGAATGTCATCAATCCAAGTTTGCCACCATTGACAATCCTGTGCATTCGCAAAGGTGAAAATTATAATTAAATTGAAGAATATATATTTCATTTACTAGTTTGACGGGTTTTATTATTTAGTTCAGAAACTTCCCATTCTTCTAGATTTTTAAGAATGTTTGGACAAATAAATTCTGTATTTCCAGAATGCTTGGGAAGATAGGGGCACATTGTACATTCAAGACCGCAACAATGCCCTTGTTTAATGAGAAAGAGTCGAGATAACAAAATAAAAAGCTCTCCGTTAGAAGAGCTTTTTAAAATAAGTTAAATTACTTACCAAATATTCGAGTCCAAAAAGATACTTTTTTTATAGTTGCTAAATCAACTTTGTAATGTGTTTCTTTTGCAATTGTTTTCGCAATTGTTTGTTCATCAATTTTTGTATCATCAAAGGTAACAACTGCATTACTATTTTCAAAACTAACATCACAAGATTTTACACCTTCAATATCAATTATTGAGTTAACTACCTTTTGTGGACAATTCATTCCACACATCATTCCATCAACATTATATGTTTTAACTACTTCTTTTGCATTCATTAATGCAGTTACAACAGATAAAACTAAAATTATTCTTTTCATATTGTTAATTCCTTTATTATTTTAAGATATTAAAATTACGAAATAGATAAATTATAAAAATAACAATTTTACACTTCGTTACTAAAAACTATAATTGAATAAAAATAATCCACTTTACTATACTAAACATTAATTAAAAAAAAGCCCCAATCAATGATTGAGGCTTTAATTTATAAAAAGAAATTATTATATTACTTATTTCATTAACATCACTTTTTGAGATGTTATATTTTTACCCTGAACAACTTTAACAAGATAAATACCACTTGGTACATTAATCGCATTCCAATTTATTTGATGATAACCTGCATTCATATATCCATCGTGAATTGTTTCAATTTCCTGTCCCATTAAATTAAAAACATTAACAGAAGTGTGACCATCTTCAATTAATGATAATTTCATTCCTGTAACTGGATTAAATGGATTTGGATATGCATCGCTCAAACCAAAATCGGTTGGTAATGAAAGACCAGATGCTAATGGATCATCACCCACTAAAATAGTCATTGATTGTAATTCATTAGAAGTAATAGTAAGTTCTGTCTCTGTTCTCATATCAATACCATATCCATTAATAAATAATGTAATAGGATATGATTCATCTAACTCATCCATAGACCAACTTAGCTTAACATCTGAAGTCGTATTTACTGAATATCCATTGATATTCCACATCTGCCCTTGTTCTGGCGTAATCATTGATTTTGTATTTTTCCAATAATGAACATTATTTTCATCTGTAAAATATAAATCAATATATTTATCAGCCATGGATAATACTGGAATATCTGGTGTATCTTCACCATCTACAATATTATTTGAAGCATTATCACTTAATCCAAGTTTAATAATATCACCAAACCCATCACCATCTACTGGTACTGCTTGAAGATTTAAATTCCAAGAGAATTGGCTATTATCATTTTTCCCTTTTGATAAATTATACCCATGAGGTTCAACAATTAATTCACATGCTTTACTTGCATGAATCCAATAACCCGACCATGGAGCAAATGAAGTTACTTCCCCGTAACCATATTGACCCATTTTTAATACTTCACCACTAACAATTCCAAGCTCATGTGCATCTTCCCATGTATGATCACCTGCTTCATCTATAATTGATAACATACCCACATCAATAGATCTTATTAATTTGGGTGAAAGTAAATTCCAACCTCTATCTAAAGAATGATGTGCTAAACTAAGATTATTATTTGCATCTTCATCAATTGCAGAAGTTAAAATATTACCTTGCATAGTGAATGATGTTAAATATGAATTAAGTCCAAGAATATATGCTTGACCAAAATTATATTGAATTGCGTCACCAAAATTACCTGATTCAGTAAACCAAACATAATCACTCCCAGCAGAAAGGTCATCTAACCCATCACTAAATAAATTAGTCATACTTGACGATTTATAAAGTGGAGATCCAAACATATGCCATCCATTATAGATATAATCTTTATGAAGGAATTCTTCTGAACCTGTAAATGTAGCAGTTGTTAAACAATCACCTTCTTTATCATATCCCCAATAATCACCTGCATCTTCAAAGCAAACTTCAATAGATTGCCCATGATCAGTTTCCCATGCAGTTACTGTGTATGATAAATCAATGGAAGCTGGTCCTGCAGTTTCTGCTCCAAATGTACCTGCATATAAACTTTCATGTTCTGTTGATCCTTCATAAGTTGAATATGAAGAAGATGCTGAACTTACATTATGTCCATCCAGTCCATCTTCTGCAGAAAAAATAGCCGTTAATGGATTAGTCGAATTACCAACTGCATAAATTTCAGCTGACATATCTCTATCAAATGATAATTGAGGTTTTGCCTCTGTTGAATGTGTTAATACATTTCCAATAATACTCACACGACCATGTGAATTAGTTGCAAATATTCTATAATTATATATTGTATTTGGCTCTAATCCTTCATCTAAGAAATGAAACTTACCATCATCACCTCTTCCAGTAAAAAACCATTCACCATCATCTGTTGCTTGTGCATCATTTGGATTTTGACATCCATCTGCATAATTTTCATAATCTTCAAATTTACCATCACAATCAGAAGCACTATAGTCTCGAAGAATATTTAATACTGTAATTTCTTCCCAAGAATCTACATCATCTGCAGTTATAGTTCGTTCAACATTATAATGAACTGCATTTTCACCATATTCTTCTAATTGAGCATAGCTTGAATGATCTGCGTTATCAGGGTAAGTTGTGAAATCTGATGGATTCCAAGACATTGTAATATAACTCATTCCTTGATCTGTAGCTTCAAGTGAAGAAACATGAACAGGAGCAGGTTCTGGTAATACACTAAATGTAAAAGACTGACAATTCGCATCATTTTGTGTAACTTCAATACTTTGATCCACACCTGATAAATGTGCATCTAATAAATATTCATAACCTTCATAACTATCTAATACACATGTTTCAACAGTATAATCACCTACACCTAAATCAGCAGAAAATCCTGGAGTTGCACACGCATCGTCACAAGACCCATCATTAATTAATTCACCATTTAAAGTAGTGGTAAATGTCATTCTATCACTTTCTGCATCTGAAATTGAGCCTTCATTTATAACTACAAGTGTTGATGTCGCTCCTTCAGGTATATAATGAAAATCATCATCAGAGCTACCACTTGCACCACTATCTGTTTCTTTTGCTGAAGATGCATCAGAAACTGCAACTGCATACGCTCTTGTATTTTGCTCTGGTAAAATATAAAATCCTCTTGCTGTTGTGTTTTCTGCACCATAATTATCTTGAACAGTTAAAGCCCAGATATATCCACTTCCACCTGAATGTCTTTGTGAATGTGAATCTGCATGGGATAAATCTCCAGACATTACAGAAGCACCAATACCATCAGGATTAAATGTCCATAAACATTCAGTTGCGTCACTACACGGTTCGCCATCCTCAAAATACCCATTCGCGTTCATATCATTATATGTAATTCCCATTAATGCTTCTGACCACCAATGGTCATTTTCTTCGCAATGTCCATCATTATCATCGCAATCTGGGTCAAATGAAGTTGTATATGATAATGTTACTTCTGCTTTATTATCATCACAATCTTGCTCATCATAAGCAACTAAATCATCACATGTATATTCATTATCTCCATTATGAGGTACCTGCCAATAGGCTCCACCATCTTGATCTAATTGACCTACAGGTACAGAGATATTTGCAACTGGTTCTTGATTTGGTTCTGGTAAAACTGTAACAGTAATTGATGTACTATTTGAATTTGACCCATTACTATTATTCGTCAACCATTCATTATCTGTAATTGTTAAATCAAAATTAAAAGATGAACCATTTCCTGAGTTTGGTTCTGTTGTTTTAAATTGAACAGATGAGGAATTTCCATTAGAGAAATGAACATTTTCACCTTCTCTAATTGATGAGTTTACAAAATTTGTATTTGATGCTCTATCATGTTGTAAGTTTTGTAATTCATTACCTGTAATACTTGGTATTTCTTCACCATCAAAACATTCACCTGCAGAGTCATCACACGCATCACCTAATGTTAAACTTGCAACATCGCAATAACAACTTCCACCATTTGATAATGTAAATTGAAAACTTGCACCAGCATCATCGCTTTGGTCACAGTTCTCAGCACAAAAACCAGCATCACCAGGTTGTAATGTAGCACTTAATGATAAATCTCCACTCCAATCTGCATCTACTAAATAACCTTCGTGATCCGTATAGGAGGAAAATAAACTTACTGTAATTTCTGTGCCTGATTGATCAATACCATCCGCATCTACACCTGGCTCATCCCCATTAGCTCCACAGCCATTTAGTTGACCACACCCATCATGTAATGGTGTGTATGTATGATATAAATGTAAATCATCTGAAGGATCTGTTTCAAGTCCTAAATCTTCTGCTTCATATAATGTTGAACCATCATGAGCACTTGCTGAAGATTCAATTACACTTGAACAATCATTATTATAGCCACCATCATT
>CAZGWH010000050.1:0-16604 GCA_964529325.1 uncultured bacterium | reverse complement strand
TGGGGTGACAATCCAGATGTAGGTTCTTTAGAATATTATCCACACGAATTTATTGGCGATATAAATAGCGATGAAATAATAGATATTTTAGATGTTATATTTTTAAATAACATTATTCAAGGTGATATTGCTGAACCACAAATTCAATTTGATTTATATACAGATAATGAAATTAACATTATAGATTTATTGTTTTTAGTAAAATTAATTATTAATGAATAATTTTTATTTGGATATCTAAAGAATAACAAAATAAATTTGCTATTTCACAATCTACTCATAAAAAAAATTGGAAGTCAAGTGATATAAAAGGGGAAGGCTATTTATTTCATAATTCCTTTTGGTTGGTAGGTTCAGGGTAAGTTTGATTATTATTATAATTATAATAATCGAAAAAAAATAGTTTAATCGGGGCAAGCTGTATTGAGTCTACTTCTTAAAGTAATTTATATAACACGTTATTGAACTAATCTTTTTTTTACAGTTTCCAATCACTTCTTTTGTTCAGCGAAATTAAATAGTTGTAAATTTAAAGTCTGAGTAAATATTGTACAATACAAATATGATGACAATCACAAGACGATATGATTTCTGTGCTGCACACCAATATTGGAATGATAGCTGGAATCAGGAAAAAAATGAGAAAGAGTTTGGACCAGATATTTATGTTCATGGTCATAACTATAATTTAGAAGTATCCATTTCGGGGGAAGTAAACCCTGAAAATGGATTTATTATTAATTTAAAAATTATTGATAAAATTGTAAATGAAGCAGTTACGCTTCTAGACCATAGCCAAATTGAAAAAGATATTCCATGGTTTAATGGAAAACAGCCCTCATCAGAAAATTTGACAATTTATTTTTGGGAACATATAGCAAATAGAATCCCTAATGCAAATTCACTTTTTCAAATACGAATTTATGAAACACCTCGAATTTTCACCGATTATTATGGACCAGATAAAAAATGACTGATAACTCATTAAAATCAATTGAAAAGATAACTAAAAAATTATTAAAAAACATTGGTGAAGATCCTGAAAGAGAGGGATTATTAAAAACACCACATCGCGTTGCAAAATCGTGGAAATTTTTAGTTCAAGGGTATGAGCAAAATCTTGAAAATATTGTGAATAATGCAATATTTGAAGAAGATTATGATGAAATGGTTACAATAAAAGATGTTGATTTTTACAGTTTATGTGAACATCATTTAATCCCATTTTTCGGAAAAGCTCATATTGCATATATACCTGACGGAAAAGTACTAGGCTTATCTAAAGTTCCTCGAATTGTAGAAATGTATGGTCGTCGTTTACAATTACAAGAACGAATGACTCAACAAATTTCAGAAGCGATAGGTAATGCAATAAATCCAAAAGGAGTTGCCGTTGTATTAGAGGGTGAACATATGTGTATGCAAATGCGAGGCGTTCAAAAGCGGAATTCCTATGCAACTACATCTTATATGACTGGACTTTTTCGAAAAGATGCTCGAACAAGAAAAGAGTTTATGGATATAATTGCATTAAATAGGCGAGG
This sequence comes from uncultured bacterium, assembly GCA_964529325.1. GTDB lineage: Bacteria > Fidelibacterota > Marinisomatia > SCGC-AAA003-L08. The sequence continues at coordinate 15,060 of CAZGWH010000050.1, read as the reverse complement.
TTAATTTGAAAAAATTTGATGTAATAATTATTGGTGGTGGACCAGGCGGATATGTTGCAGGAATAAGAGCTTCTCAATTAAAATTAAATGTAGCCATTATTGAAGATAAACACCTTGGAGGTATTTGTCTAAATTGGGGATGTATTCCGACGAAGGCATTATTAAAGAATGCAGAGGTTTTACATACAATAAAAAATGCAAAACAATTTGGAATTGAAATTGAAGATTTTTCTATTAATTGGAAGAAAGTTATAAAACGATCAAGAGATATTTCTCGTCGATTAAGTAAGGGTATTGAATTTTTACTTAAAAAAAATAAAATTTCTCATATCAATGGAAGAGGAATTTTAAAATCTAAAACTGAAATTGAGGTTATATTATCTGATGGAAAAAAAGAAATTTTTTCTGCAAAAAATATAATTTTAGCTACTGGCGCACGGTCAAAGTATTTTTCTGGAATGGAACCTAATGGTAAACGAATTATCACTTCAAAAGAAGCAATGGTTTTAGATGAACAGCCGAAAAGTATGATTGTAATTGGAGCAGGTGCCATTGGAATTGAGTTTGCACATTTTTTTCAAACTTATGGTACGCACATTACAATTATTGAAGCTCTTCCTCAAATTTTGCCTACTGAAGATATTGAAATTGCAAATGAGCTTGAGCGAATATTAAAAAAACGAGGGATGAAATTCCAAAAAGAAACCATTGTTGAAAAAGTATTGGATAAAGGAAAAAATGTTGAAGTTATATTAAAATCAGGCGAGGTGATTATTGCAGATTATGCCTTAGTTGCAGTTGGCGTTCAATCTAATATTGAAAATATAGGATTAGAAAAATTAGGCATAAAAATAGACAAAGGTTCAATTTCAGTAAATAATTTACTTCAAACAAATATTCAAAATATTTATGCAATTGGTGATGTTGCAGGTCCGCCAATGTTGGCACATAAAGCTTCGTCAGAGGGAATTATTGCTATTGAGCATTTAGCAGGAGAGAATCCTGCACCAATGGATTATACAAATATTTCAGGTTGTATTTACAGCCACCCTGAAGTCGCATCAGTTGGGTTAACTGAAAATAAAGCAATTGATTTAGGTTATAAAATTAAAGTTGGAAAGTTTCCTTTTAGAGCTTTAGGAAAATCCATGGCAATTGGTGAAACTGAAGGATTTATTAAAGTAATTTATGATGAACAATTTGGTGAAATGTTGGGTTGCCATATAATTGGGGCTGAAGCTACAAATTTAATTTCAGAAGCTGCGATTGCACGGAAATTAGAAACGACTTGGCACGAAGTTTTACAAACTATTCATCCACATCCTACACTATCTGAAGGCATTATGGAAGCAACAGCTGACGCATTTAATGAAGCAATTCATATTTAAATGAAAGATATTTCAAATTATAATAAACTTCAATTTTTTCAAATTATAAAAAAGAATTGTAATTTAAAGATAAATAGTTTTTGGTTAGGAAAAGTAGATTATCATTTTGCTTGGGATTTGCAAAAACAAATTCATCAATCAGTTTCCCAATTTGAAATGAATGGTGTTATTCTATATTTGGAACATGATTCTGTTTATACTCTTGGGAAAAATGCAAATCAAAATCATTTATTGCCTTCATATCCTAAAGATGCAGAAGTAATTCAAATTGATAGGGGGGGCGATATAACATATCATGGACCAGGGCAATTGGTTGGGTACCCAATAATAAATTTAAATATATTCAAAAAAAGTATTTCATGGTATATGCGTGCATTAGAGTATTCAATAATTAAATCTTTAAATGAAATTAATATTTCAGGAAAACGGGTTGATGGTCTCACTGGAGTTTGGGTTGAAGATGAAAAAATATGTGCTTTGGGAGTTAGATTAGCAAAATGGACTTCCATGCACGGGTTCGCATTAAATATTAATCCAGAAATGAAATATTTTGAAGGAATGATTCCATGTGGAATCTTTGAATATGGAGTTACTTCAATTCAAGGACAATTAAATATAGAATTAGACATTAAAGAAATTGCTAATCGAGTTGATTCTCACATTCAGTGCCAAATTTTAAAGGAAAATAATTATGAAACTTCACGGATTTACAAAAAAGCAACTGCTTGAAATTTACCGTAAAATGGTTTTATCTCGTCGATTAGATGATAAGCAACTCATTTTACTAAAACAGGGGAAAGGCTATTTTCATATTGGTGCATCGGGACATGAGGCAGCTCAATTGGCAGGCTCAGAGTCTCTAAATCCGGGTTTTGATTTCGCATATCCATATTATAGAGAGCAAGCTTTTTGTTTAGGATATGGGATGACAGTGAAAGAACATTTATTATCATTTTTAGCAAAAGAAGATGATCCCAATTCTAGTGGTCGTCAAATGCCTCAACATTATGGTCATAAAGAATTAAATATTGTAACTCAGTCAAGTCCAACAGGAACACAATATTTACAAGCCGTTGGTGCAGGATTTGTATTAAAAAGAGAAGGAAAAGGTGGCGTTGTTTATGTTTCTTCGGGTGAAGGTACAACAAGCCAAGGTGAATTTCATGAAGCATTAAATTGGGCAAGTAGAGAAAAAGCACCTGTTATTTTTCATATTGAAAATAATGGCTATGCAATATCAGTTCCTATAATTGAACAAACAAGTGGATCATCTATATATGACATTTGTGCAGGATATGATTCACTTTCTCGATATAATGTTGATGGATGTAATTTTTTTGAAACACATTTGGCATTTAATAAAGCAGTAGAACGAGCAAGAAGTGGAAAAGGACCATCCGTTATAATTTCGAATGTGGTGAGATTATTACCTCATTCTTCTTCTGATGATCAACGAAAATATAGAGATGAAAAAGATTTAGAAGCAGACCGTAAAAGAGATCCATTAATTTTATTTAAAGAAAAATGTATTAAAAAAGGAATTGCTAAAGAATTAGATTTTGATAAAATTGAAACAGAAGCCAAGCAAGTTGTTGATGATGAAACGATTTGGGCGGAATCCCAAGCAAATCCTCTAATTGAAGAAGTTGAGCAAAATTTATTTTCATCAACAATTAATAATGATGGATTAGATTATGAATTAAGTGAACCAAGCGGTAATAAAATTGTGCTTGTTGATGCAGTTAATCATGCATTATCTGAAGAATTACAATTTAATGATAAAGTTGTTATTTATGGGCAAGATGTTGCTGGAGGAAAAGGTGGCGTGTTTACTGCTACTCGTGGATTAACAGATAAATTTACAAAAGAGAGAGTTTTCAATTCTCCATTAGCAGAAGCTTCAATCGTTGGTACTGCGATTGGTATGGCAACTTTAGGGTGGAAGCCAGTTGTAGAAATTCAATTTGGAGATTATATTTGGACAGCCATGATGCAAATACGAAATGAAATGGCTACTATCCGTTATCGGTCAAATGGTGATTGGAGTTGCCCTTTTGTCATTAGAGTTCCTGTAGGTGGATATATTCATGGTTCGCTTTGTCATAGTCAAAGTATAGATGGATTTTTTACACATATTCCTGGAATTTTAATTGCATATCCGTCAAATGCTTCGGATGCAAAAGGTCTATTAAAAACTGCATGTCGAATTAATGAACCTGTAATTTTCATGGAACATAAGGGAATATATAGACAAGGTTTTGCTTCAAGCCCTGAACCAGATGAAAATTATTTATTACCTTTTGGAAAGGCAAAATTACTCCAGTTAGGAGGGGATATAACAATTGTTACATGGGGTGCAATAGTTCAAAAGGCTGTAGAAGCTGTTAGAAAATTAAATATAAACGCAGATATTATTGACATTCGTACATTGAATCCATTAGATATGGATACAATTTTAAATTCAATTCAAAAAACAGGTAGAGTGATTATTGCCCATGAGGATAATTTAGTAGGTGGATTTGGAGGTGAAATCTCAGCTAAAATTGCAGATGAAGGGTTTGAATATTTAGATGCACCTGTAAAACGAGTTGCTTCAAAAGATATTCCAATTGCTTATGCGCCAGTTTTAGAAAATGAAATTTTAGTTCAGACGGAGTGGTTAGTAAATGCAATTGAAGAAATTTTAGCTTACTAATATATTATTAATGGCTATTAATTTGAAAAAATCTGAGTATTTAAATTTATACCGAAAAATGATAATTCCTCGTTTAATTGAGGAGCAAATGTTACTTTTTTTAAGAAAAGGTAAAATTAGTAAGTGGTTTTCTGGAATTGGTCAAGAAGCAATTTCTGTTGGATTAACTTCTGCAGTCAAATTTGACGATGTCATATTACCAATGCATAGAAATCTTGGTGTTTTTACTACTCGAAATGTTGATTATGAAAAATTATTTTCTCAATTAATGAATCGAAAAGGTGGGTTTACAAAGGGACGAGATCGTTCATTTCACTTTGGAACATTGGAATATAATATTGTCGGAATGATTTCTCATTTGGCCGCAATGCTTCCCGTAGCCAATGGATTTGGATACGGTTTTAAACTTAAAAATGAATTACGAATTGCGATTGCATTTATAGGTGATGGTGCAACAAGTGAAGGTGATTTTCATGAAGCTTTAAATCATGCATCTGTTTGGAAATTACCTGTATTATTTATAATTGAAAATAATGGTTATGCTTTATCTACTCCGATAGATCAACAATATAATTGTAAGAATTTAATTGATAAAGCTCAAGGATATGGAATTCCAGGTAAAATTATTGATGGTAATAATATTATTGAAGTTTATCAAGAAATTTCAGAAGTTTCTGAAAATATTCGCAATGGAAATGGACCTTATTTAATTGAAGCAAAAACATTTAGAATGCGTGGTCATGAAGAGGCATCGGGTACAAAGTATATTCCGAAAGAATTATTGAATAAATGGGAGAAAAAAGATCCAATTTTACAATTAGAAAATTTATTATTATCCAAAAATTGGATTAATAATACATCTATTGAAAAAATAAAATTAGATATATTGGAAGAAATTCAACCAATTTTAGATAATGTTTCTGAAAAGGAAAAAGATAATTCAACAAGTCAATTTGAATTAAAAGATGTGTATAAACAATCAAATTATAAATTAATCCAACCTATTGATAAAGTTGTAGGAATGAGGTATGTTGATGCAATCCAGGAAGGGTTATTGCAAAAATTATCTTCAGATGAGTCTGTTGTTGTTTACGGACAAGATATTGCTGAATATGGTGGTGTTTTTAAAATAACAGACGGTTTCTTAGAAAAATTTGGTAATAAACGAGTAAAAAATACTCCCATAATTGAATCAGGATTAATTGGTATGGGATTAGGTTTAAGTTTAAGTGGATTAAAACCAGTAATTGAAATTCAATTTTCTGATTTTGTAACTTGTGGATTTAATCAAATTGTTAATAACTTAGCAAAAACACATTATAGGTGGGGTGAAAATGTTAATGTAACTATTAGAATGCCATATGGTGGTGGAATGGGTGCGGGACCATTTCATTCACAATGCCCAGAAAGTTGGTTTTTTCATGTTCCGGGATTAAAAATACTCGCACCTTCAAATCCAATGGATGCAAAAGGATTATTGAATTCTGCAATTGATGACCCAAACCCTGTTTTATTTTTTGAACATAAGGGGCTTTATCGAGGAATTAAGGGTGAAGTTCCATTGAATGATTATCATATTGAAATTGGTAAAGCAAATATTGTTCAAGAAGGTAATGATTTATCCATTATTTGTTATGGGTTGGCTGTTCATTGGGCGATTGAGGTCAGTAAAAAACTTGAAAAAAATGGATATGATATTGAAATTATTGATTTGAGAACTTTGCTTCCATGGGATAAAGATTGTATTCAAAAGTCAGTAAAAAAAACAGGTCGAGTTTTAATAATTCATGAAGACCATATTACAGGTGGAATTGGTGCTGAAATTTCTGCATGGATTAGTGAAAATTGTTTTGAGTTTTTAGATGCACCTATAACTCGGTTAGGTTCGCTTGATACTCCAATTCCTGCAAATGAGTTTATAGAAAAGGAAATATTCTGGCCTAAAAAGAATATTTTACCAACGATTGAAAAATTAATAGAATATTAGGAGATAATAAATGAAACTTTTAGGTGTAGATTTTTTAAATATTTCGGATCAATTTTCCGAAGATGAATTAATGGTTCAAAATACTACAAGAGAATTTGTAGATAATGAAATTATGCCAGATATAGATACATATTTTCACGATGGCACATTCCCTAAACATTTAGTGAAACAGTTTGGTGAATTGGGACTGCTTGGATTAAACCTACCAGAAAAGTATGGTTGTGCAGGAATGTCACATATTGCTTACGGTTTAACATGTCAAGAATTAGAACGATGTGATTCTGGGATTCGTTCCTTTGTTTCTGTTCAAGGATCACTGGTAATGTATCCAATCTATGCATATGGAAGCGAAGAACAACGAATGAAATATTTACCTAAATTAGCTTCAGGTGAATTTATTGGTTGTTTTGGATTAACAGAGCCTGATCATGGTTCAAATCCCGGTGGAATGGTAACTCGTGCAAAAAAAACAGAGGGAGGCTATATTTTAAATGGTGCTAAAATGTGGATTACAAATGGATCCGTTGCAGATGTAGCAGTAGTTTGGGCAAAAACAGACAATGACATTGTTCGAGGGTTTATTGTAGATACAGATTCTGAAGGGTTTTCTGCTCCATTAATGAAGAATAAATGGTCTTTAAAAGCGTCAATTACATCGGAATTAATTTTGGAAGATGTGTTTGTCCCTGATGAGAATTTATTACCTAAAGTAAGAGGGCTGAAAGGACCTTTAGGTTGTTTAACTCAAGCAAGGTATGGAATTGGATGGGGTACAATTGGTTCTGCAATGGCTGTTTATGATGCGTCAGTAAAATATACTACGGAGCGAATTCAATTTGATAAACCAATTGCCTCGTTTCAATTGATACAAGAAAAATTGGCATGGATGTTATCTGAAATTACAAAGGGGCAATTATTAGCTCTACATGTAGGAAAAAATAAAGATAATGGGACATTAAGGCATCAACAGGTATCGATGTTAAAAAAGAATAATTGTTGGGTTGCGAGAGAATGTGCAAAACTAGCTCGAGAAATGCATGGTGCAAATGGTATTTCAGGTGAATATCCAATTATGCGACATTTAATGAATATTGAATCTGTATATACTTATGAAGGTACAAACGAGATGCATACTTTAGTATTAGGGCATGATATTACAGGTATTCCAGCATATAAATAAATGAGTCGATTAACTACATTTATAGTAAACAATGTAATTCAAAAAGGTTCTGATCCATTAGAGCCTACTAACCGGTTAAAAATTGGCCAGTTTGAAGGCTATTTATCAATTATTAGCAATCTATTATTATTTGGTATTAAATTGGTGTTAGGAATATCATCTTATAGTATTGCATTATTGGCAGATGCATTTCATACTTTAATGGATGTAGGTACAAGTATAATTGTAATTTTAGGCTTTAAAATGTCTCAAAAACCAGCTGATGCAGAACATCCTTTTGGACATGGACGAGCGGAAACAATTGCATCATTATCAATTGCATTTTTAATTGGTCTAGTTGGGTTTGAGTTTTTGAAAACATCCATTGAACGAATAATTCATCAAGAAACAGTTAATGTTAATATATCGATGATTATAATAATTTTATTTACAATTGTTATAAAAGAAATAATGGCCAAAATAAGTCATGAACTTGCCCATTTAATTGATTCCGATGCACTTAGAGGTGATGCTGTTCATCATCATAGTGATGTCCTTTCATCTATTTTAGTTGTTTTTGGAATGATTGGAATTCATTTCAATATGCCTTGGTTAGATAGTATTATGGGAATAGGCGTATCGGGATTTATTCTATATACAGGTTATGAATTAGCAAAAAATGCAATTGATGAATTACTTGGAAAGCCGCCAACAAAAGAGTTTTTAGAAATTATTAAATCTGAGGCACTTAAAGTGAAAGGAGTTTTTAATATTCATGATATTATAGTTCATCAATATGGTTTTAATAAATATATTTCATTACATGTTGAAGTAGGTGATAATAATACAGCAGATGAATTACATTTAATTGCAGATGAGGTTGAATTATTAATAGAGAAAAAAACGCGTGCAGATGTAGTTACGCATATTGATCCAATTAGTGTAAGTAACTGTGCTGAAAATAAAATAAAAGAAATAGTTAAACCAATACTTGAAAAGTATTCGTTAGATTCAATTCAAGACTTACGAGTAAGAGAAGAAGGTGGAATATTAAAAGAAGTGAATTTTGAAATTCCAATTTCTGTAGAATTTAAAAGTAAAAAAGATGTTAACTCAGAGTTAACTCGAATTATTTGTGGAAAATATCCTGAGAGTATTCCACGGATAAATTTTAAAAATCAAATTAGAAAATATGTGGGAGCATAAATGGCAATAGATGTAGTGATGCCTAAAATGGGTGAGTCAATTACAGAAGGAACAATTCTAGAGTGGAAAAAACAAATTGGTGATAAAATAGAGAGAGATGAAACACTTTTAGAAATTTCAACTGATAAAGTTGATTCCGAAATACCATCTCCCGATTCGGGTATATTAATCGAAATTTTATTTGAGGTAAATCAAACTGTTGATGTAGGGACTATAATTGCAAGAATTGGTGATATTGGAGAAAAGGTTGATTCTAATGAGAAAATAGAAGAACCTTCTGAAAAAAATGAAATTAAAAAAGAAATTGAAGAGCGTGTTCAAATACCTAAATTTAATAATGATCCAAAATCGAAACGGTTTTATTCTCCATTGGTTAAATCAATTGCAAAAGAATATCAAATAACTATTGATGAATTAGAGAGAATAAGCGGTTCTGGGAAAAGTGGTAGAGTAAATAAAGATGATATAATGAATTATTTAGAAAATAAGAATCCTTCTCAGGTATCACCACAATTAGTACAAATTCCTACTCAACCACATTTACAAGATGGAAATGAGATTAATATGCCACAATCTCAATTACCAAATTTAGAAGATAAAATTGAGCCAATGGGGAGAATGCGATCTCGAATTGCACATCATATGCTTGAATCTCAAAAAACATCTGCACATGTATATTCTACATCTGAAGTGGATGTGACAAACCTAGTAAATTTAAGAGGAAAATATAAGGACGAATTCAAATCTCAATTTGGATTGAATTTAACCTATACTCCGATGATTTTAGATGCATGTATTAAAGCGTTACATGAGTTTCCATTGTTGAATGCATCTATTGATGGTGAGAATATGATTCACCATGCTCATATAAATATGGGTGTTGCAGTTGCATTACCAGATAATAATTTAATTGTACCTGTAATTAAAGCTTCTGAGGAAAAAAACTTTAAAGGGTTAGCAAGGTCAACAGCTGATATAGCAAGGAGGGCAAGAGAAAATAAATTAAGCCCTGAGGAGATTTTTGGTTCTACTTTTACAGTTACAAATCCGGGTATTTTTGGAAGTTTATTTGGTATGGGAATAATTAATCAACCTAATGTTGGAATATTAAGTACAGGCTCAATTCATAAAAGACCTGTTGTAAAAGAGACTGAATATGGTGATGTAGTTGTTATTCGCCACATGATGTATATGACTTTAGGTTATGATCATCGATTAATTGATGGGGCTTATGGTACTCGATTTCTTTCAAGGCTTGTTACTTTAATTCAAGACTATAATGAATCTAGATTATTCTAATTTGGAATCAGTTGCCCCAAAAAGAATAAAACGGCCTGATTGGTTAAAAATTAAGTTAAATACGAATGATGAATTTCAAGAGACTCGAAAGTTAATTGAAAGTCAAAATTTAAATACAGTTTGTGCTGAAGCAAAATGCCCAAATATATATGAATGTTGGGGACGAAAAATTGCAACTATTATGATTTTAGGGGATACATGCACTAGAGCGTGTGGATTTTGTTCAGTAAAAACGGGGAAGCCAAATTGGTTTGATAATGAAGAACCATCTCGAACAGCTATAGCAGTTAAAAGAATGAAATTAAATCATGTTGTAATTACCTCTGTAGATAGAGATGATATTAAAAACGATTTTGGAGCTTCAATTTGGGCGAAAACAATTACTGAAATTAAACGCCTAAATCCAGATTGTTCAATTGAAGTATTAACACCAGATTTTAAAGGATATTTACCTGCTTTAAAAATTGTGTTTGATTCACATCCAGATATTTTTTCACATAATACGGAAACGGTTGAACGAATTTCAAAAGAAGTGCGAACCCAATCAAATTGGCAGAGAACAAAGATGGTTTTAAAAGAATCTGTAAAGTCAGGGTTGGTTACAAAAACAGGGATAATGGTTGGATTAGGTGAAACAGATAAAGAAGTATTAGAGGTGATGCAAGAAATGGCAGATTTAGGTGTTGAGATTTTTAATGTTGGACAATATTTACAACCCACGAATAAACATTTAACGGTGAAACGATTTGTTCATCCAGAAATTTTTAACATGTTTCACGAAAAAGGGATAGAAATGGGTTATAGAGTTGTAGAATCAGGACCACTTGTTAGATCTTCATATCACGCTGATGAGCAAGTGAAAAAATATAAAATGAAAAAGGAAATTAATGAATAAAATACAGACAATTATTTTTGTGTTAATTGTAGTCATAGGTGCAATTTATACTTTATCTATTTTTGGTAACAATATTGAAATAAATATAGTTCCAAAGAATGATACACCTCCACCATTATCTGATTTATTTCCAGATAGGCCGAGTGGACCACACCAAAAATTTGTGAGTGAAGAGTCTTGTTTAACTTGTCATCAAGAGAGTATAACAATTCCAGGTTTATCACCTTCACCTAAAATTGCACATGAAATGAGAAGTAATTGCACTTCTTGCCATTTATTACCGAGTGACCAAATTTAATGAAACAGAATATCCCTGAAGAAGAATATAAACATTGGAAACAAATTAATTTGTTTCCAGATTTCATAAAACCATTAATTAAAAATCCATTATTAGATATTTTACAAAAGGGCCAACCTCATATTCGTTATTATGTTGCACGAGATGTATTGGGTTTACCATTTATTCATCCATTAGTATTGACAATAAATAAAACGCTTCACTATCAAAAAAAGTATAAAAAAATTCTTAGAGATGAAGTATCGTTTACTATTTCTGATTCGGCCAAACAAAGAGAACTAGATTTTATTTTTTTAATGGAAAAATTACATGGACTAATCTCATTTGGAGGTTATAAACACATGAAAGGAGTCGATGATTTTATCATTAATGCGATGGAATTTCAAAATCCTGATGGTCGTTTCCCAGGTTTATATCATCATCACGCTCGAATGTGTTATCTATTAGTTCGTTTAGGTTTACAGGGGAATAGATTGCTAGATCGTTCATTTAATTGGATTATTGAGAGACAGAGAGAAGATGGGGGTTGGCTGCATCGTTCAATGATTCAAAAAGGTAAATCGAATAAGACACAAAAGTCTTGTATTTGGACGAGTGCTGAAATATTACTCGCTTTGTCTTCAAGGAGGTCAATGGCTAAATCAGAGTCAGTTAAAAAAGGAATTGAATTTTTATCTAAACAGTTATTTAATGATAATTCAACACCATTTTTGGCTCACTTGTCTCCGTGGGACTACTTTGCTGTTGGTGCAAAAGGTGAAACTTTATTTACAGGTGGAAGTCTTAAAATTTTAGAGATTTTGGTAAATAATGGTTTGGATAAAAAAAATAAAATGGTTGACAAACTGACATCTGGATTATTACTCACTCAAATAGATTCTGGATATTTTCCTGCACAAAAATCTAAAACTCCAATTCCTGACCCCTATGTTACGATTCGTTTTTTTAAATTATTACGAATATTATCAAGCAAATAAATATGACAAAGTTACAGACCAATTATAAAACTATTGAAAAAGGCATAATATTTGATTGTATTAAATTGAAAAATTTTGAAAGATTATAATGACTGAAATAGCAACAGAAAATACCCCTCAAAAAATACAAAATAAATCTTACCCGATATTACCCCTAAGAAATACAGTTCTTTTTCCACATCAAGTAATTCCAGTTTATATTGGAAGGGAACAATCATTAAGATTAATTGAAGATTTACCTAAAGATGGTAAAAAAACAATTATTGTTGTTGCACAAAAAGATGGATCTGTAGAATTACCGGGTGAGTCAGATTTATATGAATGGGGTACACTGGGTGTCGTGATGAAAGTTTTTGATATTCCTGATAAGGCTAAATCTGCAATTGTTCAAGGAATAGGCCGAGTAAGAATTGATAAGTTTGTAAAAAATGATCCTTATTTTAAAGGCGAAGTTTCTCGGGGACGAGATATTGTGGATTCTAAAATTGAATTGGAAGCATTAACAAAAAATCTAAAAGGTCTATATCAAAAATTTATTGAAATTGCTCCCTATTTAACAGAAGAACAAGCTGATGGTTTATTAAGAATTGAAAATCCGGGTAAATTTGCGGATAGAGCAATTGCCATGATGAATATTCCAACTGAAGAAAAGCAAGATGTATTAGAATGTTTAGCGGTTGATAAACGATTAGAAAAATGTACTGAACTTGTGAATAGAGAAATTCAGCGTATTGAATTAAGTGATAAAATTCAATCAAATGTACATGATGAAATTTCAAAAACGCAGAGAGAATATTTCTTGCGTGAGCAAATGAAAGCAATTCGAAAAGAACTTGGTGAAGATGAAGCATCTTTAGAAAATAAAGATATTGAAAAGTTGATAAATGATGCTAAAATGCCAGAATCTGTGGATAAAGTTGCAAAAAAAGAATTAGATAGATTGCAACGAATACCAACTTCATCACCAGAATATACAGTCTCACGGACTTATTTAGATTGGTTAGTTGAACTCCCATGGAGTAAATCTTCGGAAGATAATGAAGATATAGCAAATGCATCTACTATTTTAGACAGAGATCATTTTGGTTTAAATAAAGTAAAGAGTAGAATTTTAGAACATTTAGCTGTTCGATCATTAAAAAAATCAAGATCAAAAAAAGGTGATCGATTAAAATCACCAATTCTTTGTTTTGGGGGCCCACCAGGGACCGGTAAGACTTCAATTGGTAAATCAATTGCAGAATGTATGGGGCGTGAATTTGTCCGAATATCATTGGGAGGGGTTCGTGATGAAGCTGAAATAAGAGGCCATAGAAGAACTTACATTGGTGCTCTACCTGGACGAATCATTACAGGATTAAAAAAGGCAGGAACTCGTAACCCCATTTTTATGCTGGATGAAATTGATAAATTAGGAAATGATTTTAGAGGTGACCCTTCAAGTGCATTATTAGAAGTATTGGATCCAGAACAAAATTTTGCATTTAATGATCATTATCTTGAAGTAGATTTTGATTTATCTGATGTAATATTTGTTACGACAGCAAATAGGGTAGATCAAATTCCAGGACCATTAAGAGATCGAATGGAAATTTTGGAATTTACAGGGTATATAATGTCTGAAAAAGTTGCGATTGCTAGAGAATACCTTGTTTCTAAACAAATTAAAGAACATGGTCTAAGGAAAAGTGAAATTAAATTTTCTGATGATGCATTGGCTGAAATTGTAGAATATTATACACGAGAATCTGGTGTGCGTAATTTAGAACGACAAGTTGCAAATGTATGTCGTAAGGTAGCGAAAGAAATTGCTACTAAAGAACGGTCTTCAGTTAAAATTTCACCTAAAAAAATAAATGATTATTTAGGACCACGAAAATTTTACCCAGAAGTAAATGAAAGAGCAAATAAACCAGGTATTGTTGTCGGTTTAGCTTGGACTGCTTTTGGAGGAGATATATTATTTATTGAAGCATCAAAAATGCCAGGAAAAGGTAATTTAAAACTAACTGGCCAGTTAGGCGATGTAATGAAAGAGTCTGCTCAAGCGGCAATGAGTTATGTGAGGTCAAATTCTAAATCATTAGGAATTGAAAAAGGTTTTTATGAAAAATATGATATCCATGTGCATGTACCTGCTGGAGCAATTCCTAAAGATGGACCATCTGCGGGTGTTACTTTATTATCTGCAATTGTATCATTATTATTAAATAAACCGTTAAAAGAAAATTTTGCCATGACAGGTGAAATTTCACTTCGTGGTAATGTAATGCCAATTGGTGGATTAAAAGAAAAAGTAACCGCAGCACATAGAGCTGGCGTAAAACATATTATTGCTCCATTTTTAAATAAAAAAGATATTGAAGATATACCGGAAGAAATTCAAAAAGATTTGAAATTTAGTTTTGTTCGAGATGTGGAAGAAGTCTTAAAATTAGTGCTCGGGTTAAATGTGAAAAACAACTAATTCGGTAATAGTTTGGGCGATTAACTCAGTTGGTTCAGAGTGCCTCCCTTACAAGGAGGAAGTCGGGGGTTCGAGTCCCTCATTGCCCACCATTCAAGGTTAATAACCTTAAATTCTATTAAGCCACTTGTTATGAGTGGCTTTTTTGTATCTCTCGCAATTGCTAAGACTTACAGCGATTATTTTCACTCACAAGTAGCAGGTTATCGGTTACTATACCCGTAATGTTTGCATTTATTAAAAATAATAAAAAAACTTTATTTTTTTTAAATAATTTAAAAATCACTGTTTTAGCTATGTGTACTATCATATTTTAATGAAAATAATTTCTAAAATACACTAAAAACCACCTGTTTTTACCCCAAATTCATTTATCTTGAAAGGTTTTTTTTGTATATTATTACTATGAATTTTACGACTCTTGAAAATAACACATTTTTTATCTGTAAAAGTTGTGATTATTTTAGAAGTATTATAATAGAAAAAAAGGGTTATATTTTCTGTGCAAAATGTGGAAACAAAATGCAGTGTAAGTGTCGTAAATGTGGATTAGAGTTTAAAGATCCATTTGCAAAATTTTGTGAGAGATGTGGTGGAATTATTAAAAATCTGAATCCTAGATTTAAATAGATTATAAGATTAAATTAAATTGAAGTATTAGAAAAATAAAGGAAAAAATGAAAATATTT
>CAZGWH010000049.1:0-17423 GCA_964529325.1 uncultured bacterium | reverse complement strand
AACTCGGAAGTTAAGCTCTATAGCGCCGATGGTACTGCACGGGAGACCAGTGTGGGAGAGTAGGACGTTGCCGGTAACTTTTAAAAAAGCCTTTGATTTTTCAAAGGCTTTTTTTGTTTATTTTTATTAAATTTTATACTGTTATATTTTGTGACCAAATACCTTGTTTAACAATCAAAATAATAATAGTTTATACATAGTATCTTTATTCATTATTTTTAAAGGAAATCATGAGTTTTTTAATTAAAAATTATTTTAAATCAATAATATTAATATTTATTATTGGGTTTTTGCATGCTGATTGTAATACAAGTGGTCATGAAGATTTTTGTATTAGTGAGGAATCTTTTAATGAGGATCGAATTGTATCATTTTATGTATCAAGTTTTGATTTTAATACAGGCGAATCTAATATCGACTTTTTTCGTTATCGTATTGTGAGAGATTATGACCAAATTGATCCCCCAACATTAAAGAATTTATTATTAGATTATACCATTTCAATATATTCTCCATCCATGGGTTTTCATTCTCAAACTGATATTTTTAAAGGTACTCTAAAGGTTATTGGAGTTGATAGAGATGTAATTGTTCATAATTCTGATTTTTCAATCTATACTGATGCAATTAGTGGTTTTAGAGTTATTCCACAAATTGATTCATATCCTAGCCAAAGTGTAATGGATAATATGTTATCTACAATTATGCAAACTGGTAAATTACCAGATGGTAATTATTCATTTAAAGTTGATTTATACAAAGAAAATGATACACGTATTATTGATAGTATTGAACGCTCTATAGAGGTATATTCACCTATTTTCTTAGAATTAGTTACACCGGGTGGAAACTTAGCAGATACTACTGAAACCAAAATCTTTTCTACTTATCCAGTATTTCAATGGGTGACTGATTATTGCCCTGATTGTAATTATGGAATTAGAGTGTGTGAATTTTCACCAGATCAACATAGTTCATTATCTGAGGCATTAGATGATGTTTCTAGTATTCCACTTTCGCAATCAGATGATTTTTATGAAATTGGAAATATTAATTCTTTTCAATATCCAACATCAGGTGTAATCGATTTACAACCAGGTAAATATTATGTTTGGCAAATTCAAAGAGATTACCAGTCTTCAATTGGTGTTGAAAATTCCTTGAGTAATATTTATTTGTTTAAAGTAGAATCACCTGGAGTAGGAAATGGTGGTGCTTTAGAAATGATTATTACTTTAATTGGTGAAAATAAATATAATGAATTATTTGGTAGAGATGGTGAATTAAAAGGATTTAAAGTTTCAGGTGGTAGTATTTGGGTAAATGGAGAAGAAATTCCAGCAAATCAGCTTAATCAAATTGCTTCACAAATACAACAAGGATTATTAAAAGTAAAAGAAGTTGAGGTTGAATAAATGTATAAATTATTAATTTTATTATTTACATTTAGTTTTGCGATTGAAAATAAGAGTATTGCTTTGGTTACTAAATCTAAAGGAAATACGATATATAAAAAAAATAAATCTGTTGATAGTGATAAAAAACTTAAAATGGGTACTAAACTATATGCAAATGATTTAATCAAAACAGGTCCAGATGGTTTAGCTATTTTTGTATTTTTAGATGATAAAAGTCAAATTAAAGTCCAAAAAAACTCTGAAATGTATGTTAGAGGAAATATCGATAAAGGGCAAATACAAAAAGAAATTTCGATGAATAATGGGCTATTTAAAGCAAGTATTAATTCACAAAAAAGCGGTGTATTTACAATTGTAACTCCTACTTCTGTTGCTTCTGTAAAAGGAACCGAATTTTGGGTAGTTTCTAAAGGTGAAGAGGGTGGTGACCAATTTTTCGGTTTAAGCGGTTTAGTTGAAGTTCGAAATAAAAAATCAAATAGAATCACCAGAGTAACAAAAAGTAAAACAGCTATTTCTCGTCCTGATGGTTCATTAGAGTTGAGAACAACTAGAACAGGTGAGCTTCCTACTGACGAGCAAAGCGAAGGTGGTGGAGCAGGTTCAGGATCTAGTGGTTCTAAAGAAATTCGTATAAAATTTGAAGATAGTTCAGGTAATCAAAAAGATTTAATAATTAAAACAGTAGAATAGTAATCGAATAATAAAATATTCCTAAATTTGCCCCTATGAGAATCTGGGTATTTTTAACTTTCCTTTTATCCGTTAATTTCGGACAAATAATTTATCATCAACCTGTGCACACAGCACGAGCAGGAAATGACCTTTCAATTGAAGCAATTATTGATGAAGGTGGTTTGGGGGTTGATCAAGCATATATATTTTTCAGAACATTTAATCAATTTGATTTTATTCATATAGAAATGATTCATCTATATGGTGAACTATGGACAGGTACAATCCCATCTAATTTTTTGGGTGGTAATCTAATTGAGTATTATATCGTCGCGGAATTAAATCAAGGTGGTATTATCAGTTATCCTTTATATTCTCCTGATGATAATCCAATGAGAACACGATTAGATTACAATTATATTTCAAAAAAATCTTCAAATAGTCAAAATAATTTCACTAAATCAAGTAATCAGAATAGTAATGTTATTACAGGTGATGATTCAGGAGCATTAATTTTATTTCCTGAACCAAATGATTATATTCAAGTAGATGATGTGATGATAGCTATTTCTTTAATGGGAGTTGAGGATGTTGATTCTCAATCTATTCGTGCAGAAATAAATGGTAGAGATGTTTCAAATTTATTAACAGTTCAAGGTGATGTTGTATCAATTATACCTGGAAAATTAAATGCAGGGACTTATTTAGTTAAGATATTTTTAAATAATAAGACTGGTATTTCATACGAACCTGTTTCATGGAAATTTATAGTTGTACTAGGTGAAATACCTATTGTTAAAGGTGACTTTAAACAATCTGGACGATTTTCTGCCGATAGAACTCAAGCAGATATTGATCAACAAAGCTTTGATATCAATAATTATAATTTTGAATGGAAAGGCGTTTGGGATTATGCAAATTTAAAAATAAAATCAAAAATGACTTCTTTAGAAGATCCCTTGGAACAATCCCGAAATAGATATACAGCTCATTTTAGTTCTCCATATTTAAATATAAAATTAGGTGATGTAAATCCAAATATTAATGAATATGTATTTAATGGATATAGGATAAGAGGATTAGATCTTGTATTAAATACTAAATTTTTTGATTTAAGTTTTGCAAAAGGGAAAGTTTTAAGATCTCTTCAAGGTGACCCTCAATATGATGCAATGTATATCGATTTAGATAAATCATTACTCCGTACTATTCGAGGTGAAGAACAAATTAATGATACTTTGTTTAATCCTGCAGATACGACATTGTACTCAGTTACAGATTATATAAGTGAAGTTCAATTTAACCCAGATAATAATAACTTTCATTTAACAGACTCAATTCATTTTGTATTTAATAGAAGTAATTATGAATTCCAACAAGATGTTCAAGCATTAAATTTAAAATTTGGTAATGAAAATAAGTTTGAATGGAATGTTAATTTTATAAAAGTAAAAGATAATGAATCATCTATTAATAATTATGTGGGTGATGCAAATATTTGGTTAAATAAATCATGGCAATCAAATTTAGTTGAAGATGATTTTTACTTTAATGGAGATACATTAACAATTTCCGAAGAATATTCATATGATTTTATGGAGCAGTTTTTTAACCCAGATTCTAGTTTTAATTATAATGTTTCTCAAGAAATATTGTATGAATCAATTTCTGGTATTGATTCACTTGATGGGTTATCATATACATTAAGCCAATATGATACACTTCAATTTTATGAATTTACATTCTCTGATTTCTTTCTAAATGATAATCAAATATTTAGAGATGATTTAGCATTTACTTATGAATTGCTTGATAAAGACTGGGGTGGCGTAACGCCTCAAGATAATTTAGTTTTAGGAAGTAACCTTAAGTTTTCACTTGATCGGCAAAAAATAAATGTAAACACAGGATTTGCATTTAGCATGTATAATCAAAATATTTGGGATCCTGTAATTACGAAAAATGATTTAGATACACTTTTTGATGATACCGTTGATGGCTATATTGGTCGAATTTATGATAATAATAATATTATTTCAGCAGGTATGGATTTAAATAATATTGATTTTGACCCTGAACGCTTTTCTAAATATTTCCACATGAATTTTAACCAAATTCCTATTATTCCAATTGATGTTTCTAGAGGGGAAATTGGATTAAATGAAATAATGACAATGCCATCTTTATTATACCATTTAAATTTGAGATTATTTTATGCAGGGCATTCAATTAATTATGCTTTTCGTCAGGTTGGACCTCAGTTTATGTCTTTGGTGAATCCATTTATTCAAAAAAATATTCGTGAAACTCAAATTTCAGATCGAATTGGATTATTTCAAAATAGACTTTATTTAAATTATAAATGGAAAAACTCAATTGATGGAATTGATCCAACAATTGAAAACTTAATGGAATCCAATAAACACGATATTAATATTAATTTATATCCTGGAATTGGCTTGCCTACATTTAGCTTTGGTGTTGGTATGCAAAAAAGATCAAATGGAATTACAGAGGTTGACACCGAAATTTTATTACTAGTTGCTGAAGCTCCTGATACAGTGGTTAATTGGGATGGTGAACATACAGAAAATAGAAAATTAAATGTTTTAGTTACGAGTCAATTGAAAATTTTCGGGTCCCATAACTTAACTTTTAATATTTATGAATCAAATAAAACCGATTATTTAGCTTCGACTCATTTAAAGCTAAACCCTGATTATGTTTCTCAATCATCTCAAAATAAAACATATAGTTTAAATATTAAATCCAAAATATTACCTAAGTGGGAAACAACAACCTTTTTAAATTCTAACCATTATACTTTGGGTGAAGGTGAATCATTTCAAGAACAAAAAGTATTATTATTAGATTTTTCTGCTATTTATAAACATAACCGAGATATTAAATACATAAAAAATGGGTTTAATTATACAAAAGGTTCGGGTTCAAGCTCATTTACCCAATTTAGTTATAAATTAGCTTTTGAATATGAAATTATTGATCAATTAGTTTTAAGAACGAATTATGAATTAAGATTTAAAAATGTAGGTGGAAATTCTTCAAACAATTCAATGATAATATTTAACTTAGGATACCGTTTCTAATTAAAGAATTTTTTACAAAACACGAATCTCTCATTATTGGAATTGGGCTTACTCTTGCTTCTTCGTTCTTCACATTAATCCTGCACTTTTCAGGTTTATTTGATAGTTTTGAGTTCTCGGCTTATGACCTGCGAATGAAAATGCGTGGACCAAAATCGGGGGAAATGTCTGTTGCACCAATCCCCAAAGAACCAGAACTATTTACAGATTTAGATAATAATGGTATTTATGATATTGGTGAGCCTTTTAATGATGTTGGTAATGGGACATGGGATGAAGGTGAAGATTTTGTAGATATTCCGAATGGTGTGTGGGATGATGGTGAAAAATTTGAGGATATTCCAAATGGAATATGGGATGAAGGTGAAGAATTTACTGATTTAAATGGCAATAAAACTTGGGATAGAGGCGAACCTTTATTTATTGATACAAATGAAAATGGAGTCATGGATGAAATTATAGGGTTTTATTATGAGCCAGAAAATCAATCACTACTTCAAAATAGTTTAGGTGGGTTAACACCAATTCAAGAACATAAACACCAAGATCCATTTGAAGATTTGAATGCAGATAATTTTTGGACAGAAGGTGAACCTTATGAAGATCAGGATGGTGATGGTAAATATACTTCTTTTCCATATTTTTGGGACTTTAATGGTGATGCTTTATACACAACAGAAGAGTCATTTGAAGATGTCAAAAATGGTCAATATGATTATGGTGAAGAATTTACAGATTTAAAAAATGGTAAATGGGATGTAGGCGAAGAATTAACTGACAGAGGAAATGGTGTTTATGATATAGGAATTAAAGTTGTTCTGCTGGATTTAGATGATGAATCCTATCGAATCTTATCTTCAAATGAACCATGGCCATATCATAGAGGTCGTGTTTGGGGTAAAATAATAAGAAATTTAACAAATACAGGTGCAAGAGTAATTGTATTTGACTTTGAATTTGACGCACCTGATTCTCAATCAGAATCTGCTTTAGGTGTGTTAAGGCAATATAAAAATGTAACAGGGTTTGATGTAGATCAAGCATTAATCGATGGTACAGCTAAAAACCTTGAACATGGTGATGACCAATTAGCCGAAGCAGTGTTGTATGCAAAATCTAAAGGAACAAAGGTTGTATTTGGATCGAAGTTAGTAAATGAACCAACTCGAGTACCACCACAATATATTAGTCATCCATCTTCCCGAATTATGAATTCAGACCCTTATGAAGGGCTTGTAAATTCGATTGACTCAGATATTGATGGTGTATCTAGAGAATATCCTGTATTTTTAGTTCTTAATAATATGGAAAATGATTCAACATTTTATCATACACTTGCCGTAAATGCTGTTTCTGCATATTTAGAAATACCGGAAGAGACTTTACCTTTTTTTGATTTAACTACAGGAACTTATAATTATGGACCATTAAGTATAAAAACATTGGGTAAAACTCCATTATTTTTTATAAATTATTATGGACCAACCTCGTCAGCAAACCCATTTGGGAAGCCATATAATACATTTAATAGATATCCCTTAGCAAATGTAATGGATGATGAAGATTATGATATTGGAGAGGATGATGCCGATTGGATGTCCAATTTTGATCCAACGAGTTCATTTAATCAAATGATGGTAGAAATGGACCCTGACTATGAAATTATGGAAAGCCCTTTTAAAGATAAAATTGTAATGATTGGTGCATCTACAGAGGTATTTCATGATACGAAAGAAACACCATACTTTAGTTATAAAGGACATCAATCGAGAACACCTGGAATGGAAATGCACTCAAATGCAATTCAACAAATTTTAGACGGTTCCTATATAAAAGTTATTACAGGGTCATTACAATTTAACGACCAATCTCGATGGAATCATATTTTAATTATACTTGGAATTAGCTTTTTCACCTTTTTTGTTATTTTTAAATTAGACCCCAAATATGGTGCATTAATGATTTTATTTGAAATTGTTGCATGGTTAAGTTATTCAATGGGTGGGTTTTCAGGTGATTATTTTTGGTTATTTCGTTCAATTCCAGGATTAAGTAATTCTCAAATCCCGATTACTAATCCTGCATTAATCCCAGTTGTCTTTCCAATGGCAACAATCTTTTTAACCTATGCAATTAATGTTGCATTTAAATTAATTTCAGAAGGTAAAGATAAAGCATTCTTGAAATCTGCTTTTGGAAACTATATTTCTCCTGAGCTTATTGATGATATGTTTGATAATAAGCAAGCACCTGCATTAGGTGGAGATAATGGTATGCGAACTGCTTATTTTACAGATATCGCGTCTTTTTCAACTTTTTCTGAAAAATTAACTGCTTCTGAATTGGTTATGTTACTAAATGAATATTTAACTGTAATGACTGATATTTTATTAAATGGTGGTGGAACTTTAGATAAATATGAAGGTGATGCAATCATTGCATTTTTTGGTGCTCCAATGGAACAACCTGATAATGCTCATAGAGGGTTAAAAGTAGCTGTAGAAATGCAAAATGGATGTGAGATGTTGCGTAAAAAATGGCAATCTGAAGGTGATAAGTGGCCAGAAGTTGTAAAGCAAATGCGTACCCGTATTGGTATAAATCATGGTGACCTTGTATGTGGTAATATGGGAGCTGAAAATCGAATGAACTATACAATGATGGGTGATACTGTAAACACCGCGGCTCGCTTAGAAGAGGGGGCAAAACAATATGGTATTTATACAGCAACGACTATTGAAACTTTAGAAGTAGCAGGTAAAGAGAACTTTGAGTGGAGAATTGTCGATAAGACAAGATATATGGGTAAAAGTATGGCAACAACTACAGTTGAAATTTTAGATTTTAAAGGTAATTTATCTTCAGAATCAATTCAAATGATTGAAACTTTTAATAAAGGATTTGAATTATATCAAAAAATGAAATGGGATGAAGCGATTGAAATATTAAGAGAGTCAGAAAAGCATGAAGATAATTATCCTGGTCGCCCTACAAACCCAAGTAAAAAATTAATAAGTCGGTGTGAAGAATATAAAGAAAACCCTCCTGTTATTGAAGGTGAAGAGTGGGATGGCGTTTATACAATGACGAAGAAATAGTCCCCTCGGAACAAAAATTATTTTTATTGGTTATACAAAACCAATTTAATAGGAAATCGATATAATGTCTATAAATCAAAAGCGAATAATTTGGGCTGATGACGAGCTTGAATTTCTACAACCTCATAAAATGTTTCTAGAAAAAAGAGGTTTTGAAGTTATAACTGTTAATTCGGGTGAAGATGCAATAGAATCAATAAAAAATAGTAATTTTGATCTACTATTAATTGATGAGATGATGACTGGAATTGATGGTTTAACAACAATTAAAAAATTAAGAGAAATGAACTTCGATCTTCCAATAATCATGATTACTAAAAATGAAGAAGAATGGTTAATGGAAGAGGCAATTGCAGGAAATATTGATAATTTTTTAACAAAACCAGTAAATCCCAGCCAAATATTAAGTGCGTGTAAAAGTGTTCTTCAATTTAGACAAATTCAAAGTGATTATACTTCAAGAGAGTATATAGTTGAGTTTCAAAAAATTAATGAGTCAATTCAAGATATTACTACTTTAGATCAATGGTATGAAGTTTATGATAAATTAGTTACATGGTCATTGAGGTTTGATAGGCATGATCAAAGTGGGTTAAAACAAATTTTTGACGATCAATTTTCGGACATAAATGAAGCATTTAATCAGTATATAATTAAAAATTATAGTAATTGGATTAAAGAGGGAAAAACTGAAAAACTAGTTACAAATATATTTAAAAATCATTTAAAACCAGCATTAACTAAAAATGAAAAAATTTGTTTAATTGTAATTGATTGTATGCGAATGGATCATCTTAAAGTAATGCTTCCGCTTTTATCTGAACATTTTAATATTCAACATGATTATGCAATTTCGCTACTGCCTAGTGCAACACCCTATGCAAGGAATGGAATTTTTAGCGGAATGTTACCAATTGAAATTCAATCTCAATTTCCTGAAAAATGGGATGAAATGATGTCAAATGAGAATAGTCATAATCAATTTGAAAGTTATTTTTTGCGAGAATTATTGAACCGTAATGGATTCCAAAATAAATCTATGAAATACTATAAAACCGTAACAATAAATGATGGGAAGAATCTTGAAAGTCATTTTGCTGAATATAGGAATATAGATGTAATCGGTTTAGTTGTAAATTATATTGATATTTTAGGGCATGCAAAATCAGAGTCAAAAGTAATTGGTGAATTATTACATGATGAATCTGCTTATCGAGATGCAGTACATTCGTGGTTTGAAAATTCGTGGTTAATTTCTATTTTAAAAGAATTAGCAAGTTGGGACCATAAAATTATTATTACAAGTGACCATGGTAGTGTTAGAGTTGAAAAACCAACGATGATAAAAGGCGATAAAGAAACTTCTGCGGGAATAAGATATAAACATGGTCGAAATATCCATTCTCCAGAAAAAGGTGGTTTAACAATGGATGCTCCATTTAAATACGGATTACCTCAAGAAAGTCAATTTAATAATTATATCATTGCTAAAAATAAACACTTTTTTGTTTACCCAAATAATTATAATAAATTTGTAAAACGATTAAAAAATAGTTTTCAACATGGTGGAATTTCAATGGAAGAATTAATTGTACCGGTTACAACATTGGTTGGAAAATAATGCATAAAAATTGGAATGGTGCAATTACGCATTCAACAGAAGAGACAATTAAATTAGGCGAATCATTATCCTCTAAACTTGAAATTGGAGACATAATATCGATTAAAGGAGAACTTGCGTCTGGAAAGACAACATTTATGAAAGGTGTATTAAAAGGATTGGGATTTATGGGTGATGTTACTTCACCTACTTTTACACTTGTAAATGAATATGATTCAACTCCTAAAATAATTCATATTGATTGCTATCGAGAGAGCGATTTAAATAGATGGATTGGTTTAGGTATTCATGAATATTTTGAAAGCAACTCAATTGTATTTATTGAATGGGCAGAATTAATAAAACCATTACTCCCTAAAGAATTAATTGAAATAAATTTTTCTCATATTTCAGAAAATAAGAGAGAAATTACGCTTTCGTGATTGGAAATGTATTAGCAATAGAAACTTCTGGATCTGCTTGTGGGGTTGGAATTTGGCAAAATGATAATTCACCAATTATTAATGAAGAAATTGGAAATCGTATTCATTCTGAAAAATTACCTGAATTTATTAATCAAACATTAGAAAATTGCAACTTAACAATTAATGAAATTGATTCAATTGCTATTTCTTCGGGACCAGGTTCTTATACTGGATTAAGAATAGGAATGAGCCTTGCAAAGGGATTAGCATTTGGAGCACAAATTCAATTATTTCCGATTAATACAATTGAAAGTATAATTTTTAATTTAAATCGAAATGATAATTATACTATTTTGATGTATTCACATGCTGGAGTTGTGTATGAAAAAAAAATATCTCCACATAATAAATCTCAAATTAAACAGGTTGCTTTAAAGGGAAATTATAATGAACCTTTAATTTGTGTAAATTTCCCCGAAAATAAAAGGCTAATAAATAATGCTGAATATGTATATCCATCTGTAAATTATATAGGTCATTATTTTCAAAGTAATTGGAATAAATTAATAAAGCAAAACTTAGATGAAATTTCTCCAGAATATTATTCAGAATTTAACATAGGGAAGTAAGCTTACGGAAATTCAAATCGCAAATCGTAGTCATCTTAATGATATTTTAAAAATTGAACGAGAATTGTTTGATCAACCATGGTCAGAAGTACACTTTGAAGAAGAGTTAGAAAAAATACCTGTATCTAAAAGCTGGGTTCTATGTGAAAATAATAAAGTGATTGGGTTTATTTTTGGATGGATGATTGAAGATGAATTCCATTTGAATAATATTGCAATTAATAAAAAATTCCAAAGAAGAGGTTTGGGGGTTAAATTATTAAACCATGTAATTGAATTTGTAAAATCAAAAAAGGGAAGTTTAATTTTTTTAGAAGTTATGCACGATAATGAGTCTGCAATTCGTCTATATGAAAAGAACGGTTTTGAATCTGTTGGGAAAAGAAAAGATTATTATACAAAAGGTAAGCATGCGATTTTATATACTTTGGAGATAAATAATGGCTGAATGGTTTAGACGATCAGCAGAAAAAATTATCACTTATGATAAAAGAGAAATTGCAGAGGGAACATGGATAAAATGCCCAAAATGCAGAGCTGTTTTATTTCATAAACAATTAGAACAGAATAATCATGTTTGCACGAGCTGTTCACATCATTTTAGAATGAAAAGTAAGCATTATATTCAATTACTTTTTGGTGATTCTCATATTGAAGAAATTGGTGCAAATATAAAACCATTAGACCCGCTAGAGTTTAATGCATCTAAAAGTTATAAAGAACAAATTAAAACTTCTGAAGAAAAAACGGGATTAACTGAGGCTGTAAAGTCAATAAAAGGCGAAATAAATGAATTACCTGTAGTGGTTTGTATTATGGATTTTTCTTATATCGGTGGTAGTATGGGTTCAGTCGTGGGAGAGCGAATTAGCAGAGCAATTAATGTTGCCCGAAAAGAAAAAAGATCTTTAATTATTATAACTTCATCGGGAGGTGCACGAATGCAAGAAGGTGCATTGAGTTTGATGCAAATGGCAAAAACAAGTGCAAAACTTGCACAGTATGCAAATGAAGGCGGATTGTATATTACACTTTTAACTGACCCAACTACTGGAGGAACAACTGCAAGTTTTGCAATGCTTGGAGATATTATTCTAGCTGAGCCAAATGCACTTATTGGATTCGCTGGTGCAAGAGTCATAAAGCAAACAATTGGTGAAGATTTGCCTGAAGGTTTTCAACGATCTGAATTTTTGTTGGATAAAGGTTTTATTGATCATATAGTTCATCGAAAAGATTTAAAACAAAAATTATCATTTTTTATTAAGTTTTTTACTGATAAAAATTAGGAGATATTTATGTGTGGAATTGTTGGATATATAGGTGAGAAAAATTCAAATGAGGTTATATTAAATGGGTTAACTCGATTAGAATATCGTGGTTATGATTCTGCAGGTATCGCAGTTCAAAATAAAGGTATTCAACAAGTTAAAACTGCTGGCAAAGTTGCTGACTTAATCAAAGCATGTCAACAGGAAAATTTTCCTCAATCTCAAGTGGGTATAGGGCATACTCGATGGGCAACACATGGTGTCCCAAATAATTTAAATGCACACCCACATAAAGATAATTCAGGGAAATTTACACTTGTACATAATGGGATTATTGAAAATTATTTATCTATTCAGAAATTATTATCAAAAAATGGAATAGAATGTAAATCGGAAACAGATACTGAAGTTCTTGTTCAATTAATTGGATATATTTATAATAGAGAAAATATTAGTTTTGAAGAAGCCGTTCGTTCAGCATTATCTGAGGTTGTTGGAGCCTATGGAATTGTGGTTTTATGTGCAGATGAGCCTGATAAAATGGTCGCAGCAAAAAAAGGAAGCCCTCTTGTATTCGGCGTAGGAGTAAATGAATTTATTATCGCGTCTGATACCTCACCCATAATTAATTATACAAGAAAAATTATTTATCTTGATGATGGTGAATTACTTATATGTGATAAAGATAATTTTACAGTTAAAAATATTGATGAAAATATTGAAGTTTTAAAAGTGATTAATGAAATTAAATATTCATTAGACCAAATTGAAAAAAGTGGATATGACCATTTCATGTTAAAAGAAATACATGAACAACCGACATCAATTGCAGAATCTATGCGTGGCCGAATCATTAAAAATGAAGGTAAAATTAAACTGGGTGGATTACAAGATTATCTACATGATATATTGAATGCAAAACGAATTATAATCACTGCTTGCGGGACTTCTTGGCATGCAGGTCTCATTGGTAGCTATGTCATCGAAGAGCTTGTTAGAATGCCGGTAAATGTAGAATATGCATCTGAATTTAGATATAGAGAAACTGTTATTGGACCAGATACAGTAATTTTTGCAATTAGTCAATCCGGAGAAACTGCTGACACAATAGCAGCGATAAAAAAAGCTAAAAGCTTAGGTGCACTTACAGTTGGAATTGTAAATACGGTGGGAAGCTCAATTGCGAGAGAAACTGATTGCGGTGTATATATTCATGCGGGGCCAGAAATTGGTGTTGCTTCGACTAAAGCATTTACTTCTCAAGTGACTGTTCTTAATTTAATTGCTATTTTAATGGCACAGGTAAAAGACCAAAATATTAAGGAAGTTTCACATTTAATTAATGATCTTGAATTATTACCTCAAAAGGTAAATGAAATTTTAAAGAATACAGATGAAATACAGGAAATTGCTAAACATTTTATAGATGCAGAAAACTTTCTTTATTTAGGAAGAGGATATCAATTCCCTGTGGCTTTAGAAGGAGCGTTAAAATTAAAAGAAATTTCATATATTCATGCAGAAGGTTACCCCGCTGCCGAAATGAAACATGGACCAATTGCTTTAATTGATGAAAATATGCCAGTGGTATTTATTGTTACTAAAAAAGGTTATGAAAAAATATTATCAAATATTAAAGAAGTGACTTCTAGAGGTGGTAAAGTGATTATAATTACTTCATTTGATAGAGAAGAACTGCATGAAATTTCTAAGTTTGTTATAAAAGTACCTGAAATACACCATTGTATTTTACCTATTTTAACGACTATACCCTTACAAATTCTTGCTTACTATATTGCGAAAAATAAAGGGTGCAATGTAGATCAACCTCGAAACTTGGCTAAATCAGTCACAGTGGAATAACTATAAAAGAAGTTTCATATATTTAAGAAGTGAAAAAATATTTAATATTATATAATTTTATCTTTATTCTTTTTGGGAATATTTTATTATCAAATATACATTATTTAAACAATCACAATCACTTAGAAGAATTTGATGAATGTATAGAGTGCATAAACTTAGATAATAATATTTATATAATTGATGATTGCTCAATCATTTTGATAAATAATTATTTTAATTTATTTGATTATGAGTATTGTAACTTTATTATAATTAATATTCAAAATAAATATCCCTCCCGAGCCCCGCCAACCTTCTAATTATATTTATAAACTAACTTTTTTCAAATTAGATTGAAATTATATCTAATTTACAATTAATATTTTATAGGAGAATTTTTTAATGTTTAGTTTAAAACTAAAGGGTTCAATTTTATGTATTTTTATTGGTTTATTTGCAATATCTTGTGATGATAGTAACCCAACTTCAATTGTAGAGCATACTGATGCAGATGGATTTATTTTAGAAAATGAAATAGGTAATGAGATATACAGGGAATTTGAAGGTGCAATCACAGGCTCCATTACAATAGGTATTGGAGATACTCTTGAACTTAGTGTTCATTTTCTTAATCATAATGGTGATGAAATTGAACATGAAGAAGATGAAGGAGATGAAGAGGATGATTTAACGATATCCGAAAATGATCCTTCAATTGCAATTATTGAAGTTGAGCATCATGATTCTCCTGAGGAGGAGCATGGTGAAATGGTGATTCATGTTATTGGAGTAAGTGAAGGTACAACCAGTTTCAAATTGGTATTGATGCATGGTGATCATGCTGATTATACTTCAATCAATAATATACCTGTTATGGTTCAACAATGATTTTATGTCGTAGTCAATTATGTTTTAAAAATTGTAGTGCGAGTACAATTTATGCTTCAAATTGATTAAATTCAATCTTAAGAATATATTGTTAAAAAATATTTCTGATGAATAAACAATTTAAATTTATTCTAAGAGATTATTTAAGAATATATCTGTATTTAATTTTAAGTCTGGGATGTTTGTCTTCCCAGACTTATAATATTTCTGGAATAATTTTAGATTTTCAAAATAAAGAACCAATTGGTGATGTCAATATATTCATTGATAATTCTCATTTTGGAACTACTACTGATTCAGCAGGTTATTTTAACTTAATGTTGAATGAACAACTTGAAGAAAATAGTGAACTAAACATTAAAATGATTGGGTATAAGGATTTAATTTTACCGTTGGATGTGTTAAAAAGTAAAATTTGCCAAGGATGTTTATCTCACCAAATTATTTTAGGGGAGATTTTGATTAAATCTCAATTACTAGAATTAGAACCTATCCACATTCATGCACATCAACATAAAACAAGCCAAATATCTGATATTTCAATGAGTGGGCAAAAGTTAAATGAAAATCTTAATGGTAATATTGCTACAACATTGATAAATCAACCCAATATTGGTATTAGTTCATTTGGAGTTGCAACATCAAAACCAGTTTTAAGAGGATTTTCAGGAGATCGATTTTTAATTGCAAAAGAAGGGAGTTTGATAGGTGATTTATCTCAAACATCTCTTGACCATGCAATTACTTTAGAAATGACAGAGGTAAATGAAATTGAAATTATACGAGGACCAAAAGCCTTAGTATTTGGTTCAAATGCTATAGGCGGTGTAATAAATACAAGTATGAGTGGTGACCCCAAAGTGAAATTTGATAATTTTCATTCAAAAATTAATATAGGGTTTGCATCTTTTAATAGTGGAGTTTTTGGAAATGTATTTATGTATATCCCTATAAAAAATAATCAAATAAACTTATCATTTAATAATAGAAATACACAAAACCAAACTAGTCCTTTAGGAGAATTGGAAAACACTCAATCCAAAACAACCAATTCTAAATTAATTTACACCAGGTATAAACAAAATAGTTATATTAATTTTACTTTTGAAAATTATAATATAGATTATGGAATTCCTCCTAGCGAAGAAGGACATATAAATGGTGTGAAAATAAAATTAATAAAAAATACATTTCAAATAAATTTACATCGAGATATTTCAATAAATAACTTTAACCAATTTGATATAAAATATAATTATATTGATTACCAGCATAAGGAAATTGAAAATAATTTAGAAAACCCAACTGTAGGATTGGCAAAAATTACACATAATACAAAAATTGAATTGAAATCAGATCAATCAATAATTGGTACTGAATTAAATTTAAAACAATTTTTACCAGAAGGGTTTTATTGGACGCCTAAAACAAATGAAATAGGCCTTTCATTTTATGGATATAACGAAAAAAAAATAAATTATTTTGATTTGTTATATTCTTTTAGGATGGGATATTTATTAATTCAACCTCAAAAAAATAATGTGTCATTTTCAAATTTAGATAGTGATGAAGTTGTAAATAGAAATTTTATTTATTTCTCATCATCAATTGGTATTAAGAAAAATATTGATAATTTTGAATTTGGTAGTTGGTTGATGGCTACGATGAGAGCACCCCAATTAGAAGAACTTTATTCAGATGGTCCTCATCTTGGAACCCATTCTTATGAAATTGGGAAACCTGATTTGGATTTAGAAAAAATATATGGAAATGAAACTTCAATTAGATATAACGCTAATCCATTGACCTATTCATTAACCACTTTTTATAATTATAGTCCTTATTACTATCAAATGAGTAAAATTGGAGAATGTGAAGAAGAATTTTTAATAGGTGAGACTCATCCATGTGCAGGAGCTGATTTTATTGAATGGGGTAGTGGATCTTCTGGATGGTTATATAAATTTCAAACTAAAGGTATTGAATCAATAATTAAAGGTTTAGAATTTAATTTAAGCTATAATTACAATAAATTTATGGCTTCCTATGATTTTTCTTTAGTTAGAGGATATAACTTAACGAATGGATTACCTTTATCATACATAAATCCAGATAAACATATTGTAATTTTACAATATAATAAAGAAATTGTTAATTATAAGTTAAGATTATCTAAGATTCATTCACAAAATAGACTTGGAGAATTTGAAACATATACGCCATCCTCATTATTAGTTGATTTAATTTTAGGCTACCGTAAAAACAATCAAAAAATTACAATTCAATTTAATAATATTTTTAATGAAAATTTTTATAATCATTTATCAAAATTAAAATCAGTAATGCCTGAAGCTGGTCGAAATATTGTTTTAAATTTCAAATTATTTTTTTAAATGAAAAATTCATTATTTGATTTGTTCATCTGTAATTATGACTTTATTTGAATTTTAATATCGTGTTAAATTCG
>CAZGWH010000048.1:0-17857 GCA_964529325.1 uncultured bacterium | reverse complement strand
AAACAATCACTTATTACTGAATTTCCGGATCAAATTGGACAATTAGATCCAAATGGAAAACCGGGTGTTGTTTATTTTTATCACCATGTGTATAGTGTAATAGGGGACCCTAGTATTCCCGTTTGGTTAGGTGTACCTGAAGAAATGAATACCAGTTTAGAAAATGGTGCTGAACTCAATAATTCTCATGTTTCACTTACAATTACAGATCAACATAATAATCCGTTAGAAATGGTTGTAGGGGCATTAATGTATAATGATGAGTTGATTGCAAAAGGGCTTTCAAATGAGAACGGTAATTTAAATATTGATTTTTCAGATATCCCATTGGGTGCTGAATTAGATTTATATTTAAATAAATCACAATTTTATCAACAGAAAATTTCACTTAATTTTACTTCTGATAATGGTGAAACATATAATCCTGAAGTTTTTACCTATTTTGATATTGATGTTATAACTGGCGAGGGTTTGAATTATGTTACACCAGGAAATAATCTTGATTTAAGTTTAAATATTTCAAATTCATCTCAACAAAATTACTCAAATCTTACATTACAAGTCGTTAATTTTTCGGAAGGTATTTTTAATGGTTCACCTAATCCTGATAATACTTTTGAAATTAATGGATTTGATAATCAATTATTAAACAGTGTATTAATTGGAGATATTGATTTATCAATTCCGATTGGAACTCAATTATTTATTGATGTAGATATTATTCAAAATGGAGTAGTCGTACAATCTAAACGCGTAAATTTAATGGTGCCTGCATTATTGGAATCGGATCCAACACCTCCAGACCATTATGGTTATTGGGGATATGATAATTGGGATACAAATTATCCGGAAGCACCAACCTATAATTGGGTAGAAATTAGCCCAAGTCATGGTGGAATGGGTACAGATTTAAATTTAGTTGATGATACACGAACGACAATTCCACTTGGTTTTAATTTTCAATATTACGGTAAAACATACAATGAAATTACCGTATGTTCAAATGGATGGACAAGTTTTGAACCAACGACTTTATCTCACTTTTGGAACTTCTCTATTCCAATGCCAATGGGGCCAGCGGGTATGATTGCACCATTTATGGATGATTTAGATGATAATGTGGGAACAGAACCATTTGAAGTTTTATCCTATTATGACGAAGATAATGGTCAATTTATAATACAATGGGAAAATGTTGCAAATGGTGAAAATGATGAATATTGTCCAGATGCTTGTGATAGAGAAACATTTCAAATGATTTTATTTAATACCCAACAAAATCCAACAATTACAGGCGATGGTGAAATTTTATTTCAGTATAAAGAAGTAAATGATGTTGACCAAAATGGTAATTATTCAACAATTGGAATTGAATCACCAGACCAAAACCAAGGTGTACAATATTGTTTTAATAATACACCCGGAGCAGGTGCATCTTTATTACAGAATAATATGGCAATAAAATTTACAACAGACGCACCAGGTGGATATTTATCTAATTCAAATTCAACGATATTGCCCGATGGATTTACACTATCTTCTGCTTATCCAAATCCATTTAATCCAACAATTAATATCCCATTTGAGTTAAAAACAGCAGATCGCATATCTATTTCTGTTTTTGATGTGAAAGGCCAATTAATTGAAGAAATCACGAATAAGATATTTAATTCAGGCCACCACAATGTAATGTGGAAAGCAGAGGAAAGCCCAAGTGGAATATATTTTATTCAATTAGAGAACTCTTCGCATGAAATACTTAATACTAAAGTCACCTTAGTAAAATAATTTTCAAAGTTATTTTTTGAACTTTAAAGCCTTGCAGAAATGTGAGGCTTTTTTAGTTTTAGGGAATAATTTTAGTCGTGGTAATTCAATTTAAAATTGGATTTTTTATCATTTTGTTTTTAATTTTGGTGCCATGAAACATAAATTCTTAATTCTTATTTCTTATTTGTTAATTTGTAATTATTATATCAATCAAAATAAAAATATCTAAAATATTGATAAGGTTGTCCGAATTTAAATCTGCATTTTCTTGGGTGTTATTTAATCCTAAAATTATATTTACCATTAATAGAATATCATTAGCATTTACGATGCCATCTTGATTAACATCACCCCAAATGTGTGAATTAAAAAATTCATCACCATATTTTTGAGCACGGGCAATTCCTGTAGAACCCATATCAGTACTCCATTCCATTTCACCATTTTGATTTACTTCAAAAATAGTTGGATTACCAGCAGTGGTTATTAATGTATTCCCATTAGGCAAACGAAATGCACCTCCTTGGATAACAGATATAAAGTTAAAATCATCACCTCCATTATAAAACCATTCAAATTCGTCAGGCCCATAGGCGTCATCATTTTCAATAATATATTCATTTAAATTATTCATTGGAGGAGTAATTTCAATTACAGAAGAACGGTCATTTTCATTTAGCAATAATTGAGTAAATCCATTATTAAATATTAAAATATTTCCTGCTCCGGGGTAACCTTCGGGAATCCAGTTAACGCTGTGTTGTGCAAAGGTAATTTGGTTTGTGGAATCTCCTCTATCATAATTTTGAGGGTTACCCCAGCGGTATAGAAAATCACCACCCTTCCCTGAATTTCCACCCGTTGTTCCACTTGCCTGCTCAGTTGTTGTGCTATGGTCAATTACATAAAATTCATTTGTTCGTCGGCATGAAATAATAATTTGATCTAATGTTTTGTTATAGTGAACGGCATTTGCATGGGTCCAATCACCGCTATAATCACCTGTAACACTTACTCCAAAGATGTTAGCAACATTTATATCTAATCGTTCAGGATGCTCTGAAACTGTTCCATGGTTTTCTAATGTTGAATCTACATCTTGAATGAGGTGATCCCAAAATCTCCATTGCCAAACAACTTGGCCTGTCAATGGTCCTGTTGGTTCAATTTCTACAACCATATCTGGCCAGATTTCACCTTCAATTTCAATTCGTCCTCTATCAATTGCTTCTTGCATTGAAATTCGTTCATTACTTAAAAGTAAAATATTTCCGTTTGGTAATGGCTCAATATCATGATGTTGGATAAATCCCATACTTGACCAATTAAAATCCCATAAAATTTCCCCATCCCAGTTATATTTTAAAATTCGCCCACCACCTGCTGCAACTGACATGTAGGTATTAGGTGCTAAACACGGATAAAGCATCGTACTATCGGGTAATAGATAAGCCATACTAGCTACCCTGTTTGGATGATTCCATTGGTTTATAATATTACTTTCCCCATCGATAAGGTAAGTCGAATTACCAGCTTGA
Source organism: uncultured bacterium (assembly GCA_964529325.1). GTDB lineage: Bacteria > Fidelibacterota > Marinisomatia > SCGC-AAA003-L08. Next base: position 14,549 of record CAZGWH010000048.1, on the reverse strand, counting down.
GGGTTTAAGGGTGATGGTGTAAATAATATTAAACCATCATAAACTTCTGCTCTAATTACTGTTAACATACTAAAGCAAATGAGTAAAATAAATAAATTTAATTTTATTTGTTGAAATCCATGTCTGAAATTTGTCTGCATCTTTGATATATTCTTATATTTTCTAATTATAACATATTAATTTAATTTGAATGAAAATGAAAACATAAACTTTTTAACAGTTTGTTGTTATTTGCGTTAATAAAATTAAATAATCATTTCTATTAATTCGACAAAATGAATTATTTGAAATTTTCTATTATATAATTGACGACCTTTTTCGAGCTGTAAATGACATCCTGGGTTTGATGTTACTAAATAATCAAATTCATATTTTAATAATTGATCGTATTTTAATTTTAATATTTCTTCAGATTCGAGTGGGTGAATTAAAGTGTAATTTCCTGCACCGCCACAGCATATTTCTTGGCCAGCCCATAAAATAGGTTCTATATCTAATTTATTAAATAATTCCATTGCAGTAGAGGCTAATTGTTGGGCATGACTCAAATGACAGGGTGCATCCCATATTATTTTTTTATTAAAATTATTTATTGTTTTTATCTCTAGCGAATTAAGAAATTCAATAATATCAAGATATTTAATTTTGCTATTAATTGATTTTAATTCAGCACTACATCCTGCGGAGTTTACCACAACAAAATCACAATTTTTAAAGATATTCTCATTTTCACTTTTTAATTGAAAAGCTGATTTGGAATCTCCAAAATGCTGATGGAGTGCACCACAACAAATATCATTTTCAGGAATGAATACATTATAACCTAAGGTATTTAATACATTTACCGTTGATTTATGAACTTTAATAAACCATTCATTCATTATACATCCAGTGTATAATCCAATTAATCCCTTTGAAATTTGGTTTGTTTTACGAATCCCCGGTTTAATTTTCATTAAATCTTCAATTGTATTAACTGGAATTGAATTTCCTTGTATTGCTGTATTTATTCCTAATTTAGATAAAAGAAAAAGTATTTTTAATTTTTTACTTATCCAAATGCCCCATTTAATTAGTGGTAATATTTTTTTATTTTTTATTTCATTTAAAATGAATGTTGATAAAAATGGAAGATGTTGGTTTTTAGGAATAATATTATTTGTTTCTTGGAATGCAAGATGATATTCAACTCCTGATGGGCAAACGGTTTCACACCCTCTACAATCTAAACATGTATTTAGGTGATGTAACATTTCTTCATCCATCAATTTTGGATTTTCTTGAATTTGGTTCATTATTAATAACCGTCCGCGTGGACTTTTTGCTTCTAATCCACTTGTGAGATAAGTCGGGCAGGATGAAAGGCATAAACCACAATGCACACAATCATCTATAATTTTAGTTAAATTTGAAATTTGATTTAATTTCATCAATAATAGATTGAATTTTATTTTGTGGATTAATAATAAATGGAATACCATTTTTTAAATTATACATTTTTTCGATATATATTTTTATTTTGGGGTAGTCATTTTGTTCAAAGTTCTTCATTTTTGAACTATTTTGAATGAATATATCAACCACAGCAATATTTTTGAATATTTTATATTCAAAACTTCTTTCTTTTAAAAATTGAGTTAATTGAAAAATTTGTTCGGGTAAAGAGACAATTCGTATTCCACTTAATATTTGAATACCCTTAATGTTAGTCATTTTATAAATGGGTAATGTTCTAAAAGTTACCCAATTCACTTTTCCTAACTCACCTCTTGCACCAACAATTAATCTAAATAAGTTATAACCAGAAACATTTTTAACAATATCTGCCCCTAATATAAGGTTTTTATTAGAAGTATTTAGCTCAAGGTTTATCACCCAATCTTTAACTTGTCCATATTCGTCTCCATAATCACCAAATAAATTATAATCAATAATTTCCTTAATTGAATAATCGAAATTAAATGGTCCAATTGGAATAAATTGTGAGTCCATTTTCAATATATTTTGAATATCTGAAAGCTTACTATTTCCTTTAACTTTCACAATGAAATTAGATTTTGAAAATTCAATCATGATGAAAACTGTTCATTGAAAATATTTAATTCTCCACATCCCATTTTATTGGGTATTAATTTTCCAGGGTTTAATAAATTATTTTTATCAAATCCGTGTTTAATTTTTCGTTGTAACTCTATTTCCTGTGCCCCAAACATTTTTTCCATTAGGTGTATTTTTTCAATGCCAATACCATGTTCCCCTGTTAATACACCGCCTAATTCAATACATTTTAATAAAATTTCAGTTGAACAGTCAAATGCTTTTTTAATCTCTTTTTTATCTTTTGGATTATACAAAATTAAAGGATGAATATTTCCATCACCTGCATGACATAAATTTGCAATTTTCATCTCATATTTTCTACTAACAAATTGAATAAATTCTAAAATAGGTGTGAGTTTATCACGGGGAACAACTCCATCATTTGTATAAAATGCGGGAGAAATATTTCCTATTGCACCAGCTGCATGCTTTCGTCCTCTCCAAAGATTTTGCCTTTCTTTTTCCGATGTGGCTTCAATTATGTTTTCACTCACAAATTTTTTGGAAATATGTTTTATTTGTTCAAGCTCCCAATTTACATTTTCAATTTCTCCGTCTAATTCAATAATTAATATAGCGGATGCATTTTTTGGAAATCCAATTTTTAAATGGTTTTCAACTGCTTGAATACAAAGTTGATCTATCATTTCTAATGCAGATGGAATTACACCTGCTAATAATATTTCAGTGACAAGATCAGTTGCATTTGAAATTTTGTCAAAAATTAATAATAGAGTTCGTGTTGATAATGGGTTTTCACTCAAATTGACTATAATTTCAGAAATTATTCCAAGTGTTCCTTCTGAACCTGTAAATAATGAGTTTAAATCTAATTCGGCACTATAGCGATGCTTTCCACCAATTTTGATTATTTCTCCATTAGGTAATACGATTGTTTGTCCTAAGACATGGTTTACAGTAACTCCATGCTTTAATGTATGGGGGCCACCTGCATTTTCTGCTACATTTCCACCGATTGTGCTTGCAATTTGAGAACTTGGGTCTGGAGCGAAATGATAGCCTTGAGATTTAACTTCTTGAGTTAAATAAGCATTTACAACACCGGGTTGTACAATTGCACATCTGTTTGGAATATCAATTTCTAATATTTTATTTAACCGACTCAACTGGATAATTACCCCGTCCGATATTACAGCACCACCACTTAATCCTGTTCCTGCACCTCGAGGTACAAATGGAATTTTATATTTATTACACTGTTTCACAATCCATGCAATTTCTTCAGTCGAGTCAGGCAATATAACACATCCTGGAACAGCTTTATGTAATTGCAAGCCGTCAGTTGCATAAAGTTTCAATTCATTTGGATTGATTCGTATTTTTTCATTACTCAATTTTCTTTTTATTGAATTAAGAAATTGTTCTGTTATCATTTTCATTAAATCAAAATTAATACAGAAATGTAATATAAACTATTTGAAAATTTATTCGTAATTTAATCCTCTAATTTTGGAATTAATTATGCAAAAACGAGCCAATTTTTTATTTATATTATTTTTTATCATAATGTTTACTTCTTGTGTAGAACATAAAATTTCAATAATCGTATATCCTGAAGGAAGTTTTGATTATGATCATTCAGCATCGGGGGATAAAAAAGATTTAGTAGATTTTGATTTTCCATTACCTTCGGGGCAAGAATGGGTAATTAATCATAATTTTAATGAAAATAGTGAGGATTATCATTTTCGAGCTGTTAAATTTTTTGAAGAAGGAAAAAATCTCCCTCATTCATTTTATAATTCGGATTCTATTTCAAATGAAATTTTATTAGATCATCACTTTTCCATTGATTATTCAAATAAATTTATTCGGGAGAATTGGGATATTAATATTACCTATGTTGGTCGTAAAGCATCACATAAATATCCCCTTGTTGCACAATTTTTAAAAGATCAAGATAATCCGCCTGCTGGTTGGGTGTTTGATGGATTATCATATATTTTTAATCAAGCTTTAAGTGAAACTGATATTGGGTTTAATTTGGAACCCATGGTGAAATTAGATCTTCAACATTGGCTGAATAAAATAAATCAAAATTATAATAATGAATCTTTACAATCAAATTTTGAATTTATTAAAAATGAAGGCGTTAATATAATCTGTAAAAATCTTCTTGAGAAAGCAAGTCTTCAGTTTACAGATTTAGTTAATAAATATGAAAATGAAGCCCGAATTACAATTGATTTAGCAGATGATATAATTGAATTAACAACCGTTATGCCAGGTTTATTAATTAGCTCTAATGCTGATTCAACATTTGGCGATACTTTATTATGGCGGTTCTCTGGTGTTGATATACTTGATGATGATTTTGTAATTTTTGCACAGTCTTCTATTTATTATAAAGATAGATTTCAGTGGTTGGGGGTATTGACATTATTATTAATTGCAATTATTACATTATACTTAATTGCAAGAAAAGTACCTGATCCGATGAAAATGTCAAAATAATGTTTGTAGTTTGGGGTAAATCATTTGAAATTAAGGGATTAATTAAATTTAAATATTCTTGAATAGACTAAAAGAACAAATAGCTGATTTATGGGCTCAGCCCATTACCAAAGTAATTATTGCATTATTTGCCGTGTGGACTTTAGGTGGTATAGGAATATTCTTTTTAGAAGGAGATTTCCAATCCCCCACTGAAAATGCCACTAGTTTTAACAGCTTAATTAATTCATTATGGTGGACTATCGTAACCATGACAACTGTTGGTTTTGGTGATATGTCGCCTGTTGGAGTCCCAGGAAGAATTTTCGCAATTGTAATTATGATTTCTGGAATTGGATTAATTGCAGTGGTTACGGGTACAATTTCATCTGTGTTTGTTACACAAAAAATACGAGAAGGGAAAGGTTTGGAAAAAATTAATTTTGAAAACCATGTTTTAATTTGCGGGTGGAATCGTAAAATGGAACATGTCATAAACTCATTAATAAATTTGTCTAAAAATAAAATTGATATTGTGTTAGTCAACGAAGAAACTCCAGATAAGTTAAACGCCTTTGTTCAGAAATTTAATATTAAAATCCGTTTTGTTATTGGTGATTACTCTGAAGAAACTATTTTAGAAAAAGCAAATGTTAAAAAAGCGAATGCGGCAATTATATTAATGGATTATAAACAAGGAAATGACCAAAAAGCAATTATTACCACCTTGGGAATAAAACATTTATCGACCGATTGTAAAACAATCGTATATGCAAATGATAAGGATAGTATTCGTTATTTAAAGAGAGCAAATGCAGATGAAATAATTTTTGATGATGATTTTGAAACTTTTATGGCGGCCGCACATATTCTTGCTCCAGGAATCCCTGAAGTGATTAATAGAATTTTAGATTATAATTCACCAAATAGTTTAAAAAGTGTCCCCATTCCAAGCTCATTTATTGGTAAACCATTTAATGAATTATTTAGTTATTTAAGGTCTAGGAAAAAATTAATTTGTTTAGGGGTATATGAAATACACCATAAGATGGGTGTAAATGAAATTTTATCAGCAGATACTTCTGCGCTTGATCAATTTATTGAAAAAAAATTAAAACAGGCTGGGCATCAATTTGGTAATTCTGATACAACTGGTGTTGTTATTAATCCAGATGATAATTATTTAATAAAACCAAATGAGGGGGCATTGGTAATAGAATAATGGAATTAGAAAAATTTTCACTTTTTAATGGATTAACAACAAAACAAATTTCACAGTTTAATTCAGTAATTAAAAGAAAAAAAATTATCGAAGGTAAAATGATAATAAAAGAAGGGGATGTGGGTGACTCAATTATTTTCCTTTTTTCAGGTAGTGTTAAGATTTGCAAACCAATGACTTTGGTAACAAGTAATAGTGAATTTGATGATAGAGAAAAAGAAATGATTTCATTGGATTCATCTATGAATCCATTCTTTGGTGATTATTCTTTATTTACAAATAATAATAAAAGAACTGCAAGTATTGGGTCAACTTCAGAGGTTGAAATTGGAATTTTAATGGCTACTGATTTTTTTAATATTTGTGAAAAAGATTTTCAACTTGGATATACGGTCATAAAAAACTTAACTCAAAACATTACCAAGCAAGTTGTTAAGCAAAGTGATGATATATTAAAATTAACAACAGCAATTTCATTAATTTTAGAAAGTTAATTCCCTAAAATATAATTCACCATAATAACAATATCAATTACATTGATTTGTTCATCTACATTTAAATCTCCACAACTACAATCTTCTGAATTTGTAGCTAAAATACAACCATCAATTATTCCAACAATATCAATTACATTGAGCATTGCATCATTATTACAATCACCTAATAACGAATTTTCATAAAAATTTGCTCCAATGTCACTCCGTGAACCATTCGGATCTGTTAATGCGGGGTCTCCTTGATCAATACAAGGTGATATATAATTATAGTCAAATTGTAAATTGTTTTGATTTAAAAATTCAGGGTTTAAGTTCATATTTCCAGTACCAGGTTCGGGCTCTAACAGAGTCCAAATATTGCCTCAGCCAGGGCAATTTTCCATATAAGTTTCACCATTATTCCACCCATTACAATATGATAAATGATGAGTTGGAATAGAAGAATATATTGCAAACCCATATTCTTCATTATCAATAAAATTACAATTAACCACATTTAAAAAGGTTTGGTCTAACATTTTTAGGCCCATAAAGTCATTTATAAAATTACAATTTTTTATACTACCATTTGCATAGCCTGAATAATAAGCACCATATTCTGAGCCATTAATAATTGTTAAATATTCCATATCTAATCTAACTTCAGAAATAGAATCTGATCCAGATACCCAAATTCCTAAACCGTCTTGTAGGTCAATAACTGCTCCATTTCCTTCAATGAAAACTAAACCCTCATAGACGCCAAATCCTCCGATATACTCCTCGTTTGGATTTAATATCATATACTTATCATATCCGTGTGCGGGTTCTGATTCAAAATATACATCCCATAAAGAAATGCTAAACCCAATTTGAAATAATAAAAATATTACAATTGATTTTTTTAACTTCATTTTCATTCTCCTATCTTATTGGCCTTCTATAATATTCAAAAGAAACTCTACTATTATACCATTCTGGAAAAATTTTAACTGTTTCTGTCTCTTTTGAAAAGTTCTTTGCGATACCTAATTCGGTATGGCCAGTAATAAATTTATAATTTCGTTTTTTCACATAATTTAAATACACTCGTTTTAACGATTTGGCATATCCACCTCGTCCTTGAAACTGTTCACTTACAACAAATGCATAGGTATATATTGTATTATCTTTCCCTAAATTAATATCATAATGAGACCATGCTTCCTTTTTAAAGTATTCTAAAGGAACACCTATAATGTACCCAATAATTTTAGAATCTTGACGAGCGACAAATGGGAGTGTATCTTTGTTGAAATATTTTGTGATATTACTTTTAGTTAATTTCGCTGATTTACCGAATTTTTTAACTAATTCTTCTGAAACTTCAATTAATTGTGCAATATCATCACTGCCGATTTTTTCAATGAATTCAATTTTAAATCCATTGAACCCATTCAGTATTTCTGCAATGACTTTAGTCTTTGATTTCTCTAATATTCCGAGTGCGAGTTGTTCCATTTGTTTAATATTTCATTATAATAATATTTTGATAAAATTAATTACAAAATTAACTTTAGATATTTATCACCGAAAAGGATAAATTACTTGTAATAGCAACTAATTTCTAACATAAATATTGAAACAAAATGAAAACAAAATCATCAATTTTATTAATTATTTTATTTATTGGAGCATCAATTGCACAAGATTCGTTAGCAATTTTAAAATATGACCCAAAATTAGGTTTGGATATGAAGGGACTTATTAACTCTCCAAGAAATCAAATAAAATTAATAGATTCTAAAATAGATGAAATAATAGCAAATGTGAAAAATTCTCCAATTATTGAAGTAACTGAAAATGATATAGTATTTATGGAAACTTCTGTAGGAAAATTCACAATGAAATTATTTCCAGATATTGCACCAGAACATTGTAAGAATTTTAAGCGATTAGCAAATAGTGGTTTTTATGATTTAACAGCTTTTCATCGTGTAATTCCTGGATTTATGATTCAAGGTGGAGACATTTTATCCCGAGATTTTGATGATGAAAATGATGGCACGGGTGGCCCAGGATGGACTATTGATGCTGAATTTAATAATTACTCTCATAAAAAAGGAGTATTGTCAATGGCAAGATCCTCAGATCCTAATTCAGCAGGGAGTCAATTTTTTATCTGTGTTGCTGATGCACCTCATTTAGATGGGAAATATACAGTATTTGGTGAAGTAACAAGTAAAATTCATGTTATTGATCGAATTGCAAAAGCTCCAACGGGATATAGTATTGTAAAAATAAATTCTAAAAAAGAAATTCCAATAGATGAAGATCCTGAAAATTGGGTAACATTAAAAGATCCTAAAACAGGTGAAACAATTTATTCAAAAATTCCAAATGGATTGAATGAAAATAATTATAGAACTGTACAGCAGAAAAATCTTTATAGTGATAAACCAATGTCTGATGTGTTAATAAAAAAAGTTAGAGTAAAATCGAGTGAGGAAAAGTAAGATTTCTAATTCGTTAAAAATTGGAATTGCATTGGGTGGTGGTGGTGCTCGTGGTTTAACTCATATTGGTGTATTGAGAGAATTAGAGAAAAATAATTTTAAGCCCGATTTAATTGCAGGAACTTCGGTAGGAGCAATTATTGGTGCAATGTATTCAGCAACTTTAGATACACATTGGGTTGAAAATAGAATTAAAAATTTTATTAATAGTGATGAATTTAAAATTATTGGATTAAATCGAATAAATTCAAAAACAGAAGATGATTATTCCTTTTTACAAATGGCAACAGAGTTTGTTAAAAAAACAATCCAAATTAACATTGTAAATGAAAGATTGGGATTATTAAAATCAGATAGATTAAAGGATGCTCTCAGATATTTATTACCTGTTAGAAAATTTTCAGATTTAAAACTTCCATTTTCTTGTTCTTCTGTTGATTTACATACTGGAAAAGATATTATTTTTAAAGATGGAAATTTATTAGATGCTGTACTTGCATCGTCTGCTATTCCAGGATATATTCAACCGATAAAATATAAAGATATGTTACTTACGGATGGTGGTGTTTCTCGTCCAATTCCTGCACAAATGGTTATTGATAATGGTTCCGAATTTACAATTGGCGTCAGTGCGGATATTCAAAAATTTAATCCAATAAATAATTTAAATTTAATTCAAATTTTAGGAAGAACGGAACAAATTACAACTAAAAAACTATCTAAATTTAATAACAAGATTTTGGATGTTTTTTTAGAACCTGATACATTGAATTTGTTTTGGGGTGATTTTTCAAAAATTGATGTGTTAATTAAAAATGGTGAAAATAAGGTTATTGAAAACCTTGAAATGATTAAACATACATATAATAAAAAAACAGGATTTATTAATAAAATTCAAAAAATATTTCAAAATACAAAACCCAAAATGGAGAGAAATAATTAATTTAATGCAACGACATATTTTTGTAGGACTATTCCTATTTTTTAGCTTTGGATTTACTCAGAATTTTGATGATGCAGTGAAATTTGATTTTTCACTTGATAAACCATCCTATAAAGCGGGTGAGCCATTAATTATTCATTTTGATGTAAATATAAAAAACAATTTTCATTTTTATTCTACAAATCCAGAAAAATCATTAAGACCAACTGAAGTTGAATTTTATGATTCTACATATTTTGATTTTTATGGTGAGTTTACAGAACCTGATCCAATTATTAAATATGATAAGAATTTTGATATGGATGTGGGGATTCAGAAGAAAAAATTTAGATTATCTAAAAATTTAAAAGTATCCAAAAATTTAATTCCTGGTAAATATGATGTTGAGGGTTCATTGGTGTATTTAGCATGTGATCCTACAATGTGTATTCCAAAATGGGATGATTTTACTATTCAACTGATTGTTGATGAAGGAATTTATGAAAATAGTGAAACGGAGCATACTGCTAACACCTCCATGGTAGATGAAGCAATTTCAGAAGGGCTTGGCTCCTTTATTCTTCTTGCTATTTCAATGGGGTTTTTGGCTTTGCTTACACCATGTGTATTTCCAATGATTCCAATCACGGTTTCATTTTTTACGAAAATGGGAGAGTCTAAAGGCTCGTCACCTCTTAAAAGTGCAAGTGTTTATACGATTGGAATTATTACGATTTTTACGGTTTTAGGCTTATTATTGGCTGTAACTTTAGGGGCAACAGGTGCCAATCAAATTGCTTCAAATCCATGGATAAATATATTAATCGGTGGATTATTTGTTTATTTTGCATTTAGTTTATTTGGTCAATATGAAATTGAAATGCCATCTGCATTGAGACAGTTTAGCATGAAACAGGAGCAGAGGGGTGGAGTGATGGGTATTCTGTTTATGGCGTTCACTTTCACCTTAACATCGTTTACATGTACAGTACAATTTGTAGGCCTGCTTTTGGTTACAGCAAGTCAAGGTGCTTATTTTTGGCCAGTTATAGGAATGGTTTGTTTTGCGACTGCCTTTGCATTACCCTTTTTCTTTTTAGCATTATTCCCTCAATATTTATCAAAATTACCTCAAAGTGGTGGATGGCTTAATTCAGTTAAAGTTATTATGGGTTTTTTAGAACTCGGTGCCGCATTTAAATTTTTCAGCAATATGGATTTAGTTTGGCAGCTTGGAATATTTACAAGACCAATGGTGTTGGCATGCTGGACAATAATCGCCATATTAATGGGGGTTTATTTATTGGGAAAAATTAGGCTTCCTCATGATTCGCAGTTAGAAATTGTAGGTGTACCTAGATTGATGATGAGTATTGTATGTTTAAGTTTTGGATTATATTTAAGTACTGGATTATTTGGTCAGCCTATTCATGGATTAATTGATTCTTATCTTCCACCTGATTTTAGCTATGTTGAAAAATCTAATTCTGAATCTATTTCAAACCATGAAAATTTAAAGTGGTATGAAGATTTTGAAGAAGGAATGGCAAAGAGTAAAGAAACTCAAATACCTGTATTTCTTGACTTTACAGGATATACATGTACAAATTGTCGGTGGATGGAAATGAATGTTTTTGAAGAACCTAAAGTCATTGAGTTATTTGAACAATTTATATTAATTCGATTATATACTGATGGCGGGAAAAATGCTCGAAAATACCAGCAAATGGAAGTTGATCGATTTGGCACGGCAGCATTACCATATTATGTGATTTTATCGCCAGAGGATGTTGAAATTTCTCGTTTTGCTGGAATGGATACTGATATAAACAAGTTTGTAACTTTCCTTAAAAAGGGGTTAATCTAAATTAAATGGAAATAATAAAAAAGATAATGAATAAAACAAATTTACTATTAATTGGAATTTTACTTTGTCTTGTAATGTGTCAGAATAAAGAATTGTCACAAGACCAAAAAAATGAAATAAATAAGCTCACTGAAGATATTCAATTTGCTCCAGATTTTTCACTTCCTGCTCTAAATGATTCAACTTATACACTATCAGAATTGAGAGGAAAAGTAGTCATTATTAATTTTTGGGCAACATGGTGTGGACCATGTCGGTTAGAAATTCCTGATTTTAATGAATTATACACAAAACATAAAGAAGATGGTTTAGAAATTTTAGGAATTAGTATCAGTGATCAAAAGAAAGCATTGAAAAACTTTACAAAATCATATCGAGTCGATTATCCACTTCTTTTTGATTCACCACGAAATATGGATAAAATTACAAGAAAATATGGTGGTGTTTATGCCGTTCCAACTTCCTATATCATTGGCAGAAAAGGCAATATTATTGCCTCATATCCTGGAGCTATTATAAAGGGGCAATATATGTATTCAGATTTTATTGAAAAAATAAATTTAGCACTTAAAGAAAAAATATAAATGTTCGATAATAGAAGATTATTAAACCAATCTGAAATTAACGAATTTTTGAATAGTAATAAATCTTGGATTCTAAAAGATAATGGTATTGAACGAACATTAAGCTTTTCTAATTACATGGCTGGGATTGAATTTATTAATAAGTTGGCTATAAAAGCGGAAGAATTAAATCATCACCCTGACTTAATTGTGGGATGGTGTAAAATTCAAGTCCGATTTTCAACACATGATTTAGGCGGAATTTCAACATTTGATTTAGAAATGGCTGAAAATTCTGATTTTTTTTTTGATTTATTAAATAATTAATCTTTTATCATATACTAGATTAGTTAGAAATTATAACTGCTTTTTGATATTGGGGGCGTCTGGTTTCGACGGGTAAGCTAGACTATTGACTGCATGTCGAGGATTTCAAGTTACCTCGTAAATCATCTTGGAGCAAACCTTAAATGCCGATTATGGCTACGCTGCTGCCGCTTAAATAGTTCGGTAGCCATTCCCTTTAGAATTTGTCTGTGATTTTATATGGGAATGTTATCTTTAGCAGACTGGTTCAATTTTGTGTCTGTCAGAATTGAATAAGAACTTTCAGACTGGTTAATTTTGCGGAGGGTTGTAACCAAAAAATTAATGAGACCCAAGATCAACCTATGCATGTAGATGTTAATAGAGTACCTTTCTCGGACGGGAGTTCGAATCTCCCCGCCTCCACAAAGTATTAGTTTCAATTCGAAATTAATATTTAATCCCTCATATATCCAACTATCACATTCATTCTATATACTACTAATTTTTATTTTTTATGCTTATTTTTGTAATTATATAAATTAGTTTTATTTCTTCACATACTGATAATCTTTTAAAATTAATTTCTATTAGTAAGAAAATAACCTGTTAAACTTAATTCAATTTTGCCAGATTATTATAATAGATTGAAATAATTTTAAATAATTACATGGTTAATTCTCCTTCCATTCATTTTACTTATCCACAATTTATCAACAAAAGAAATATATGATATTTTATACATTTTAAAGGGATAAATGTATCCCAATATTACGATTAAAAGAATAAACTGCTATCCAAATTATTCAATATTTATGAGGAATTGTATAAATTTCACTACAATTACAATAAAAATAAAATTATTTTTACTTTCCGCTTAACATCACTTAACATAATTATAACTTCAATAATAACATATATTTAAAAATTGTTCTCATGAAAAATAATTTTAATAATATGCATAATTTAGTGAAAAATCAACGAGATGTAAGGTATTCTGAAAGGTTTTTTTTGTATATTATAGCATATTCAAATCAATAATTGAAAATTACAGAAAAATGAAATTAATTTTTTATAGATAGTTGAGTATGAGAATTCAAAGGCATCCGTCCCGTCTTTGGTTTTTCTGCTCACAAGGGTCCTCGTCCCTATCGTCCCATAGACCCAGGAACAGAACAGGGGAGGTTGTTAATATAAATAATAGCCTCCCTTTTTGTAAATGAGTAAATATGATTTGAAAAAGATAGAATGAAATTATAAATATTAAAAATTTCGTTCATTTCCACTATCAGTCCCAATAGTAAATGAACAAGAGAAGGGAGGTTGTTAAAATTTACAGCCTCCCTTTTTAAAGTATAAAAAATAGGATTTTGGATAGATATTGAGAAATAGTAGAATGGGGCGAAATTAATGAATTCAAGTTTATTGAATAAAATTAGGGATTCAATTTGCGGTAATAGTTGTTTTAAATGTGGCTCAGAACATATATCACTATTACATGATAAACGATTTTATTGTAAAGATTGCAAAAATAAATTTACTGGGCGAGTTTTAAATGATAGATTACAAATGCTTTATTGCTTTTATTTAGGGTTTACGGTAAATAAAGTATCAGCAGATCTTCAATTTAGTTATAATAAAGTAAAACGATTTTATTTTGAAATGCTTCAAAAAATTCACGATGAATTACACTTGAATTTAAACAATGCGACTAAATCAATTTACATTGAAAAGTTAGAATTAACACCAATTGCCAAAAATGGACCAATGAAAGATTCTAAATTAATTTTAATTGTTGGAAATTTAAAAGCATCTATTATTTCGTATAACATCGTTAAAAATAAAATAGTTAGCAATGACTTAAAACGTGTAATAAAAGGAAAAAAATTACAAATTTATGGTGAAGAATTGAAAAATCTGTTTGAATATAGTTTTAAGAAATCCACTATAAATACGACAGAAAATCAACATGAAATTTCAATAAAATACCAAAAGGAATTTTGTGAAAAAGTAAGGAATAGTAGAGGTATATCGCCTAATTTTGAATTTTTATATGATTATGAATGTCTGTATAGAATACTGCATAAAGAGAACCTTTATGAGTCACTTATTTTATCTTTCATTGGTACTAAAATGAATGAATA
>CAZGWH010000047.1:0-18588 GCA_964529325.1 uncultured bacterium | reverse complement strand
CATACTTCATCAGGATTAATTCAGGTGAGTTTTCAGATGTGAAGAAGGTGGTTTTTGTTAAGTAGATATTAACTGTTCTCCTTCTGAAATAAGATGATATTGTGGATTGGTATCAGTTCAACTACAAGACTTCAGGAGACACTAAATATGAAAGGACTTTCAGTTACTCTATATGATTGAACTTATCAGTGTAAATGAAATCATTAAAGAGTAATCAACTCTAACATCTTTCTACATTTCAACCATTGATTCTTATCTATTTTAGTTTGATAAAATATGAATGGGTTAAATGGTAAATCATCTTTCATTTTTTTAGATAAGAACTGAATCATTTCCCTTTTCCACTCTGTAACAAATAATCTCTTTGATGTTGTCCTTCTATAAATCATTAAAAAGTAAATAGACAATCTCTTACCATTATGAAATCCATTTCTCTCCAACCAATCACCTCTTTTAAATAACCAATAATACTTCATCAACTCATCTAACACTTTTGTCTGTCTTACCATCTCAATAAAAATCAATCTGTCTTTGGTCTTATAATAGTATTCACTGAACACTGTCTTTCTGTAATCTAAATACTCACCATAAATACCAAATTTCTTCTCTAATAACATTCCATTTTCAGAAAACTTATTGTCCAAAGTACTAACTACAATATCATCAATTTCATCAACCACTTTTCCTTTAACAATTCTATCAACATCAATACCAAAAAAATCTTTCTGATTGTATGAAAATGGAGAGTGATATGAACTGTTTACAGTGTTCCTTTTAGTACCCATAAATGTAATTATTCCTCACTTTGTTGAAGAGTTGTTTTGAAATAATAGATTTGTAATTGTGTTTGTTCTTACCAAAATCAACACCATATTTCTGAACATTCCCATACCACTCATTCTGTAAGAAATACTTAATGTGATAAGATTTCAGTTCCTTATCATCTCTATAAGTAAAACCCATTCTCTTACATCCTTTCAAAATTATCTGACTTAATTTTGTCTTTGAATAACCATCATTTACTTTCTGTATATATTTCTTAAAGATATATTTGACAACTTTACTCTCATCAACATTCTCAACAATCTCACCTTTACTGTTCTTCTTATAACCAAAACAGATTTCTCCACCACATTTCTGTCCATTATTGAATGTTTTTTTCTTCCCATCCAACAATCTATCACAAATTGTATCTTTCTCAAATTCACTGAAACTCAATAAGATATTAATCATCATTCTACCATTAACAGTTTCACTATTAAGACCATCAACAACACTACACATTGTTATATTCTGATTATCAAAATATCTTATCATCTTCAAACTCTCATAAAGATTTCTTCCCAATCTGTCATATTTGAGAAATACAACACCATCAACAATTCCATCTTCAATATACTGTTTGAGTTCTGTAATTCCTCTTCTCTCTAAACCTTTAACACCACTTTCAACTTCTTCAATAAATCCAATTAAGTTGATTTCATTTAACTTACAATAATCAGTGATTTTAGATTTCTGAATTTGAAGTGAAGTACCTTTAGTTTGACCAATACTACTCACTCTAATTATTCCAAAATACCCTTTATTAGAATTACTCATTATTTATCCCTTCAACTTATACTTAATTTTTGAAAATCTTATACTTAACATTTATACTTACTTTCAGTGTTTTTTAAGTAAAAATACTTAACTTATACTTAGATTTAAGGTGTTTTAGAGGTTTTAGAAAAGAAGTGTGATGTTGTGTAAGTGTCTTATATACCTACACTTAGAAGAGTTATTGACTAACTATTTATTGGTGATTAGTAAATCTTCAATTAATTGTACAAATAAACTTGAGCCTATAAGTAAGGCATTTTCATCTATATCAAAATGAGAACAATGATGTGGAGTTGACATCGGTTCTCTATCTTTTGGTGCAGAACCGACAAAAAAGAAAGCTCCCGGTTTTTTATTTAAAAAATAACTAAAATCTTCTCCACCCATTGATAAGTATGGATTTCCTGCACCTTCTCCCACAATTTTTTTTGCAGATTGTAATACATTTTCTGCACATTTATCATCATTTATTGTTGGTGGGTAACCATCCATATAATTTAATTCAATTTTGCAATTAAAGGTCTTTTCAGTCCCTTCAATTATTTCATTTAATCTTGTTTTTATTAATTGAATATTTTCTTCAGAATATGCTCTAGTTGTCCCATTTAATACAACTTTATCGGCAATCACATTAAAATTATAACCACCATTAATCTGACCAACCGTTACAACGGTACTTTCTAATGGATTTGTGTTTCGGCTTACAATTGTTTGCAATGCTTGAATTAAATGAGCTGAAATTACGATTGCATCCTGCGTTCCTTGAGGTGCTGCACCATGTCCACCTTTTCCAGTAATCGTTATTTCAAACCCATCTGCGGCTGCCATTATTGGCCCAGGTTTAATCCCAATTGTACCCGATTTTTGATAATTCCATAAATGAACTCCATAAATTTGATCAACACCATTTAATGCTCCATCATCAATCATGTATGTTGCTCCACCTTCACCTTCTTCAGCTGGTTGAAAAATAAACCGAACATTACCATTTAATTTATTTTTTTGTTTAGAAAGTATTTCAGCAGCACCTAATAACATCGCAACATGTCCATCATGCCCACAGGCATGCATAATACCATTATTTACAGATTTATATGAAACATCACCTGTTTCTTGAATGGGTAATGCATCCATATCTGCACGCAAAGCAATTGTTGGCCCATCACCATTTCCAATTAAATCACCAATAACACCTGTTTTACCAATACCTTTTTGGACTTCTATTCCTAATGAAGATAATTTTGTTGCAACTAATTCAGCAGTTCGATGTTCTTGAAAAGATAATTCAGGATATTTATGTATATCTCGACGCGTTTCAATAATAGAGTCAGAAATAAGTTGAATTTCATGGCGAATATTTATAATCATTTATCAATCCGTATAATAGGTGCCAAATAAAATCATCATTTCATCTGCACCTAAAAGTCCAAAATTAATTTCCTGATTTGTATTGTTATTAAATGTAGCTTCAAGTTCTAATCCCATTCCATTTTCTAAAATAAGTGGAGGGTTTAGCTCTAATATTGGAGGATGTTCCCAATCCAGGGCAGTATAAATAATTTGCCCATCGTTTTCTCCGCCAATTAATTTAATATCAAATCTAACCATTCGTTCATGTGCATGTGAAAAAAGTTGAAAAATATTTAAATGGTCAATATCATTTACATTTCCACCATCTAAAAACCCTGCATTAAATTGCTCTGGAAACATGAATGTTCGATTAAGTGTTGTTATTTGATTTGCTGGTAAATTAATATCATTATTATTTAACATAAAAATATCTGCAATATGTTGAACTTCACTTTCTTCTACAAAATGAAAATTGCCATATAATTCTCCTGTTGGCGTATTGCCTGAATAATTTAAGAAATGTGAGTTAACATCTACTCCAAAACTTGGTGGTACTCTAATTGCAACTCCAGGTGGAAAGTGATAATTCACATATGGCCACTGTGATCCAGCAAAAAATGTTTGTAATCCCATGTAGCATAGGGTTTGATAATTAAAATTTCCATATTGATTATGTAAGTCTCTTAATTCATAGGCTGGGGGTGGGAATTCTTCTATATATGCTTCACATTCTACAGGTAGTTGACTCACACTTGCATTGAGTGGATATGTATAAAAAATTAAATGGTGAGACCCGGGACTTAATAAAATTTCATATTGATTAATATATACATATTCATCATTACTAATCGGTTGGTATGAAAAAATTTCTCTTTCATACCCCTCCCAAACTTCAAAAGGACCTACATGAAATTGAATTCCATTTTCTGGAATATCTAATGGTGCAAACGGAGGGGTTTCCCAAACTGAATTATCTAATAATAAGATTTCTTCAGCAACAACACCTGTTTCTGGTGCACCTGCATAAATCCAATCCTTGATAAATGCAAGTTCACCATTCGATAAATATGGTCCACCCAATGGCATTAATTCACCATAAAAAGGATGGTCATCATAATAATGTTCACTATTAGGTAGATTAATTTTTTCCCATAAAAAACTCTGAATTTCTCCAGGTTGGCCACCTTCAGAACTTAATAAAACTAACCCATCTGCCCATGCTGATTCATTTTTTGGAATTCGATTAATTAATTGTTGATATGCAATATCAGGTGTTAAAATTAAGTCCGATTGTTCAGCAAAAAACGCCCCAGATTCATGGCAAGCATTTGCACATTTTGGTTCAAAGATATCTTCAGAAATTATTTTCCAAGTATCTCTTTGAGGAATTCCATTCAGTATATAATTTACTAAAATTACTATATCAACTACATTTAATTGACCATCTTCACTTTGGTCTCCCGTTAATATTTGGTCAAGCGTGAAAGAAGAATTACCAATTATATAGCTAGTAATTAAAACAATATCAATTACATTTAAACTACCGTCATAGTTGACATCGCCTTGGATATACTCTACATCACAAATATTAATACAGGAATTATATTCGTTAAAAAACCATTCAGAATTATTAGTTCCATCTACAGTTGTTGCCCCACAACCTGAAAGGTAAGCGCAATCTGTTCCATTCCAAGTCCATCCAATTAACATTTCACAATCACCATAATCTTCGTTTGCAGAGTTTGGACATTGACTAAACAAAAATCCAACTCCAAAGAAGATAATTATTAACTGAATAAAATAACTTTTAAATTTTATCATTTGTGTAATCTTTCTTTAAATAAAGTGAAGCTAATTTACGAAGGATATATGTTTTTATTATTGATTTGAATTATTTTAATATTATAGATATCAAATTTAAAATAATTAATTGAATTTTATATTTTTTAATATTTCAATTTTTATATTATGTTTTTCAAATAATTTTATTTGGTTATAATTATGGTACAATAGTGAAAACTCTTCGTCTGTTAAATTAAATATATTAGAATAAAGTACATATTTCTCATTACCAGAAAAGTTAAGAAATCTACGCATATCACCATTAATAACAATATTATCAATAGTTGTAGAATTAGGGAAAAATGTTGCAGTTGCTGAAATAGAAATATTATTTTTATCCAAATATTCAATTGCATTTTTTCTCAATTTCCAATAAGGTAAATGTGCTAATGAAGAATCCCATCCCTGTGAGAAATTATCACTATAAATAATAAAATTTCCCAATATCAGACTACTTAATAGACCTAAATATATTAATTTTTTAAATTTGAATTCTTGAATAAGGATAGCAGATATTAATCCTAAAGTAATATAAGATGAAATATAATAACGATGTCCCATTGGATTATTAATAAATAAACTTAAAGAATATATAACAATAGTTGAGAAAAAGAATATTATTAATAGTGTATTAATTACTTTCCAATTTATCAATTTTCTCTTTAAATATAATGTTATAATAGAAAATAAGAGTAATATAATTCTACCAAAATCAGTAAATCGTTGAATTAAAACTAAAAAGTTTAATGAAAAGTTTTTAATAAAATCAACAAAAGATGAATATTGCCAAGCATTACCCCAAATTTCCATAGGATGTGAAATAATCCATCCTTGATTTAATAACCTCCAAATTAAATAAAAAATAGCTGGAGTTGCTGATATAAAATATGATAAAACTAAGCGTTTAGTAAAAAAATTATTGAATGTTTCTTTTTTAATAATTATTTTAAAAAGTAACTCTATTAGGAAAATACCTGCACATAGCATCATTCCTCTATAGGTTACAATTCCCAAAAAAGAGAGAGCAATTATTTTAAGATAATTAGTATTTCTTAATAAAGCATTTAAAGCAGTAAAAAAGAAAAATAATTGGATGACTTCTGGATTTACTAAAAATAATTGAGAAGACAATGTGGGGTCTGCAATTATAAGTAAAAAAGTCCAAAATTGGAGCGATTTATTTTTTATAAAAAATGATACAAATGAATATATTTGCCATAACAACCCAAATATAAATGGTATCATTATCCAATGGGATACAGCTAAAGATTTTCCAAAAAATGTCCAACCTATAGCCATTAATGTTGCTAAAAATGGTGGATGACCAGGATCGGATTCAATTGGAATATTCCAATTGAATATTCCATTATTAAATAGATGGTTTCCCATTTCAGAAGCAAAAAGTACATTATCCCAAAACATACCAATTTTTAAACTATTTACCATTATTAGTAAACTAAAAATTGATATAAAAATAATTTTTTGTTTCATATTATTTAAACTGTGTTGATATACATCGATAATGCTAATAATGAAATTATTTTATATAATTAAAATTGTAAAATAATCAATTAAATAAGAGGTGAAAAAAATTAAACTATCCCTAGTCTCTCCTTGACGACTTCTAACGCTTTTTCTGCAGGTATTCGGTCTTGTTTCATTGTATCACGATCACGGATTGTAATTGTGCCATCTTCCTTCGTTTGCCCATCAATCGTTAGACAATACGGGGTTCCGGCTTCATCATGGCGACGATAGCGTTTACCAATTGCATGTTGTTCATCATACTTTGTATTTATGCCAGCTTTAAAAAATGTAGATACTATTTCTCGTGCAATTTCAGGTAATCCCTCTTTTTTCACAAGCGGTAAAACAGCCGTTTTAATAGGAGCTAGTTTTGGATGAAGCTTCATTACTTTACGAATAGAATCATTTCCTTTTGCATCTTGCACCGTCTCTTCATGGTAAGCATCAAGTAAGTAAACTAATAATCCACGAGTTGCCCCTGCGGCTGGTTCAATTACAAATGGTGTATATCTCCATCCATTTTTTCCCGTTTGTGGGTCTTGTTTTTGAGGATCAAAATAACTCAACTTTGCACCTGAATGTTCTGCATGCTTTTTTAAATCATAATCGGTTCGACTTGCAACACCTTCAAGCTCATCAAATCCCCATGGATATTCATATTCAATATCATAACAAGCATCTGCATAATGAGCAAGTTCATCTTTGTCATGAGCTCTATAAATAAATTTATCTGGATTATTTGCAAATGATTTCCACCAATTTAGCCGTTTATCTCTCCAATAACTCAGCCATTTTTTCTGCGTTCCAGGTTCAACAAAAAATTCCATTTCCATTTGTTCAAATTCACAAGAGCGGAATATAAAATGTTCAGTTGTAATTTCATTTCTAAAACTTTTCCCCATTTGTGCAATTCCAAAAGGAACCTTCATCGACATTGATTGCTGGCAATTTAAAAATTGGACAAACATTGCCTGTGCTGTTTCAGGGCGTAAATAAACAGCAGTATTTTTAATAACTTTTTCAATACCTTTTCGTAATTCTTTACCTTTTAAATCCGGATTTTTTTCGATAAATGATGTTAAATCACCAATTGAATCAACAGGTCCAAGTTGAGAACGAAACATTAAATTAAACTGGCGTTCATCACTTAAAAAAGGGCTACCAAAGGTTGGGCTTACATAACCTCTATAAGGAAAAATTTGAATCGCTTCATTACTTTCTTTTTCAAAATACCCAAATGTAGATTCATCAATAACGCGTAACCCTTCAAGAACTTTCCCATTTCGTCTGATTTCAATTCTAAATCGTTTTTCAATTGATTTTTGATATTGTTTCGCTTGACCTTTGTCATTGCATGTAATTGGGAGTTCATCTCCAGAAGTTGGTGTCGGTGCTTTGTCTGCTCTAAATCGCTCTTTACTAATTAAGCAATCAACAAGTGGATCTGAGAATCCAGATAAATGCCCTGATGCATTCCAAACTTTTGGGTGCATAATAATGGATGCATCAATACCAATCACATCTTCTCTTTCATGTACCATTGAACGCCACCATTCATTCATTAAATTGCGTTTCAATTCTACGCCTAATGGGCCATAGTCATAAGCAGATTTTAAGCCACCATAAATCTCACTACTTTGAAAAACATACCCTCGCTGTTTTGATAAGGATATTACTTTTTCCATTTTATTGTTCATAGATTTCTTTCAAATTTTAAATATATTATTTAATATAGAACAGAGTGATATGAAAAATAATTACTTACTTTTCTTTCGTTTAACTCTTCGCTTTGCTGGTCCTTTAGCAATTTTAATTTTAATCATTTCTAGAGCTTGTTCGAGTGTAATAGAATTTGGATCAGTTCCTTTTGGAATAGTGGCATTGATTTTTCCATTAGTTACATAAGCTCCATATCGTCCATCTTTAACTTCAATTGATTTATCATCAGCATCTTTTCCTAATTCTTTTAAAACTTTTGGTCCTGAGGCTTTTGCTTTTAAAAAGGTAATTGCCTGTTCTAAATTAATTTCAAGTAAATTAATATCTGCAGGAATAGAGCCATTACTTTTTCCTGATCTTACATAAGGGCCATATCGTCCAATATCTTTCATTACAGACTCTCCTGTCTCTGGGTGTTTCCCTAAATCAACAGGGAGTGAAATAATAGCTTTTGCAATTTCTTCAGTTACATCCTCTTCATTCATTCCAGGTAATAATGATTTCATTTTTTTACCTGCTTGAATATAGGGTCCAAATCGTCCGCGTTTTAGAAATACTTCTTCGCCATTAAATTCACCCATAGATTCAGGTTGTTTTTCTTTTAAAGATAAAATTTCAGTAATATGCTCTGTTTTAAAATCAGCAGGAATAACCTCTTCATGTAAAGTTGCTCTTTTATCACCTTGTTGAATATAAACTCCATATCGTCCTACTTTAATTTGAGTTTCTGGAATTCCATTTTTGGGATAATGTAGAATAGTTTTTGAAATATCTTTATCAAATTCCTGCTCTAATAAATCATTTAATCCTTTATGAGCTTCTTCTCCAAAATAGAAATGATTTAAAAATGCAGAGGCTTCTTTTTCAGCTCGTGATATACTATCAAGTGTATCTTCTAATCCAGCAGTAAATTGCAAATTAACAAGGTCTGAGAAATATTTTTCTAAAAACTGAATAACAGCATAGGCCACAAATGTTGGAATCATAGCTCCTTTAACTCGGCGAACATAACCTCGTTGTTGGATTTTATCCATTATAGCTGCATAAGTTGAAGGTCGTCCAATTCCTAAATTTTCTAATTCTTTTATTAAAGTTGCTTCTGTAAAGCGAGGTGTTGCCTTTGTAATACTTTGAATGGCATCAAAATCATTAGCGTCAATATTTTGACCTGAATTTAATTCAGGAAGCATCTTTTCTTTATTATCCGCATCCGCACCATCAGTACCTTTTACATATACTTTAAAATATCCAGGAAATTCAACAACTTGCCCTTTTGCCTCAAATACAGCATTTCCATTAGAAATTTTAGCTGTTGTTTTTAATAATTTGGCTGGCATCATTTGGCTTGCCATTGTTCGCTTCCAAATTAAATCATATAATTTCCATTCATCCGCCTCTAATTGATTTTGTAAATCATTCGGATTATTAAATTTTGAACCTGCAGGACGAATTGCTTCATGTGCTTCTTGTGCGTTTTTAACTTTGCTTTTAAATTGACGCGGTTTTTCGGGTAAATAGTCTGCACCATACAAGTTATTTATTTCATCTCGCGTTGCTTTTATTGCTTCACCTGAAAGTACAGTAGAATCTGTTCTCATGTAGGTGATTAATCCTGCTTCGTATAATTTTTGAGCAACCATCATTACTCTTTTTGAACTCATTCTTAATTTTCGAACACCATCTTGTTGAAGTGTAGATGTAATAAATGGAGGCATTGGGTTTGAAGTAAATGGTTTTTGTTCAACCGATGATACTTCCCACTTATCTTTTTTAAATTGCTCTACGAGCGAATTTGCCAGATTTTCATCTAATGCAATTTTATTTGATGATTTTAATTCGCCTGTTCTTTTCTCAAAATCTTTTCCAATGGCAATTCCTTTTTCATCAACCTGAATTAAATCAGCTTCAAATGTAGCATTATTTGAATCAAATTCACCCTTAATTTTCCAAAACTCACGAGATTTAAATAGAGCTCTTTCTTTCTCTTTATCTACAACCAATTTTACTGCAGGGCTTTGTACTCTTCCTGCTGAAAGGCTTCCTTTAACATTCAACCATAATTTCTTTGAAACTAAATATCCAAATAGCCGATCTAAAATTCGTCGGGCTTCCTGTGCATTTACTAAAGAAGTGTCAATGTCTCGAGTATGGTCAAATGCAGTTAGAATTGCAGTTTTTGTTATCTCATGAAATACAAGTCGTTTTACAGGAATTTTTGGCTTTAATTCTTCAATAATATGCCATGATATTGCCTCACCTTCTCGGTCAGGGTCAGTTGCTAGATATAACTCAGAGGCATTTTTAAGTTTATCTTTTAAATTCTTAACAACCTTCTTTTTGTCGGTAGATACAATATAGTTTGCTTTAAAGTCATTATCAATATCCACACCTAAATCTTTTTTTGCTAAATCCCGGATATGTCCAACTGAAGCTTCTATTTCATAGCCATCTTTTAAGAATTTTCGTAATGTTCTCGCTTTTGAAGGCGACTCTACAATGATTAATTTCGTTTTTTTGTTTGTCATAAGTGGGGAAAATTTATAATAAACTACATTAATAAATCCTAAATGAATTTTGGTTTATTGTAAATAAGTGTAATAATTTGAGATATGTTGCACACTGGACCAATTATAAAAATGAGAACGGAACTCCATTCACCTATTCAATACGAGCTACCGATTGGTGAGGATTTACTACCAATGAATCAATTTATTGGAAAATATGTTCGATTTAAATGGTTAAAAGAAATTTTGTGCATTCGCTGTGAGCGAAAAACAAATAAATCATTTGCACAAGGGTTTTGTTACCCCTGTTTTATAAATAGCCCCGAAACCTCAGAATGTATTTTAAGGCCTGAATTATGTGAAGCACAGCAAGGTATTGCCAGAGATATGGATTGGGCTGAGAAACACTGCCTTCTGCCTCATTTTGTATATTTGGCCGTATCAAGTGGCATTAAAGTTGGGGTCACTCGCTCAACTCAAATTCCAACACGATGGATAGACCAAGGTGCAAGCTTTGCAATTAAATTTGCTGAAACTCCAAACCGTCATCTCGCGGGTGTAATTGAAGTCGCAATGAAGGAATTTATTTCAGACAGAACCGCATGGCAACGAATGTTGAAAAATCAAATTTTAGAAGATATTGATCTCTATGATAAAAAATCAGAACTTATTGAAAAACTAAATCCTCAATTACAGCAATTTGAATCTGACGATGAAGAAATTATTGAATTATCCTATCCTGTTTTGGAATTTCCTCAAAAAGTGAAAAGTATTGGATTTGATAAACACAATATAATTGAAGGCAGAATTATGGGAATAAAAGGACAATATCTCATTTTTGATGATAATACTGTCCTCAATATTCGCAAACACAATGGCTATGTATTAGAGATTGACTCGTAGTTTATTTCTGTCCTTCTAAAATTGGAATTCTTCTCTTTAGATGGTCGCAATTTTCAATTAAACCCTTTTTACATAGCTTTGGTAAATCTTTATTTTGTTCTAAAAATAATTCCGTTTTCTTTAGAATTGCTTGAGGATTAAATATTGAAGGAAATAATACACTACCAAATGCTGAAGAATAGTGCATATCTTTTTCTTTATAAATATTCGTTAAATTATCAAAAAATGGTTGAATAAATTGAGATAATAATTCTGATTGATTAGGCCAAAAGAACCCACTCATTCCATAACGCATAAAATCAGTTGATAACTTCTTTTCATTATTAATAAAAGAATGCCAATTTTTTGATTTAATTTCTAAATCAGGGATAGAAACTGTTGCAAGATAGGCTTTCTTTTCGCCCAAATCACCTGGGTCATTCTTTTTTTCATTTTCAATTAGCATTAATGAGTCACTAAAATTATAAGCACATAGCCGATTTACAATTCTCCATCGTTTATCTTGGTCGATAGTTAAATTTTCAAAATGAATATCACCATCTAACAATTGTTTAATTTTATTTAATGATGAATTTTCATTCGCACAGGTAAGTAATAAATCAAACCAAGTCAACTGCGTTTCTTCATCTCCACCATTTGAGAGGATATTAGTAGCAAGAGTAAATAATCTACTTGACCAAATTTCTTTGTTTTCTTTGGTAAGAAATATTGAAATTGTAGCAGATGCTTTAGAAGTTAATTGCCCTTGAATAACGGTAATATCTTTTTCTAAAACTAAGTGTTTTTCAATCATTTCAAGAAATTTAATTGGAGATAATGCATTATCTCTAACCATTTGCCATAAATTCCCCCAAATAATTCGTCGCGTAAATCGGTCATTAATTGAACTTACATATTGAGAAATAAATTCAATATCTCGTTCTTCAAAAAATACTTTTATATAATCATGGTCTTTTGCATTAAGTAATAAAAAATCTCCAGATGCATTTAGATCAAACTCAGATTTTTCTCCTTTGATAAATATTTTTCCTTCATCAATAATTGCTGGTTTATTATTAACAATCGTATAGTTTTCATATAATATCGCATGATCTCTCAATTGATTATTATTTGCTGAAGGTATTTGTTGCACTATGCAAGAATTATTATTTAATGCAGGTTTTAATGTATTTACACCTGTCGTTTCTAGCCATTGTTTACTCCAAGAATTTATATCTACTCCACTCTCTTCAGACATGCATGAAAGAAAGTTATCAAGTATTGTGTTCTTCTCATAATACTTTTTTAAATAAATTCTAATTCCATTTCTAAAATTTTCTTCACCTATATAAAACATCATTTGCTTTAAAACCGATGCACCTTTTGCATAACTAATACCATCAAAATTTGAAAAGGCTTCAATTGTATCTTCAGCATAAGCAACAATTGGATGTGTTGTTGAGAGCTGATCTTGCATGAGTGCCCAATCTTTTCGACTGAAAAAATGCTCTAATGAATCTGGAAATAATTTACCGTTACTCATTGCATAATAAGATAAGTAGTCCGCAAAACTTTCATTCAACCATAAATCATTCCACCATTTCATTGTTACTAAATTTCCAAACCACATATGAACCATTTCATGGAAAAAGGTATTTGCTCTACTTAAATAATCTCGATAAAGTTTTTTCGATCGGTAAATATAACTTTCAGTAAAAGTTACACATCCTACATTTTCCATTGCACCAAAATTAAATTCAGGAACAAAAATTTGGTCATATTTTCCATACGGATAAGGAATATCAAAATATTCTTCTAAAAACTGAAAACTCTCTTTAGTAATGTCAAATAAATTTTCTGGATCTAAATGTTTTGCAAGCGACTTTCGACAATATAGCCGTAAAGGAATATCATTATATTTATCTTCCCATTTTTGATGTGGCCCCACAACTAAAGCGAATATATAAGTTGAAAATTTAGCTGTTTCTTTAAAAATTACTGATTTTTCATTTTCTAATTCGCTTGCCGAAATAGCATCTGAGTTATGTATAAACTCCCAATCTTTTGGTCCAGTAATATTGAGTTGATATGTTGCCTTTAAATCTGGTTGGTCAAAACATGGAAATAGACGGTGGGCATCATAGGGCTCAAAATCGGTATGGATATAAATTTCGTTATCTTCGGGATCTATAAAGCGATGAAACCCTGAACCCGTATTGTCATAATTGCTTGTATATTCAATTTCAATTTTATTATTACCTTCAATTAATTGATTTGAATTTATATAAAGCCAAAATTCATCTTTTCTAAAATCTGTTAATGCAATATCATTAAGTATAACCTTATGAACAGTATCCGTTATAAAATCAATAATCAATTCATTCATCTTACCCTTTTTATAGTTAAAGAAGATATTTGTATTTCCTTTATATTGAGTTGATTCTTTTTCAAGTATTAATTTTATTGAATATTTTAAATCAGAAATATGTGTTGATCGTAATTCTGCCTGTATTTTTGTAAGATCATTTGTTGCCATAATATCCTATTTGTTATTTTTTTATTGATTAAAATTAAGATTATTTAGTTTTTAATTCTCAATTAAATTTGCTTTCATTGAAACAAATCCAGATGAAAATTCACAATAGATTAGTTTTCCAGTTTTTTTATTAATTCGGAGTATTCGCTCTGCATTTTCATTAAAAATTGCCCAAGTAAAAATATCTGTATTTTCGACTACGGGTATATTTTTAATACTATTTATGGGTAAAAGAAATAATTGAATTTCATTATAGTTATCATTTGAATTTATGAGTTTAAAATTTGCTAAATAGTGCAACCCTTCTCGGTCAATTAAATATTCTGATTTAATTAATTCATTTATTGAGATATGATTTAAATATTGTAAAAGAGTAAATATATTTTGATATCCTCTTTGAATTTCAATTTCTGAATTTTCATATTTTATAATACCACTTTTCATTTTAGCAGAAAAATTATTTTTCACCCATGGTTGTGAAGTTTGTTTATTAAAATATAATATTTGATTAAAATTTTCATTTATTAGAGTATGATAATAATTATCTACAGGAAAAAGTGTTTTTACTCCTGCTACTGTGTGTGTTTCAAAAATGATTGATTTCGCATTTTTATCATTAATTATTGTATCTTTTTCAGAAATAAATACTGATGCACTATTAATACCCAAAAAAGTGATATTAAATTCTATATTTTCTCCAATTAATAAAGAGAAATAAAATATTAATAGTACTAGTTTTTCCATTTTATCTTATGAAACGGCGCAATTGCCCCAAAAATTACCACATAAAATGGATGAATAATGTCAAGGACAATAAATGCTAATAAAGACCATTTTATTTTTATTTGATTAAAAAATGTTAATGTTAATAAACAATCTCCTGCTAATTTTATAGTAAATGGAATGAGCCATAATCCATTTAATGTAGATAAATATGCCGAGATTGAAATAACTGTGAAAATATTTGTAATATACAAGAAAGGCAGGATTATTCGAGTAGATTGATTTGTTTCTAATTTATAATAATTTAATCCTTTTGAGGCAAATCGTAGCCGTTGATAAATCAATTCCTCCATTGTATTTGGACCGGGTGAATTTACTATCGCTCGATTATTACATATAAAATCCATTTCCCACTTTTTGGATAAAGACATTTTCTGCATTAATAAATCATCATCTCCTGAAATTTGGTCTTGAATTCCATCATAACCATTGATATCAAAAAATGCAATTTTCCTAAATGCGATATTTCGACCCGTACAACTAAGAGGAATACCATGTTTAATAGTTGCAGATGAAACGGCATCAATTGACATACTATCCATAATTGCAAATTGATCATAAAATGGATGTTGATATCTGATTGGAGCTGGACCTGAAATAAATCCCATAGTTGGATTTACAAATGATGAAACCATTACTTGTATCCAGTCGGGGTTAAAAGTACAATCTGCATCTGTTTGTAAAATAATTTCATTTGCCGATTTATCAATCGCTTGTTGTAGTGCCCATTTTTTGGGAGCCCAACCAAGCGGTGTCTCTTTTATATGAATAGCTGATAAATTTGAAGTTTCATGTTCTGCTGATTTTAACATATTTGGTGTATTGTCATTACTTCTATCATTCACAATTATTATTTCAAATTTATCTTTTGGATATGTTAATCTTGATAGTGATTTTAATAGATGAGATATATTTTCTTCTTCATTTCGTGCAGAAATTATAATTGAAACAGTAGGTAATTCATCAGCATGTGGAATTGTTTTATATTTAGTTTTGCGTAATCCTTCAGTTAACCAAAGAAAAAATATACAGTAACACAATAAAAATAGAATTGAAAGTAATATCATATTTATTTTTTCCAACCAAATAATTTATGCGACCAAAAACTCATAATTCCCATTAAAACGATATAGGGAAAATTTGTAAAATACCAAAAAAGAAACATGGGTTCATTTTTTTTTAAAACTAATGAGGTTTTATTTAAACTTTCATAAAGTATCATTTCAAGAGAAAATTTTATAAGAATAAATATCCCTATTGAATTTATAGTAAACCCCATAAATATCAAGATAATAAATGGTCCTGCATGAGTAAGAAAAGTGATAACGGATGCAATAAAAAATTCCGGGCATAAAAATATCATTGACTGTGTATCGCCAGCCCATCTCATTCTTTGCTTTAAAAAGCTTTTCCAATTATTTTCAGTTCGTGCAATCATGGGATGCTCTGTAAAACCTGCAATTACTTTCGCTCCTGCTTTTTTACATACTTGCATGAAAATTGAGTCATCGCCTTGAAGTAATTTAGAAATTAATGAGAATCCGTTAATTTTTTGAAATAATGATTTTCTATATGCTTGGTTTTGGCCTGTACATGCCCATGGTTTTTGTTTATTTGTCTGAGCATAAGTTGCTGACATTAACATTTGAAAATCAATACTTTGAAATTGAGAAACAAATGATTTATTGGGAATTACTTTTGACATACCAATTACATAGTCTGCATTTTCTGTAAAATATTCTACCATTTCTTCAATCCATTGTTCTGGTGGGCGACAATCGACATCTGTAAATAATAACCATTCATATTTAGCTGAATTAATCCCAGCATCTAATGCTTTTTTCTTGAAAGTTAATTCATTACTTCCATCAGTAGAAGATACATATTTAAACCGACCATCCTCCTCAGCAATTTTTTTTATAATTAATTTTGTATCATCCATAGATTGGTCATCAACAATGATATATTCGACTTCACCTGAAAATGTTTGATTTTTTAAACAATCAATTATTTGAGGGAGAGATTTCTCACCATTTTTTACTGCAATAATAACAGAAACGGGAACATTATTATCTTCAACTGGAGATATTCTGGGTTTTTGATTAAAATTATTATTAAAATCATAAATCATAATTCCATAAATAATAAAAATTAAATAAAATATTATTAATAGAATAAACATCTACTTTTTATAAAAAATTTAATTTTTTATTATTCATTCACCTTAAACCCATTTTCATTCATCCAGTCATTATTTACAAATTTGGTTAAATAATTACGAATTGAATCTGGGAGCATTACTAAACAGTTTTGGCCTGTTTTGAGTTCTTTTGCAACTTGTAAGGCTGACCAAACCGCTGTACCACTTGACCCACCACATAATAATCCTTCTTCACGAATTAACCGCCGAGCAATTCGAAATGAATCTTCATCATTTGCTTTTATATATTGATCAATTAAATTATTATCTAACACATCTGGAAAAAAATCATACCCAATTCCTTCAACTTGATACGGATAAATTTCTGTTCCACCACCTAAAATAGATCCAAAAGGATCTACACCAATAATTTTAATATGTGGAATTTCTTCTTTTAATCGTTTTGCAAGTCCTGTAATTGTACCTCCTGTCCCAACTCCAGCCACGAGCATGTCTAAATCTGTCCCGAAATCATCTAATATTTCTGAGGCCGTAAATTCATAATGTGCACCTGGATTTGCAGGGTTTTCATATTGGTCTAAAATATGTGAATTCGGTATTTCTGAATTTAATTTTTTTGCAATACCAATATGACTTTCAGGATCATCCCATGCTGCTTCTGTTGGAGTGCGGACGATTTTTGCACCTAATGCTTCAAGTACGACCTGTTTTTCTTGACTCATTTTTTCTGGCATGGTAATAATCATTTTATAGCCTTTGACTGCAGCAGTTAGTGCAAGTCCAATTCCTGTATTTCCAGAAGTTGGTTCAATAAGTGTATCACCAGATTTTATTCGTCCAGATTTTTCTGCTTCTACAACCATGTGGTAACCTATTCTATCTTTCACCGAACCACCTGCATTAAAAAACTCACATTTACCATAGAGATTACAATCTAACCCCTCACTTACTTTATTTAATTTTACAATTGGTGTTTTCCCAATTGCCTTTAAAATATTATCGATTATCATTAAATTTTCCTAAAAATTAGTATGTAAATTTAGGTCAAATTTGCAGTTGGTTCTATGTGACTTTGTATATGAAAATTTATCAAAAAAATTATTAATTAGCATGGAAATATTCTTAAAAACAAAACGGATATATTTACGAAAATTTAAATCTACAGAATTAGATTTATTATTTCAATTAGATTCTGACCCCGATGTAATGAAATTTATTACACTCGGAAAACCTCGAAATATGAAGGAAATTAAAGATATTTCAATGCCTCGTTTATTGAAATCATACTCAAACGGAGATGAATACGGTATCTTTTGTGCACAACTTTTAGAAAATAATGATTTTATAGGTTGGTTTCAATTTGAATTTGATAAAAAATTGGATGCGATTGAAATTGGTTGGCGATTGAAGAAAAAGGCATGGGGTAATGGATATGCAACTGAAGTTGCAAAAGCTCTCGTTCATAAAGGATTAAAAATGACGAAGAAAATCGTCGCTGAAGCGATGAGTGAGAATACAGCCTCAATTAATGTTATGAAAAAATCTGGACTAAAATTTGTAACTGAGTTTTGGGGCAATTACGAACCACATTCAGGAAAACCTGATGTGAGATATGAGTTAAACTCTATGACTTTCGAGCAACAATCCGAATAACAACAGGGTCAGAGTTTTTATAAACGGCTAAC
>CAZGWH010000046.1:0-18683 GCA_964529325.1 uncultured bacterium | reverse complement strand
GTGAAGAAAATGGTAATATTGAAATAATATAGAGAAAAGATGATATTGTTGGCTACACTGAAGGAACTCCATTTTTCTTTAAATAACATTGTTATCATATTTTTGAAAGTTAAACATACCATTCAATTTGGTCTTGTATATGATATGACAATGGTTTTCTCTTTCATGTTATATTTACAATAATTAATGAATATTGAATATAAAAAATACCAATAATATTTAATTATAACTTAATTTATGAGTCATGGCATTAGTACCAAAACACATAAAACAATTATCTCCTTATCAGGCGGGTAAACCAATTGAAGAAGTTCGACGAGAATTTAGATTAAAAAAAATTATTAAATTAGCATCGAATGAAAATCCATTAGGACCATCACCAAAAGTAATTTCAGCTGTTACAAAATCATTGAAAAATACACATCGATATCCAGATGCATCGGGTTTTAATTTAAGAAATAGGCTTGCCGAGAAATTTAATTTAAAATTGGATAATGTAGTTCTTGGTGCAGGTAGTGAAGGGATTATGTCGGTGATAATACGGACTTTCCTTTTACCTACGGATGAAATAATTGCTGCAAGGAACTCGTTTATTGGTTTTAGAGTATTAGCTAACTCGAGTGGGATTCATACAAATTGGGTTACGATGAAAGATTTTCGCTATGATCTTAATGCAATGGCAAGATGTATTAATGAATATACCAAAGTTATTTACTTAGCAAATCCAGATAATCCAATGGGTACCTATTTTGCAAAAGATGAATTTGATCAATTTATGAAAAAAGTTCCAGATAGGGCAATTGTCATTTTAGACGAAGCATATTTTGAATTTGCAATGAATAAAAAAGATTATCCTGATTCAATGTATTATAGATATGATAATGTTATTACATTAAGAACTTTTTCAAAAGCATATGGTTTAGCTGGATTTAGAATAGGATATGGCTTTGGTCATGAAGATTTAATTAGGAATATATTAAAAGTAAAATTACCATTTGAACCATCTTTACCAGCTCAAATTGCAGGATTAACTGCATTAGATGATAAACTTTATTTAAATACCACTTTAAAAATAAATAATGATGGCATGGAATATATATCCTCTTCATTTAAAAAATTAGGTTATGATTTTATTGAAAGTTCAACAAATTTTATAACTCTTATTTTAGATTCACCTTTAGAAGCAGAAATACTATGTTCTGAATTATTAAAAAGAGGGGTTATTGTAAGACATTTAAAAGGTTTTGGGTGGGCGGAATGTGTAAGAATTAGTATTGGAACAATGGATGAGAATAATTATTTTATTTCAATCCTTAAAAAAATAATATTAAAATAAATTTATAGAAATATTAGATATTTTTAATAATTATTTGAGTGATAAATAGAGATAATGAAAATAAATATAATAGTTGCCTGAAGTTGTAAAAATCTATTAATGTTTACTTTCTTATAATCTCGTAATATTGGATTTAAACCATCCAAAAAGTCGAAAAATTTTAAAATAAATAATTGGAATTAATGCCAATGTATATGCAAAGTACAATCAAGAAAAATATTTTATTAACATTTGCCATCGGGCTTTTGTCAATAGGGTATTCAGAATCATTAAATAATTTAAATGAAACTTCGAGTTATTATAGCTCAAATTCGAGCAATAATCAACCCAGTAGTAAAGCCATTAAAAAAGCTAATAAATATTTAACTAAAGGATTAAAATTAATCTCAAAAGGTAACAATTCTAAAGCAATTTTAGAATTTGATAAAGCTATTAGTAAATATCCAGAATATAGTGAAGCCCATTTTCAAAAAGGATTGATTTTATATAATCAAAACGATATTGACAATGCCGTTACTTCATTTGAATCAGCAGTAATGTATGATAAGAATAATATTCAAGCAAACTATTATGCTGGAAAATGTAATTTTAAATTAATGGATTATAGTTCAGCTGTAATTTACTTGTCAACTTCGGTAAAAGGTGATGAATCAAATGATGATGCATTGTATTTATTAGGAAATTCGTTATTTGAGTTAGATAAGCCATTAAAAGCAATAGAATCATTACAAAAGGCTGTTGAATTAAATAAAGAATCTTCTGAATATAATTCTGCTTTAGGAAATGTATTTTCAGCTTTAGGT
The DNA here is from genome assembly GCA_964529325.1 of uncultured bacterium. Lineage (GTDB taxonomy): Bacteria > Fidelibacterota > Marinisomatia > SCGC-AAA003-L08. The sequence goes on along the minus strand of CAZGWH010000046.1, from coordinate 16,544 downwards.
GCTAATTCTTATCAGACTCAAAATTTCAGCGAAGCAATTGATTTTTTTCAAACCTCTTTAAATATTAATTCGGACCAACCAGAATCTCAATTAGGTTTAGGGTTATCTCAATTTAAAATTAATGATTTTACTGCTTCTTCAAAAACACTTTCAAATTATTTAAATTCTAACTCTGATAATGTTGAGGCATTATATTTTTGTGGTTTGGCATTTCTAAATAATAAAAACCCTGAGAAGGCAATTAAATATTTAGAACAATCTGTAGCTATAGATTCTAATAATTTAGATAAAATATTAAAATATGGTCAAGCTTTAAAGTTAATTGGTGAATATAATTCTGCAAACCAACAATTTGATAAAGTGCTTGCAATTGATAGAAATAATCAAGTTGCAAAAGAGGAAAAAGTAGAAGTACTTTTTGCTCAAAACAATTTTGAAGATGCGTTAGATTTAGTTAAAAAAGTGCTTATTCAAGATTTAAATAACCCAATGGCACATCATTTAATGGCTAGTACATTAGCAAAATTAAATAGATTAGAAGAAGCTGTTGATGCAGAGAAAAAAGCAATTAAAATTGACTCGAAATTTTTGGATGGTTTTGTATCTTTAGGGGAATTTTATTTGTCCCTTGAAAAATATAGAGAAGCGATAAATGCATATAATCGAGCATTACGCTTATCATCAAATCTTGCAGAAATTTATTTTAATAGAGGAAATGCATACCGTCATTTAGAAAATTATGGAGAAGCAGTAAATGATTATCATAGAGCTTTAGAAAATCGACCTGAATATATTGAAGCCAAATTTGAATTGGCAAACTTATTATTTGATTTAAATCGATATGATGATGCAATTAAATATTTTAATGATGTATTATCGTCAAATCCAAATGATTTGATTGCTTTAAAAAACTTATCCACAAGCTATTTTAAAGAAGGATATTATAAAGATGCTGTTACTTCATTAAAATTATATTTAAGTCAAAATTCCGATCCATATTATCATAACTTATTAGGACATTCATATTTTAATTTGAATATGTTTGAAGAAGCTATCGATGCTTTTAAAATGGTTTCAAATTTAGAACCTGAATATAAAGATGCAAATTATAATATTGGTAGAACATATTTTAAAACAGAAAATTATTCTAAGTCGATTGAAAGTTTTAAAGAAGCAATACGAATTCATCCAAATGATACAAAATCTCATGTTGAATTAGGGAGATCATATCATAATCAAAATATGTCAGAATATGCATTATCTGCATTCGAACTTGCTTTAAGAACAAATCCACAATATGCTCCAGCTTATTTTTATATGGGAGTAGTGCTTAATTCTTTGGGAGAACATGTTGATTCTGCCGTTGCTTTTAAAACAGCTGTAATTATAGATGAAAATTATTTAGATGCATATTTTCAATTAGGATTATCCTATTTTACATTAAAAGAATATTCTAAATCCGCTGATGCATTTAGAAAAGGGATAAATTTAAATCCAAAAAATGAAGCTGAATATTTTTACCAATTAGGTAAATCTCATTCTGGTGGTGGTGATTATAAACAAGCTGTTTTTGCATTAAGAGAGTCAATTAGATTAAATCCTGATTTCCCCTCAACTTATTTTGAAATGGGTCGAGCATTTTATAATTTATATAGATTTGAAGAAGCATCACAGTATTTTGAAAAAGCTGTGAATTCTGACCAAGATTATGTTGAAGCACATATTCAATTAGCAAAAACATATGTACAGTTAAATGAGCTTGAAAAATCGACAAATTCATATCATGAAGCTATTCGAATTAACCCAGATAATATATCTACTCATTTTGATTTGGGATTAGTGTATAAAAGCCAACCACAATTTGAAAATGCAGTAGGGGCTTTTGAAAAAGTTTTAGAATTACAACCTGAATACCCTGAAGCATACTTTCAAATTGGTCAATCATATTATCAATTAGGTGAGTCATTACAGAATGATGATAATCGAATTGGAGATATGTCAGATGCTTTTGAAAAATCTAAGGATGCGTTTGCAAATGCGATAAAACAAGATGCAAGCTTTTTTGATGCACATTATCATCGAAGCTTATCAAATTATGCATTAGAAAATTATAATGATGTTATAACTGATTGTGAAGAAGCATTAAAAGTTAATTCTGAAAGTGTTAAGACTTATTTTCAATTAGGACTTGCTCAAATGGGGAATGAAGACTTTGATGATGCAGTGAAATCATTTGATAAAGCTATAGAATATAATTCTCGGCATCATCAATCTTATTATAATAAAGGTATTTGTTTAGAAAAATTAGAAAATTCTGAAAGTGCACTTATCGCTTTCGAATCTGCTGTTGCAATTGAAGCAAATAATAGTAATTATTTTTATCATTTAGGTATAAATGCATTTTTAAATAATCAATATTCTAAAGCTGTAAGTGCTCAAACTTTATCATTAGATTTAGATTCTGAAAATGCAGAAATAAAATATGAATTAGGTCGTGCACTTGCAAAATTAGATAATCATAAATCTGCAACAAAGTCTTTTAAAGAGGCAATTAGATTAAAACCATCAATGCAAAAAGCACATTATGAAATTGGTCTTAGTTATACAGTGCTTAATCAATTGGATGATGCGAAGCTAGCATTTGAAGAAGCTTCAAATTTAGATAATAATGATATTGAATCATTGTATATGTTAGGTGTTACTCAATTTAATCAAAGCGAGTATGAAAAGGCTGAACAAACATTAGATAAAGCATTAATTATTAATTCTAAACATTTTAATACATTATATCAAATGGGTATGACATATAGAAAATTAAATTTACTTGATAATGCAATAGAAAATTTTTCAAATGCTGTAAAAGAAAATGCATCTCATTTTAATACATATTTTTATTTTGGACTAACTCACTATGAAATTGCAGAAAATACAAAAGATGAAAATAGTTATGAAAAAGCGGGTGAACAATTTCGAAGTGCGATCTTAATTAATCCCGAATCTGCGAAAGCTCATTATCAATTGGGATTAGCAAATTATAGATTAGGAAATAGCGATTATAAAAATTATGAAAATTCTGTAGAGAATTTTGGAAACACTTTACTATATCAAGTCGGTGATATAGATGGAATGATGAAGTTGGGACATTCATACATTAAATTAGGTCGATTTGAAGAAGCAATTGATCAGTTTCGCCAAATCAAGTCAATTGATCCAAATAGTGCATTGGCATACTATGGTATCGGGTTTTGTAATAAAAAATTAGAAAAATTAAATCATGCTTCTGAATCGTTTCAAATTAGCACATCACTAGATGGCACACAGGAAACAATTCATGCTTTTTTAAATTGGGATAATAATTCTGATGGAGGTAATAGTTATTATCATTTAGGCGAAGTACTCTATAAAACTTCAGGGTTTTCAGCATCTATTGAAGCTCTTTTACAATCATTGGCTTTAGATAAAGAACATCAGCAAAGTTTTTATTATTTAGGTTTAGCTTATAAAAAATTAGCAGATTATGAAAATGCAATAATGAATTTAAAAAGTGCAACAGAAATAAATATTAATGATTATAGTGCATTCTTAGAATTAGGAAAATCATATTATGAATCTAATCAATTTCAACAAGCATTAACACCTTTTAATGAAGTTATAAATATAAAAGATTCAGATGAAGTTAAGGATGATGCGAATTATTATTTAGGGTTAAGTTATTTTAATTTGGCTCAATACGATGAAAGTATAGAAGCATTTTCTTCTGCAATTAATTTAAATAATCAAAATTTTGATTATTACTTTAATATAGGACAGGCTTACTTAGAAGCATCTGAAGTTAATTCTAAAAACCCTCAATTTGAAAAAGCTGTTGACGCATTTATTAATTCAATTTCATTAAATAATAGTAGCAGTAATGCTCACTATAGTTTAGGAGTATCATATTATAATCTTGGAAGGTTTGGTGATGCAATAGAACAATTTAAGTCAGCTTTAAATATAAATAATAATGCAAAATCTCATTATCAATTAGGCAAAGCTTATTTTGCAATGGAGAGATGGCAGGATTCTGTTTCTTCTAATATTGAAGCATTAGAATTAAATCCAAAACATTCAGAATCACATTATCAACTAGGAATGACATATTTAAAACTTAATGATAAAGGTTCTGCATTTGATGAATATAAAGTATTAAAAGTACAGGATAAAAACCTTGCTAATACACTATTCGATTCGATTTATCAATAACAGAAAATAACTTTTTATATATTAATTACATATTTTATTTTTAATAATATAGAATAAAATAATATGGATAATAACCAGGTCCTTTGGAGTCCTTCAGAAGACCAAATAAATAACTCACAAATGATGGAATTTATTAACCATATAAATAAAATTCATCACTTAAAAATAAATAATTATTCAAATCTCTATCAGTGGTCAATAGAAAATATTGACTTATTTTGGAATTCATTTCGCCATTACTCAGAAATAGAATTTTCTCATGAACCTTTCGAAACAATTGATAATATTAATTTGATGCCTGGTGCAACTTGGTTTAATGGTGGAAAACTAAATTTTGCTGAAAATTTATTAAAATATAGAAATAATCAAATTGCTTTACGGTTCTTTGGTGAAGATAAAGTTTTTAAAGAATTATCATATAATGAGCTTTATGAACAAACTTCAAAAATTGCGTCATATTTTATATCAATCGGAATTAAAGCTGGAGATAAAGTTGCAGGGTATATCCCAAATTTACCTGAAACAGTTATATGTATGCTTGCAACAACTAGTCTTGGAGCAATTTGGTCTTCTTGTTCACCAGATTTTGGTGTTTCCGGTGTCTTGGAGCGATTTAAACAAATTCAACCAAAGTTATTAATAATCTCAGACGGTTATTTTTACAAAGGAAAGTCTATTTATTATTATGACAAAGTAAATAAAGTAGTTGAAGACTTACCAAGCATAGATAATGTAATTGAAATCAATTATATTAATTCTGAAAATAATTATCTATTTAAACTAAGCAAATATACTTCAATACAAAGAAAAGATCTTTTGCATGATATAAAATTTTCACAACTTCCATTCAATCATCCACTATATATCATGTATTCATCTGGAACAACAGGGAAGCCTAAGAGCATAGTTCACTCTGCTGGTGGAACATTACTTCAACATTTAAAAGAGTTAATGTTACATGTTGATTTAAAGCAAAATGATAATTTGTTTTATTATACAACTTGTGGGTGGATGATGTGGAATTGGTTAGTTTCAGGATTAGCAATTGGTGCAACTATAAATTTATTTGATGGAAATCCATTTCATCCATCAAATGACTATTTATTAAAATTAGCTAATCAATATTCATTTAACATTTTTGGAACAAGTGCAAAATATATTTCAACCTTAGAAAAATTAAATGTTACACCTAAATCTATTGGTAACTTTCCAAATTTAAAGTCAATACTTTCTACAGGATCTCCTTTAATGGATGAAAACTATGAATTTGTTTATAATAATTGGAAAAACAATGTTCAATTAAGTTCCATTTCTGGAGGGACAGACATTATTTCGTGCTTTGCCCTAGGAAATCCTATTCTACCTGTAAGAAAAGGAGAATTACAATGTAGGGGATTAGGCATGGCAGTAGAATCATATAATTCAAATGGTACATCTGTGATTAGTGAACAGGGAGAGCTAGTCTGTACAAAACCATTCCCATCGATGCCCATTTATTTTTGGAATGATAAAGGTAATGAAAAATATTTGAATGCGTATTTTAATCAGTTTAAAAATTGTTGGACGCATGGTGATTTTATTGAAATTAATTCGCATGGTGGGGTGAAAATTTTAGGTCGATCTGATGCAACATTAAATCCTGGTGGTGTTAGAATTGGTACTGCTGAAATTTATAGAGTTGTAGAAAATTTAATAGAAGTTGATGATTCATTAATAATTGGACAGACAATAGATAATGACCAGCGAATTATTTTATTTATTAAATTAAATCAAAATATAAAATTGAATGATAACATAAAAATAAAAATTAAACAAAAGATAAAACAAAATTGTAGCCCTAGACATATCCCTGAGATTATTTTAGAAGTAAAAGAAATTCCATACACAATTAATGGAAAAAAGGTAGAAATTGCAGTTAAAAATATAATTGAAGGAATTGAAGTAAAAAATAAAGATGCATTATTAAACCCTAGGTCTTTAGATCAATTTTTTTCTATTCCTGAATTAATATTATAATATCGTTACAATTTCAAATTATTCATTTATATATTCACAGTTAAATTACAGACATTGTAAAAGGATAAATTTATGAAATTTATATTTAGTATTTTATTTTTATCACTATCATTTGCGGATAGTCTCAATATGCAATTAGTTGGTCATTTACCATTTGATCAACAATGTTCAGATATAACGGGTTTTTTTCTTCATGGAAGAGAAATTGCAGTTGTAGGGCTATATAATGGTACTGCTTTTGTTGATGTTACAGATCCACAAAACCCTTTGGAATTACAGCGAATTTCAGGAGATGGAAGTATATGGAGAGATTTAAAATATTGGAATAATCATGTTTATATTGGTACAGAAGCTTCCGCGGGTGTTCAAGTTGTTGATGTTTCAGATTTAGAAAATATTCATTTAGTTCATACAATTACGGATTTTGATAATAGCCATAATGTACATGTTTGGAATGGTTATTTATTTGTTATTGGTGCCGATGAACATGATATTTGGATTTATGATTTATCAATACCTGAAATTCCAACTTTAATTAGCACTTGGGATGGTGAATATTTACATGATATTGATGTGTATAATAACAAAATTTATGGAATGGGAATATATACTGGAACTGCATATATTATTGATATTTTGGATATTACAAATCCAACAACATTAATTAGTTGGAATTATCCTGGTATGGCACATGATGCAGCAGTGTTTCATAATGAGCAATTTTTAGCAACAGCAGATGAAATGGAAGGTGGACATATTAAGATTTGGGATATTTCTGATTATAATAATATTTTCCAGGTAAGTAGTTTCCAAGTTAATAGCTCTCATACTGTTCATAATATTTATTTTAAAGATAACCTAATTATTGGTTCTTGGTATGCAGATGGCACAAGAGTATTAGATGTAACTGATCCAAATAACCCTGTTGAAGTTGGGTATTATGATACAACCGAATTAGAAGGATTGTATGTTGGAAACTGGGGAACATACACATATTTACCAAGTGGATTAATAATTTCTAGTGATATTGAATCGGGCTTATATATCATGGAAATGGGTATTTCAATTTCACATACACCAATTAATCAAAATTATTTACTCAATGAAGATATTATTATTAATGCTGAAATTCAATCTTTTTTAGGTGATATATCTGTGTCTGAATTGCACTATAAAAATTTTTTTGGAGATTGGGAAATCGTTAATTTAACAAGTTGTGAAATTGGGGAATCAAATTATTGTGCAACTATTCCACCAATAAATTCGACTACAATTTTAAATTATTATTTTAATATTGTAAATGTAAATGGACAAACTTCAATTTTACCTTATCTTGGACAAGAAGATCCCTTTAGTGTTGAGGTTGGAGAATTATCAATAATTATGCAAGATGATATAGAAAGTAATTTAGGCTGGATAGTTGGTGATCCATCCGACGATGCAACTGCTGGAATATGGGAAATTGGAGACCCTAATGGTGTTTATGTTTCATCTATGAATACTTATTCTCAACCTGAAAATGATTATTCATTAAATGGTGAACTTTGTTTTATTACGGGTAATTCAACAGGAAGTAGTGAGGGGTTTGATGATGTAGATGGAGGAGTAACTTCATTAATTTCACCTATGTATTATTTTGAATATGCGGATGAAATATTATTTAATTTTGCTCTATGGTATTCAAATAATTTAGGAAATAACCCTGGTTCAGATAGTTTTAATATTGAATATAGAAATTTACTTGAAGATTCATGGGAATTATTTTACTCAACAAATTCTTCAACATTAGGCTGGGAAGTTAAACATTTTTATTTATCAAATTATTTAGAAAATTTCAATCAAATTCAATTTAAGTTTATTGCATCAGATTTATATTATGATGGCGATAATTCAACAGGAGGATCTTTAGTAGAAGCGGGAATTGATGAATTGAAATTTAAGGCATTGTATGATAATTATTTGCTTGGTGATGCAAATCTTGATGGAAATATAGATGTAACTGATGTAATTATAATGGTAAATATTATTTTAGGTATTACTAATCCTTCTGGAAATATGATTGTAAATAGCGATGTTGATGGTGATGGGTTAATTACAATAGTTGATATTGTTTCAGTTGTAAATATAATCTTATTTTAAAATATGAATTTTCATGAATCAATAATGTCTCATGCAATTGAGATTGCAAAAAATGGAATAGGAAAAGTTTCTCCAAACCCTATTGTTGGTTGTGTTTTAGTTAAAGAAGGTGAGGTCATTGGTGAGGGATGGCATAATGAATTTGGAGGACCACATGCTGAAGTAAATGCCGTTTTAAATTCAAGAAGAAACCCTTTAGATTCTACAGCATATGTAACATTAGAACCATGTTGCCATGATGGAAAAACACCTTCATGTGTTCAATTTTTATTTGAAAATGGAATTAGCGATGTAATTATTGGAACATTAGATCCTAATCCAATAGTGAGTGGGAATGGTGTAAAATCCTTAGAAAACTTGGGAATAAATGTTACAATTGGAATTTTAGAAAAAGAAACTAAATCATTAAACTGTGGTTATAACCGTTGGATTAAAACGGGAAATCCTTATGTAATTGGAAAAGTTGCAAAGTCAAATAATGGTTTTATGGGTATTGATAATATTACACAGACACAGATTACAGGACATTATGCAAACTTAGAAGCACATGAATTAAGAGCAAATGTAGATGCAATAATGGTAGGTAAACAGACTGCAATTATAGATAATCCACATTTAACCGTTCGACATTTTCAGGGTGAAAATCCAATTAGAGTTATCATCGATACAAATAGAACAATTCCATTAAATTTAAATGTTTTTAGAGATAAAAAGGCTGAAACATTTATTCTTTGTTCAAATAAAAAATTTGATAGGCATCGCACATCGTTTGGTACTTTTATTCCTATTGATGAAAATGAAGATGGTTTATTATCACCTAAATCTATTTTAAGAGGTTTGGGAGATGAAGGAATTACATCTGTTTTAATTGAAGGTGGTCCACAATTATTAAATTCTTTTTTAAGTTTAAATTTAATAGATAAATTTTATGAGTTTACTTCAATTGAAGAATTAGAAAATGGAAATTTAATTAGTCCTGAATTAAATTTAGATGATTGGATTTCAGATGATGTTCAAATTTTAGGTAAAGATAAATTAGTAATTTATTTAAGGAGAGAATTATGTTTACAGGTATAATAGAAACGATGGGAACACTTTTACAAGTAAGTCCTAATAAAAAAGGTAAAACTTTTATAATTGAAGCAGTGAAAATTATGGATGATTTAGTAATTGGTGATAGTGTTGCAGTTAATGGAGTTTGTTTAACCGTAACTAAAATTGATGCTCCTAATTTTTATTTAGATTTAGTTCCTGAAACATTAAAAATGTCAAATTTAGGTGATTTAAAAGTTGATTCAAAAGTTAATTTAGAACGCGCACTTACACTTTCAAAAAGGTTGGGTGGACACATGTTACAAGGACATGTAGAGACAGTAGGTGTGATTGTAGATAAAATTGAAATTGGAGATGGTGCAGAATTATCTATAGCAATTGACCCTAAATTTTTAAAATATTGTATTCCAAAAGGATCTATTGCATTTGATGGTATTTCATTAACTATTGCAAGTTTAAATGATAATTTTATTAAAGTTGCATTAATCCCACATACTTTAGAAAATACAAATTTAGGTTTAAAAAAAACAGGTGATGTGCTTAATGTAGAAACAGATATAATTGGAAAGTATATTGAAAGATTAATAACAATGGAAGAATTTGATGAAGAATTTGATCCTAATATTTATTCAAAATTAAGAAGCTGGGGTTTTGGTGAAACCTAAATTTAACTTTAATACAATTGAAGAGGCATTAACACAATATAAAATGGGTAAAATGATTATTGTTGTTGATGATGAAGATAGGGAAAATGAGGGTGATTTTGTAATTGCAGGAGAATTAGCTACTTCAAAAGATATAAATTTTATGGCAATTGAAGGCCGTGGTTTAATTTGTGTTCCAATTTCACGAAATATTGCAAATAGATTAGAATTAACTCCGATGGTTCAGCAAAATACAGCTGTACACGAAACCGCTTTTACGGTAAGCGTTGATGCTGTAAAAAATACAACTACTGGAATATCAGCCTCCGATCGTTGGGAAACATTAAAAGTATTATGTGATGAAAATTCTCGATCAGCGGATTTGGCAAGACCAGGACATTTATTCCCTTTAATTTCGAAAGAAGGCGGAGTATTGCAACGAGCAGGGCATACAGAGGCAGCCGTTGATTTAGCTACCTTATGTGGATTAAAACCTGTCTCCGTTTTAGTGGAAATTGTTGATGATGATGGAAGCATGGCAAGGGGTGAAAGATTACATGAAATTGCTGAAAAATTTAATTTCCCAATAATAACAATCGCAGATTTAATTAATTATCGAAGACATAATGAAAAATTAGTTGAGGAACTTTCAACTATTCCTTTTCCAACAGATTTTGGAGAGTTTACTTTAAAATTATTTGAAGATAAAATTCATGGTGATCATCATGTTGCAATTATTAAGGGTGATATTAATTCTCAGGATGAAACATTAGTACGGGTTCACAGTCAATGCTTAACAGGTGATATTTTTGGTTCTAAACGATGTGATTGTGGGGATCAATTACACAGAGCATTATCTGAAATTGAAAATGCAGGGACTGGAATTGTAGTTTATTTAAGACAAGAGGGAAGAGGTATTGGTTTAAAAAATAAATTATTAGCATATCAATTACAAGATGAAGGATTAGATACGGTTGAAGCGAATAACAAATTGGGTTTTAAAGCTGATTTAAGAGAATATGGTATTGGTGCACAAATTTTAAGAGAATGCGGTGTAGGTAAAATTAAATTATTAACTAATAATCCAAGAAAAGTAATTGGCTTAAGTGGATATAATTTAGAAATTGTTGATAGGGTTTCACTTGAAATTGAATCGAATAAGCATAATGAAAATTATTTAAAAACAAAAAAAGAAAAACTTGGTCATTTATTAATGACTCTAAGATAATGTCAACATTTATTAAAAAAAAATTGAATTTAAATAATTATAAAATTGCAATTGTTGTTGCTGAATTTAATCCATTAATATCAGATCAATTAAGGTTGGGTGCGATAGATGCATTTTATTTTTTAGGTGGTCTCAAATCAAATATTCAATGCTATTATGTGCCTGGTGCATTTGAGATTCCTGGGTGTGTTCATCAGATTATAAATAATAAAAATGTTGATGCTATTATTACTTTAGGTGCAGTTATTAAAGGAGGTACGCCACATTTTGATTTTGTTGCTGGTGAAACTGCAAATAAAATTTCTCTTTTATCAACACAATCAAATATTCCAGTTTTATTTGGTATTTTAACAACAGACACTTTACAACAAGCATTAGAAAGAGCAGGTACAAAAGCTCTGAATAAAGGATGGGAAATTATGGAAGCAACCATTTCAACAATTCAGACTTATTATCAAATAAAAGAAAAATGATTCTTCGAGTTATTCCATTTTTCTTTTTATTCATTTGGACACAAGAAACAGTGGGCTCTTGGTATTCATATTCTTCCTTTCACACTATTTACGAATGTAAATCATCAATTAATAATAATTTAATTTGCCTTACTGATGGTGGATTATTAAACTATAATTTAGAAACAAATATTTCAAATCAAGTTTCTGTAAATGATGGATTATCCAAATCAAAATATTCAAATATAGAAGTTGATAAATACAATAATGTGTGGATCTCTAGTAACTATAAAACAAAAAATATTGATATTTGGAGTAATAATAATTCACAATTAATAGATAGATTTGAATATAATGTAAATAAAATATCAATAATGAAATCTGATAGTTTAAATTTATTTGCGATTTATTCGGATGAAAACATAATTGGTTTAATGCATTTTATCTTGCAAGACTCAGAATGGAAATATCAAGATTATTATAATCAATTTGGCCATGATATAAATGAAATAAATGATATTAAAATTATAAATGAATCAATATTTATTACTACAAATGTGGGGTTGATAAAAGGAGATTTATCAATAAATTTAAAAAATAGTTCTTCATGGGACTTAATTTCAGAGAGTGGTTCAATGGAATTTGTAAAAAGTGATTTATTAATTACATTTTCGCAAAACTCAATTATTCAATATGATGAAAATTATATTGAGTCCCAAATTAATTTTGGAATAAATGGAATAATAGATGTTTTACTTTTAGATAAATATTTTATAATAACAAAAAATAATTTTTATATTTTTGATTTAGAAAATAATTTATTTGAATTTCCTAATCTCTTTACAAGTGAGTTTATTGATTTAAATATTATAGGTGATAAAATAATAGTATCTATAAAAAATCATGGTTTTTTAATTTTTAATTATTTAGACTTAGAAAATCCATACTTTTTACCAATGCCATCATCTCTTATTAATACTGATTTTTCAGCAATTACTACTTTAGAAAATAATAATATTGTTGGGGTTGGTCTAAATGGGTTGAGTTTGTTTGATGATAATGAGTGGTATAATTTTATTCCTCAATCGTCAGGATTAGAGTTTGATTCGCAATATTTTAATAATAAAATTCTTAATTATAAATTAGGATTAGGTGGGGATGGATCAATTTTTCCATCGTGGAGTATTATTGAATCAAATTCTAATAAAATATTGTTTGGAAATACACAGATTCAACCAAATAGCCCTGGGTATGCTGGAGCATTAATTGAATATAATATTGTAAATGATGAGTTAGCAGTTTTTGATACAACTAACCAAGTATTGGATGGACTTAATGGTATATTTAATTCGGGTTGGAATGGGAAAAATTTATTAATAAATCAAATAAAGAAGGATCCTCAAGGAAATATTTGGGTGCTAAATCCATATGCAGAGGGAGATTCAAATATTATTGCAATTAGACCACTCGGTAGTGATTCATGGGTTCATATTCAAGCACCCGATGGGCAATCTTTTCTACCAACTGAATTAGACTTCGACAAACAGGGTAGGGTTTGGGTTTCTTTTGATGATAGAACTTCAATGGAAGATTTACCATATTCATCGGGCGGAATAAAGGTAATTTTATTAGTTGGAGACTTAAATAGTGAATTTAATTATTATTGGCGAGAAATTAATAATCCCGATATTATTCCTGACAAAAGTGTTTGGAGTATTGCAATTGATAAACAAGATTTTATTTGGGTGTTAACAAGTTCTGGAATTCAAGGCTATTCAACTCAGTTAAATAACCTTTCATTGAGTCCAATATATTTAATAGATTTTTACAACTATATTCCCTTTTTTAGAGGAGATCACATACGAGTTGATAATCAGGATAATAAATGGATTACAACTCGCCATAGTGGCGTTAAAGTAATTTTAGAGAATACACAATATTGGCCTTCGGCAGAAGGGTTTACTTATGAAAATAGCGGGTTATTATCTGATGTTGTAAATGATTTGTCTTTTGATGAAGAAAATGGATTTATATGGTTTGCAACCGAATTAGGATTATCTCGTTTTGATTATCCAATAAATAATAAAAATTTAAAAGAAATCAATTTACTTTTTCATCCAAATCCGTATATACCTAATTTAGGAGATGATTTAATTATTGAAGGTTGTTTTCCAAATGGAACAGTTCAGATTGTAGATATTAATGGAAATTTTATAAAATCTATTGAAACGCATTATTTAGGTGAAGCTTCAACTCAAACTTTATGGGATGGCACAAATAAATATGGAGAAATAGTTGATTCAGGAGTATATTTAATTTCTTCTAAATCTGAAAGTGGAGAAGTAAAAAGAGGCAAACTTGCTATTATTAGACAATAACCCGTTGTTCAAACCCAAATTCATTTTCTAACTCATCAACGATATTTTTAATTATAACTCTTCTTTTTTGATGTGGTATAAAAGAGCTTTTAAAACCATTTATTATAATTGTTCTAATATCTTGAAGAGATAAATCATACTCTTTAATTGCTGTCATATATTCATCTGTGAGTGTTGTATTAGAAATGAGGCGATTGTCAGTATTAATTGTTACCCTTAAATGAGATTTTAAATATTCTGGAAATGGATGATGTTTTAAACTTGAAATACTTTTTGTATGAATATTACTATTTAAGCAAATTTCTAACGGAATTCGATGATCGTTAACATATTTCAATAAATCGCTATTTTCTTTTAACCGTGTTCCGTGTCCAATTCGATGAGCTCCACAGCTATGTATTGCTTGGTGTATACTATCTGGGCCATAAGCTTCACCCGCATGTAAAGTTGTATTAATATTATTTTTTAAAATTAATTCAAATGCTTCTCTATGATGTTTTGCAGGAAAATTTTCTTCTGCACCTGCAAGATCAAACCCTACAACTCCTTTGTTTTTGTATTGAACAGCAAGGTCTGCAAGTTTTAATGATACCTCGGGGGAAATATGACGAATACCACAGATAATAATTCCTGATTTAATACCAAATTCTGATTGTGCTTTTTTTAATCCAATCTTTACATTATCTACAGATTCAGACATTGTCATTCCTGCTGAAATATGAAGTATTGGACTATATCTAACTTCTAAATAGCGGATACCTTCATTATGACAATCTTCAGCCAATTCATAAGCAGTTCGCTCTAAGCTTTCGGGGGTTTGCATAACTGAAAGTGTAATATCAAACCGAGAAATATATTCTTCAAGCGTGCCAATATTTTCACCTATAGATAAATGTTTTTTTAAATTTTCTAGATTAAAAGAAGGTAATTCTATTTTATCTTTTTGTGCTAAATCAATTATTGTTTCAACCCTTAAACTACCATCTAAATGACAATGTAATTCTGATTTAGGTAACCTTTTAATTAATTCTTTATTTAATTTCATTAAATTATTTTTCCGATCCGATTAGTATTGATATCCATTTTGTATTTTGATTATTTTCTAATGCAATTTTTACTATCATTGTTAATGGTACTGATAATAACATTCCTACTGGTCCTAAAACCCATCCCCAAAAAATCAATGATAAAAAAACAATGAGAGGTGAAAGCCCAAGCCCTTTTCCTAAAAAGCGAGGCTCTAAAATCCCACCCAATATAATATTAACTGTTAAAAAACCAAATAATATAAATATTGCTTTTAAAAACCCAAATTGAATTATAGCTAATAATATAGCAGGAATAGCGGCGAGAATTGAACCTACATTGGGAACAAAATTTAACATGAATGCTAATAAACCCCATAAAACTGGAAAATCAATATTGAAAAATAATAACCAAAGATATATTAAAATTCCTGTTAATAATGATGTTGCCGTTTTTATAACTAGATAACGATTAAACCCATCAAAAAAAGATTTTATCTTTGAAAATAAATCATTTGAATCAGGAAATGCATGTTTTAATTTAGCTGGAATTCCACTTGCTTCCATGAGTAAAAAAAGAATTGTTAATATAATTAAAAATGTATTTGTCAGTACACTTTTTAAACCTGACAGTGTATTTCCAATTATAGTAATTGCAGTCCCAGGGTCAAAATATTCATTAATTGTTGATTGAGGAATTTCAAATCCATAATTATTAATAAAAATAATTGCCCATTTTGCTTGTTCTGAAATTCGTTGAGTATAAAATGGTATTCGTAAAGAGAATCCAGAAATTGATGTTCCTAATAAGGTTGAAAGTGTACCACCGACAAATATTAAAAGTAGAATAATTATAATAACAGATATCCCTCTTGGCACTTTTTTCTTTTGAAGAAATAATAATATTGGTAAATTTAAAATTGCAATAAAAGTGGCTAATAAAAAAGGAACTAAAATTGGACTCGCTATTTTCATTCCTGCAATTATTATCACAAATCCTGCACATGATATTATATAATTTGATTGTTTCATATAAATAAATTAATAGGTTAATGAATAGGATTCAAAATAGAATTTTTTAAAATTTACTAATTCTGCCTCATATCATTTGACGATGTACAGGCATTAAAATATAGAGTATTTTTTAGAGTTTTTAACAATTAATACCATAATAGTATTGCTATAATCCATTAACAATTATAGATATATTATATAGATAATATTTTTACATTTGAATAGGATAAGATTAAAGATTTAGATAATCAAGAGAAACATGGAGTTTCATTTATTCAAGCATAAGAAGCATCTTATGATAATAGTAGATATGGTGCTTGTCTATAAAGTAGATAGATTAAGCCGTTCATTAG
>CAZGWH010000045.1:0-19649 GCA_964529325.1 uncultured bacterium | reverse complement strand
AATGGAATTCAACAGGATCAAATTATTGGTATAAAAAAAGTTTTAAATATACCTCAAGAAGGTAAGAAAAACTTTAAAATTTATAAATATTTAGATATGTATGTTTATGCAGAAAGACAGAATGGTACAAATCCGTGGTTTTCAAACCCCGATTTTACGGATTGGAAAAATGAAGAAAATGTTCAAATTTTATTTCGATTGGAAAAAGATGAAGATAATTATTATGAAATAATAAAACCATTAACAGTAAAGCAGGGTGGTGGTAATGATGCAGGTTGGAAAAATAATGATATCCGAATTGATTTAGAAGAATTAACCCGAAAAAAATTAGATAAACAATCTTTGGAAACTTTTGAAGATGTTGGAAGTGATGGTATTCAAAGTATGTGGGAAAATGGTATGGGAGGTGCAATTCCTGAAATATTATTTGGAATTAAAGATTCAATAATTACAATTCCATGTGATACGATTCCGAATGAAATATTTATAGATGATTATCATGAACTCAATATTCAATATTGCATCGATGAAATTGGAAATATTTTAGATTATCAAGAATGTATTAATTTTATTCAAATTTCTAATGATGGAAATTGTACTGAAGATACGGAGTTAACAATTTCAATGGAGAGAGAATATATTGATATTACATTTTCTGATATTGCATGTAATTTTTTATCTGTTGATGGTTGCTCTGGGAATGAAGATTTAATTCAATTTGAAAATCTGATTTGTTATAATTGGAATTCTTTTGGATGTTTTCCGTGTACAGACTGTTCTGTTGACGATCCTAATGGTGATAATGTATATCAGCCTTATTTAGAAACTCAGGAAGATATTCAACCAATCTTATTAAATACGGAAGGAAATGGTTTGTTTGACATTGGAGAACCATTAAATGACTTAAATGGAGATAATATTTACTCACCTCCTGGAAATTTCCTCGGAGATGATTTGTGGGAATGGGTAGACTCTTCGCTAACAAATCCGACGTGGGAAAAAATTAGAATTAAGGGTCAGCCCAGTATTGATAATGTGAAAAATATTGTTGTAGGAGTATATAATAATACAAATCAAAAAGTGAATGGCCATATTTTTATTAATGAATTAAGAATGACCGGTGTGCAAAGGAAAACTGGATTTGCTGTAAAATTTTCAGGCGATTTAAATGTGGCAGATATGGTTCAAATTAATGCAAACTTTGATTCTCGAACAGCTGACTATCATGCCTTACAGGAACGCCTAAGTACTGGAAATACAAAGCAAAGTTTTTCATTAACAACAATTATAAAACCTGATAATTTTTTTAATAAAAAATTAGGGTTTGACCCAATTAGGCTTACTTATTCTGAATCAACACAAATCCCACAATTTGAACCAACTCAAACTGATGTTATTATTGAAAACCCATGGAGTTCACCAGATAGCATACAAACAATATCTAGAAATTATGGAATTTCAACAGGGTTTAAAAAATCGACAAAAGGGCAAAAATTCTGGGAAAAATACATCATTGATAATTTTAAAATTGGATTTCAGACAAACAATAAAATGAATTCTAATATTACAAAAAAAATAGAAAGACAGAAAACGCAAAATCAAAATATTGATTATTTATTAAATTTAAATGATAATCCAAATTTCGTAAAACCATTTACGAGTATTCAAAAGTATTTTGAAAAAGAACGAGACATTTTTTCATCTAAAATATATTACTTTCCAAAAAAACTTTCTGGAAAAGTTACATTAAATGAAACTGATAATTTTACATTGTATCGTAATAATCCAGACACAACCTTTAATCAAAGCTTAAAACTAACAAGCCGGTTCGATATGACTTATGAGCCAATTAAAAAAATTGAATCAACATATCATTTTGATCAAAACAATAATTTAGATCAATATCAATTTAATAAATTAAAATTAATAGAAGACCAAACAATAGGGAGAAAAACAAAAAGTAATGAAAAAGTATCATTTTCATTATTACCAGATATGAATTGGTTAAAGCCAAAGTTTTTATTTAATTCATCATATACTTGGACTAGATCAACAAGTATTGATAGTATTGCAGGATTAAGTTTTTCTAATAAAATTAAACCTTCATTTCGATTCTCAATGGCATCCTTTCTAGAAAAATTCTTTACACCAAAAACTCAAGGAAAATCCTCTAGACCTAGTTCGGGGCGTAGTAACTCGCGGAATAAAAAAAGAAACCAAAAGTGGGTTGAAGTTGAAAATGAGCTCATTTTATCTTTTTTAGAAAAAACTCATTCATTTGCAAAAGTTATTGGTGATATTTCCGTTGAATATAGTGATGATTTTTCAGCAAATTATAATGGGATTTTGACTTCTTATAAGCCTACTTTTGTTAATAAATTTTTTAGTGAATCATTGTATATTGATCAAGATTCAACTTATACAACTGAAGATTTAAGTCAAGTGAATAGTAACTATTCAAATACAAAAGAAATTAAAATTCAAACAAATGGATATAGTTTAGGTAAAATTTCGATAGGCAGGCTTTATTATCAAAAAAAAGTAATTGAAAAAATATCAACAACGAATGATACAACAATATCATTAAATCATTCATATTTACCAATTGGTTTTAATGAAAAATTTAAAATGCAAGGTATTCCATTTCCTAATTATGATATTTCAATTCAGCAATTACATACTTTACCATATTTAAATAAAATTTTTAAAACTATATCTATTAATCATAAATTTACGGGTAGTGAAGAGAAAACAATAAATGATGGTGAAGAATCAAAAATATATAAATTAAACTTTTCACCTTTATTGGGTATAACTACAACTACAAAAAATAATATTAAAGTTACTTTAAATGGTGGATATACCCAGACGATAAAAGAATCTTATGGTGGTGGTATTGATAAGGACCATTCACTGACATCAAATTCATCAATTAAATATACAAAAAAAGGTGGGTTAGAAATCCCTATATTTTTTTTAAGAGATTTAGATTTAGAAAATGATATTACATTTAATTTAAGTTCAACTTATAGTTATACTTGGAAAGAAGTTTTATTAGCAGGCGGATCTGTTTTTACCATTAATGATGAAAAAAGAAATTTTAATATTAAGCCAACGGTGAAATACCATTTTTCTAATTTTGTAGATTTTACTTTTAATTATACTTATAGCGGTGATTATTCACTACAAAATAAATGGCGATTTGAAAAAGGAGGTGGGTTTTCAGTCGTGATTAAATTAAGAGGGTAGATGAAATATATTAATATAATAATAATTTTTATAACAACAATGTTTTGCCAAGATTTTCCTTATTTTGATGGCAACATTGCATTTAAATATTTAGAAAAACAATGTGATTTAGGTCCACGATTTCCCGGTTCAAAGGGTCATAATGATTTTATTATTTTTATAGAAAATTATTTAGATCCCGTTGCTGATAAAATTATAAAACATGAAATTACAATTACTCATCCAATTTGGAAAAAACCAGTTGGCATTACAAATATACTTGCACGATTTTCTCCTGAAAAAGAAAAAAGACTTTTATTATTAGCTCATTGGGATACTAGAGAAATTGCCGACATGGATTCAATATTATCAAATCAAGATAAACCTATAATTGGTGCAAATGATGGAGCAAGTGGAGTTGCAATTTTAATGCATTTGGCTGAAATTATTCACAATAATCCTTTAATCAATATTGGTGTAGATTTACTTTTTGTTGATGGGGAAGATATGGGTATGTCTGGAAATGCCGAATCCTTTGGATTGGGCACAAAAGAATTTGCAAAAATTTATCCTTTACCTATGCCATATTTTGGAATTGGTTTGGATATGGTGGGGGATAAAAATTTAGATATTGAAATTGAACGATTTTCCTATTATCAAGCACCTCAATTTGTTGACCAACTTTGGACATTAGCACACAATTTACAACTTCATCAATTTAAACATAAATTAGGGAAACCAATTTATGATGATCATCGGGTGTTTTATTTGGAAACAAAAATACCAACTGTTAACTTAATAGATTTTAATTATTTAAAAAATAATAAAAATTTGTGGCATACATTAAGTGATTTACCTGAAAATTGTTCTGCTGAAAGTTTAGAAGCTGTAGGTAAATTAGTCACAGCTTTTATTTATATGGAAGATTTATAATGAGTGATTCTTGGCAAAAACTTTCAATAAGTGGAAAATTGGATTTCTTAGAAATTGTAAGTGCCGATGTATTTCAATTTTCAAAAGGTCTTGAAGAAGAGAATCAAAAACATATTCATTATATTGAAAATCAAGATTTTAAATATGTTAATCAATTATTGAAAAATCATATTTATAATGATAAAATTAAATTTATATTTAATGAACAAACTAAAGAAGATTGGCATTTAGCCTGGAAAGATAATTTTATTCCAATAAATATTAATGATAAAATTACAGTAATTCCAGATTGGCATACTGAAAAGACGAATGGGATTGAAATTAAAATTAAACCTGGAATGGCATTCGGAACAGGGCATCATGAAACAACATATTTAATACTAGAACAGTTAATAAAAATAGTAAAAAAAGATATGTCTATTTTAGATTTAGGTTCTGGAAGTGGTGTTTTATCAATTGCAGGAATGAAACTAGGTGCAAAATCAGTAACAGCTGTTGAGTTCGATGAAGATTGTAAAGATAATTTTAATGAAAATTTAGAATTAAATACTTTAGTAGATAAAATCCCATTATTTATTGAAGATGTATTAAAATGGGAACAGTTTGATTTTGATATAATTTTAGCAAATATTAATAAACATATTATTGTTAAATTAATACCTCTTTTAAATAAGTCTATTAAATCTGATATTTTTTTGACTGGATTATTAAAAACAGATAAAGGTGAGATATTAGAGATTTTAAAAGAAAATAATTTTCATTTAAATAATATTGAATACAAAGGTGAATGGATGTTAATAAATATATCTCATCCTACAAATTAATTATGAAAACTACTATTCAATTAATTGTTATGTTATGTAGTATCATTATTATTTCATGTGAAATTAGTGATCCAATTTCATTAAATACTGATAATGATCCAATTGTTTTTATTGATTACAACCAAGAGTTGAATCAAATATTTACCTCTGTTTCATTTGGAGAAAATCAAATCGATTCAGATTCTACATTATCTGCATCTTTAGCATGGATTGAATCTCCTCAAAATATTATTGGCTGTATTGAAAATGATAGTTTAATGTCTGTTAATATTTCAATGAATATCAAGTTAGAAGAGTCAAATTGTATATATGGGAATTCAAATAATAGAGGTTGTATGGATGAGCTAGCAGTTAATTATGACTCTTATGCCGTTGAAGATGATAATAGTTGTAATTACGATATGGATTTAAATTGGCATCAGTTTAAGTTTGGTCAGTTTGATATAGAAACTTATTCATTCCCAATTTATTTAATTTCAACTACAGATATTCAATGGTTTCAATTTGAATTAATTGGAGTAGAAATTGATTCTCTTGTTGAAGTTTATCCAAATTCAATAGAAAGTTTTAATAATTATTTAGTAACAAGTCAATTTTTATTTCCTGCAATTGAAAGTGGGATTACAGAATTATTCCGTATTTACATACCGAAACCACCATTAAATATAGAATTAACTTTATTTGATAATGGTAATAATGGTGATATAATTGAACAGAATAATATTTTCCATTCATTAATTAATCCTAATCAGTTTTTATCGGGTGAATATCAGTTTTCATTATCATATTCAAATAAAATAAATATAATTGAAAATTTTGATTTAATTTATAATTTTGCACCTAAAATAATTTCAATTGAAATGCCAGATTCGATTATGTTGCATGATACTCTGTATACATCATTAGAGTTTTTTGTTAATGTTTTTGATGCAAATTATGGAAACGATATAAAAAATGTAAAATATTTAATTAATGTTGCTGAATTAACAAATGATTTATTTCCTGAAGAAGGAGTAGATGCTTTTATTTCTGATCCATCTTGGAATATGGAATATCATAATTGGGTAGAAAAAAATACATATCGGTTTAAAACAATAATCCCTATGAAACCTGCTAAAAGTGATACCCCTGAAGAGGAGGGAAAAACAGGGAGAGCAATATTTAGATTTAATGTATATGACAAGTTGAATAAAAGAAATACTTTAAAAAATGAATCTCAATTTGAAAAATCTTTATGGGTTTTAAAATGTGGAGATGGTATTTGTTCTGATGGTTTTGAAAATGAATCTACTTGCATGGAGGATTGTTTTGAATAAAATAATATTCGCCATATTTTATAGTATTTGTTTATCGATACCTCCATTTAATTTTGAAATTAACAATAATATATTGCTTCATAGAGATAATTCTAATTCGTTACCATCAAATGGAGTAATTGATATTGAAATCTCATCTGATGAATTAATTTTTTATGGTACTGGTGGAGGACTTGGAAAAAGTATTATTCAAAATGGAACCCCTTTATTTTATTCCATTAACGAAATAGAATTACCAAGAGGTGGGAACCCAGCATTATTTGTGAATGATTCAATTATTGTTGTTTCTGGAGTAACTGATACTTTGGCTCAAGGTGATTATATGTCGATGGGAACTGGGATTTCAATTTCACAAGATTATGGAGAAACATGGACATATTTTTCTCAACCAATAGATCCAATTCCTGATAACGATGTATATTTGTACACAGATTGGTATGGTGAAACTATAAAACAGTTGGCAGTAACGGTAGCAATTAATAATGTTTCTTATGATATTACCGTTTCTGGAGATTATATTTATACAGCAAATTGGGCCGGTGGAATTAGGCGGATTAAATTTAGGAATAATGCACCTATTATCGAAGGAGAAGAGGCTTCATGGGAAATCCTCCCATTACCACAGGATGCGAGCTATAATTTATCCTGCGATGAAGGATTACCCACCTATTATACATTGGATCCAAATGATCCTATAAATGGTGGTAATCATAATCATAAAGGTTTTGCCGTTGAATCACAAGGAGATTCTATTATTTGGGTTGGTACTGCAAATGGGATAAATAAAGGAATTATAATGGAAAATAATTGTGTAAGTTGGACGCATTATACATCAGAGCATGATGGGATATCAGGTAACTGGGTTATTGGATTTTCAATTCAAGAGTTAGAATATTCACTTAATCCTAAAATTTGGGCAATCACCTGGAGTACTAATATTACTGAACAAAACAGTGTATCTTATTCAAGTGATTTGGGTGCGACTTGGTCTGTTTCAAATATGATAACAGAATTAGAATTAAAAGTATTTAATATTTCAACTTTTGAAGAAAAAGTTTATATTGCTTCTGATAAAGGATTATATTATTCAGAGGATGGACATTATTTTGAAAAAATATCACGGCCAATTGAATATAACTTAAATGGTGATATTGTTGAAGAAATTTTATCAAATTCGGTTTATAGTGTTGCTGAAACAAATGAGTATTTATTTGTAGGAACAGGTGATGGAATTGGTAAAACAGAAAATATAGGATTAAATTGGAATACATACCGATTTTGGGAACAACCCGAACCATTCTATGCATACCCTAATCCATTTTTTGTAAACTCAAACAATCAGTTAAATGGTGATGGACATGTTCGATTTATTTCAAAACCTAATTTTATCCCAAATAAATTAATAATTTATGATTTTTCAATGAATAAAGTTATAGAAATAAATGATCTTCGTTCAATTGATGATGAGATTGAAATCATTTGGAATGGCCGAAATAATTTAAATCAAATTGTAGCAAATGGAGTTTATTTTTGTAATTTATTATCTCAAACAAAAAATATATGGACAAAACTAGTGGTAATCAATTGAATAAAATTATTTTAATCATCTTGTTTTTTCTTTCTATTTTAATTCCAAATAATTTACCTATGGGTGGATTTCAAGGAGGATTTTCTATTATTTCTCCAGATGCTCAAAGTAATGCAATGGGAGGAGTTAATATTATTAATGATGATAATGTTTTTGGGGCATTTAATAATCCAGCATTACTAATTAATAAAAAAATTTCAGGTGGAGCATCTGTTCAAAATAAATCTCTAGATAGATATTATCAATCAATGATTATAAACTTTAAAATTCCACCTAAAGCAAATGGGAGTATTGGATATATTTCAAATGGAGTGAAAGAAATAATTGGTCGTGGATATACAGGAATAATTACAGAAAATTTCACATGGTCAAATCATCATGGTTTTTTCTCTTTTGGGGTTTCTCCAATTAAAAATATTTCGATTGGATTAAAATTAAATATATATTTTCAGCGTTTAATAGAAGAGGTGAAATCAACTGGATTAGGTATTGATTTTGGTATTCTTGCTAATCCTTTTAATAATTTATTTTTAGCATTTACAATAAAAAATATCAATGGAAAATCTAATTGGAAAATTAATATGAATGATGGAACCATTAGAGATTATAATGAATATTATCCAACTATTTACTCTGGTGCATTAAGTTATAATTACTTAAATCAAATGAAGATTTTATTACAGACAGATTATTATAATGATATTAATTTTGGTTTTATAGGCAGGTTAAATAAGTTAGGGATTGAATATAAATTAATTAATTTTAATTTACCAATATATTTACGCGTAGGGTACAATTCAATAAATGTATCTTGTGGGTTTGGTATTCCTGTGAATAATTATTTAAATATAAATTATGCATTAATGATTGGGGGGTATAATGAACAAAATAGTCATGTATTTACTTGGGATTTTAAATTATGAACTTTAAAACAATTTACTTTTTATGTATATCACAAATATTTTCAATTGGCTTAGATGCTTTAAATATACCCATAAATTCAAATGCATTATCTACACAAACTTCTTCTAATCTCGGTGTAAATAGTTTATCTGAATTATTTAATGAAAATTCATTATTAGAATATAATACTCGAAATTGGTTACCTGGAATTACGGGTCATTCAATCTTTTGGATTACTTCATCCTCACTAGTTAAATCGGTAGGATTTGAAATAATGGAGGATAATGAAATTTATTATCATGGATCTATACCTAATGACGAAGAAAAAATTAAGCTACCTGCTTCATGGTTTTCAATTTCATTGTTAATTGGTAAAGAAATTAAAAACTATAATATAGGAATTAAATTTCAGCCATTTTCAACTCTTTTATATACAGAAAAATATAATGGTATTATTACCAATTTTTATTTTAATAAATTTATTTATAAAAATATTCAAGTTGATTTTTCACTTCGAAATTCGGTTTTATACATAGATGATAATAATGCCCCGTTTCCATCAGTTCAAACAAATTTATTATTACAAAATAATCATAATAAATTACCAATTTCTTATGGGGTTGGTATAAATTACTCTAAAGTAGAAAATTCAATAAATTCTTTTATTAATTATAATTTAGGATTTATAGATTTTACTGGATCAATTAAATATATTTCAAATCAAAAGTTACAATATGCCAGTGGAATAAATTTAATTTATAATCAGTGGAAAATCAGTTACAGCATTGCAAATAAATTTCCTTCAACATTTGGAATCCCACAGATATTTTCAATTCAATATAAATTTTAAAACAATACTTAAAGATTTGAAAAATTTTATATAATAATTATTTAAACATCTAAATAAATAAAGAGAAATAATATGATAAAAGTCGGAATAATGGGTTTTGGACATATTGGAAGATATATCTATTCAAAAATGGATAAAGATCCTCAATTTTCAGTAAATACCATTTGCGATATTGGAAACCCTGATATTTTAAAATATCTATTAGAGAGTGATTCTCGAAATAATTGTACAGTTGATATTTGTGGTAATTATTTTATAACTCCAACTAATAAGACTCGATTTATAAATGCAGTTTCACCAGGAGATATTCCATGGGATGCGTTGGATGTTGACTGGGTGATAGATGCATCAGGAAAATATCTATCAGGAATTACGCTTCAAAAACATTTAGTCGCTGGTGCAAAGAAAGTGATACTTACATCTTTGCCAGATGATAATATTGATAGAATAATTATCCCTGGAATAAATGAGAAAGATGTTAATAAAAATGATGAAATAATTTCTGCTGGTTCTTCAACGACTAATGCAATGGCAATATTATTAAATATTTTGGACAATGCATTTAGTATTAATTTTGCAAATATGATGACAATTCATTCATATACAAGTGAACAACCATTACAAGATGTTGCAGGGGTAGATTTTAGAAGAAGTCGTTCTGCAGCTGAAAATATTATACCAAATAAAAATAAATCTGCTGGAATAATTCAACAAATAATCCCAAAGTTTAAAAATAAAATTATGAGTTCTGCTCTAAATGTACCTGTTCAATTTGGTTCAATGTTAGATTTAACAACTGTATTTGAAAGTAATACCATTACGGTGAATGATGTAAATAATCTATTAATAAAAGAAAGTAATAAATTTCCAGAATTAATAAAAACGGTTGAAGATCCTATTGTTTCATCTGATGTGATAGGAATGTCTGAAACCGTTGTTTTTGATTTAAAAGGTACACTAAAAATAGGGCAAAATATGATAAAAACACTTTCATGGTATGATAATGGATTTAATCATGCATCAAGAGTTATTGATGTTATTTTAGCTTATAATGAATTGGAGAAAAAATAATATGAATATTGCAATTAATGGTTTCGGTCGTATTGGAAGATCTGTTTATCGTATTTTATCTTCAGATAATAAGCATAATATAGTCGCAATAAATGACTTAAGTGATCCTGAAATTTTAGCATATTTACTTAGGTATGATACCGTCATGGGTAATTTTAAAGGTAATGTTAATTATACTGATGGAATATTAACAACCCCTGGACAAAATGTAAATTTACTAAATGAAAGTGACCCTTCTCTACTCCCTTGGGAAAAGCTAGAAGTTGATATTGTAATTGAAGCTACAGGTGTATTTAGGCTAAAAAAACAATTAGAAAACCATTTAATAGCTGGAGCGAAAAAGGTAATATTAACTGTTCCCGCAAAAGATGAAATAGACAGCACAATTGTATTGGGTGTAAATAATGATGGATTAAAGCCATCAGATAGAATTATTTCAAATGCAAGTTGTACTACAAATTGCCTAGCACCAATGGCCAAGATATTAAATGATAATTTTGGTATAGTTAATGGAGTTATAAATACGGTTCATGCATATACAAATGATCAAAGACTTGCCGATGTTCCTCATAAAGATTGGCGTAGATCAAGAGCTGCCGCTGAAAATATAATTCCTACTTCAACTGGTGCTGCAAAAGCAGTTGGAAAAGTTTTACCTGAATTAGATGGTAAATTAGATGGAATAGCATCTAGAGTTCCAGTACCCGATGGATCTGTTGTCGATTTATTTGTTGAATTAGAGAGAAAAGTTTCAATTGAAGAAGTGAATAATGTAATTGAAGAAGCTTCAAAAAGTAATAATATGAAAAATATTTTAGAATATTCAAAATCTCCAATTGTATCAAATGATATTATTGGAAATTCAAGTTCATCAATTTATGATGTCGAATGTACCAGTTTGATTGGTGGTAAATATTTACGAACATTAAATTGGTATGATAATGAATGGGGTTATTCAAACAGAGTTGTTGATTTAATTGATATTTTAAAAGAAATGATATGAAAATTTTAAATCAAACTTGAAATAGGTTTTTTTTATATTATCGGGCATTAATTTGGAAATGGAAAAATAATAAATTATTGTTTTTACATTTAATGTTTAAGGCGTAATTTTACATACAAATTTTAAAGAAAATATACGGATCTCCCATATAGCCACAAACTGAAAACAAGGATGCAAATTAACAATATTTTTATAATTTAAATTTTTAGAATTAAGAGTGCTATTCTTACACAAGGTAGTACCCTTTTTTATTTAATAATAACCAAATCACTTAAAGGAGAAATAATGAAGAATCTTTTTAAAACAATCATGCTTTTTAGTTTGACATCAATGGTTTTTAGTGCCGTGGATTATCAAACTGAAATACAACCAATATTTGATACTAATTGCATGGGGTGTCATGCTGGCGGATATAGTGGTGGATTACAACTCGGTACTTATGATGAATTAATGACAGGCGGGAATAGTGGAAATACTGTCGTCGCAGGAGATCATTCCACAAGTAATTTATGGATTAAAATAGACAATGG
This sequence comes from uncultured bacterium, assembly GCA_964529325.1. Lineage (GTDB taxonomy): Bacteria > Fidelibacterota > Marinisomatia > SCGC-AAA003-L08. Next base: position 7,403 of record CAZGWH010000045.1, on the reverse strand, counting down.
AACTATGCCTCCAAATGGAACTTTATCTATAGAAAATATTAATTTAATTGCACAATGGATTGATGAAGGAGCAAATGAAGTTCCTGTTTCTTCCAACGGATCTACTGTATTTTTTACAGAACTTGCAGATCCTCAAAATTCTTCTGATGCTGGTCGATTTGTAGAATTATATAATAATGGTGATACTGATGTAGATTTATCTGCATGGGTTTTACAAAGATGGACAAATGGAAATGCAGACCCATCAGCTCCCGTTTCTTTAACAGGCACTATTTCTGCAGGTGGATATTATGTTGTATGTAATGATGAAGTCAAATTTAATACAACTTATAGTTTAGTTTGTGATCAAGATGTTGGTACTGGTGGGGTTTCAGATAGTAATGGTGATGACAATTTAGCATTAATTGATGATTTTGGTTCAATTGTAGATATGTTTGGTGTTGCAGGAGAAGACGGTACTGGAACAGGTCATGAATTTGAAGATGGTAGAGCTGAAAGAGCTGAAACAGTTACTCAAGGAAATCCGATATGGGATGAAACTGAATGGTATATTGATAATGATTCTGGTGGTGGTGATGGTAATCAATATGCACCTGAGGGGTTTGACCCGTTTAATTGGATTGGTGCAGGTGATATCCCTACTTGTGATGATGTGGATGCATGTAATTTTGGTGAACAAGGTGCTTGTGAATTTGTAAGTGATTGTGCTGGTGTATGTGGAGGAGATGCTGTTGAAGATTGTACTGGAACTTGCGATGGTGGTGCAATTGTTGATGCCTGTGGAGAATGTGCCGGTGATGGTTCTTCTTGTACGACAAGTGTAACTTTTTCAGTAGATATGAATATTGAAGGTATTGTTGGAGATGTAAAAGTAAGAACTTCAACTATTAATGGAGATTATAATCCTAGTGACTGGTTTGTAATGAATGATGATGATGGTGATAATGTATTCACCTATACATTAGCATTAGTCGCTGGAAATGAATATGGCTATAATTTTAATAATAGCGATGGCTCAGGTTATGAATCTGGTTCTGAGTTAGCAGATTGTGCAGGTGGTAATTATGGAAATGATAGATTTTTAACAGTAGGTGCAGATGATTTAGTTTTAGATACCGTTTGTTGGGAGTCTTGTGATGCATGCTTAACAGAAATACCTGGATGTACAGATCCTTATGCACTAAATTATGAAGAAAGTGCAAATATTGATGACGGTTCATGTTTTTATGAATGGCCTGAAATTTCTAATTTATTTTTCTCCGAATCAGCCGAAGGTTCAAGTAATAATAAATATTTAGAAATTTATAATGCATCAGATTCTGATGTTGATTTAAGTGGTTATTCAATTTCAACTTGTTCAAATGGTTGTAATGATGGTATCTCATGGGATTATCCTGATAATGTTACTTTTGAAGTTGGTACTATAGTGAGTGCTGGAGATGTATTTGTAGTATGTCATGGTTCGGCCGATGATATTATTTTAGCAGAATGTGACCAAACATTTACATATTTAAGTAATGGAGATGATGTTCAAGCATTAACCCAACTTGGTAGTGGTGCAATTTTAGATATAATTGGTGAAGTTGGTATTGATCCAGGTTCTGGTTGGGCTGTTGCAGGTGTTTCTAACGCGACAAAAGATCATACTCTTGTTCGTAAATCTTCTGTTCTTTCGGGTAATTCTGACTGGATATTATCTGCAGGAACAAATTCAGAAGATTCTGAATGGGTTGTTCAAGATCAAAATACATGGACATTCATAGGTTCACATCCTCATGATTTTGCTTCTTTATGTAGCGATGAAACTGCTTGTAATTTTGGTGAGGCCTCAGACTGTATTTACCCTGACATTGGATTCGATTGTAATGGAAATATTTTAGTTGAAGTTACATTCCAAGTTAATATGTCAGAACAAGTTGTTGATACTGCCGGTTATGGATTAGATTTAAATGTAAATGGTGGATATTATGACATGGTTGATGACGATGGTGATGATGTTTTTACTGCAACGCTTGTATTAGTAGCAAATACAGAATATACATATAAATTTAAAAATGGTTCAGAATGGGAAATTAATTTTAATGATTTAGGTTGTGGTGCTGGTGATAATTATGGTAATCGAATTTTCACAACAAGTGACACTGATATGTCCGTCGGCCCATTCTGCTTTAATAGTTGTTCTGATTGTGAAACAGCGATTGCCTGTGGATCTGGTGATACGAATGGTGATGGTGAACTAAATGTATCTGATATTGTTCAAGTTGTAAATTATATTTTAGGAACATCGGAATTAAATGCTGACGAATTCTGTAGATCTGATATTACACTTGATGATGTTGTAAATGTAACGGATATTGTTAATATGGTTTCAATTATTTTAGGAAATGGAATGGTTAGTAATTCTTATGCTCCTCATATTAATTTAATTAAATCAATTTCGGGATTGGAATTGTCTGCTAATGGTATAGTTGGTGGAGTTCAACTCACAATTTCACATAACAAAAATGCAAAAATAAATTTATCAGAGAATGCATATTTTGCAAACTATAATACAGACAATAATAGAACAACTATGGTTTTATTATATCCAGAAGTTGGTGAATTATTTACAATTGATGATGACTTCGAAATATTAAACATGGTAGCTTCTGATTTAAATGGCGAAATAGATATTAATCTAGTAAAGGATTATCAATTATTATCTAATTATCCAAATCCTTTTAATCCTGTAACAACTATATCTTATGTTAATAAAACAGATGGATTTATTTCGGTTAATGTTTATGATTTAAATGGACGATTAATAAACAACTTAGTTTCAGAAATGAAACCAGTTGGGAATTATCAAATAAATTGGGCTGGAGATGATAATAATAGAAATCCCGTAACTTCTGGAGTGTATTTTTTAACACTGGAAACGAACAATAATATAGAAACAAGTAAAATCACTTTACTTCGTTAATAAGTTTAATTAACTAAATAATTGATTGTCCTGTTCATTTATTGAGCAGGGCAATTTTTTTTGTAATCAAAATAAATGGGACATAAATGAATAAATTTATAATATGTATTTTAATGGGGTTAATGTTTTCACAACCAAATCTATTTTTTTCAGAATACGCAGAAGGTTCAAGTAATAATAAATATCTTGAAATATTTAACGCAGGTGAAGAAAGTGTAGATTTGGGTGATTATTCATTATCAAGTTGTTCAAATGGATGTGATGATGGATCAAATTGGGATTATCCAAATAATGTTGAATTTTCTCAAAATACAATATTATTACCTGGTGAAGTATATGTGGTATGCCATGGTTCAGCTGATGCAACAATTTCAGCAGAATGTGATCAAGAATTTACTTATTTAAGCAATGGAGATGATGTCTTTGGCTTAACAACTACTACGGGCGAAATTGTCGATATAATTGGAACAATTGGTGAAGATATAGGAGATGGTTGGTCAGTTGCAGGAGTTACAAATGCAACAAAAGATCATACACTCGTAAGAAGCCCTGCAGTTAGTTATGGAAATGGCGGTGACTGGGAAATGTCTGCAGGTACAAATGTATCCGATTCAGAATGGATAGTCTATGACCAAAATACATGGGAATATATTGGTTTTCATATATGCAGTGCATGTGGTAGTGGTGGAGATAACCCATTATTATTTATTCAATCACCTTCTGACGGTGAAACATTAAACTCAACAGATTATACAATTTCATTTTCTGTTTATAATTTTGAAGTAGGTACTGATGGATATATAGTTTACAATTTAGATGGAAATGAAGATAATATTAATAATACAGACCCTATTTCAGTTACAGGAGCTTTTGAAGGTGAACATGATTTATCGATGGAACTCGTCAATAATGATGGTAACTCACTAGATCCCGCTGTAGAAGTAGATATTAGTTTTTCAATTTTATTACCATCATTAACAAATATTGCTGAAATTCAAAATGACATTGATACTTTCAATGGGCAAACTGTGATTGTTCAAGGTATAGTAACTATTGGTGATGATTTATTATTCCCAGGACGAACAAAGTTTTATATTCAAGATGAATCAGGAAGAGGTATCCAGGTTTATAATTCTGATGAATTAGAAGAGACCTACAATCGAGGTGATTTTATTGAAGTTATGGGAATGGTTGAATTATTCAATGATGATGTCGAAATAACAAACCCAACAATTACGCTAATTGATACGGGTTATAATTTGCCAGAACCATACGAAATTCAAGGAACAGAAACTGTTTCAATGAATGGAACATGGGCAATTGCAACAGGAGAATTAACAGATTACTGGCATTATACTAGTGGGTCTACTGAATTTACAGCGTTAACAATAACTTCTGATAACGGTTCTGAAACGCAAACAATGTTTTGGAATTCTGCTGTTCCAGCATCAGAATTAACTCAATTTGAAGAAATGCTTGGTGAAGAGTTAGCAATTTCAGGTGTAGTATCTTTTTATAATGGAGCTGTTCAGTTAACATGTGGATATTTTATAGATATACAATCAAATGCGGACCCTAATTTACCCGTTGCAGATGCAGGAGATGATCAGGTTGTCTCTCCAGGAGATGTTGTTTATTTAGATGCATCAGAAAGTTTTGATTCTGGTTCAATTGTGGCTTATGAATGGGTTCAATTAGATGGTCCTACCGTTTCCTTAGAAGACGAAGAAAGTGCAATGACTTCATTTATAGCACCAGATGAAAATAGTATTATTACATTTAGATTGACAATCTGGGATGATGATATTAATGAAGCTACTGATGAAATTACAATTATGGTTTCTGGTCCATCCTCAATATACGATATACAATATACAGAAGAACAAGGAGATTATTGTTATGAATCTGCATCTGCAGGTTTGACGGTTACTACTTCTGGAATTGTAACATTTGTTAAATCAGGAAGCAATCCAAATTTCTTTTTACAAGATCCAAATGATAGTGAATGGGCTGGAATATATGTATATGATATTTCAGTAAATCCGCAAGAAGGAGATGAGATTACATTAACTGCAACTGCGAATGAATATTACAGTTTTACACAATTAATTGATGTAACTTCATCTGTTGTATCTTCATCTGGTAATAGTATTTCACCCATGAGCTTATCAACAGGAGAAATTGGAACAGAATGTTCACTCGATGGAGAAAAACTAGAAAGTATGTTAATTACCGTATCGGATGTAACGGTGGAAATGATTGATGATTATAATTGGTATGTAAATGACGGAAGTGGAACTGCAATATTAGATGATTATTATTTTGATGGTGAATTTCCGTCAATGAATGTAGGAGATTCTTTTGATTGTATTACTGGAGTTGTAACATATAGTTATAGTGAATTTAAAATATCTCCTCGAAATATGGATGATTTTAGTTGTTTAAGTAATTCTGATTTAACCATGCCATCACAAAATTCATTGTCTCAAAACTTTCCAAATCCATTTAATCCAGAGACTATAATTGAATTTAATATTAAAAACAGAGAACAAGTTAATATTTCAATTTATGATTTAAAAGGAAATCTTGTTTCTAATTTAATCGATAATATTTATGCACCAGGAAATTATTCTGTAATATGGAATGCTGAAAATATAAATGGAAATGCAGTACCATCGGGATTATATTTTTATCAATTAAAAACTTCTTCAGATATTTTAACGAAAAGTATGCTGCTTGTTCGCTAATTTTAACTTAGAAAATTAATTAAAACTAAATTAGGTATTTATTAAATGAAATATTTGAGAATATTATTTTTTTCTCTCATGCCAATACTTGCGTTTGCTGAAACAGCGAATCATTTATTATTAAGTAAAATTGTAATTACTCCAAGTGAAGCGGAATCAATTTCAATTACAAATCCAACTTCTGAAGCCGTAAATTTATCAGATTATTATATATGTGATGATGAAGATTATTATCAAATACAAACACAAGGTGACTTAGCACCATCTCATATTATGAGTGGTTTTACAGCTAGATTTCCTGATATTAATATTCAACCAAATGATACATTGATAATTGTATTAAATGAAGATTATAACACATTTTATAATAATTTAATTCCAGATTTTACATTATTTGAAAATACTGAAGGTTTTCCCACAATGTATGAAACGGAATCAAATTCATTTGGATTAGCTACTAATAAATTAGATGATGAAACAGAAAGTTTGATTCTATTTAAATGGGATGGGAATCCAAATAATAATATTATTGATATAGATTATTTTATTTGGGGGGGAAATCAAAGTGCCGTTGACAAAACAGGAATAAATAATTATTTGAATGATACTTCAGCCGAAGAACAAATGTTTTTTGAGAGTGTACCGAGTGATTATTATGCTTTTTCTAGAATAAGTGGCATGGATGAATTCGATGAAATTGATTTAGATGGAAATGGAATCACAGGACATGATGAAACAAGTGAAAACTTTAGGCTATCTTGGGAAATTATATCATTAGTTACAATGGGGTGCACAGACTTATCTGCACCAAATTATAACCCTGAAGCATCTGTTGATGATGGTAGTTGTGCAATGACTTTTTATAATGTTATAAATAATTGTGAAACTGATGTTGTAGAATGTAGTGGTCAATATGATTTGCAAAATAATTCTGATTGCCCTCTTGTAGGTGAATCATTAACTTTAATTGGAACGGTGGTTGACTTTTATGATATCACACCAAGTAATGGACCTTATTCATTTAAAATTGAAGACGATGAAGGGTATCGAATTAGTTTTGTAGTTTGGCCAGAAAGTAGTTCTTTTCAAGATGGGTTTGATATTATGTTAACTGAATTAAAGAAAATTACTGAAATTGATAAATTTAAAATTCAACTAACAGGTGTACTTGATGTTTATTGTCGTGGTGGAATTACACTAGACATTTCAAATGATTGGCAAGTTGTTGTTGAATATGAATCAGATATAACCATTTTAGAAGAAATTCATGGTGACGGTACTTTTTATGAGTCACCAGGAGTTTGTTTTAATAATCATGGTAAATTTATTGAATTAACAGAAAGTACAAAAAATAATTGTTTAGATAATGAAGATTACCAATGGGTATTAACAGATAAAGCAAAAATAATTCCGGCACCTTATGTAATAATTCCAACAATTGGTGAAAAATTAGATTATGCTTATGTTTCGCCATTGAGTGCACGAACAATTGTAAGAATATTTGATTTATCTGGACGGTTTGTCACAACCCTAGTTGATCGATATGATGAACAAGCAATGATTGTTTTAAATGATTCAGAATCCTCCTCTTGGGATGGACGAGATGAAGTAGGACAATTAGTTACACCTGGAACATATTTAATGCATTTAGAGGCGATGAATTTTGCAACGGGTGAAACCACGACAGATGTAGC